>NZAC01000027.1 GCA_002686085.1 Roseibacillus sp. | reverse complement strand
GTTGTCGCCTTCACCACTGAACTCCGGGAGAAAGGAGTCTTGGATCTTCTCGAAAAACTAGAGAACGCCCGAGGGGGTGGTGGTGAAAACCCGATGCAAATGTTCGACACCATGCGGCAGCTCAATCAATTGAGCGATAAGCTCAGCACGATCGAAACTGCCGACCTCCCCGAGGACCTGAAACAGCCAGTAAACAGATTTCGGGATGCTACCGCGGATATGGCGACACACATGGAGGAAATACCAATCCCGGTCGAAATCATGTCAGGCGGACAAGAGGCCATCGGGCCTTGGTTCGTCGAGAAAATGGCCGAGGACCCTCTTTTCCCTCAGGTAATGGAGGATTGGGGCAGGACGATGGGAGAACTAGGCGAGGAAATGGAGGAGTCAGGGAGCGTGATCGAGAAAGTCTTTGACGCATACGACCTAAATCCCTTTGCACCCTAGTCCGGGATAATTTCCGAATTCGCTGAGGGTTGAACGCGCTCAGAAGTGCTACCCTGTATCTGCAGAGAAACCTGAAGCATGCTACGATCTCAGTATGCGCACGATTCTCCTTCTTATCGCTCTTTCACCAACTCTTCTTCGTGCTGAGACGGACCTTGAGAGCAGACCCGCACTCTCCCTGAGCTTTCCTACAAAAAAGGGCTTACTACACCAGCTCCAGATTAAAAAAACCGATTCTCAGGGACGCCCCCTCTGGAAGAATGTAGGTCCCGCTATTCTCGGAACTGGGAATCCCTGGTCCACCCTCCAGCCTGATGGTGAATACCGTCTTCATATGCCGAGCAGGGAGTGGGCGCTTGTCTGGTCCGACGAGTTTAGTAGCGATCGTATTGATTTTGGAAAATGGGAAAGGGAAGAGAACAACTATGGGGGAGGTAACAACGAACGGCAGGCCTACCGTACGGATCCGAAGTATAGTTATGTCAAAGATGGCTCCCTCAACATAGCAGTTTACCGGGACTCCCATACAACCAGCGACGGGAAGACTCAACCTTACTCATCCGCAAGGTTACGCACAATGAACCGTGGGGATTGGACCTTCGGTAGATTCGAGATCAGGGCAAAGCTGCCCGACGGCCAAGGCATCTGGCCAGCCATCTGGATGATGCCCACGAATTCTCCCTACGGAGGCTGGGCCGCTGGAGGAGAAATTGACATCGTGGAGTCGAGGGGAAACAAAGTAACCGAAACTCTTGGAGCCCTGCACTTTGGAGGAAAATGGCCTGACAACGTTCATCTGGATCATACCTATCAGTTCCCGGGAAAAGATGCGGCTGAGGACTTCCACGTCTATGCCCTCGAATGGAACGCCGAGGAGATCTCGTGGTTTGTGGATGGAGTTCGATGGAAAACACGAAAGGCCAGTGAGTGGTGGTCGGCGAGCGCTCGCCAAAATCCCTCTGCTCCATACGATCGGCCTTTCCATCTCATCTTAAATGTTGCGGTTGACGGACGTTTCTTCGAAAAGGAAGACCAGAGAGCCGATCGAATCCCGGCGAGCCAGTTTCCTCAGGTGATGCAGGTCGATTACGTCCGAGTCTACCAGTGGGCCAGATAGAATCCGCCTTTCGAGTATTCGGCTCGTAAAAATCCCACTACTTTCGCCGCGATCTGCGTATATTGGAGTTAGATGAGTAAGGAAAACAATCGCCTCGCTGACCTTCGTGAAAATTACGAGCAGGGAGGTCTTACTGAGGCCGAGATTTCTGCCAATCCATTTCTCCAGTTTGAAAACTGGCTAAGCGAAGCGATTGAGGCAGGAGTAACTGAACCCAACGCAATGACTCTGGCAACGGCCAGTAGCGAAGGAGAACCTTCTGCCCGCACCGTCCTGCTCAAAGGTCTTAAAGACGGATCTTTCAGTTTTTTCACAAACTATAACTCGAGGAAGGGGCAAGATCTCGAAGCCAATCCTAGAGCCTCTCTTGTCATTCATTGGCGGGAGCTTGAGCGCCAGATCATTATCAGAGGCACCGTTTCTCGCACAACACGGGAAGAGTCGGAGTCTTACTTTCAGTCAAGGCCGCGAAGTTCTCGGATCGGCGCCTGGGTTTCCCAGCATCAGACCTCTGCCGTTAACGACCGGTCACATCTTGAAGAATTAGAAGAGCAGCTGCAGAAAAAATGGCCGGAGGGTAGCGATATTCCACTTCCTCACTTCTGGGGAGGTTACCAGGTAAAACCAGATTACATCGAATTCTGGCAGGGTCGTCCTAGCAGACTGCACGACCGTTTGGTCTTCACCCCAAGTGGCTCCGATTGGCGCCTTGGGAGGCTCAGCCCTTGAGCTCGCCGTTACGAATTCGCTGAGCCCTTGCACGTTCCTGTCCCAGAAAAACAGGCAAGAGGTTGTCCTCGATATACTTGTAGGCCTCCGCCATTCCTTCGTCCCGGTAGACACAGCCTATCCGAGCCTCTACCTGAGTTGGGTTCCCAATCCCCCTGAGGAAGTCATTGGAAGTAAAGCGAATGAATTTTTCGCCATCCAGAGCGCATTGCTCCCGGAGGATCCACTCCCTTACAAAGAGCGCAAGAACCGCATCACCGATCCAAGCCTCTTCCCGTTCCCGGGTTAGTCGTTCTTCGTTATGCTTCATCAGGAGAAACCTAAGTTGACTCTATCCTGAGTTTTTTCTCAAGACGCTCCCGCATATCCCGTTCTGATTCCGGATCCCAGTAGCCACTATCGAGTTCAATAAAAATACCCGAATAAGGTAGAGCCGTTGAGGTTTTGAAGACCAGCACCGTGAATTTATTAGCGCTGTCTTCAAGAAGCAGAGACAAGGATCGAAACTCCATCTCTCTCGCAGGGTAGCCTCGCAGAGAATTTTCAATTTTCCGCCGGTAACTTCCGATACCGGGAGCGCGATCGTTAGGAATCTCAGCGAGTTCTCTCGCGAGATAGATTCGCGGTGTGACATTCTGCACCCTCTCCAACTCGTCAAGAACCTCCTGGAGGACTTCAGGAATCTTATCGTCGATGAATATCGTCCGCACTCCGGGCCTGCTATGCAGGGGAAATGCTGCATCTCCGATGACTATCCAATTCCGGTAGCCAAGAGTCTGCAGCTCCTGCTTGATTGCTCTTGTCCACGAGCGGGAGCTCCGGCTTTCGTCTTCACGACTCTTCATTCCTGAACATCCCGTCAGAAATGAACTCAGAAAAAGGCACAGGGCTATGATCAGGTATGGATACCTTGGCTTCACCGGGAGTGAGTCTATGTCCCAATGCTCTCCTGTCAACGAGGGCGAGATCTTATCCAATAGCCGGAATATCGATGATACTTTTATCCCCTCAAATTTCCGCCTCGGAAGAATGAGGGGCAGCCTCTGCAGGGTTTACCGCAGAACTTTCAATCTCATCGAATATTCCTGGGCTAGCTGAGCCGCTTCCGGAGGGCAGCAACATCAACCTTCCCCATCTCGGTTCTTGGCAATCGGCCTACAGACTCGATCGCATTGATCCTCAAAAAACCAGGCCTGCCCTCGTTCAGCTTCTTGAGAAGGCCGACAGGCCTGTCGAAATCCTCCTCGACAACCAACACCAACCGCATCCCCCGTCTAGCATCGGGAAGCGCCAGAAGATACGCGCTCTCGTAGTCGAGATACTCTTTAATTTCATTCTCCAGCGCCTCTAAGTCTACAAGCTCCCCGAGAATCTTGACCTTCCGATCGGCCCGGCCATTCACAGTCAGCTGGTTCCCCGTTATCTTTACGAGGTCACTGCTTCTGAACCAGCCCTCCTTGTTGCTAGCTTTCCGGCAAGACATCTCCCCGCGATGTCTCTCTATATAATACGTGCACAGAGCTGGCCCTCTGAACTCCAGGCACCCCTCCTTACTTACTCGGAATTCCCAGATTGGCAGGATCGGCAGACGAGCAACTCGGAAGGGTTCATCGAGAGAGGCTAGATCGGCAGTAGCTATCTGAGACCCAGCCTCAGTCATTCCATAACTTTGCAGGACCGGCCAGCCGAGATCGCGAGCGCATTGACCCGCTTTTTCATCCAGTTTCCCCCCACCAACAATAATCGCACGTAGCGATTCAGGAGCTTTCAACCCGAGCGCCACAAGATCGTGAACCTGCGTGGGCACTAATGAGGTCAGGGTGGAGTGATCTGACTCGATCGCCTCCTTGAAGCCCCTCGCATCCCAACGCCCTTCCAGAGACCTAACGTGGCACTTTGCATCGTATGCCCGTGCCACTACCCCGAAGCCTCCCACATGATACAGTGGTAGAGCGACCATGAAACGATCGCTCTCTGAGACCTCAAGGAGTTGGTTCACTGCTCTGGCCGACGCAAGAAGTGCACTTCGCGGGAACATGACCCACTTGGGTGGACCACAGGAACCAGAGGTAGCAAAAACCACACTCTCCTGATCATCGAGGGCATCACGAATCTCCTCCACTTGTCCCTCATGGCCGGGAGGCGGCAACACACAGCACCTCTCCGAATTCCAGAAGTCCTTTTCTCTCAGCTCAGGCGTTTCCATGGCAGCTTCTCTAAAAGGTCATCAAATCCAAGGCCTGCTCCTCCCGGAGCAGTGAAAGTCGGACCCGCAACCCCCAACCGCTCTGTGAACTGATCAGCCTCAAAAAGCCCATGAGTCTGCAACCCCCCAATCGACAACCTCACCCCCTCCATCCTCATTTTTCCTGCTTGGTGAGCGGCGAAGCACTGACCCAGAGGATGGTCCATGTTACTGGTCACTACCAGCGTCTTCCCTTCAAGCTTCTCAACCTTGATATCAGTTCGAACAGGCTTCACCACCAGAATGTTGTCATCTTTCTCGAGATGGTGGGACCCGCGATCGCGTGCAAGATTGAGTCCTGATCTTTTCCGGATACGGCCCCATTCCTCCCTGCTCCACGGGCAGGGATCTTCCAGAAAATCAATCCGCCCCCGGAGATAGCGAGAAAGCCTTTGACTCAACCCAATAGTCTCCTCGCTAGTGAGAACCTCGTTAAAGTCGATGCGCCAGGACAATTGAGGCCAACGCCTTGCGATTTCCTCTAAAGACTTCAGTTGCCCTGCAAATAGCCTGTCCCCCTTCAGCTTGATCATATCGTAGCCCCGGCGAACTGCCTCTTCCACCGCACTCATGGAGCATTCCGGCAAAGTTGCATGACTTTCGGGAATATACCGCTTCACGGATTCAATCAATGACTCCCCCGCCTCGCGGGCCGCGCCATCGACCTTCGCCATCCTGAATGCACCTCTGGCAAGGTCGCTAACCAGATGATTACCGCGGAATTCCATGAGCAACTGTTCAAGATCGGGATCTCCCAACTCCGGCCACGGATGGAGACACCCAAAGCCTTCTCCGATTCGAAGCAAAGCTCCCTCAAATTCTCTCCGCGAGGAAACGGCATTAAGCCTTTTGTTGGCTTTGATGCGGTATTTCCAATGGTAGATGGACTCCATTACCTTTGCGATTAGATCTTCCTGCTGCACTCGTCCTGCTAGAGCGACACCGCAACCGTAAATAGCATGGCGAATAGCATTAACTGAATAGCTGCAATAGCAAGAAACCGGTTGTAGCGCTCGCTCGGTGGAGAAGCCTTCACTCCCCTCACACAGAATAACCCGATGAGGAACCAAGGAATACTCAGAACCGGAAACCATGGAGCCCCGTAGAAGCTTGCAAGAAAAGACAGCATCATGGCTACAACGACAAAAGCTGTAATCATTCGGTGAATCACCACAGACCCAAAACGCACAGCCAACGTATTTTTATGACTCCGCCTATCCTCTTCCACGTCCCTGAGGTTGTTGATCGCAATCAGAATCGCACTGAGAAGCCCCACCTGCAAACCAAGGACTCCTGCAGGCCAGTCCCATGTCCCTACCTGGACAAAATAGCTGCCCCCAACCGCAACGACCCCAAAAAAGAGAATGACGAAGATTTCGCCCAAACCCAGATACGCAAGAGGGAAAGATCCACCAGTATAACCATACGAGAGATACAGCGAGGGAAGTCCGATAACCACTATGATCCAACCACGGCTTTGCACTAAGGGAAGGGAGCACAGGCACGCGATCATAAGACATACCCAAGCCCCGCCATAGACCGCTCGCCGCGAAAGCAAGCCACTAACCGTGACTCGCCGAGGGCCGAGACGGGATTCAGTATCTGCTCCTCTCTCATAGTCGATCGCATCATTGAAAAAGTTGGTCGCAATCTGGATGGCTGCAGCGCTCAGGAATGTCCAAAGGGCCAAATACCAGTCCAACGCCCCAGCAAATTGCCAAGCTAGAAGGCAGCCTACCCATACCGGGACAAATGCCGCGGGAAGAGTCTTAGGTCGTGCGGCTATGAAGTAGCTCTTCAGCATGTCAGCTCCTCAAGGAAATCGGGGGAACTTTCTGAAATCTGGCTCCCGTTTTTCGAGAAAAGCCTTTTTCCCCTCTTTCGCCTCTTCAGTCAGATAGTAAAGCAACGTCGCGTTCCCTGCGAGATCGAGGAGTCCCATCTGCCCATCACAATCAGCATTGAGAGCTGTTTTGAGGCACCGGAGAGCCAGAGGGGAATGCCGGAGCATATCCCGACACCACTCAACTGTTGTTTGCTCCAGTTGCTCATAGGGAACAACGGTATTCACGAGACCCATTTCCATCGCCTCCTTCGCATCATACTGGCGGCATAAAAACCAGATTTCGCGGGCCTTTTTCTGCCCCACGATCCGAGCCAGATAGCTTGAGCCCAGTCCGCCGTCAAAACTCCCCACCTTAGGGCCAGTCTGCCCAAACCGGGCGTTATCAGCAGCTATGGTAAGATCGCAAACGACATGTAGGACATGCCCTCCTCCGATTGCGTAACCAGCAACCATGGCGACCACAGGCTTCGGAAGACTTCTTATCTTCTTTTGCAGATCCAGAACGTTCAACCTCGGGACGCCATCCCCGCCAACATAACCGCCCTCTCCCCTAACTTTCTGATCTCCACCTGAACAAAAGGCTTTTTCTCCTTCACCACAAAGAATGACCACCCCAACACCATCATCTTCGTGAGATAGCTCAAAAGCAGTAAGAAGCTCTTTCACCGTTAATGGTCTGAAAGCATTCCTCACCTCCGGGCGATTAATCGTGATCTTCGCGATCTGTCCATCTTCGCTCTTTTCGTAACGAATATCCTCAAACTCGGCTGCTGTGATCCAGTTCACGCTGGAATGATGGCTCAGGCCTCGCCCACTGCAACTATCGATTAATCAGGTCGAGCAAGTGTTCTACACAAAGAGAAAATTCCTTAGGTGCTTCCCAGGGCACTCTGTGTCCCGCATCAAGCGGGCCTAGAAGATAACCGTCGGGCATCCGTGACCAAAGGGAATCTGCCAGACTCGCGAATTTCTGGTCCCTTTTCCCCGCCAGCCAGACCACGGGCTTATCGATATCCTTTAAGGAATTCCTCAGGTTCTGCTGCTTTCCCAATGACCATGAGGTAAATCCTCTGGCTACCGCAATCTGTCTGTCACGAAGATTACTTCGATCCGCAAGTGGAGCCTTACACATTCCCTGCAGGACAGGCTGACTTTCCCACTCACTCAAAAAATTATCCCAACGCCCAGTGAGAATCTTTGCCGCCCACTCAGCATCTGCTCCCATCCGTAGAACTCTTTCTTTCTCGGCTTCGAGACCTGGATGCGCCGAAATTAACATTGCCCCACTCCATACCAGAGGATCCTCGATTAAGGCATGCAGGGCGAGTCGCCCCCCCATCGAGTAGCCGATCAAAACCGGTGGTGCCGACTCCTTTCGCGCCGCTTCGCAAAGCCTTACCGCAAATTCCTGAAAGCTACATTCGGCATCATCGAGATAACTCCATAAGTCAATGGCATGAACCTGATGACCTTCCATCTCAATCCTCTTTTTGAAATCATCCCAGTCAGCGGCAAGTCCTACTGCTCCGTGGAGGCACCATAACTTCATGAATCCCAGACCTCCCAGAACTCTACTGTTTGTTGTTCATCGGGCTGCAACTCAAGCACGATAGGTCGATCTTGGCTCTTCACGTCAAAGTGATCGCGTCTTGTCACAAGCTGATAGTCAAGATCCCACATCGCCGCCCACGACTCAAATTTCTGATCGTGCCTGTTTATGACATGTTTATGTTCATCGCAGCTAAGCTCTTTAAAGTCAGGGAGCCGATCAAAAATCCGGCCGCCTCTGTTGTTAATGACAACTAGAACTCTCTCTTTCCCATCATCCTGTTCGAGGAAAGCCGGCGCCGTAAGATCATATAGAGCCGTAAGATCTCCAAAAATTCCCCAGGCCTTGTTATGCCCGACTGTAGTCCCAAGCCATGTAGAGACTTGACCGTCAATACCGTTTGCGCCGCGGTTCGCTAGCACGTCTTCCACCGGAACAACCGTCTGCGCACACAGGTTCCACTCACGAATTGGGAGGCTATTTCCCAGAAAAAGACTATTACCAGTAGCAACATGAGAGGAAAGCACTCGCATCAACCCGGGTTCACTATCTGGATAACGTTCGAGTAATTCCTCTAGAACTCCTCTCCGCTTGTTTGATCTGCAGAGCAGATCAAGGACGTCACCCACTGCTGGAGGCTTACCCATTCCCCTGAGCACATCATGCACCCTCCCAGCAATTACCTCAGAATCGCGTGCCAACCCGGATAAGCCCGTTCTAGTTACTGAAAGGACCTCAATCGCGGGATGAGTCTCTAGGTCTCTCCAAAAACGACCAACCGGAACATCTCCGAGACGGAGGACCTTTCCCGGAAGAGCGCTGTGGAGGATACCATCTCCGTCGGTAAGCGCAATCGATCCAAGATGCTCCCTCAATCCACTCGTGGCGTCAGCCACTACCGGAGCTCCGAGGGCCTTGAGAAAGTGGTATACTTCCTCTCGCTCGTCTTCTTCTAAGCCTCCAACCAGAACGACAAGCCCCCTAAAGGTGTGCTCCAGGAAACTAACAAGTGCAGTGACGGGAGGTCGGGGACTACGAGCTCCACCAACCTGCTCCGAGGGCACGGAAATAACCGGCACCTCCGCACGCTCCTCCAGGCAGACATTAAGATGCCAGGGAGACAAGCCACTCCAATTCTCAAGAGGGACTACACCTTCGCCATTTATGTCGTTACACCCCTCCACGTAATTACCAAAGAGTCCTACTTGTTCGATCGTCTGGGGAGCTCCACTGGCACGGTATCTTGGGGGGCGATCACCAGTGATGACGATAAGAGGGCGCTGCTGGTAGTGAGCCTCGATCACAGCAGGCATAAGCTCGGCCACCGCAGTACCACTGGTGGTAATAACTGCAACAGGAGCCCCGGATTTACGAATGCGACCCAGCGCAAAAAAGGCGGCACTTCGCTCCTCAAAATGGCTCCAAACTTTAGTTCCCTCACAACGAATAACCGCCAGAACCAATGACAGGTTGCGCGCACCTGCACATACAACAAACTCCCTAACCCCTCGCCTTAGACACGCTTCAAGCGTGTGAGCCGTAGCTTCGCTCATCGCCCCAACCCTAGATGCCCAGCCGAATCTCCTGCAAGCCTCAGATTGATTCCGGTGAAAGTTTCAACCATGTCCCTGACCCCCATTTTCCTGTAATCCTTTCACTTCCCCCCTCATTCCGATTAAACACCAAAAATACTACGAACTGACTCACGTTTCAGACGAAGCTCGCGCCATTCATTAACAAGACGGCTCTCCTCAATAACACCACATCCCGAGGGAACCTCCACCTGCGACCCCTGCCAGCGAATCATCCGAATCCCTACCAACACCTCAAACACACCATCCCTGAACAGCCCGAATGGCGCCCCGAACCAACGTGGGCAACCTAGGCGATGGCGCCATGAAACCAGATCCCCAAGAGTCTCGGCAGTCCGAGGAAGCGGCCCGAGAGCAGGCGTTGGATGAAGCAGGCTTACCAATCGGTTAATCGACTCTTTTTTCCTGAGCTCAACATCGATGGCACTGTGATAGTGCACCAGCGGCCCCAGCTCCATAATGTCTCGGGAGTGCCGATTGGTCTGTCCGAGATCAGAGAGTTTAGCGAGGAGGGTCTGAGCTACAAATTCATGTTCCCTGATTTCTTTTTCGTCCGCTCCAAAAGCCTCTCTCTCCTCAACACGAGCAGTTCCGGCGAGAGCCATGGTATGGAGGACTCCCCCGTTGAGCCCAAAGAGAAGCTCGGGGCTAAGCCCCACTACTCCCTCAACTCCATCGATCCATCCATAAGGGCGCAGGGGCCCATTCCCTCGAGCTAATGCTGACCCCAGCCCTTTGCAACTTCCCTTACAAATCTGCCCGATCGCAGTAACGACTGGCACCGACTTTTCAATGGATCCACCCCGAATTGCCTGTGACACTTCCGCGAAAACCTCAGCGAAAGGCTCTACTTCTGGCTCTTCCCATAAAATTTCAGGATGCTCTTCCCTCAAAAAATCGGGGGTCTCGCCCTCTTCCAGGATTTCAATTCTGGAAGGAACATGCCACGGCCGGGAGCATGAAAGCGAAAAATCGTTTCGATAGAATGCTACTCCCTTCTCGGGAGGACCGGATAGACTCTCAAAGGGCCCTTTACCGACCAATAAGCCTCCTCCAGAATTCCTGAATACAGCCGCGTTCATTGGGCGGTACGCAACGGCAACAACACCTACGCCACCGCATTAGCGATAAGATCACGGAAGCTTTCCGCCTCCAGGCTTGCACCCCCAACCAGAGCGCCATCGATATCCTCTCGGGCCATCAGGTCTGCGGAATTTGAAGGCTTCACACTCCCCCCATATTGAATACGGGTTGCCTCCGCTACCTCCATCCCGAACTGCTCTCCAACGAGCGTTCTCACAAAGGCATGCGCTTCCTGAGCCTGCTCTGGTGTTGCGGTCACTCCAGTACCGATCGCCCATACGGGCTCATAAGCAAGCACGACGGTCGACATATCATCATTAGAAAGGCCGGCCAGCCCCCCACTCACCTGACGACGCAGGACTTCTTGGAGCTTACCACTTTCTCGTTCCTCAAGAGTTTCTCCTATGCAGAAAATAGGGTGAAGATCCGCAGCGAGACACTTCTTCACCTTGGCGTTTATGAGCTGGTCACCTTCGCCATAAATTGAACGGCGCTCACTGTGCCCCAGGATCACATGCTGGACACCTGTTTCCTTGAGCATGGCAGTAGAAACCTCTCCAGTAAACGCCCCTTTTTCCTGCTCAGAGGCGTTCTGCGCAGACAGGGCAACCGGAGAATCAGCCAACAATGCAGACGCAGAAGGAATAGACACGAATGGGGGCGCAATTACGATGTCACATTCTCCAGCCAGCGCCTGAACACTCGGAAGAAACGCTGCGATGAAATCGGCTGTCTCAGCAGGCCCCTTGTTCATTTTCCAGTTTGCCGCAATAATCAGTTTACGTGCCATAATAGTAATTTTCTAAAGGTTGCTTAAGGCTGCTACTCCGGGGAGATCCTTCCCTTCGAGCAACTCAAGAGAGGCTCCTCCCCCAGTTGAAATAAACGACATTCTCTCTCCGAGATCATACTTCTTTACTGCCGTAACCGAGTCACCTCCCCCCACTATCGTAAGGGCTTCTGACTCAGCTACAGCCTCGGCAACCTTCTTCGTTCCTTCCGCAAACGAAGATATTTCGAACACGCCCATAGGCCCATTCCAGACGATAGTTCCCGCGGTCGCTATCTCCTCACAAAACTTCCCGATCGTATCATCGCCAATATCAATTCCTTCCCAATCCTCTTCAATTTCACCTCCGTCCGCATATTTCAGAGTAACCTTCGTTTCTGCACCCTCTTTAAACTCCCTTGTGACCCGGGTATCGGACGGAAGGAGGATTCTTACTCCCTTCGCCTTCGCCTTGGCAAGGATCTCGAGAGCCAAATCGGCCTTGTCGATTTCTAGGAGACTTTTCCCCATCTTATGACCCAGCGCATGCAGGAAGGTGAAGGCCATTGCTCCGCCAATGATCAGGGAATCCGCCTTTTCCAGAAGAGAGGTGATTACTTCGATTTTGTCACTGACCTTGGCTCCGCCAAGAATCACAACAAACGGCCTCGAGGGTGTCTCCAGCTTGTCACAAAGAAACTCAAGCTCCCGTTCAATGAGAAATCCCATCGCACTTTTCTCGACATGATGGGTCACCCCTTCAGTCGATCCATGAGCCCGGTGGGCGGTACCGAAGGCATCATTAACAAAGAAGGATGCGCTCCCGGCAAGATCTTTGGAGAAGCCGGCATCATTCAATTTTTCTCCCGCGTGAAAACGAGTGTTCTCGAGGAGAAGTATTTCCCCTGCACTCAACCCTTTTCGCTGCTCGAGGGCCTCCTCTCCAATGCAGTCCTCAGAAAACAGGACCTCTCTTCCGAGCAATTGACCAAGCCTTAATGCCACCGGTCTGAGTGAATAACGAGGATCTCGCTCACCCTTAGGCCTTCCAAGGTGCGAACACAGAACCAGTCTCGCTCCTCCGTCAACAAGATGCCTTATTGACGGAAGGGCCCCTTCTATACGGGTGTCATCCGTTATCTTTCCATCTTCCAGAGGGACATTGAAATCGACCCGCATAAGGACCTCATGGCCCTCGACTGTAAGGTCTCGGATACTAATTTTGGCCATGCGTTGATTGAAATATCGACTGGGGAGGCTCAAACATGAGCCCTTTACCCTGCCAGAAGAGCCATTGCATCTGCTGCCCGGCAGGAGTAACCCCACTCGTTGTCATACCAGGAACATACTTTGACCATATTCCCTTCAAGGACTGTGGTAAGACCTGAGTCGAAGATGGAGCTGTGAGGATTTCCAACAACGTCCGCAAGAACTAACGGCTCTTCGCTATACTCAAGAACACTGGCCATTGGGCCCTCACTCGCGGCAGCCTGAAAGGCCGCATTTACTTCCTCTGCAGTCACTGAAACCCCATCCTTCAACTCTGCCACGAAATCAGTGAGAGATCCAGTTGGAGTAGGAACACGAAAAGCTCCTCCGTTGAGCTTCCCTTGCAACTCGGGAATAACGAGCCCGATGGCTCTCGCAGCTCCAGTAGAGGAAGGCACAATACTCACCGCTGCAGAACGAGCTCGCCGCAGATCCCCATGCGGAGCATCGAGGAGGTTCTGGTCTCCTGTGTAACTGTGAATGGTGCTCATAAACCCGCGTTCGATTCCCCATTCGTCATGCAGGACCTTGACCATGGGTGCGAGACAGTTCGTTGTGCAGGAAGCGTTCGAAACAATGTGATGCTCGTCGGCATCATAGAGGTCATCATTAATTCCTAGACACATGGTAAGATCCGGGTCCTTGGCTGGAGCCGAGATCAGAACTTTTTTTGCACCAGCCTCGAGATGTTTTCCAGCCCCTTCACGGTCCACAAAGAATCCAGTTGATTCAAGAACCACGTCAACATCGTTGTCTCCCCATGGTAACGCCGCAGGATCACGCTCTGCCGAGGCCTTGATGCGATGCCCATTAATCGTGAAAGATTCATCATCGTGACTTACCTCTGCATCAAAAATACCCTGACTTGAGTCATATTTGAAAAGGTGGGCCAGGGTCTTATTATCTGTGAGGTCATTGACCGCCACGACCTTATCCAGTTCTCCTTGCTCCGCCAATCGGCGAAGGACCATCCGACCGATCCGGCCGAATCCATTAATTGCATATTTAGACATAGCAGTGGTGGTGTTACGCCCTGAATTAGGGCGCGGCAATTAACCAAGCACTACCCGAGCCGTCAATACTGGCCACTCGATATTTACACTAAACCGGCTTCATCCGCCCCTGTGGATGGATCTTTTCGTGTTTCTGCCGCAAGTAGAGCAGAATCCAACCTCGAAAGACTCTGAATTAACGCGCCTTTCGAACTGCAGGAGTCCGGGCAGTCTCCCGCAGGACTACTGCTCCGACAGGGCGACTTGGCGCCTCTCCATCATTCGTGTAGAGCACAACGTGAGTCCGATGCTCGGACCTCTGATTGATCTGCTGAGAGAGGACCTTCACCCAGCGGCCACTCTTATCCTTCACGGAGAGCTCGATCGGCACCTTATCAAACACTCCAGACTTACCCGCCCGAATGATACTCGTTCCGGGTTTCAGCAAACCTTTTTCGGCTCCTAATTGTAGACCCAAAGCGAACTTTGAAACGTTGACAATCCGAACACGGCCTGCAGGGAACCCACTCGACCCCACATCATCCCTAAGAAAGAGGCCTTTGCATCCGTCTGTCCACTTGCCCTTGGCTGGATCACGCCAAAGAATGGCAAGACCTGCGGATACATTGGGAAACTTAAGATTGCACCATGCCTTTGAATCAAGGCCACCTTCTCCAACACCGCGAAGTGGCACAGCACCCGGGGTCACCGCCATGACACTTGAAATCTGATTCAACTTCACCGCAATGGCCTCTCCCAACTCAACCCCGTCATCGCTGGAAAGCTGCAGCCGGCCGGGTGGAAGGGATCCCAGCGGTGGCGCGACCTGGACCCGCCGTCCCCCTTGAATCACCTCTCGCCACGGAGGTTCCTGTCCAACGGCCAGAATGCGAAGAGCCCTATCACGTTTTTTCTCATCTTGCGCAAACAAACCCTGTCCACAAAAAAACGATGCGGAGATAGCCGCGGCGAGCATGAAAGAAGCAGAACGATTAGTTTTCATGTAACTATGCTTGGAAATTGAAACATCCCGGGCGGCCGATGGCAATATACCATCTAGGTTACCGCTAGTCCCCGGTTCAGGCCTCTTTTTGAATCTGAAACCTTGGGTCGGCACAGGTTTACCATCCAGTCCTTCATCAAAACCTTCAAATCTTACACCTCTGAGACCTCTCCTGCATCCGCACCCCCAACCTCACTATCCTCCTCGGCCTCTTCGGCTTCTTCTCCGGACAGCACCTTGGCGATATCCTGCAAGCGCTCTTCTCCTCGCAAGGTCACTAGCTTGACCCCCTGAGCATTTCTACCGGTTTCACGGATCTCCGAACAGCGTATCCGGATACTCTGCCCGCCCGTAGTCATCAGCATTAATTCGTCCTCTTCTTCTACAGCCACCGCCCCAACAACAGCACCAGTTTTCTCCGTTACCTTCATGGTGATAATCCCCTTTCCCCCACGGCTTTGGCTTCGGTATTCAGCGAATGACGTCCGCTTCCCAATTCCATTCTCGGAGGCAACAAGGAGAGTGCTCTGATCGCTGACCAGAGCCAGACCTACCAGAACATCATCACCCACTGGTTTGATCCCAGCTACGCCAGCCGCATTCCGCCCCATGGGACGAGCCTGCTCCTCAACGAATCTCAGACTCAGGCCATTACGTGTGACTAGAACGATTTCATTATTCCCGCTGGTGAGCCGGACATCGATCAGCTCGTTATTTTCATCAAGCTTGATTGCGATAATTCCATCCTTCCGAAAATTCCTGAAATCGTGGAGCCCGGTCTTCTTCACTTTTCCATTACGAGTGGCAAACAGAACGAATCCCGCGTCTTCCCGGAAGGTAATATCATTCCCTTCTTCGTCGAGACGTCGCTCAAGACGCAACATGGCAGCAATTGACTCGTCCGGCTGAAGATTAAGCACGTTCTTTATACTCCTGCCCTTTGATGATCTGGAACCCTCCGGCAGCTCATAAACCCTCTCCACGTAGACCCTTCCAGTATTGGTAAAGAACATCAGATAATCGTGTGCCTGAGCACTGAAGAGGTGCTCTACGAAGTCGTCATCATCGTCATTCGAGCCCCGGGTTGCCATTCCACGAACCCCCTTACCACCCCGACCCTGGAGGCGATACTCACCCGCTGCGGTCCGCTTCACATATCCGCGGTGACTTAAAGTGCAAATCATTCCCTCATTTGCGATCAGGTCTTCAATCGCAATCTCTCCCTCGTCGGGTAAAATTTCACATTTACGCGGGTTGCCATACTTTTCCTTAACGAGGCGAAGCTCATCCTTGATAATACCTAGAACCCGGGACTCCTTGGCAAGGATATCCATAAGATCCTTAATTTCCTCGATAATCTGATCGTAGTCATTCTTGATCTTCTCCCTCTCGAGCGCCACAAGCTGATACAACCGTAGTTCAAGAATAGCATTCACCTGCCGATCGGTGAACACGTAGCTATCGCCAGAGAGACTAGGCTGCTCCCGAATCAAAACGCCCAGTCCTTCTGCAGCTTCTCGGGTAAAAGTATAGCTTTTAACCTTCGCCCGCGCCTCATCACGACTCTTGGAGTCGCGAATCATCTCAATGAAATCGTCTAGTCGTCCAAGTGAAAGCAGCAATGCCTCCAGAGTTTCAGCACGATCTTCTGCTTTCTCCAAGAGGTGACGCGTGCGGCGCACAACCACATCCCGCCTGTGTTCGATATAGCAATCGAGAGCCTCTTTCAGAGAGAGCAACTTCGGACGCCTTTCATGAATGGCGAGCATGTTCACACTGAACGATGTCTCCATCGCAGTGAGCTTATAGATCTGATTTACCAAGACCTGGGGGCGAGCATCCCTCTTCAAAGTGATCTCAATACGGGTATTCTCATCGGTGAGATCTCGCATCCCGGAGATCCCCGTCAAAATCTTCTGGTTTACCAGCTCCGCGATTCTCAGCTGGAGTGTTGCCCTGTTGACGCCATAAGGTACTTCCGTAATGGTAATGATAGAGATGCCGTTGTCTTTTTCATCCACCTCCATCTTTCCCCGCATTTTCACCGATCCACGACCGGTAGCAAAGTAGCTCTCAATTCCCTTTACACCTCGAATCTCGCAGGCCACCGGAAAATCGGGACCTTTCACAAGCTGCATCAACTCCGGCAAGGTAATCTCCGGATTGTCGATCTGGGCGCAGAGAGCATCCACAATCTCTCCCAAGTTATGGGGAGGAATATTGGTCGCCATCCCCACCGCAATTCCAGTACCCCCGTTGACAAGGAGGTTTGGGAAGGCAGCGGGGAATACTGTGGGCTCGGTAGTGGTCTCGTCGTAATTGGCTACGAAATCGACAGTTCTTTTATCGAGATCCGCCATCATCGCCATCCCGAGGTGGGTCAGGCGGGCCTCGGTGTAACGCATCGCCGCGGGTGGATCCGCTTCGGGTGAGCCAAAATTCCCTTGTCCGTCGACAAGGGTTTCGCGCATCGACCAGTCCTGCGCCATATTGACCAGGGTCGGATAAATTACTGCTTCTCCGTGCGGATGGTAATTTCCAGAGGTATCGCCACAAATCTTGGCGCACTTACGATGCGCCTTTCCCGGAGCCAGCCCCAGATCATTCATCGCGTAGAGAATTCGGCGCTGGGATGGCTTAAGTCCGTCTCGAACGTCAGGTAACGCACGGGAAACAATCACCGACATCGAGTAGTCCAGAAAGGACTTGGAGAGCTCATCAGCAACGCTGATTGGTTTAATCTCGTCTTCGGAGGACATGGAAATTCTTAGGCCTGCTGATTTTCTTTAGACATCCAGATTACGCACGTTCAATGCATTATCCTCAATGAAGCGCTTTCGAGGCTCGACCACATCGCCCATCAAGGTGTCGAGCATGCGGTCAGCTTCAAGATTGTTATCCTCGTCGAGCTGGACCCTTAGAAGCTGACGCGTTTCCGGATCCATCGTCGTGCTGTAGAGCTCCTTTGCGTTCATTTCCCCAAGCCCCTTGAACCGCTTAATGGTGACGCCTCTTCGCCCAATTTCCAACACCCTGTCGAGAATTTCGGGAACCGAGAAGAGAGGAACGGTTGATTCCTTTTCACTCTCCCCCTCTACGATTTCGTAAATCGGCTTATCGAGGGAAAAGAATTGCCCGGTATCAATTCCTGCTGCGTCCAGCCGCTCCAGCAGCTTCGCGACCGCATGACTCTCATGCAACTCATGGCGAACCGCTCTCCGCGAGACTCCATTCGTATTCAAGGTGCTGAATTCCTCTTCCTCCTCTGGAGGCAAATCTCCAAAGAGTCTCAAATCCCGGTTCTCGTCAGAGAACTTCCGTAGCTCTGGCTCGTTCGCAAAGTAATGCACGCTCTCCTCATTGCCTTCTCTCACCCGCACCATGAACTCAGGCAGATGCCCGTTCACACGAGCAGAGAGGTAATCGGAAAAATCTCCTCCATTCCCCTCAATGCTACTCGAATAACGCGATAAGACAGAGAGGGCATCGAGAATTTCCCTCAATGCTTCTACTTCAACAAATGCTCCGCCACCTACCGGCCTCATTTGAACGTCGTCAGCTCCAAGTTCGATAAGGATCTTGTTAAGCTCAGAATCATCCTGCACGTACTCCTGTCGCTTTTTCCGGGTCACAAGGTAGAGCGGTGGCTGTGCAATATAGAGATATCCGCTCCTTACCAGCTCAGGCATCTGCCTGCAGAAGAAGGTAAGTAAGAGAGTCCGGATGTGAGAACCGTCCACGTCAGCATCAGTCATTATGATTACCTTGTGGTAGCGCACTTTCTCCAGATTGAACGCCCCTTCCTGTTCTCCGTCCCCTATTCCCGCTCCGATCGCGGTAATCATGCTTTGGATCTCCTTATTCTGAAGGGCCTTGTGGAGACGAGCTTTTTCCACATTGATCAGCTTTCCCCTCAGCGGCAGGATTGCTTGAGTTCTTCGGTCTCGGCCCTGCTTCGCAGACCCCCCTGCAGAGTCACCCTCCACAATGTAGAGCTCGCTCTTCGCCGGGTCCCTTTCGGAACAGTCCGCAAGCTTGCCAGGCAAACCTCCACCCGAGAGAGCAGATTTACGTACTGTCTCCCTCGCTTTTCTCGCAGCCTCTCTCGCCCTCGCCGCATTGACTGATTTCTCAATGACGGTCTTAGCGACCGAGGGATTCTCGTCAAAGTAGGCTTGAATACCCTCATAAACGATCGAGCTCACTACCCCCTCAATTTCAGTGTTCACCAGTTTATCCTTCGTCTGGGAACTGAACCGAGGCTCGGGTAGCTTCACCGATATAACGGCGATCAAACCTTCTCTCACATCATCTCCACTGAGCGAGGGGTCCTTCTCCTTGAGCAGCTTGTTTCCTTTAGCGTACACGTTCACCGCTCTCGTGAGAGCAGTTCGAAAACCTGTGAGATGAGTTCCTCCATCACCGTTCGGAATGGAGTTCGCGAAACAGAGAATCTGGTCGTTGTAACTATCGTTGTATTGCAGAACCACGTCTGCAAAGACGTCGTCTTTGGTTACCTTCCCATCATAATCTACTTCGATTTCTCTCTTTCCCTTGAGCACGATCGGGTCTGCGTGCACAAGCGCTTTGTTTTCACCCAGCTGAACAACGAATTCTTCGATCCCGCGAGAGTAGAAAAAGGTGGTAGCCTCTGCGCTTTCAGGACGCTCGTCGACAAGGTCAATTGTGAGCCCGGGATTCAAGAAGGCCAGCTCACGGAGGCGGTTCCCGAGCCGGCTAAAATTGAATGTGATCGTATCGACGAAAATCGTCGCGTCGGGAAAGAAGGTGATCGTTGTGCCTGTTTCCCCCGCACTGGCCTCACCCATAACTTTGAGCGGCTCAGAAGTCTTTCCTCTCTCAAAGGTAATCGAATATACTTTTCCATCCCGTGTCACTGCGGCCTTGAACCAATCCGAGAGAGCATTAACGCACTTCGCCCCCACTCCGTGGAGACCTCCCGAGTACTTATAGGCACCCTGCCCGAACTTACCACCCGCGTGGAGATCCGTCAGAACCAGCTCTACGGCTGGTATTTTGAATTTGGGATGAATATCCACCGGAATACCTCGCCCATCATCAGAAATGGAGACCGAGCCATCGGCGTGAATGATGACCCTGATCTGGTCACAGAAGCCTGCCAGATGCTCATCGATTGAGTTGTCCATCACCTCAAACACGAGGTGGTGTAATCCTCTCTCATCAGGATCCCCGATATACATACCGGGACGTTTCCGGACCGCATCTAAACCCTCCAGTTTATCAATCTTGGAGGCGTCATATGCCTCCTCTTTGGAAACAGTAATTCCAGACTTTTCAGCCTCCGATTCAGGGTTCGGCATAGGTGCCTAAAAGGTGGTCCAGAACGGCTACGGAGACAAGGTTCTTTCGCCGTCTTCCGGCGATTCCATGGCATTATTTTGACCCGTTTTAGCCGTCAAAATGACAGGCTGAAATCATCGGCTCAGGCCGCACCCCCTCGAGGCCCTTTCCGCCCCTTATTCTTGACAACCATGAGCTGCGGCAAGATCCATTTTCCTAGAGCTCCAAGAGGCTTCTCTGCCACTCCAGCAGGTGCTGAGCAGGATCCTCGTCCCATGCAATCTGTTCCAAAGCCGCTCGGGAGGCGACAATGGATGGCTCTATATCCAGATTTTCTGCTGCCTCATCGCGCTTCCCTGCCAACTCGTCATACCGTTTCTCCTGAAGACTGTTCCAGCGCCGCCCATTTCCTCTGATACGCTCAGGCCAATCGGAAGCTGATATCTTGAGAGCCTCATCTGTAGCATTCTTCATTCGCCGGGCCCTCCCCCCCCTGACGTTGCGCGGAGTTTGAATCTTTTCTCCTCTGACAAGCCCATCCGACCATTTAATAAGGTCTTGATTCCTCGCAACCATGAATGGAGGGCGGTCCCATTCCTGCGCTTCACGGTCACGCCAATGCCAGAGAGCTCTCAGGACACAAAGAGCTTGGGGATCAAGCTTTCCTGACCCTCGAATTCGCCATGGATCTTCCTTCTCAACCTCGCGGCTTAACACCCGCTTCATTGCTGCTTGGCAACTCTCCACAAACCACGGGTAGCGCTCCTTTGCCTTTAAGTCATCTTCAAGAGCCTGAGCGAGAGGGAGAAGGTAACGAACATCGTTACTGGCATACTCCCGCATCTTATCGGGCAGGGGTCTTTGTCCCCAATTCTCTTTCTGCGACGCCTTACATAGCTTTACGTCGAAGAATTGCTCGACGAGATTCGCGTAGCTGAACCGTGGAATCCCAACGAGCCGAGCCGCTATTTGAGTATCATAGATCATTCGCGGAAGGGCTCCGAACTCTCTACGTAGCAGGGTCATATCAAAATCCGCCCCATGCATCCATATCCTCTGAGTCGCTAGATAGTCTCGAAATGGGGAGAGATCGTCCACTTCCAGAGGGTCGACCAGAAAAACATCTTTCCCGTCAGAGATCTGGATCAAACACAGCTGTTCGGCATAGCGGTGAAGATTATCAGCCTCAAGATCGATTCCAGCGTGAGTAGAATCGCACGCGGGTAGCTGCTCGACCAGAGTGGCCAATTCACTAGTGGTAGTAATCATCGTGCACCGGAAGTGGGCCCTTCAAAGAGCGCTTCGGATTCCTGTAATGGGCTCATGATTCACTAGCTCTGTTTTATGAAGAAAAGGCACGACTCAAAGTCGTGCCTCTCCGCAATCGATTTAAAACAGTTCTTCGCCTTTCCTGCTATCTCGCAATTTCTACCCTTACCCTGAGAAAGCATGCCGGAGCAGCGAGCTCACCTGGGAAATTGGAGAGATTTGTGACTTCGAGGGTTTCCTCGTTATCTACCGCAATCTCAAAGATGGGATCGTCATCACCAATTGTTGTCCAAGTCCGCAGGTCCGTGCTGTATTCGAAATAGTATTCAACGCTGGATCCAGTGAAGGGCCGCTTGGTCAGAGTCGCCGTACAACTGCCAGCCTCCTCGTCAAGCGCATAGAGGAAAGCCGGCCTGTCATTGGGGTCTGCAACGTCACTCTGCAGTGCATATTCCAGGAGATTTGACGCTCCATCCCGGTCGAAGTCATAATCAGGCTCCCGCTCGCTGCTCGGAGTGGCAAACGGAAACCCGGTGTCGTCGCCCAGCCCACCAAGAATGGCAAAACCTTCATAGGTATCAATGAACTGCACTCGGAATGCCAGATCGTAGCTCCCTCCATCAATCGCGGTCTGACTGCTATTACTCGTACGATTGATATTCAGTCTGATGTCCGTAGAATCCCCAGGGTTAAAGAAGAAGGGGCCAAGCTGATAATGATTGTCGAGTGTGCCGAGGATAAACGCACTACGGTCTCCAGTTACTGTCCCAATCGGATACGGAGGAAACACGATGGTATCTTCTCTGGCTACCGCGTAAAGAGGGCCGAGTAGAGTCTGATCTACAATCAGGTCAGGCGTAGCAGGTATCCCAAATCCTCCGAAATCAGGGGGACTTGACAGCGTGAGCTCATCAACTGCCAGCACTTCGCCAGCATCGTATTTGTCCTGCACCCAATCCTCAAAGATCTGACCGATCTCGAACTTATCCCCTACTGCAATGCTGAGTGCCGGCAACTCAATAAGGTCAATACTGAAAGTGTCACCAACCTCAAGCTGTCCGAAAAAGTCTGTTTCTGTTTCAAGATAGGCATTTGTTGGGAATCCCCAGTTCCGGATCGTATCTGAAGTGCCTGCAAGAGCGCCCGTCAGGAACTCAATTCGATAATCTGCTCCACGCACAAGATTTGAAAAGTCTGCAGGGGCATCCAACACATCGCTGGCCTCCACGAAATGACGTCCGATATATCCAACAGAGAATGTGGCGTTCACATTCTCAGGAGTCAGCACGAACGTATCCCCAGTTGCGAGGGAAGGCACCCCAACCACATCAAAAGGGAGCGGATCATCCCCGACTGTAGTCACTGTAAATTCGTCCCACGTCGTGATCGGAAATTGACTGGTCCCTGCAAGTTCGCCAGTGATGATATCAAGCCGGTATGTCTGCCCAACCTGGAGACAGTTGGGATCTCCGAGCGACCGGTTGGTCAAAAGGTCGAAACCAGCACCGGACGTTACGCTGCCCGTCACGACACCCGCAGTAAGATCGTTTGCACTCGGCAACACGATCTCGTTGCTGTTGAGCAGAGGGATCTCAAGGAGGAATGCCTCAAGCTCAGCAGTTCCTTCCTCATCAAACCATACCGGAGCCGCGCCATCCGCAGCAACACCCCCGAGAATCTGAGCAAAATCGAAAACGTTCTCAGGTGGATCGATAACTGGGGCTCCAACCTCCCAGTTCTGAGCGCCGCCAAGAACCTCTCCTGTATCCCACTGCCATTCACCTTCCTCTGCGCTATCACTTAACCCGATCCACATGGAAGGCCACTCTCCGTCCAAGGTGTCAAATCCAGCGCCAATCAGCTGACCGTTGACGAAATCAAGCTTGTCCTGAGTGTTGAGGATGGCCAAACGGCCGCCTGCAGCTTGAGCAGCTTCCTGCGCCTGGGCTCTGGTGTAACCTTCAGCACGAGTAACAACCCTGAAGATTGCCAAATCTCCCGAATCACCAAAAGCGGTGATCGGATACTGTCTCCCTTCTTCCGTCCCAGCAAGCATCCCGGTCGTGAAGTTCAGCTCGTAGATTTTTCCCTGTTCCAGAACCTCATCCAGGTTCAGATCCGTGGTAATCGTATTGAAACAGGACAANCCGGTCACCACGCCGCGCCCCGCTGCATCCAGACTGTANTTTACTTCTTCAACACCATCNGGGTTGAGATACTGATTGCCATTCATCGAAAAGGAGAGGACGTCCGATTGCANCGTGTTGCTTGGATCCAGACCTGACCATTGAAAGTCGTAAAAGGTCCTTGGATCAGCTTCCAACGTGCCGTTGTTACCCCAGTCTTCGTTGGTGTTCCGCCAACCTTGGGCTACCGCTCCACGGCCGGGCCACGCATCAGGAGTCACCAGGTGATCGATCCCGTAAATGATTGGTTCTGGCTCCAACTCAGCCGGTGCGCTTGATGGAACAAGCCCGGGCAGACTAAACTTGTAAGGCCCCCACACCACATCATCGTAATGCCTTTCAAGTTCCTGCGAGCCAGCATCATAGCCTCGGAGTGCCTGGTAGATTGCAATCTCGTAATCGTCGATAATCCCTTCCAGCGCGTTGTACCACACAATGAGACTCGAATCGAAGACATCAAAGATTTCCGCTATGTCTCCATCGGAAGAACGGAGAGCCCGAGTAAAACCTGAGGGAGGAGCTGAGATAAGCCTAATGAGATCCGGGCGAAAGGGTTCAACGGTTGAGGACGGTGTAATCGAGGCTACCGAAAAGAAAGCGCCTTGGTCATTGTTCCCGTCACCGTCAATATCGCCCTGCGCAATAAACCCTGTTGTCCCGATAGGGCAAAATATGCTTGGGCCGAAGATACTAGGCCATGGCCCCGTGCAGGGCCCGAGCTCCACAGTCCCATCTTGGAAGAACATGTCTGTCCGGCCTCCCAAATAATTGAGCGTTTCAGGCCCGGTTTGCCGCCACGACTTCGAGTTGATGAATAACAACGTCTGGGCCGATGAAACAACCGGGGCTACGACCAGCGCCGTAACAAGGAGAAATTTCGCTATGGATTCACGCATTGGCACCCCGTTTTGTCGTCCCAGATGCCCCTGTCTGCAAGAAGATTCTTAGATAGAATGTAGTCGCATTGTGCTCACACCCCCTAAAATAGAGCTCCGGAGCGAGCATCTCGTCTGCTTGCCGCTAAATCATACCCCGCATGAGGAGTTCTGCGTTCGTAGAATTTTTCGCCAGCTGCCTCAACAGGGTTTCCAGAGCCTCCCCAATCGGTAGAGTGGTAAGCGCTCGTCTGATCTCAATCACGCGATTCATTTCCTCCGGATGGTAGAGCCGGTCATCATTACGAGTTCCACTCTGAGGAATATGAATGGCGGGATAAATCCGACTCTCAGCCAGTTCTCGATCGAGACGAATCTCCATATTGCCCGTCCCTTTTAACTCCTCGAAAATGATGTCATCCATCCGACTTTCTGTCTCAACAAGACACGTCGCAACGATCGTAAGGCTGCCTCCCTCTTCCACATTTCGGGCAGCTCCAAAAAATTTCCGCGACCTCTGAAGAGCCTGCGGACTCAACCCACCGGATCCAACTGGCCCACCTCCCCGCTGAGAGTTGTTATAACCACGAGCCAGACGAGTCAGACTATCGAGAAGAATAACAACGTCTTGCCCAAGCTCGACCAGTCTTTTCGCTCTCTCGAGCACCAGATCGGAGACCTGCGCATGTCGTTTTGAGGGCTCGTCAAAGGTGGAGCTAAACACCTCGGCATCAACCGTCTCTTCAAAATCCGTCACTTCCTCTGGGCGCTCATCAAGAAGGAGGACAATCAACTTGGTCTCAGGATGATTAGCTGAGATCGACTTTGCCATCTCCTTCAGGAGAATGGTCTTCCCACCTCGTGGCGGGGCCACAATCAACCCTCGCTGACCCTTCCCAAGAGGGGCCACTATGTCAATCAGCCTCACCGCCATTGCCGATGGGCGCTCAAGAACGAATCGATCTTCCGGGAACAGCGAAGTCAACTGGTCGAACCCCTTGGGGGCATCGAAGTTACCAGCATCGCGGCCCTCAATAGTAAGAACTTCGAGAGCGGAAAGATATTTGTCGCGCTCCCGTGGAGCCCTAAGCCTCACCCTGACTCTCTGCCCCGCTCGCAGTCCATACTGCTTGAGTATATTCCCTCCAACATAGAAATCATCAGGAGCAGTTCGAAAGCTCCGGACGGGATCCCGAAGCATCGCATAGTTCTCCTTGGCCTGTTCCAGGATCCCCTCTGCTTCCAACTCGGTTCCGTGCTTGGAGTAGAAGGCCAGTAATTCAAAGATCAACGCACCCTTTCCTGCCGCACTGTTCACCTTGAGAGGAAACTCCGCAGCAGCGTCTAGCAGGCTTGAAAGAGAGCGCTCCCGAAATTCATTCACATCAATCCTCTCCGGCACATCATAGGAAGGATCGGGCTCTTTTTTAACCGGCTCCACCTGAACTTCCGGTTCTCCCCTCGCTCCACCTGCGGCTTCCGCTGCACTCTCAACGACCACCTCTAGCTCTGGAGTCTTACCCTTTTCTTCCTCCTGACTCTTTTTCGCTGCAGGCACTTTTTCCCGAGAAGTCTTTTTGGCAGTCTTTTTGACAGCCTTTTTGGCAGCCTTTTTTGACGCGCTCTTCTTTCTGGGGCTCGCAACCTTCTTGCTCGCAACCTTCTTGGCTGCGGTTTTTTTCTGGGAACTTTTCTTTTTGGCGGCCATCTGAACAGTTAGTTGAGAATGTCTAGGGTCTCTAAGAAACGAAGAATCTGGCAGCGCAAGACCTGCTCCGGCCCTTCGTTCCAGAAAACCACGTCGGCAAGGTCCACCTTTTCTGAAATGGGGAGCTGGGCGTCGAGCATGGCCTCTGCGAGGGCATCGTCGTGACCATCGCGGGACTTGAGGCGCTTTAGCTGGGTTTCACGAGTGGTGGCAACCAGCAGGGAGCTCTCGTATCCAAAGTCGAATCCGCTTTCAAAAAGAAGTGGAACGTCCGCAATGAACAAGGGCGACCCGCCACTGGTAGCAGTTTCGGCCAGCGACTCAAGACATTCCTCCCGTGTCAACGGATGTAGGATTTCCTCCAGCGCAGTCCTGGAGCATTTATTTCTGAAAACCTCTTCGCGCAGTTCAGCCCTACTCAAATTACCAGAACCCCTGTCAACTACGCTCTCTCCAAGCGCCGAGACAATCTCAGCCTGTATAAATTGATCATTGAGCAGACGCGATACGACCTTGTCGCAATCGAAAACTACGGCACTGGGACACCTCTCCAGCAGGAATCTGGCAAAGGTTGTTTTTCCCGTGGCAATGCCACCGGTCAATGCGAACGAATACATGAATGGAACACTGTTTAGAGTGCTGGTGAATGTTGCAGCTCTTCCGGGGGTGAAAACTCAAATCGACACCTGATCTTGATTCTTTTCGTGGTCGAAAAAGAAAAAGCCCGGCAGTGAGACTGCCGGGCCTTGATAAATCCAATGAGTTGCAACCACCTAGAGCGGAGGCAAAATCCCCTCAGGTCCGCCTCCGAGATCAGTGCTGACTGGGTCAACAGGAGTTCCACTTGGGTCTACTTCATTAGGCTTCCGGTAATCCTTACCAGAGGCGTCGATAATATTCGCAGTAACGAAGATGATCAGGTTGCTCTTGATGTTGCTCTGGGCGTCACTCTTGAATAAGCGGCCAATGAGCGGAATGTCGCTGAGAATTGGAACCCCGTCTTCAACATCCTGCACATCTTCACGCATCAGTCCACCAACCGCGACGGTATGTCCGTCGTAGATTGTGATTCCAGTGCTTACCCGACGGCTGGAGAAGACCGGCATTTCGATCCGATTCTCGGTAATCGTCACGGTCACGGGGTTTCCGAACGCATCGGTAGCCGGTGAGGTGATTGGGCTACCGTAGTTGATGAAGCCTTCGAACTCCACGATCTCAGGCGCGAAGCGCAGATCGATGACATATTCATTCGGCCCTAGGTTTGGCTCAATCTCCAGAGTCACACCTGTGTTACGGGTCTCAAATGCCGTGGGAGTCGCTGGGGTAACGGGGAACCCACCGGCTCCGCCACCACCTCCGAGAAGGCCTCCACCACCTTGGTTGCCGAAGCCACCACCAACCTGGTTGGGCAGTTCCGGTGGCTCATATTCAGTGGGATAGATGAATTCCCTGATAATCTCGATAGTCGCTTTCTGTCCCGGGCGTGCAGTAACGCTGGGCGCAGTCATAATGTCTGTGCCCTTCTTCTGCGCGAGACCCCTCATGATCATCTGGAGCTGTCCGCTATTGAAGAGTCCAGTGAGGCTGAGAATGCCGGGCGCCGGACGGTTCACCTGCGCGCTACGGTTCGGGTTGTTCAAAACGGCATCGATACTGTTCCTGGTCACCGCAGTGTCACCACTCCGGTTCGAGGCAGTCACGATGTTTTGTACTGCCTGATTACTCGCAGCAGGAATTCCAGGGATATTCGTGAAGGCCACTGGGCTGATGAAGTCAGCACCGGTTCGGACCTGCCCGTTCCCCTGTGTTCCTCCACCTGCGAAGAGCTCTTCCGAGACTACCCCACCCAGTCCGAAGGGAGTAACGACCCAATCAAAACTGAGTTCATCAGAATTTTCCTGCGCGACCTCGACAAACTTGGTGACGATTCGGATCATCTTGGGACTTCCACCGAGAATATCTTCAACCAATTGGTCAACTAGATCCAGATTCTGTGGAGTGTTGCTGACGATCAAAGTCGATGTGCTGGGGATGTATTGGGCCGAAGATCCTGGAGGAAATTCGATTCCAGCGTCCTGAAGGATTTCCTTCAAAGGGCGTCGCGGCGCCAGTGAACGGTTACCAAGGCCTTCGTCATCGGCAGCGAAGGGATCCGCATCTGCACCGCCGTCTCCGTCACCCCCGGTACCGATATCATTGAGGAAGGTAGGAGGCACCTTCCACTTGCGGGTAAGAACATCTTCGCCCTCAGCAGAGCCAATAGGAAGGAGAGTGACCGCAAAATCATCCACCTTGAACCTCAGCCGCGCCTGCTCGCAGATATACTGGAGAACGCTCGAGAGAGGGACATTCCGGAGCTTCAGCTCTTTCACACGGGCCGAGCCGGGATCTATAGCTCCCAACCCTCCCTCGATGTCGAGCTCGGCATCAGGGGCTCCTCCACCCCCGATGCGGGGCTTCCGGATCACAAAGTTGATTCCCTTCTTCACGGGGTCCAGCTCCCACTTATCGAGTTCTGCCGCCCGCTGCCTCAGGAAATCAATCGCCTCTTCAACAGTGGTATCGTCGAAATCAACAACCGGGATGATCATGTTCTTCAACTTGAACTCAATGTTCACACCTACCGGGGAAGGACGCAGTCCACCTACGATGCTGCCGTCGAGTTCAATTGGGGGAGGCACTGCCATTTCCCAAGCGGCATCTACCTCTGCGAGCATTCTTGAACGAGCCTCATCAAAGGCTGTGCGGTAATGATCCGACTTCAGCTGGTGAATCGCTTCCATCCCACGCCGCGCTGCGGAGTTATATTCATCTACCTGCAGGGCCTTCTGGTATTCGCGGATCGCGTCATCGAAAAGGCCGAGATTCTTGAAGCCTTCGGCCGTGTAGAGAAACCGCCTGACCTTATCCACGTTCGTGGTGTGGTCATAACTCAGAGCAGGGTTGGTGCGCACCGGATCGTCGAGGTATTCAATTTCTTGACGCGCGCGCTGATTGTTTGGGTCGATCGAAAGAACCTGATTCAGCTTCTCTCTCGCTTCCGCATACTTTCCTGTCCGACGGAACTGCTGTGACAACGCCACTGTAGCGTCGGCAAGGTGCGCTTCCAGAACTCGTCTCCGCTCCGCGGTGGCAAACCCCCCTGGCAGAACCCCCAGAGCTTCGTTGTAGCTTGTTACCGCTGACTGATAGTCGCCACTCTGATAAGCCTCGCGGCCAGATCCAAGGAGCTCTTCGGCCTGACGGACCTTCTCGGAACGGCGCATCATCTCCCTCTTAGCCAAGTCACTTTGAGAAAAGGCGACGGTAGGCACAAGGGTGGCGAGCCCTAGAGACAAGGTTAGGACACGAGCCGTGCGGTTGAGTAAATGCTTCGCTGATTGCATGGTGTGATAGGGCGGGTTTTGTGGTGGTTTAGAGCTCCTTTGTGAAGCTTTTTCTCTGAGATAGTGCAGAAAGGGTGAGAACTTAGGATTGACTGTGAGGGCTTATTCTGCAGCGGAGAGAGGCTGAACCTCCATGGTTTTGGTCTCTCCGTTCTCCTCCCACTCAATAATAACAGCTCCTGCGTCGCTGACACCCGTGAATTTGAAGGGTTTTTCAGCAGCATCAGGATCCAAAGGGAGGGAAAAACTGCTCCGCTCCTCTACCTTGAGGGTCACAGCCTGCTGTCCGATGGCCGCGAGCGAGAGAACCGCGGTGTAATCCCTGATGATAACCCCATTGCGTGAACCTTTTTTGATGTCCAGAACATCTCCTTTTTTAGCCCCGGCAACATCCTCGATTACTGCAAAATTAGCCTTCTGCACGATTCCGGTGTTGGGGTTCTCGAACTCCCGCTGCTCCACATTCTTGAGCTCGTAGCGCATCTGGGCGCCGCCTTTGCTGAAAAGATTCGAGTCGTTACCCTTTCCGAATGGGATATTTTCAGACCCAGTCCTTACACTCCTACCTCCGACAATCTCCTCGTGATTAAACTTGAAGGTATCCGTAGGCTTAATCGCACCAATCGTGCTGTCAGATGAGTAGCTCAATCTGAATGCACGTTTCTCCAATTCTACGCACTGTAGTTTTGCAATCAGCGCCGGAAAACTTTCAGGGTCATTCGGATCAGTGTTCCCGGCGAACTCCTCACCGTTAGAGAATCCATCCCCGTCCTGATCAAGACCCGGCGAGTTACTCCAACCCGGATCAATACGATTATCGAGCCACCACTGATTCGGAATTGGATCATGAACCATTGGATAGCTGGCATCCCCCAAGTCAATTTCTTCGCCAGTGGGATTCAGAAAGAGAGGCGTCCCCACAGTCAGCTCGATCGACCGCCCGTTCTCAGTGACTGGCCCCCCGAGGACAACCGCACCTCCGATCTCTGACGTGGTGTCAGCGTAGAACTTCTGCTTGGGATTCTCGGGAGCCTCAGTATCTCCCAGCACTGAGGGCTGCCGGAAGTCCTCCTCTACATTTCCTTTTGCCATCCAGATCATAGCCCCTAACGCAGCGGCGATGACGATGGAGACAACCAACGAAACTTTGTCGTAACTTTCGGAAAGATTTGCCATGGAATGAATTTGGTAGTTTTTCGATCATGTGGGCCTGACAGATGAGCCCCTGAGAGAGACTTCGTCAGGCCTCGGAGTTTTCAGGAAGGATTCTTTTTTTCCCCTGCATCCGCTTCCGCGGCCTTGAAGAGAAGAATATCTAATTCAAGATGAACATTGATCTGCTCTGCGCCCAGAATCTGCCCAAGCACCCGACTGCCTTTATCTCCCTCCGCGAGAGCAGGAGCCACAGGCTCCTCCACCACGCCGGGATCTTCTAACCCAACGGAGCCATCGGCATCGTCAGCTGGCAGTTCATCTTCAAAACCGGGAAAAGGATCATCTTCAGCCCCTTCCTCCTCGGGCACATCAAATTCAACATCATCCTTGGCCGGGCTCTGATCTCTTTTCTCGTTTTGGATCCGCAAACTGCGCACCACAAAGTAATAGTCTGGATGACTTGTCAGGTCCGACATGATCTTCCGCATTACCGGCTCGCTCGAAGTAAAGGAAATCTCAACTGGAAGACTCTCAAATGGAGGTTCCTTCTGGCTGGTGCCTCTCGCAACCCGCCGTCCTCCTCTTCCTCGTGCTGCCGGCTCCGGAGCCTTGTCCTTTTCGACCGCCAACAACCCCCTGTGAACATTAAGCAATGCACTGGGCTTCGCCGCCGACACCACATCGAAGAGAGCCTTCATGGCAGACAGCTGATAGTTCAAATGAGCAGTCGCCCCCTCCTTAGGCAGCCCTCCGGTGTAGTTCTTGAAACCCAGGTAGAACTGGTCCCCTGGATATTCCACTCCCTGCGCATCAAACGCATTGGTGACCTCCACCCGCACCGCATTCAGGTTCTCAATAAATTTTGGCGGCGATATCGCCTCAAACTTGTCGGGGCGGTAGGTTAGCATCTTTGCCTGAAGGTCGGAAACAGTTTGCTCGTATTCGTCAACCTGCTTTTCAAAGTCATCTGCATTATCCGTTGTCGGAGAAGGCCTCTTGGCGTGCAGCTGCCTGACGGCCGCATCAAGGCCTTCATAACTTTCTTTCGCCTCATCATACACCTGGCCCTTTTTTCCCCCGTGCCAGTATGACAAGCCGGCCACTCCGATCACGAGAAGAAGCAGAAAAGCTTCAAACGTATTGTTCTTAATCCAAGATCCCATTAGTCTTTACGGTTCTGATTTTACTTAACTCTCTCCCTATTTGATTTGGATGGGATTTTTCAGCGGTAGAATCATCACAAACTGCTCCGCCAGTTTATTCGGATCGGTAATCGTGTTGTTCAATACCGGCAGAATATCACCATCAGCCAGATCAGCACTACTGGAGTCGGCTGGATTCTGCTTGAAAGAAAACAGGGCTCCATCCTCATCCTGCTTCGCTCGGATTCTGTCCACGATCTTAGTCACTGCCTGAGCATCCGACTTCCAGAAGCCAGTAACACGAATGACGTTAATTGCGTCCTGCGGAGGCTCGGGAGCTACAGGTCCTTTCTTCTTTCCTCGCCTCGAGGGAGTAGCCGCTGCGGCGGAATTCGATTTCAGGTTGTCCAGAGAGCTCTCCCCATAGGCAGCCTTGGAGAAGCCCTGCTTAACCCGTGCCTCCCCCGACTTTGGATCGCTGGTCTTGTAAAGGCCCATCGGCTCAAAATCCGTGATCCACACGTCCTGATCATTGAAGTATGACTGCACTTCAGTAAGAACACCTATCCATCTCACTCGAGCCGCCTGCTGATCCGCGTAGGCTTCAGCCAGGTCCGCCAGATCTTTCTGCCTATTTGTCTCCCGTTCGATCTTTCCTCCTGGTCCTGCAAGTTCAGCTTTCTGCTGTGCCATCGCCTTTTCCTGGGCAACCGCGTCGGTGGCAAGGACCGACTTATTTGCCGCCCAAAACCCCATCGCGGTCATCGCAATGACCGCAGAAGCGATGAGAATGGGCTTCCGCTGAGCGGTCGCTCTTTCGGTAGCAACCGCGTCCGGAACCAGATCAATGCTGACCGGTGCCCGACCTACTCCTTTGAGCGCGAGGCCCACTAGCTCACCAATCATGTGCGCTTCGCGCTGGAGCACTTCAACATCGATCGATTTCCCAACGGTGACTTGCTGGAGAGGATTAAAAATCTCAATCGGCATCCGCAGCTTCTCCTCAAGGAACTCAGGGAGGTAGGAAAGATTCACTCCTCCACCTGCGAGATATACCTTGGTCGGCATGCTTCCCTCCTGCTGGCTACGATAATAACTGTTCGTTCGAGCGACCTCTGCAGGCAACCGGTTCAGCGAATTACGGATCACGGTAGCAAGCTGAGCGCTTGCTTCATCGAGCTGGGAGGTATGACCACTCCCAAGAGAAACAATCCCGTTGCTGACTTTCTGATTCTCCGCCTCCGCGAAGGAGATATTGTATTCCTTTGCGATCGCGGTGGTGACGGATGACGAGCCCACCGCAATGCTGCGGGTGAACAGTTTGCTACCCTCTACGTATACAAGGTTCGTCGCTTTCGCTCCGACATCCATCAGAAGCACAGGAGAGTCCTCGTTCGGATAGTTGTAACGAAACGCGTTGTAGAGCGCCATCGGGGCGGCATCCACTTCGCGAGTCCCGATCCCCGCCTGGGCCACGGTCTCATTAATTTCGGTCAGTGCATCCCGCTTGATTGCAACCAGAACAACTTCTTTTTCAGGACTGGAGGATTCCATCCGAGCCCAGTCCCAGACCACTTCCTCGATGGGAAACGGAACATGCTGCTGGGCTTCAAACTTGACCAATTCCTCGATGTTATCCTCATCAAGAGGGGGAAGCTTCATGAACCGGGTGAAAACCGACTGCCCGGACATCGAGTAGCGAACCTTTTGCCCCCGCACCTTGAGGGCGGCCGCCAACTCTTTGACAGCAAGAGTTATTTGCGGGAGGCGCGTGAGATCCTGAGAAGGGTCTGCAAGAATCGTCTGCGAGCCGTATGATTTTAAGATCAGCCCTCCGGACTTGGAGGGGTCAAAGACCGCCATGGAAATACGTTGCGATCCTATGCTCAGGGCAACTGTGCTCTCTGCGTCAGCCATGATGTGTATTAAAAAAGGTTTTGGGAATGCAGCCCGGCGGGCTGGTGGGGTTTAGAATGTGTGTGAGATGGATGCAGCTCGCCTTTGGCTAATCTGCTCGAGGCTCTAGCCCGGCTCCGACTCAATCTCGAGGTAACGATCCCACCAGAGAAACTTGAAGGGAGTTTCGCTTTTGTCGAGTAGTGGATACTTGTTGGTGCGCTGCATCGTTGGAGATTGCCACCACGGCTTACTGACGCTTCCTTGCGAGGTAAACCGGGCTGGGGCTGAGGCGCCAGCAACCGTGATTTCTCCACCCACAGCGGTGATTGAATTCTTACCTGCACGTTCGCTTCCGGTCAGACGCTTGATCGTGGCCGGAGAAAGGTAACAGGACAGATAAAAATCCTCGTCGAGCGGGACATTGACGTGAGTCACCTCTTTCTCCATCAGAAAATATTTTTGCCCGGCCTTATCGATCTTGTTTTCAACGGCCACAAACCAGCGCACAGTGAGACGATCGACGTGACCATCGCGAGGGGCAGAGCGACCTGGCTCCAACTTGACCTTTACCTCAACCTCCAACCAGTCCTTCGGCTTCCAGCTTTTCTTGCCGGTGTTCCCACCGACGCTCGGCGATTGGAGGTCCTCGAAGGTGGGGTCGGACGCTTCAATTTTCTTCACTGTTTGTGCCATGGCCGCGGGTGCGACAACCACCGCAAAAAATGCGAGTGAAAGACGAACAAATGGGAGCAGGTATCGGGATGATTTCATGATGGGCGCATTGACGGGTGGCGACCCTAAAAACGCCTCACCTTTTTGGCCAGCAGAATTCTCTGTAAGGATCACCATAGACCGACGTATTTACATGGTTATGCCCCCAGACTACCCAAACCGCCCTTGCAACTGAAGGCGGTTGGCATCAGAAGGGATGCGCAAATTACCGGATTATGGAGAACCTTGCCACCTTACTGCAAAGCCGACAGCCTCTTGTGGTGGGGTCCGCCGGCAGTGAAAAGGCTCTGGAGACACTATATTCAGAGGAGGACTGTGATTTGATCGAGCTGCGTCTTGATAGCTTGGGTAATGGCGACAGCGTTCATCATTTCGTCCGCAGACAGAGGCTTTCTCTGCCCCTTCTTTTGACAGCTCGTCACCCCGATGAGGGAGGTATGAACCAGCTTTCGATCCGTCAAAGAGCCGAAATACTCTCAGAATTTCTCCCAGCAGGAAGGCTTTTGGACATCGAATTACGGTCCTTGGAAGAATTAGGAGACATCTGGGAAAGGGCCGCTGAAATTGGGATGGTTCGGATCGCCAGCTGGCACGATTTCACACAGTGCCCATCCCGCGAGCAGCTGAGGGACATCGTGGGGGAGATGGCAAGTGCAGGTGCCGATATAGCTAAATGTGCCTTCACACTTGGAGCACCCTCTGATTGTCAAAGAATCGCAGAAGCCTTGGAAGATGCCCCTTTGCCGCTGTCCATTATGGGAATGGGCCCTCTTGCACCGGCCTCGCGGCTTTTGGCCACTCATCTTGGATCGATTCTAAACTATGGGTATCTCGGGGAGGCAGCCACTGCACCCGGTCAATGGCCGGCAAATCTCTTGCGAGAAGCGATCTCATACTCGGAATCGTCCTGATTCAAAGCTCAGCCCAAAAGCAAGGCCCACTCTCCCGCACCAGCTAGCTCAGATCATTACTCTTCGAGGGGTTGATCCACAATCTCGATAGGGGCGTCAGGCAAGGCTTCAAGGAAGGTTTTCCCATACCTCCGAGTCACAACCCTGTTGTCAAGAATCACAACCATTCCGCGGTCACGGGAGGACCGAATCAAACGACCCACCCCTTGGCGCAGTTTAATCACTGCTTCGGGAACGCTGTAATTCATAAAGGGGTTCCCACCCTTCTCTTCAATGCGCTCGAGTCGCGCAGCCGTCAACGGATGATCAGGGACGGCGAAAGGCAGCCGAGTCACGATGACATTGGAGAGTGCATTACCCGGAACATCTACTCCGGTCCAAAAGCTATCGGTTCCGAGAAGCACACTCCGCTCATCATCCCGAAACTCTTGGAGAAGACGATGACGGGGATACTTTTTTCCCTGGATCAGAAGCTGCCAACCCTGCTGCCGACAAACACCCTCGATCTCCTTGGCAACCAACTGAAGGCTCCGGTAGCTGGTGAACAACACAAACGCTCTGCCATCACTCTGGTGGAGGAATCGCTCGGTCCACTTCGCCAATGCTTCACCATATTCTGCCGATGTTGGATCGGGCATCGACTTAACCACGTGAATATTCATCTGCTCCCGGTAATTGAACGGGCTACCGATCTGAAGGGCCTCAACCTGCTCTCCCCCAACACGCTGCCGAAAATAGCTCAGATCGGGATCACCAGTACCAAGAGTCGCACTGGTTAGCACTGCAGTCTTACCCTCCGCGAAAAGGAGTGGCCCGAGGCGTTCAGCGACATCAACAGGAGCAGCTCGCATCGCGTAGGAAGTGCGTTCGGCACCTCCGGCCTCTACCCAGTAAACGCACCCCTCATCCTCCTGGTCCAAGAACATCCTCATTGTCGCGTGAGCATCCCGGATGCGTCGCGTCCCCTCCTGAACTTCAGCTCGTGTTGTCTCGTTTTCGATCGTATCGGCAAGTGAGCCCAGATCGGAGCAGAGCTCTCTTAACGGCTCAGCGAGAGTATTAGGCACAACCTCAGGCTCCCGAACCCGGAACTCCCGGCCATGATCGCCAAATTCGCTGACCTCCCCCAGTAAATCGAAAAACTCCTCGGATTCCGCAAGGGCACGCTCAACTGCCGCCATGGCCTTGCCTGCACCTAGGCTCCTGAGCAGGCCTTTCCTCGAGCGGGGGTTATGCAATCGCTGAAGATCAAAGCGCAATCCAGCCTGAGTCAGCCTCAATCCCAACTGGTTGGACGCTACAGACTCCAAGGTATGAGCCTCATCGAAGACCACAAAATCATCTGGGAAGAGGTAACCATCGTGCTCATGCAGGTTTTCGATGTCTAACAACGAGAAAAAGAGAGTGTGGTTAATCACAACTACCTCAGCATCAGCAGCTTCCTTCCTTGCTTCTTGAAAAAAGCAATCCCCCCTCGCCCCGCAGGACCGCGTGGAGCAAATTTCTGCCTCACTGCATACCATCTGCCAGACTTTCGGGGTTGGTTGAAAGTCCATATCGCTCAATGTTCCATCCTGAGTCGTCTCAAACCATTTCCAGATTGCCTCCAGTTCGTCAGATTCACTGCTGGAAAACAGGTCCCCGGAGTTCATGCGGGCCTGTTTAAGGCGGGCTGGACACACATAGTTTCCCCGGCCCTTCAGCAAAGCAGCCCGAAAAGGCCTTCCCGCCAACTTGCGAACCAGTGGTAGGTCTTTCCTGAGAAGCTGCTCCTGCAAATTAATCGTGTGGGTCGAAAAGACCGCCTTTCTACCCGATTCGAGGCCGTAATGCACCGCTGGCAGCAGATAGGCCAGCGACTTCCCTACCCCGGTTCCAGCTTCAACCACCAAGGAACTCTCTCTTTCAAGGCTCCGACCTACCGCCTCGGCCATTTCCTGCTGCTCCGGACGGTATTCAAAATCTGGAGATCCTGCGAGCAGGCCGTTCTCTGAGAAAGCGCTTCTCATCTCAGCTGCCAATGATTGGCCGCTATCCATACCAGTAGGAAGTATCATCGGGACATGATTGAAGCCTCACGGCGTCCTTGGACCTCCCAGCATTTTTGTTTCCACTTCATCTCTCTTCTCGACGGCGGGGCAGTTTTATCTTCACTGTTCCCAACAACCAATCACCAATCGAGATCCCTTCTCCGCTTTCCAAATTTGCTCCCTGCCTCGTTCTGACGCTACTCGGAGCCCTCGCAGCTTTTGGACTGGTTTCCCGGGAGGCCGCGGCCGTGAGCATCCATCTCCTCGGTTTTCCGGATAGCGACCAAATTACCCTCGAACTTCGCCCGCTCCTCCTTGGTCTGCTTTGCTTCCTTCCTGCAATCGCCGCGCTCTGCTACGGGATGGCCAGCGCGCTAGATCGATACCTGGCCCGCCAAATGTTGGGGGCGGTGTGCATTTGCTCCCTCGCCCTGCTGATCATCTATGTTCTGATCGATCTGAACGATAACATCGACAACTTTCAGAAGAGCACGAATCTCGGCTCGTTCCTGCTTCAATATTACCTTGTCATTCTGCCACCCGTCTTCGTTCTCCTTATCCCATTTGGCCTCCTCCTTGGATTGCTCTACGCACTCGGTAAACTTTCCAGTAACCATGAGATCGTTGCCATGCTCCAGACCGGGCGGAGCTTGACTCGCGTCATCATGCCCCTCGGAGCAGTAGGACTGTTTTTCAGCCTGGCATGCCTGCTCTTGAACTATCACTGGGCCCCATGGGGAGAGGGTTATCAGGAGGCCCTCATTGAATTCGCAAAGTCCGGGTCTAAGAGCCAAGCTCGCAACGTCCTCTACGTCCACCGCGATGCGGAACGAACCGTGGACCGCTCATGGCTGGTCGGAAGTTTTCCCTACAATTATACTCCTGATGACCCAATCCTCGATGTGGTGATTCGCAGTAAGGACGAGGATGGCCCCTCGTCCGTCCTCTACGCTAAATCAGCAACATGGTCAGCCCGCTCCGGAACATGGGCATTCAAGGACGCTGTACGTCTCGATTTGAGGTCTCGACTCAATGATGGATCCCTTTCTGAAAAGTTCGAAACCAACCTTCCCAGCCCCTACCTTGTTGAAGACTACCCCGAAACCCCCTGGCAGATCGTCACCCCGGGGCTAGAAAAAAATTATCTGGGAATTCCTGAACTCAAAAGCTGGCTACTACAGCACGAGGGTGACGTGTGGGCACCCCGGCGAGCTTATCTGACACAATGGCACTATCGCTGGGCTCAGCCTTGGATTTGTCTTGTTGTCGTTCTGCTGTCTGCCCCCCTTGGCATCGCCTTCACGCGCCGGGGCACCGCAGGCGGAGTAGCCATCGCAGCCTTTCTCATTGGCGCGATGCTTCTTTGCTCCGAAGCGTTCCTAACTCTAGGAGACGCGGGACAGATCACACCGTTGCTGGCAGCCTGGGGAACAAACCTGATTTTCACAATCATCGCCCTCGTTCTCCTATGGCGACGACTGCAGGGGCGACCGATCTACCAGGCCATCCTGAGTCGCACTCCCTTTGGAACTGGAAGCTGAACTCCAGTCTACTTTCCCTTTGCACCTCATCATATTTTCTCCTCAACTCACCAATACCCATGCGCTATGACGCTCGGGCCTCCCGCTCCACTTCACCATGTCTAAAGCTGATTCCTGGCACATTAAATCTCGTGCACATCAATGTTCGATTTCAGAAAAACCCTTCACCGAAGGAGAGGTTTTTTTTACAGCCATTTTCCCAGACCCGGAGCTTGATGGTTATCTGAGATCTGATTTTTCGCAGGAAGCGTGGGAGTCCCGTGAGAACGAGGCTCCCCTCCCTTTCTCCTTCTGGCGCACCGTCTACCGACCACCTGAGGTCGAAGCCAAAGTCACGATCGTAGACAAGGATGACCCCGAATCTCTCCTGAAAATGATGATCGAGCAGGACGAGGCTCACACCGAAAACACCCGCTACATCCTCGCCATCATGCTCGAGCGAAAAAAGATCCTCGTAGAGACTGACTCACAGAAAACCAGAACCGGCCTTATTCGCATCTATGAGCATCGTCACTCAGGAGAAGTCTTTATCGTAAAAGACCCCCTGATTCCTCTTCGTGAAATTGCGCCCATCCAAGAAGAAGTTCAGAGAATGCTTTCCCCGGATGAAGAGACGCCTGCCAACGAGGAGACGCCTGCCAACGAGGAGACGCCTGCTAGGTAGGAGGCGCAACATACCGCTTCATCCGTGAAGCCGTGAAGCCGTGAAGCCGTGAAGCCGTGAAGCCGTGATTTCGTATGCAACCCGACTCCTCTCATCCAGACCCGGCAGCGACCAAGACCTCCACACTTGATCGGGCGATGAGGCATGGTCCCGTTGACTACGAACAGGCGGCCTCTCTTGTCGGTGCACTTTGTGAAAAAGCGGCCCGGGCACACGATGAAGGCCTCGCTTACGGCGATCTCTCTCCTGCCAACGTCACCATTACCCAGGATCTCGATCTTACTATCACGATCGAACCTCTCAAAGGCCCCCTCGCCGACATAGATCACGTATCCACAGACTACATAGCTCCCGAGGTTCTTGCTGGAGGCCCCTGCACTCCCAGAAGCGATGTCTACTCCCTCGCCCGCATTCTTTATCGACTGATCACCGGGACAACCCCCGAGGGAGAGAGCCCCCCTGCACCCTCAAGCATCTCAAAGACACCCCTCGTTCTGGATACCATCATAAAGAGAGCAACCTCTGTCGCCCCCAATGATCGCATCTCCTCGGCAGAGAAACTCGCTAACGACCTCCGACAGACTGCACAAACCCGCCCTGCCATCAAGGGCCCCGAGGCGCCTATTACCCCTATCCGAAAGTCCCATGAGATCGCTGCAACCCCGGCTCAACACCGGGAGAAATCCAACCCATTAATTCCCTGGGGAATTGTCACCAAAACTGCTCTCGCACTCGTCCTGCTCGCGCTAGTTGCTACTTTGGCCTCCAAGTTCGCGGGCGAGGACAAGGACTTGCCCTCCCGCCAAGCTCAAGCCTCAAATCAAACCCGGGAACTTACTGAACGCCCGGATCCCTTTGCTAAAACCCCAGCACCCCGTAAATCCGTTCCGGATCGCAACCCCGCGCTACGGTCAAAACCAGCGCCTCGCGAACGACTTAAGGACTCTCTGACCAGATTGAAAACAGCCCTCGCCTCGGGAGACCGGAGCGAACTGCCTCCGGAAGCTGTCCGGCGGAACGATAGCTCCTACGCCCTCTGGGAGCGGACCATGACGTGGAAGGAGGCCAAGGCCTTTGCTGAGACCCACGGAGCACATCTCGCAATCCTCAAGGACCGGAAAGACCGCGAATGGGCCAAAGACCGATTCGACATGCGCTACCCGGCATGGCTTGGGGCAGGCAAGGGAGCGAATGATCAATGGTACTGGCTCGATGGGACTGGTCTGCCAGCCGGGCGCTCTGTGGGAAAAGCGGAAGACTGGCACCTCGCTCTGAACGAAAAAGGGATCCTCATGCCTGCAAACCCCGAACGAAAGTGCGACGTCCTCCTGGAATGGAGAGACGATGGCGATAATCCCGGCACGGAGCAGGCACAACTTCAGAGAGTCAAGACCCTCGCTTTGTCCGGAGACCGGTCAAGCCTCTTACGAGGAGAAGGCCTTCCGATCGGCACTCGCTCATTCGAAGGCTCGCACTTCTATGCTGTCCGGACTTCAATGATCAGCTGGGGAGAGGCTCTCGATTTTGCCGCCACCCATGGGGCTTACCTCGCAGTTCCCTCCAATAGCCAAGAACACGAATGGATCTGTTCAAACTTCTGGGATTACCTTGGAACGGGTGAAGGTCTTTGGATAGGGGGATTTAGGAGTGGCCCCGAGCAGCCTTGGAGATGGACCAGTGGTGAAGCGTGGCATGGCGCAGGGCTCGTGCAGGGAGGCAATCCTCACCCTCTCTTTGACCGTATTCTCCTGCAGGGAGGAGGCGAACCTGGAGAGGGAAGATGGACCATGGTCGAGGGGAGCCGCCGAAAGGCACCGGGCATCCTCCTCGAATGGACCACTCCTGGCAGGAGCACTCCCGTGCAAAACGTCAGGACGTTTAATTCCAAAACCTGGCTCGCGGCTATAAACAGAAACACTCAGCAGCTAGTTGGATCAGATTTAAGTTCCTTTGCTGGGAGCAAAAGAAAACTTGTTGGGCAGTATGAGCGCGAACTGACAAAACATATCCGGGAAGCCAAGTCGGCGTTCAGGAGCATGATTCGACGACCTGGGCAGGATCAGGCAGAACTTCGTGGAAGCCTCGAAAAACTTGACGTTCTTGAAGTCTCGCTGAAGGAGGCTACCGCTAACGGTGAACTCCTGCCCTCCATAGCCGTCGACAGAGTAGCTTTGCAAACTACCCAGAAGCAGGCTGTCGCCGCGCTCGAAGCACTTGAGAAAAAATACGATAGCAAGATCAAGGCCCTGCAGGAAGACTACCGAGCCCAACTAGAGACGAGGGCCAGCTCCCTTTTGGAGGAGGGCCATATCGAAAAAGCAAGCGAGCTTCGGAATGTCCTTCGCCCTTTGAAACCAGACTTGAAGGCCTTTCTCCGCCTCCTCTACCCAGAAAATGCTGACCGTGCTAAACTCCCTTGGGAACCTCGCAAAGAGCAACTTGAGGAACCCTAGTAAACATTACAAAATGTTCATGTTTAGAATGTTACGATCTCACAATGCTGGCCTCCGGGGACTCACCTGACGCAGAGAATGGGTGAAATACACCGCGGTCATAATAGACTAATAACCGCTTGCCAGCGCCGGCCTTTCTCGGTCACACTGCGCAGCGTAATGAGAAAGCTGATCCTGATCGTTTCCGTCCTCGCCTTGGCAGGCAGTGCCTACGCCGACATCCAGGCACCTCCAGGAGCCCAGTACAACTCCTCTCGTAAGTTGGGCCGAGCTCTCGCCAATATCATTTACGGGATCACCGAAATCCCCGAGCAGTTTTTCCGTCGTGGCAGTTCAGGCGGACGCAAGGTTGGTGGTTCTTACGGCATTGTGGACGGTAGCCAGAGAGCCCTGCAGCGGATGGGCTACGGATTCTACGAGTTGATTACTTTCCACAGCCCAACCCACAATGGAACGTTCAAGCCTCCCTACAAGAAGTGCGGTACTGACTGGCGCGTCGAAATGAATCCCAGTGACGGGCTGACTGAGTTTCCTCCAGAGCTTGGATACGAGTCATACTTTGGACACAGCCGTCGCCAGAGCAGGTAGCCGGACTCAATTGGCCAAGTTCTAATCGTGAAGACCCGGCTTTAGCCGGGTCTTTTATTGTAAGAGCTACTCACACCAGACACTCAAATTACAACCTCCCCACCACCAGCTCCTCTCTCCCGAAGCCTTTAAGAAAATCACTGAACCACTCATGCGTCCCCTTATCATCATCAGCCTTGTTTTCACCTCGAGCATGATGGCACCTGCCGCCATGAGAATGTGGCGTAATCTTGAAGGGGATCGTAGCTTTCAAGCCGAGTATCTTTCCAGCGATGGCGCCCGCGTCACGCTGAAGCGACGTGATGGCCGAATCATCACATTGAGTATCCGGAAGCTACACGATCAGGATCAGGCTTGGGTAAGAAGCAATGTCGCTCCCAAAGACCTCTCAGCAGACGCACCCCCTCCCAAAGGAGCGGCCTTCGATCAGCTGGAGTTCGGGGACAGTCGTAATACGGTTGAAAAAAAATTAAAGGCCAGTGCTCTGGTCACCTCTGCCGGCGATGGAATTTTCCTCGGCCGAACTGGCCTCAACGGGATCTATAAAACGAAGGCTACTATAGGGGGACTCCACTGCTTTCTCTTCTTTGACTGGCATAAAAGCGGAGGGCTTCGCGAAGTCACTCTTCAGACCCAGCCTGTCAGCAAAGGGCAGTATGTCACATCCCTGCGGGGGAACTGGTCCGAACTGATTGATCTTCTGAATAAACTCCATGGCCGACCGGTACAGGCTGCGGAGTTCCCCAGCGCCAGCGAACTCCAGGACGGAGCTATTCTGGGATCTCATCTCTGGTATACCGAGGAAGGACACAGTGTAATCCTTGGAACCGGTCAGGAGGGGGCCGGCTTCAACGTTGTTGTTCGAATTACCTCCGAGCGCATCCGCCCGGTTCCGATCGGCGCTCCCTCAGGAAACAGCGGAGGGAATGACAGCGACAGCCCCCTTCCTAAGCCCTCGGACTTTCAGCCCTGATCTTAAAGCGGCATCTTATTCCCTCACGGCCTTGCTCAAGGCCTCAAACGGCGCGAGGGCCGGGTCTCCGAAGACGACATAGAGAAGCGCGTTCTGTGGCAATCTGCGCTGGTCGGCCGGCTGCTGAACCACATAGCGACCCGATTGAAATCCGCGCATGTCGATAATTCCATTGATCAATTGCTGATAGGCCTCTCCCACGGTTCCTCCGCTCATCCATTTTTCCAAGACGGGATAGAGATGGGGAAAGCCGGAACTGAGCCGCATGTGCCCAAAGAACACAGTGGCTCCCTGCTCAATATACCGAGTCGCAAAGGACGGACGCTGGCTCATCTTATAGCCGCCGGGAGCAGAAGTCATTCGGGGAAAGTCCGATTTGGTGGGAACGGCTGAGAAACATGACCCCGAGAGGATCACCTCGTTGCGTGAGCCAACTGGAATCCCATCGATATCCACTGAACATGACATCCCGGGAATTCCATGCCCATGCATGATGACTACTCTGGACTCACGCAGAACCCCTGACAGCCCCGGAGGAAATTCCTTCACAAAACCGCCCTTACGAGTGAGCCGAATCTTCCAACTCTTCTCACCCTTGAGTTCTGGAGCCCCCGTAGCCTTCGGCGTATAGACTGCGAGCGTAGGGGTCTTGATTCCATGACTCGCAAACACCTTGCGCAGGACTCCCGCCTTCTGCAGAGATCGAGTTTCCTCGTTGGAAGCGACCTGACTGATAGCAAACGGTCGAAGGTCCACTGCGGTAATTGCGCGAAAACGTATCGTTCGATCAATCAGGGCTTTGAAACTCCCGGACGACGGCGCCACAAGAATCCCCGGGAAGACATCAAGATATGGATCGTCATCGAGAGTGGTAAGCAACTCCCATGCCCCAAGAAGCATGTTCTCACGGTAAGACTCCTGCCGCGGTGCCAGCGCCACATACTTGGGCTTCAGCTTCACTAGCCTGTTGCGCAAGTTGTGAAGGACGTGTGGTTGATGCAATTCCGCCAGATTTCCCGCCTTGATAAGGGTGGCCTCACGATACTTGGCGAGCTTCTCCAAGGGCTTCAGAAAATCTTCCTCAGAGTGGTCGGTCAAAATGACATACCCGTTCCCAATAGGCGCGTGCTCCTTGAACTTCAGGATATATGCTGAAGTCCGCAGCGCCTCCCTTGTTGGCCTCGGCGAATTACGGTCAATCCGCGGAAGATCCCCCACCTCGGGAATCTTGAGCTCCCGAGCCGCCGCGTGCGCGCAGCAGATAACAATCATGAGTGCTGCCAGAACTTTCATGACTCTTCTCCGAAGGTCTGCAAAATACATGAGCGAGCAAGTAGTATTCAAGAATGCGCTAACCTCACTGAGGCCAATATTTACTGAGATGGTGACGGCGGCCTTGTATGCTTGGAGAAAAACCGGGCCATGTAATCTATTGCGCGTGACATCCTCTCTCTCCCGAGCCCGTGTCCAGCTCCCTTCACACCGTAGAGCAATAGTTCGTAGCCGGATTTCTCGGGGGAGTAACGAGTTACACTGATCTCCTCTGTCTGCTTAATTATCACAGGTGCTGCCTTGGACCCGTGGTTCTGCGACCATAGCCTCATTGTCTCATGGGCTGGATAAAACACTTCGCCGGGGACCTTGGATTCCCCGGTGAAGAGTCCATCTTTCGTTCCACACACCATCAAAATCGAAACCCTCGGACGTTTACTCGGGATTGGGGGCCGTTTGATCATCGCACCACGCATTGGGGCAATCGCAGCGAAAAGATCTGTCTCCATGGCCAACCGGAAGCAGAAAATAGCCCCACTGGACCCACCGGTCGCATAGAGCCGCCGACGATCAATGGAAGCGTGCTTATCCAGGTAGTCGATAGCCTTTCTCACAAAGCCAATGTCATCTGCCTGGCTCAAGCGGTGATTCTCGAATCCATTCCACGCCGTGACGCCCCTCCGATTGCGCGGCCCGTTGCTGAGCCCCTGCGGGCTGACGCTGATATAGCCATGATCTCTTACCAAAGGCTCAAGCGACCGATGGTATCCCTCCATTGGCCCCCCAGCTCCATGGAAACCAAACGCTACCGGATACCGTTTCTCCGGATCGTAGTCCGTTGGCAGGCGGACGAGCATCTCTCGCGGCTCATCGTGCACTAACTCCACCCGATTCGTACCGGGCTTTAAACTCTCACCACGCAAATTTCCCAAGAATACTGAGCACGGAATCAGCATAACCATTACGAGGGATTTCATCGACTTAATCTCCAGACCTTCAGGCACACTGGCAATCAGCAGCATTCACGGACATCCCCAGTAGTAAACGGCTGCCGGCTCCCTGTAAAGTTATCCAAACCCTTCATCATCCAGACACTATAAGCTTGGCAGCGCTACCGCCACATCTCAAACGAGTGCGCAGAGAAACCTGCTCCAAAACTCGTTAACCAGAGGCGGCGGTCCGGAGTTTGCTGCTTCAGTCTTTCATGCAGGGCCATGAGAACACAGGGGCTACTACAGTTTCCATAGCTTCTGAGAACTTCTCTGCTTTCGGAAAGGTTTCCGCACTCCAGCCGGTTCTCAAGCTGGTCTAGAACATCCCGGCCTCCAGTATGCGCGAGGATACGGTCCGGATCTCCCTGTCTTAGGTTATACAGCTCACTCACCGCCGTTCCCGCCAGCTCGGGCACACTACGATGAAGTTTATTTCTCAATTTACCATCGGCGTTCACAAACCGAATCTTTTCCCTCTCTTGGGGCCAATGCAGCGTCTCAAAAGCGCCTGCTTCATATTTATCCTCACCCGGAACGTCAGACCAGATAGCCGCAGCAGCACCATCACCAAAAAGACAAAGGCTGATCAAAACTCCCGGATCATCATCAAGATAGAATGCTGCCGAGCATATTTCGACCGCGACGGTGGCCACTCGACTTCCGGGGTTCGCCTTCAGAAATCCCTCGGCGGCCCGCAGAGCCGGCACCGCCGCCCCACAACCCAGCCCGACAATATCACTGAGGTAGACATTATTGCGCATCCCGGACCGCTCCGCGACATGACTGGAGACCCCCGGGCAAATGTAGCCTGTGCAGGTGCATACGATCAGAGCGTCGATGTCGCTCGTCTCGAGACAGGCCTCCTGCACAGCCTGAACAAGAGCGTCCTGCGCGAGACGCGGAGCCTCCCTTTCAAAATTCGCGTTTAGCTCGCCAGCATCACAATCAAAAAGCTTGGTAGGATCCTCAGTCGCAAAGTGTCTTTTTTCGATGCCTGAATCACCCGAGAGAACCTTACCCAGCAAACTCTGGGAGCGAGTCCTGAGGCGCTTTACCGCTGGAGACTCCGAAGTGATTTCCAGGCAATCCTTCTGACTGTATGAGAAAGAAGGAAAAGCCGTGGTGAGAGATTCAAGAAACATGGATATGGGTATTAACGCAAAGTGCGGGAAAGAGCCTTGAAGGGTAGAAGCCCAGAACGCGTCGCTCCTGACAGGAAAGCTCTCCCGGCAGGGGTCAGCAAGAACGGATGCAGAATACGCGCCATCTGAAGGCGACGCCGAAACCGCGCCTTGAGGCCTCTACGAACATCCCGCACCACCTTTTCCCAGGATGCTATTCCCTCTGAATATTGACAGAGTGGCTCCAATGCGGTCTCGGCAGCTTCAAATGCCATCGACATCCCATTCCCAGTAAAAGGAGGGATCATACTCTCTGCATCTCCAAGAGCCAACAGCCCATCATTTCCCGGCTGCCCCCCAAACCCCAGAGCGCTGACTGCCGTGAAAGAACTGTGGTCGGGACCGGCCTCCTGCAATCGGTCTGAAAGACTCTTCAATCCATTACCCGTGAGACAGTTCCATAACATCTCAGAACCCCGCCCCCCATAATGCTGCAGACGAAATAGACCGCACACGTTGACTCTTCCCTCCTCAACAGGAGCAAGCCCAACATACCCGCTTCGCCCCAGATGCATTTCGAGACCTTGGAGATCCTGCAGATTTTCCACATGAACCTTCAGCCCCAACCATTTGCTCTTTCGCTTTCCTCTCCGACCCGCCGCCCAGACAACACCCTCTTGCCTCAGGTCCTTTTGCCGAGACCCCGTATGGAGAGATCCTCCCAGATCCTCAAACATTCCTGCCAGCTTCAAATCCAGCCAGTTTCTCGAGACTCCAATCGCAGGCCTTTCCAGCCTTCCGGCAAACATATGGCGGTTCCCGATAAACCAATGCGTCTCCTGACTGAGGATTGCCTTCGAAAACAAATTCGCGATCCCCAGATTCGAGAGCGTCTCCTCTCCCACCCCATTGATAAACTCCCCGCAGACCCTGTGACGAGGATACCGACCGGCCTCGTGCAGAACGACAGGCACATCCGCACGACGAAGCGCTACTCCAAGAGAGAGCCCAGCCAACCCACCACCTGCAATCGTAATCTGCCTCATACGCGTATTGCCCTCAACCGGTAGCCTCCTCGTAACGTCATGGCCTCCTCTACTTTCCACTCATGGTCGAGGCCCAGCATCAAGGGTAACTCACCAGGCCGGAATCCCGCACGAATACTCACCATCATATCATGACGTGTCACCGGACCAAGAAATAGCTTTAATGCACACCCTTGTATAAGGGCCAAGTGAGAGCGAAGAGGCTCAACAAACAAAAGTTGATCCGCGCCCCGCAACCGTTTCCCTAATCGCTGTAGTTCCTCCGCTTCCAGGTGGTGCAGAATCAATGATCCCACTACAATACCCTCGAAAGACTCCTTATTCTCAAGGAAGTCTCCCTGCTGCCAGAGTAGTGATTCACACAAATCAGCAGGCCGCGGTGACAAGTCATAGCCACAGAGGCGAAAGCCCCGCGCTGCGATCTTTCTCAGAAGGCTTCCATCTCCCGCTCCAAGCTCATGAACTTCCGCACCATACGCCGCTCCCGAAAGGCAGGAAAGAATCCAGCGACTATTCCCCATGACTGTGTTGATGAACCTCAATTCCCGCCGACTGCGCTGCGCCTGCCGATCATCAGGAGGCAGCGAGTCGAGGATTTCAGGAATCACAGCTCGATGATGCACGTATGACATTCTCCCGATTCAAGGGCACATGGCAACACCAGTGATAGTGTGTGGAGGAAGTATGGAATTTGAGCTGTAGCGGACCGTCCCTCCGACAAAGCTACCTATTCCCCTGAATTTAGATAGACAGGACAGATCCTCCGGAGCGGCCCGCCCCCGAGCTGGAATCGATGACGTTCCCACTCCGGCGGACTAACTGAAACGGCCCAGTAGTTCTCTTCCCCTCTGCGTTCTCCACGGCTCCTGCTGAAGGAGGAAATTGGGTAATCTGGGTCGCAACTGATATGTCCGATGAAACACCCCGGTCGCAGATCCCGCGACAGGCGGGACGATCCACGACCATTCTGCTTGCACCTCCCGCCCGGCTTGCTCCTCACGGCTGCAGAACTTGAGGAACTCGCGGGATGCACTATGATGGTCAACCATTCTGACCCCCTCCCGCTCAAACGAGTGAAGCACCGCTTCATTGAGCACCACAAGAGACCGGTCTTTCCACAACAAAGATCGTTTGCAATCGAGTCCAAGTCGCTCAGCAATTACTGGCAACAGATTGTAGCGACCCTCATCCCCGAGATTCCGCGAGCCGATCTCTGTCCCCATATACCACCCATTGAATGGAGCACAGGGATAGAGTTCTTTTCCCGTAGCCAGCAACATATCCGACAGAGTAGGAAGAGCGTACCACTTCAGCCCAAGCGCCTGGAACCACTCATGATCAGGATGCTCTAACTTCACCTCCAACACTACTCCAGTTGGCAGCTCCCGAACCTGCAATTGGTTCCCACATTGAATGACGAGTGGAAGCAGATCGAATGCACCAGGAACGGAAGGAGGTCTCCACCCAAGCTTACGAACAATCTCTGTAAACTCTACGTTCATGGGATCCCCAAGAAAACCACCGTCAGGCTGACGGTAGCCCGCATAGCGAACGAGCTGGTGATTCCATATTCGAATTTCCTTCTCGGGGTCCTCCCAGCGACCAAAGACGGTCTGAGTTGGCACGATCCGACCTCCATTGGTCGCAGTTTCAAGATGCTTCACGCAGGCCTCGAATACCGAGTCGGGATCCGTTATCGACCGGGCGTCTACAACTTGGAGGGATTGCCAGCGCAGGCGCCCTATACAGCGCACTGATTCTCTCCAGGCCTCTCGGGCAGCTTCCTCGATAGTCCGATCAGGACCATCATTCTCACAGAGAGACGCACTGTCAGAGAGCGCATCCCAGCGACGGGTGTGGTCAAGCACACCCCTGCTCGCCCCGAAAGGACAGCTTGCCTCATGCGCTCCAGAGCCTCGCTCCGTCCCGACAGGAAAGTCTTCCATATCTGGTGAAGATACCTGTTCCGGACTCATGCGACCTTTACCTTTCACGGGAACCTTTCTTTTTCAATTCGGAAGAAAGCGCTCTTCCCTGCTTTAGTAGGACAATACAATCCAGAAACAGATTCAGCATTGCTCAACGCCCATGCCCTGCCGCCGGAGGGACTCGAACCCTCACTCCGTTACCGGAAGCGGATTTTAAGTCCGCAGCGTCTACCAATTCCGCCACGGCGGCATGGGAGGAACAAACTACAAAACCTGAGTCAAAATACAATCATAGTGAATTGGCAGAGAGGAATTAGGCCCCACGCACCGGACGGCAGGATCTTTAGATGGTGGACAGCGCTACCACGTTCCCAGTGCCACCATGGCCCACGTGTATCTGGCGCTCAATTGAGACCTCCCTGACCAGGCCCTCGATCATTAAGGCCTCTCACATTCTGCCTGTCCCGAAATCTGCATCGGTAATACCATCGGACACCCATCCATCTGTCATGTGAGCCATAAGCCCAGCTTGGCCGCAGGATAGCTACTTAAAAGAACTACCATTCCGAAACCCTCAAAGGCACCACTCACCCCAACACCCTCTTCGAATCCTCTCGGGTTCCTGCCCAAAATACCGGCACGTTGTGGTTCTCTGCGAAAAAAACTATAAGCTCTTCAAGTAGGCCATACTCTCCACAATACTCTTGAGGGGTGCGGGGCTATGATCCTGCTCGACGTGGCAGTGTGTTACCCCGGCTTCATGGGCAGCAACAATGATAGGCTCCATATCGATCATACCTTTGCCCAGCTCCTTGAACGCCTCCTTTGGCAGCCCTCCAAAGCTGGGGACCTGAGTTCCCTTTTTCAGATCCTTGAGATGAAGCTGGGAGATACGTCCTTTAAGCTTATTGATAAGTTGGACTGGTTCGATATTGCCTACTTTGACCCAGAAAACATCTAGCTCGAACTGCATCTCAGAGCTGAATTCTTTGACGAAGACATCGAATCCCGAAACGCCATCTTTCTTCGGCTCAAACTCAAAGGCATGGTTGTGATAGGCCAGTTGGACGCCCTGCTTCTTCGCCAGTGATGCCGCCTTGTTGCAGTTTTCTGCAGTCCGCTTGTAGCTGTCTAGGGTTTCGCGATCCTTTCCATGGAGGTAAGGGATCACAAGATGGCTAAGACCTACTTTGGCGGCTTTCTCAAGAGTCTTGCGAAAGTCGGTAAACTCTTTGTCGGCTGGGTTAACAACTGACTCCCACTCGAAGTGTGAGGAGTGCAATTGGAGTCCCACCGCCTTGGCTGCTTTGATCATCGGGTCGCAATTAGGAAAACCATACATCTCCCCCTGGGCGTAGCCGGCCTCCTTAACCGCCTTGATGGTGCCAAGGGGGTCCTTCCTGATCTGATTACGAAGGGTGTAAAGTTGAATTCCTATCTGCCGGCGAAACTTGTCGTTCTCCTCAAGAGCGAGGAGACTCCGGGTGGGGCCGGCGAAAAGAGCGGTAGCGGTGGCGGTGCGCAGAAAGGAGCGTCGTCTCATGGGTGGATAGGAGCATGATTGGGGGCCCTAGGACAAGAACGTCGTGTGCTTCAACCGGCTGCGGCACTGGCAAAAATAACTAAAAAAGCCGCCCTCCGCTCCTAAAGCCCTGAGAAACTACGGGGTCCAAACTATTTAAACAACAAATCGTTAGGGAGTTAGAAGCCAAGACCCTGCCCGAAGACCGCTGTAAATCCCCAGCGCATACAGTTGCCCGCCAAAGCGGCATACTCGTGGTCAATTGTCCGGCGGGACGGACTCCGGCTCATCTGGCATTTCTTCCTCGATGATTTCGAGAGGCTCAACCTCAGGCGCAGGGGCCACCTCCGGTGCGGCGAGAGGCTCAACCTCAGGCTCTGGAGCTTCTCCCGTGTTCTGCACCTTGCTCTCGATGCCCTCTATCGCTCGCTCAATTAGGAGAACCACATCAGATCCCCTCTCAGATTTTTCAAGCGCGCTTCGAAGCTTGGGTAGACTTAGCTCCGTCCCCACTCTCCGGAGAATGAGCAAGGCAGACCTCTGGGCCGCTAAATCATCACCAGAATCGATGGACGGGGCGATGACTTCCTCCATCACACTACCCATGGCAATAACCTCTCCCTCCCAGCTCAGCGGGGCTTTCTCCCAAAGCTCTTTCAAAAGGGGTATCAATCCTGCGGAACGTCGCTCGGCAAGAAATTGAATCGTAGTCTTTGGAACGCTTTGCTGGCTGGAAATAAGATCCGAGACAAGACGAACCACCGCGCGCTCTGCACCGTCGCCCGGAGAGGACCAGACCATGATAGCCTTGCAGATAGTCGAACGGAAATCCGTATCGACTTCCTCATCCAGTAATTCCACAAGCCGCGCCGAAATTTCAGTCCGGAACCGGGTCGGCTCCACCGTTGAAAGCCGTTGAGCAGCATCCTTCACTCTGTCGACATCAATATGCTCCAGCTCCTTCCGGTTCAGTACAATAAAGGACTCACTGGTCGTATCGTTTAATCTGACTTCAAGCTCCGAGCTGGGCTCCAGAAGATTCTCCCCCTTCACTTCAACCCGCAATACCCGGAGATCCTCATAGACGTCTTCCACGCTTGCAAAACGCTCCACGAGACCAACTAACTCCGGCATTTTGATGACAACCCCTTCAATAACCAAAAGCCCTCCCTCTCCCCGGGGGTAAAATGCCGGCCGAGCAGCAGACCCAGTCTTGCGCTGAAGGTATCTTTGAATCTGGTATCGGAAATGCTGCCCCATTTTAGGAGCCCAGAGTGCCCAAACAGATTCTTGGCCGAATGTATCAATCGCTCTCTGAATCGGATCATAGGTCATCTCTAAACGGGCTTTCTCTTCTGACATCCTGACCGGCTCAGAATCGGGAAACGCCCTTTCAGCAGGAGTTTGCTTAGGAGCAGCAGGCCCCCGGGTCAACGGATCCCCGGAAGGCATGAAAACACTCAGCGCCAATACCACTACGGCAACTCCAACCCCTCCCAGAATCGCTTGCTTCTGACGACGGAGACTTCCGGTAAACATGAGCAAAAGCCCCACTACTATAACAAATCCACTCAGTAAGATTCGCTTCGCGGTTTCCATCTCACCGAAGAAACCCTGTCCCATCCAACCAAAGACTAAAGCGATGAGGTAGATCAAGAGAATGACCATACCTGCTATCCCGGCGATAGTCCGCCCGGGAGCCGGCGGAATCACATCCGCAGCGCTTACCGCTTCACTGTACAGGGCAGTGGCAAATTCAACCCGAGGCTTGGATTCAGACTGACTGGGAGCTACTCCGTAATGCTTCAACCCTGGCTTCTTAATATCACCCGGAAAATAGCGATCGCGCTCTCTTATTATTGAATCCTTATCGACGATAAATTGTTTTTCACACGAACCGCATTCCACGGTTCTCCCTTTCAGCTCCTCATCGACTGTGAATTGGCGCTGACAGGCGGGGCATTGGATGCGGAGACTCATCAGACGGGTATCTACCGGGCGACGTGATAAGGATTGCCCCTAAGTGAGCCAGTTTCAACATATTCCGGGCGAACTTTCTACTCAGGGCGCCCCCTATACGCGGTGCACTGAAGACGGGACCTTGACCCTCTGAGCTGGTAGGATAGGAAAGGTCAATGCCGCCAGACATCACCGCACTACTGAGTCTGCAGGAACGGGACCTCCGCCTCCAAGAACTCCGTAAGGAACTGAAGCGCATCCCTATGGAGCAGGAACTGGCCAGAAAGCGGCTGGCGGCGCATCAGGCCGCTGTGGACGACGCGAAGGCCTCTCTTCAGGAGAACGAGGTCGCTATCAAGGGTGTCGAACTTGACATCGGAACCCGAAAAGAATCCATCTCTCGGCTTAAAACGCAGCAGTTCGAGACCAAAAAGAACGAGGAATATCAGGCTCTGGGGGTCAAAGTCACCCATTACTCCCAAGACATCGACGGACTCGAGACCCGGGAGCTGGAGCTCATGGAAAAGAGCGACGAGCTGAAAACGTTATTGGCGGAGGCGGAAATAGCTTACGCGAGGACAAAGGGGGGGGTAGATGAAGAGGTCGAGATGCTCCAAAAACGGGCGGATCAGTTCTCCCGGGAGGCAGAATCTCTCGAAGGAGAGCGGAAACAGCTACTCGTTGGCATTGAAGAGGACACGATCTCTATCTACGAACGCCTCTTGGATAAGCTAGGATCGCCAGTGGTGGTAGAGATAACACGCGAGCGGCAATGTCTCGGCTGTCACGTCAAGGCCACTCCGGCAACCATGGTCCGCGTGCAAGCCGGCAAGGAATTGGTGAATTGCGAGAATTGCGGTAGAATCCTCTATCCCCAGTAAAACTAGGATCAGAGATGCAAAAAACGATTGCATCTGCCAGGGGCATCGTGTAGCCCTCCCGCCCCCCGGAGCACTCTTTGAACCGGTGCTCTACAAACTCATCCTCCCTCCCCAATACAATCCATGGACATCATCAGGAAAATCGAGCAGGAGCAACTCAAGGAGGAAATCTCTGATTTCAATGTCGGAGACACCGTCAAGGTCCACACTCTCGTTCGTGAAGGAGGCAAGGAAAGGGTCCAGATTTTTGCAGGCGTAGTCATTGCCAGGCGTGGGAGTTCGGTCAATTCCGCCTTTACCGTGAGAAAGATTTCCTACGGAGAAGGCGTGGAGCGGGTGTTCCAGCTGCATTCCCCCCGGGTCTCTAAGGTGGAGGTCACAACCCGCGGCAAAGTACGCCGGGCAAAGCTTCACTACCTGCGTGACCGGGTCGGCAAACGCGCTCTTCAGGTAAAGAGCGCAGAGAGGCGATAGCACTTCTCCAAAGCCGCACCGCAGGCCTGCCAGACACAATTCAGCCTTTGCGCTCCCCACGGAGCTTGAATTCCTGCGTAGGAATGGAGACTCTCCGTAACCATGCGGATTCCTGTTCCCGTAGTCATTGGATCAGTTGTCGTGTCGGCAGCCCTATGCTGGTGGCTCCGGACAAAGAGCATGGACTTTCTCTCTCCTGCTGGGACAGTCAAACCACTTCCCGAGTTCATGACGGACCCGGTAAAGCCTAAGGTAGCATCTGGACCAGCTCCAGAGGCGGAAATGCCAAACCCGGAACCGCCGCCCCCTCCCCCTAAAAGCGACCTCGACCTCGGAGATATCGAAAGCGCTCCCGGACTCGCGGAATATTCCGAGTATGCCTCCAAGGGTGCCGGCCACATGGTAAGTCTTGCCACCGAGTTGGAGACTCAAGGCCACTGGGACCGTTCTCTTCTTGCTTGGGAGCGAGTCCTCGACTCCTGCCGCCCCTCACCTCAAGAACGTAAGACCGCCGAGGACGCCATCATGCGGATTCGCCCAACCTTGACGCATTGGAATATCGACCCTGCTGGCGATATTCCCATCCTTCTTCAAATGGCAACCAGAAAAACTGCTTCGGAAAACCAAAAGGCGGCCATGAAAGAAGCTGCCGATTTTCTTCGCAAAGACTCGGACCACACCCTGCTGGTCGAAGCACGTGTGAGCTCGGCTTCACGCAGGACCAACGCTGACTTGCCCGTCACGATATATTTTTCCAGCCCTTCAAAAGGAGAATCAAAATCACGAGGCCTTACGCCTGCTAACGACGCGGTGGAGCACCACCAACTCCTGATTCTGTCAAACGCTTACCAGATACTTCGACAGGAACTCTCGGAACTCAATGGGATTGTCGCTCCAGAGAATAGTAGTCACCCGGGTGATCCCAAGCTGGATTTCCAACGCCAGATTACCCGCCTCCACTGGTTCCGTTTCGCCGAGTCCCTCAATCAAGATTCAGGCGGACAGAACTAGACTCGGGAGCGATAATTGACTCGATCACGAGCCCAAGCGCGATCCATGAATTCAGAGCCCTGCTCACCGAATAGGCAGGCGCTGACTAATTATTAGCCTTTTTTAGATTTATTGAAAGACGCCCCCGTGCCCCTTTGACACCGCCCCGGAACCGCGCCACACTCTCATCATGCTTAAAACCCTCTTGGCTATGACCCTTGGCCTCACCGGAGCCCTCGCCTTCGCTGCAGATGGGCCAAATCCTGTCGAGGCCCCACCTGTTCAGGATCTCGGGGATGGCAAATTCAAGGTCGGCATTGTTGGCTTCGAGCAAAAGACCCGGCAAATAAGCTTTCCTGCAGAGGTCAACATGAAGGAGGGCGCTCTGGAGTATGCTATCGTACACCAGAACGGAAAAATTCATGAGGCAATTCTCATCACCAAAGCGCGTCCGTTTCATGTGAATATCGCCCTCAAGATTCTTGGCTACGAAGAATCCAAGGAACTCTTCCCAATCCTCGGTGAAGACTTTCGTCCGACCGGAAAGTTTCCTGACGTTCCAGAGAAAACACGCAATGCGGCGAGGGCAGAAATCCAGCTTCGCTGGAAAGGCAAATCGGGTGACGCCGAGAGAGCTACTCTAAACGATTGGATCACAAATACGGTCACCCAGAAACCGCTTGCGCCCAAGCCATGGGTCTACGGAGGCTCTTACTTTCATGAAAAATCTTTTCAGGCAGAGGCCTCTGGAGACATCGTTGCTCTTTTCACAACTAACTCGTCCCTCTTTAACTGGCCGGGACGGGATGCCTCCCTGGATGATGTCTGGATTCCCACAACCGCCCGGATACCCGAAGTCGGAACACCTGTCACCGTTACCATTAAACCCTTCGTCAAAGGCAAGAGTCCAGCTGCTAGCAAAGCGAAGTAACCGATCAAACTCTTCTCTCGAACACCATGAAACCTCTATTATCCCTGATTTTTATCGTTTCCATCCTGATCGTCGCTCCGCCGGCTGCAGGACAGCAGCAGAGCGAGTATCTATCCCTTCGTCTCGAAATGGAGCGGGCCATCCGAAAAGGAAACGCCTTCCTTGAAAGCCAGCAGGAAAAGGATGGCTTCTGGGGAGAGAAAGAGACTCCTGCACTCACTTCCCTCGTCCTTGCCGCCATGATGCGCGATCCGGGCCTTGACTACACCAAGCCTCATCCAAAGCACATCGAAAGGGGTTTTGACTGGCTCGTCCAACAACAGAAGGATGATGGAGGAATTTACGTCAAAGGGCTGGCCACCTATAACACTTCATCCGCCATCATGGCACTTCTGGCCCGCGACCGGGAAGAAGATCAGCCAATGATTCTCAAGGCTCGGGAGTTCCTTATCAACCAGCAAACTGATTGGGGAAGCAAGGGCACTGCTGACAATAAATATGATGGCGGTATCGGATATGGTGGAACCTACGCTCACTCCGACATGTCGAACACCTACCTCGCCATCGAGGCACTCTACCACTCCCGACAAATCGCCAAGGACAACAAGGTGGGAAAGCAGCCCGAACTTAATTGGAAGGCCGCTCTTAATTTCGTCTCTCGGTGCCAGAACAAGGAATCGACTAACGACCAGATCACCGCAGTCTCCAAAGAGGACGAAGGCGGGTTTGTCTACTTTCCCGGAGACAGCAAAGCGGGCGAGAAGGAGCTTCCCGACGGGAGGACCGCATTACGCTCATATGGATCCATGTCTTACGCGGGACTCCTTTCCCTCATCTATGCTGATCTTGATCCAAGCGACGAGCGAGTCAAATCAGTCCTCAGGTGGCTGGGAGATAACTACACCCTGAAAGAGAACCCCGGCCTTGGACAACAGGGCCTGTATTACTACTACCATGCCATGACCAAGAGTTTGGTCGCCGCAGGTATCGACCAGCTCGAACGCCCCGATGGAACCAAAGTTGACTGGCGCAAGGACCTCGGCCGTCTGCTCGTAAGTAATCAGAGCAAGGATGGTTCGTGGGTAAACGAAAATTCCCGATGGTGGGAAAACGATGACATTCTTGTTACCTCTTACGTCGTCCTGACTCTCGAGCAACTCTACTACTCTATTCCGGAATAGACCATCCACCCCATGGAAGTGGAGATGGTCGGGGAGACAGGATTCGAACCTGCGACATCTGGCTCCCAAAGCCAGCGCTCTACCAAGCTGAGCTACTCCCCGCCGGAAGGGATGGAAACCTCCCCGATTACTCTGTTTCGATCAAGGCGGAACTCTCCTTAAGAGCCAAGAACTCAAGCAAAAGTGCCCGAGATCCCCATTTTTCGGGTTCTCACCCGGATATCTCACTAATTTTGAGGGCAAATCCGCTCCCCCCACACCAGAAGATGCGATAGCCTCGCGGTATCCTATCTTCTACCGTATTCAGAAGCCTGATGATCACATCGTTCCGACACCTGCTTCTTTTGCTGCTTTCAACTGCCGCGGCAAGTGCAGGAATCGACTTCAACCGAGATATCAGACCGATTCTCTCCAACAGCTGCATCGCCTGTCACGGTCCGGACGAGGCCGAGCTCAAAGCAGACTTACGACTCGATTCACACGACGGAGCGACCCGGGACCTGGGAGGATATTCTGCCATCGTACCCGGCAAGATCGAGGAAAGCGAATTGATCGCGCGCATTATCGAAGAGGACGATAACGAGCGGATGCCGCCGAAGGGAAAGGGTAGCCGATTAACCGGCACGGAAATCGCACTTCTCAAACAGTGGATAAAAGAAGGAGCCAAATTTGATCAGCACTGGTCCTATCAGCCTCCTGAGAGGCCCACCCCTCCCTCTATTACGAAAGATCAATGGCCCACCGTTCATGCCGATAATTTCATTCTCTCAAAGCTTGAAGAAAACGGGCTCCAGCCTTCGGCTCCTGCCGACCGGTGGAGCCTTGCCCGAAGAGTATCGATTGACCTTACCGGCCTCCCTCCATCCCCGAAGGAGGCAGCTGCCTTCGTGCAGGATACATCGCAGGATGCCTACTCTCGCTATGTAGACACCTTGCTTGCAAAGCCATCCTACGGCGAACACTGGGCCCGACAGTGGCTCGACCTCGCACGTTACGCTGACTCAGCTGGCTACGCCGATGATCCCCCAAGGACAATCTGGGCCTACCGTGACTGGGTCATAAAAGCAATTAATGCTAACATGCCCTTTGATCAGTTCACCATTGAGCAACTTGCAGGAGATCTCCTTGATGACCCAGACAATGATCAACTCGTCGCCACCGCTTTTCATCGCAATACCCTTACCAATAACGAGGGCGGTACTAATGATGAGGAATTCCGGAATGTCGCGGTCGTAGACCGGGTCAACACTACGATGCAGACATGGATGGGCACGACCATGGCATGCGCACAGTGCCACACTCACAAATATGACCCCATCACCCAGAACGAATATTTCCAGATGCTGGCGTTTTTCAACAACTCTGAGGATGCCGATCGCCGGAATGAAGCCCCTCTCGTCGAAGTCTTCACTGAGGAGCAACGAAAACGTCAGACCGACCTGCGGAAAGAAATTCGTGAACTCAAAACGACATTAACAAAAAGCGGCCCCGAACTGGCCGGAATGCAGGAACAGTGGGAGAAGAGGATTCCAAGCTCCCTGGCTTGGAATCCAGCGAGACCCTCGAGATTGTCTGCAACAGGAGGTGCGACTCTTTCAGCCGAAGACGATGGCGTGATTGTTGCCAGCGGAGGAAACCCGGATCGATCAATTTACAGCATGGAATTCCCTCTCACTGACGAAGTAAGAGGACTTCGCTTGGACCTTCTCACTCACAAAGGCACGGTCGGCCGGAAGGACAATGTTGTTATCAACAGGATTACCGCAACCCGCCTGCCACCCGACTCAGCAGCCGGAATCAAGGGCCAATTCGTCCGGGTAGAACTGCCGGGTAACGACAAGTTCCTTCACCTCGCCGAAGTCGAGGTCTTTTCATCCGGCCGTAATATCGCGATGAAAGGTAAAGCCTCCCAGATATCCACCGGCTTCGATGGACCCGCGAATCTCGCTATCGACGGCAATACCGATGGCATTTTTACGAATAAATCTACCAGTCATACTGCAGGGGGACCTGATCAATGGTGGGAGGTTGACCTCGGGACACCCCGAGACATCGACAAAGTCGTGCTCTGGAACAGGACCGATGGGGATACCGCCTCAAGACTCGCTGGTTATCGAATTACTATTTTAGATGATGATCGCTCAATCATATGGGAAAAGGAACCTCGCGAAATCCCCTCGCCGAGCACAACCTTTTCTACCTCAGGAGCTCAACTCATACCGCTGTCTGCTGCCAGCGCGAGCTTCGCACAGGAGAAGTTCCCGGCTGAGGCGGTTCTAACCTCTACCTTGGATTCCGCGAAAGGATGGGCCCTTTCTCCACAACATCGGAAGGACCATTATCTTCTCGTCGCGCCTAGCAAGGCTATCAAGGCGGGAGGACGCCTGCGACTCGACATTCATCAGGAATCAAACTGGCCAACTACTACTATGGCGAGATTCCGCGTCTCTTTCACGAGCGATTCGGCTGCAGGCCCGTGGATTGGGATACCCCCGGCAGTCCGCAAGGCGCTTACCTCTCGCCCCAGAACTACTGATGAGAAAACCTTGATCGGCAATTACTACCGAACGATCGCCCCTCCAACTGCCAGAGCTCAGAAGAGAATCAAGGACCTCGAGCAACAGCTTGCTGGCCTTAAAGGCTCGACCACTGTGCCGATCATGCGGGAACTCCCCGCCAGCAAACGCCGGAAAACACACGTTCAAATAAGGGGCAACTACAAGCAAAAAGCCGAGGAGGTCAGCGAGGGAACCCCTGCTGCCCTGCACCCTCTTCCCGCGGATGCCCCTCTAAATCGCCTCACACTCGCAAGATGGATCATGAGCAGTGATAATCCTCTCACTGCCAGGGTAATTGCAAATCGCCAGTGGGAAGCCCTTTATGGCACCGGTTTGGTTTCCACGAGCGAGGAGTTTGGCTCTCAGGGAGAGTATCCATCCCACCCTAAACTTCTTGACTGGCTTGCCGTCGAACTCATCGAGAGCGGATGGGATATGAAGAAATTCCATAAGCTTCTGGTAACCATGTCGACATACCAACAGTCCTCAAAGGTTACACCGGAACTTCTCGAGGCAGACCCCTTCAACCGACTTCTTTCACGGGGACCACGGAACCGTCTTTCAGCCGAGATGATACGTGATCAAGCCCTTTTCGTTGGAGGAATCCTAAGTGGAAAGATGTTCGGTAAGCCGACCCGACCTCCCCGGCCGAAGCTCGGGCTGCGTGCCGCATTCGGCGGATCAACAGATTGGAGCGACAGCACTGGTGAAGACCGCTATCGCAGGGGCATTTACACCGAGTGGCGACGCTCGATGCCATATCCTTCAATGGCAACCTTTGACGCCCCAAGTCGTGAAGTCTGCACCGTAAGGCGATCTCAGACGAACACGCCCCTTCAGGCTCTGGTGACCCTGAATGACCCTGTGTATGTGGAAGCCGCGCAGGCCCTAGCCCGGAGAGCTCTGAAGGAAACATCCTCTGATACGCCTTCTCCTGTTGTAGAACGGATGTTCCGACTTGCTCTAGTCCGACCTCCCAAGCCCGTCGAAATCAAGCCTCTCACCGATCTTTATGAGCAAGCCTACCGCTCGTTCCTCTCAGATGCATCAGCGGCCAAATCTCTGGCAACCGAGCCCAGGGGACCCTCTCCTGAGAACTCTGATGTCGTCTCTCTTGCAGCTTGGACCACCGTTGCAAATGTAGTCCTGAACCTCGACGAGATCTTTCAGAAGCCATGATCCAGAAATCCTTCGGCGCTAACGAAGCACATCTTCAGCACCTGACCCGCCGGCACTTCCTCAAGGATTGCCAGGTAGGGCTCGGGGGAATTGCCCTCTCTGCATTGGGAGCAGGTCATCTTCCCGGAGCGGAGCTACCGCCCCCTCCCCTGACAACCCGTAAACCCCATTTTGAACCAGCGGCCAAAAGGGTCGTCTACATTCACTGTGCTGGCTCCCCACCCCACCTGGACCTCCTGGACTACAAACCAGAGTTAGTAAAGCGAAGCGGTCAGGACTGCCCTGATGAATTTATCAAGGGAAAGGAATTCGCCTTCACCAAGGGAAAACCAAAACTCATGGGGACACCCCGCACCTTTACCCAGCACGGCAAGGGCGGAACCTGGCTCTCAGATGCAGTTCCTCACTTTCACGGTATCGCGGATGAGATTTGTGTGGTTCGGTCCATGCACACCGACCAGTTCAATCACGCACCCGCTCAGCTTTTTCTGCTTACTGGGTCACCACGGCAAGGCCGGCCTTCCATGGGCTCATGGGTTACCTATGGTCTCGGATCTGAGAATGAAGACCTGCCCGGCTTCGTGGTCATGATCTCTGGCGGCATCCAGCCGAGTGCCGGTAAAAATGCATGGGGCAGCGGGTTTCTCCCCTCTGTGTTCCAAGGAGTGCAGTGCCGGTCGAAGGGAGATCCTGTCCTCTACGTCAAAGATCCCAAAGGCATGTCACGCCAACTACGTCGTAAGGGACTGGACGCCCTGCGCACCCTGAATGAAATTCAAGCTGCGGAACTGGGCAGCCCTGAAACTCTGACCCGCATCGCGCAGTATGAGTTGGCTTATCGGATGCAGGTTTCGGTTCCCGAAGTGATGGATATTTCCCGCGAACCAGAAGGGACCTTGAACAGTTACGGAGCCGTTCCTGGAGCCTCCAGTCTGGCGAACAACTGCCTGCTCGCTCGCCGCCTCCTTGAAAAAGGGGTGCGTTTTGTGCAGCTCTTTGACTGGGGCTGGGATTTTCATGGAACCAACCCCAAGGAAGATATCAGAGACGGCCTCACGAAAAAGTGCGCCACGATGGACAGGCCTGTTGCGGCCCTCATTCGGGATCTGAAAGAGCGAGGACTCCTTGAGGATACGTTGGTTATTTGGGGCGGCGAATTCGGGCGAACACCCTTCCGTGAGGGCCGAACCGCAGGAGGCAAGGTTCTGGGAAGGGACCACTTCCCAGACTGCTACTCCATGTTCATGGCTGGGGGAGGAATACAAGGGGGGATCACCCACGGTCAGAGCGACGAGCTAGGGTTCAGCCCCGCTGAAAATCCCGTCCACGTTCATGACCTACAAGCCACAATTCTTCACCAACTGGGATTTGATCATGAGCGTCTGATTCATCGGTTCCAAGGCCGTGACTACCGTCTGACTGATGTTCATGGAAAAGTGATCAAGGGTATTCTGGTCTGACAATGTACTCACTGACCCTTTCCGTTTAATGTATGATCGAACGACTCCTGAGTCTCTTGCGGCGTCAGCATGGCGAACCCTGTCAGCAGTAGCGCCAGCACTACCTCGGGAACAGACCCTGACACAGGAAATTGCGGATGCCTCGGCAGCCCAAGAGCGGGGCTATTACCTCCCAGATGAGGATGAGCGATTGAGAGACACCTACTCTCTCTATCTCGGCTTACGAACCTCACTATGGGGAACCGTCCTTACCCTGCGGCCTTTGCTCGATGAGCGCCGCAACCCGGACTGGAGCCTGAGATTGCGTGTCTTCGGTCTGGCATTCTGCGCAACTGCCATGCTGATGCGCAGTGCAGGCTTTATTGTAGACCTCGCAAAGGACCGTCCGGTGGTCTGGAAGAAACTTGACGAAGCCGAAACGCGCTTCGGCATCAAGGAGAAGAGCCTGACAGGAATCTATCGCAATTTCTCGTCCGCTCGCTGGATGTGGAGATACCATGAGGCTTGGCGCTTCTACGAAGCACACCGTGAGGAAATTACCGACGTGCTACAATCCTCCGGCATGGGAGTGCTGGCAGATTGGCTGCATGCCGAGGAGCCTTTTTTTGAGAGTAGCCGGCGAGAGTTTATCAAAAGAAAGATCCGTTATCGTATACACGCCTTCAAACTCAGGCAGGTAGCCAGTTACAAGCGGGTCATGTTTCATCTTTTTCGTTTGAGCGGCAGCGCTATCGCAGACATGAAGCAACCCTTCGTCCGAAGGACTCAGGCGGATCACAGGGTCAGCAGTGAAATATGCCTCACGACTGCCAGCAAACTTTCTCCCGGTGACGTCATAGTAACCCGTCACGATGACGCCATGAGTAACTTGTTTCTGCCCGGGTTCTGGCCCCATGCCTCCCTTTATCTGGGCAACTTAAAACAACGCGACATCCTCGGCCTTCCGCCTATATCGTCACCTGAAACAGAGGTTCTTGAGGCAAAAAAAGACGGCGTTCTGTTCCGTCACCTTCCCGAGGCGTTAGGGGTGGATGCCTTCTTTGTGCTTCGCCCCATCCTCGCAAAAGCACCCATTCGAGAGGCTTTGGAGCGAGCCATCAGCCATGAAGGGAAGCTCTATGACTTTGTTTTCGACTTTCGAAAGGCAGACCGGCTGGTTTGCTCAGAAGTGATTTACCGCGCGTATCACGGCGTGGGGCCTGTCTCTTTTGAACTGGTAAAACGAGCAGGGAAACTGGTTCTGTCTGCGCAGGATCTTGCTCGCCAAGCGCTCAAGTCAGGGCACTTCGAAGTCCTGTGCTGCTTTGGATTGAAGGGGAACACCTTCATGGAGGGACCGTTAGCGAATCAGAGGGTTCTCGAGACCTTAGAGGAGGACTGACAGACGAGATTCCACGCCGGTTCACCAGGCCTTGGACTCCCGGCATTCTAGCAGCAGCACCAGAAATTCTCTCCCTCCTGATACCCCTGATCCACGGCTAACTTTCTCACCGTCTCCCGCCCCCCGGGAATACCTACCGCTCCGAGAAGGGTAGAGTCCCGCCAGCGCTTTCCGAATTCTGCGGGCCCTGCTACCTCTACACCAGAGATCCGCTCTCCAACCCTGCGGGGGTTAACCTCAAAGAACCCATTCACTTGAACCCCTTCGACTTGGAGCAGGCGCGCGAGCCTCTTCCCAAGTGGTCCTGCACCACAAATAGCAACCCCTCGCTCAGCAACGCTCTCCTCAAGAGACAGGTGATGAGCCTTCATCTTCCATACCTGCTCCTCTGCATAGCATGGGTGCCTCCGGGTCAACCGGCCGAGACTATCTCTCCAAGAAAGAACGAGACCATCAACCTTACCTATTAACATGTCCCTCCTCAGCATTCGCAGAAAAAGATCGTGATCCTCTGCCCATTCGCACCGTCGATATCCCGACACCTCATCCAAGGCAGCCCTTCTCACCATCATGGAGGGCTGAATCACCGGACATTCTACAAAACGTCCCCTCGCGATATCTTCTGCATTCTTCAGACCATTTACCCAATCGACATATCGTTGCATTCCTTCACCGACGGGATTGAGTAGTCTTACCTTTCCACTGACTGCCGAAAAATGAGTATGAGAGGATAGGAAGTCCTCCTGTAAAGCCAAACGGTTGGGATGGGAAATGTCATCGGCATCCATCCTCGCGATCAGAGGTGCTCTTGCTGCTCTGACCGCCTCAATAGAGGCCTCCGTGACCCCCCTGTGTCCACGAGTAAGAATTCGAATGCGAGAATCCTTGAAGCTATGCACGATCTCACTGGATGCATCCGTGCACCCATCCAGCACCACGATCAGCTCAAAAGAGGAACATGTCTGATGAAGACAGCTTTCAATTGCCTCTGCTATGGTATCCCCGGCATTAAACACCGGCATCACGATCGAAATCGCGGGAGCATTCATCCTGGAAAAGTTTCGTCCATACCCCGGGCCTGCACGATTCCCTGTTCATCAACCACGATTACCATGGGCCGGCAACACACCTCACAGTCATAATCGAGATGAGCCGGACACTCTACGAGTGGAGGGATGGAAACCGCGAAATACTCAAAGCAACTCGGGCATTGTACTTCTCCTAGGCCTTCCATCTTACTTCTCTACTCTCAAACGCACCGACTCCCCGTGAGCATCTAGCCCCTCCATTCGAGCAAACTCCTGCACCACTGGGAGTGATTTTTTAACGGAAGCTTTGTCCATCTTGACGATACTCGTGCGACGCTGAAACTGGTCCGCCCGGAGACCCGAGAAGGACTTTCCTGCTCCCCCGGTAGGCAGGGTGTGACTAGGCCCCGCAAGGAAATCACCCACGGCGATAGCGGAGAGATTTCCAAGGTAGATCGCGCCCGCAGTTCTGATCTCCACAAGACGTCTTCTCTCGTCTTTCACCACAAGGGAAAGGTGCTCTGGAGCAAACTCATTACAAATCTTAATGGCGTCATCGATCGATCGTACTAGCACTGCAAAGCCTGCTTTGCGCAGGGACTCCCCTATATATTCTGCACGAGATAGACGTTTCAGCTGGCGAGCTACCTCCTTCTCCACCTGCTTCAGGAGACGGGAGGAATTTGTCACAAACCCCACCACACTATCCCCACCATGTTCAGCCTGCGCGAGAAGATCCGCAGCAATACATACCGGATCTCCGCTTGAATCACTTATTACCAGCACCTCGCTCG
>NZAC01000026.1 GCA_002686085.1 Roseibacillus sp. | reverse complement strand
TCGGGATGACACCCGGTGGGGCCTCAAGAGGAAAAGGTCGCTCGAGGTTCTCGGGCTGACACTCAACGGGGAGAAGGTTCCTCATGAAATCCGGGGGAATGTGCTGAAGGCTGAACGGGCCGTGAAGTGGGGTGTGCATACCTATGAGATTCACTACCGGATGGGACGGTCACTCGGGCCTCGGGAGGGCCGGGATGTCCTCCGCTGGAAACTGACCCGTGACTATCGGTGGAGAGGACCCGTCTGGGCAGGGAGCCTTCCGGTGGATGAGTTAAGCGCGACGGTGTCGCTACCGGATCACATCGAGGGAACGTTGGGTCCAGTTCCCGCTGGGACGCGGGCGGAGATGACCTCGGAGGGGGCCGAGGTATCCGTGCTCGACTCTTCGTCTCCGACCTTCGAGGTGCGTTGGCCGCCAGGGCTGCTGGACGCGGCTGCTTACAACGAGGATTCCTTCCTCAAGGCTCACCCTTGGATGGTATTCGGCATGGTGATTCTTGTCGGGGCCCTGATCTATTACCTGATAGCATGGGTGGCGGTGGGGAGAGACCCGAAAAAGGGAGTGATCATTCCCCAGTTTGCTCCTCCCGTCGGTTACTCCCCTGGAGCGGTGCGGTATCTCGACCGCATGAAATACGACGAGACCTGTATGGCGGCTGGGGTGCTAGGCCTGGCCGCGAAGGGCGTGGTTACGATCAAGGAGAGTGGAGGCTCCTACACGGTTCGAGCGAGGTCGCAGGCCCCCCCGCTGCCCTCTGGAGGCCCTCCCCCTCTGCCGCCCACGCTTACCCCTGAGGAGCGAATTCTTAAAGATGCTCTGGTGGGGCGCGGTGAACTCGCCTTGGAGGATGAGAACTGGAAGGAAATCAGGCACGCTCGCCGGAGTCATGAAGGCAGCATTTCACGCAAGCTTAAGAAGACTCACTTTTTGCGAAACATGGGCTGGTGGTTTCCGGGTGCGATTATCACGGTATTCGGGTTTCTTGTCCTCTGCTTCTCTGCAGGAGCCTGGCGGACGGCCCTGATCGTGGGTCCTCTTTTTCTGGTATCAACATGGTGGGCCTCTCTTTCATTCTCAAAGCTGGTGACTAGTTGGCGGGCCCGCCGGGTTTGGGCGGTAATTTTTCACGGGGCCATCAGTCTTCCATTGTTCTTTATCTGGGCTGCTTTCGTCGCATTTATCGTCTTTGGTTCCGGACCGTGGGCGGGAACGGGGGTTGTCTACGCGGCACTCCTGAACCTGATTTTCTATCATCTGATCAAGGCGCCTACCCCCCTTGGACGCAAGATCCTGGATCACGTGGAAGGGTTCCGGCATTACTTGAGCGTTGCGGAAGAGGAACGACTCAATTTGAAGAACCCGCCTGAGAAGACTCCAGAGCTCTTTGAGCAGTTCCTGCCCTATGCGCTGGCCCTCGGGTGCGAGCAGCAGTGGTCGCAAAAGTTTGATTCCGTTCTGCGCGTCGCCGGTCAGTCCCCGGGGCGCTCAGACTGGACCCCCAGTTACTACGTGGGCGCCGTTTCTGGACTGGGGTCTTCGTTCGCGTCCTCGATCGGGAGCTCGCTGAGTTCTTCGCTGGCGGCCTCCTCCTCAGCGCCATCGTCTTCAGGGGGTGGCTTCTCCGGTGGCTTCTCCGGTGGTGGGGGGGGCGGCGGCGGCGGGTCTGGGTGGTAAAAGATTGTAATTCAGAGAATAGCAGATTTTGGTAAGGGGTGATGGTTAGATTATTGGGAGCGGTTCTATTTCTCGCGGGGGCGGCCCTTCCAGACGTCCTTGCAGACGAGCGGATTACGTCGTTTCATAGCCGAATCGTTGTAGAGCGGAGTGGGGACCTCCTGGTGACCGAGACCATCCAGGTTCGTGCCGAGGGGAGAGAGATCAGGCGGGGCATTTACCGGGATATCCCGCGCCTTCGGACGACCAAGTTCGGGCTTAAAGCGAAGAAGCCCTTTGAGGTGCTTTCCGTGATGCGCGACGGGAAAAAGGAAAACTATCAGACCGAGAGTATCGGCCAGGGAGGGATCCGGATTCGTATCGGGCGGGCGGACGTTTTCCTCAAACCCGAGGCCTATTATACCTACGAAATCCGCTATCGAACCGGGCGGCAGCTTTACTTTGAGGAGGAACGGGATGTGCTCTTCTGGAATGTGAATGGGACGGAGTGGCCCTTTCCCGCCAGCAGTGTGAGTGCCACGGTTCTCTTACCTGAAGGAGTCAGAGGAAAAAAAGTCTGGGGTTACACCGGGACGCGCGGGAAGAAGCGAGGGTCCTACAGCGCGGTCCTGACACCGACTGGGGCTACCATTGCCGCCACCCGGCCATTTCGTTCCAGAGAGAACCTGTCCTTGGTGCTCGAGTGGCCCCCCGGGTTACTGGACGATCAAGCTTACAGTCAGGCGCGGGATTCGCTGTTCCGGGACCACCCGCTGGTGGCCTTCGGGCTGATTCTGCTCGTGGGAGCGTTCCTGTATTACCTCTGGGCGTGGATCAAGGTGGGGAAGGATCCTGAGAGGGGGACCATCATTCCCCGCTATAATCCCCCGGAGGGCCTTTCTGCCGCAGCAGTGCGCTATCTTGACCAGATGGGCCATGACAAGAAGTGCTTCAGTGCTGGAGTAGTTGGGTTGGCGGCCAAGAAACAGGCCGTCATTGAGAAGGAGGAGGGCGGAAGCGTATATACTTTGCACCCCAGTAGCTCGCTAACGCCCGCGCAGGAGGAAGAACTGCTCGGGCTTCTCAACGAAGGGGAGATCAAGGATCTCATGGACCTCAAGGCAATCACCGCCTTCCGAGCGGCAGGCATCCAGAAGGGTCGCCCCTACGGCAAGGTTGAGGACATCCTGCGGGTCAAGGGTATTGGGAAAGGGACCCTCGCAAAGATGCTCACACATGTGGCGTTGTCTCATTTCTCCCCTGGGGATCTGGCGGAGCCCCTGACTGCCGATGAGAACGGTCTTCACAAAAAGTTGTTCGGACGGGGTTCGCTCAAGCTTAAGCAGTCCAACCATGTTCGGATCGGGCGAGCGAACGAAGCTCATAAGAAACTCCTCGCCACGCAGGTGGAAAAGGTTCACTTCGTGAGGAATATTGCCTGGTGGGTTCCGGGCCTCCTCCTCTCCCTGCTTGGTGGACTGGTTTTTGTTTTTGCTACCGGCCCCTCTGGGGAGGCCTTAATCGCGCTGGGCTTCCTAAGCATCGTGACGGTTATCCTGACAGCCGCGGTGGCGCTCTGCGTTGTGCAGCGGGGGAAGGACCTCGGGGTTTTGGGTATGCTGGGGATGTTGCTTGGATGTGGGATCTGGGGAGTCTTGTTTTTTTTCACGACCGCCCATTCCAGTCTCTGGGTGGGCGGAGCAGCGCTCTATGCCGTGGTCCTGAATCAGGTGTTCTATCAGCTGATCAAGGCTCCAACCAAGCTGGGCCAGCGGGTGCGGGATGAGATCGAAGGATTTCGGCTTTATCTCAGCGTGGCAGAGGAGGACCGGTTAAATCTTGAAAATCCGCCGGAAGAGACCCCGGAACTCTTTGAGCGCTTTCTGCCGTATGCCCTTGCGCTGGGGTGTGAGCAGCAATGGGCGGTAAAGTTCGATTCGGTTCTGCAGGCGGCGGGAATTGCCCCGGGAGACAGCAGTTACAGTCCAAGCTATTACTCGGGGTCCTCGGACAGCCTGAGCGGCACGATGAGTGACTTGAGCGGGGGTTTCACGGGCTCTCTTTCCTCCTCTGCCACTGCGCCCTCGTCTGGAGGGAGCGGCGGCGGTGGCGGCGGCGGTGGTGGATCCGGCGGCGGTGGCGGCGGCGGTGGTGGTGGAGGATGGTAAAATATTGAAAGACAAATGTTTAGGGGTGGTATTAGAGTGATGCTTCGAGTGCTGGTAATGGTTCTGGTGCTGCTGGGCGTTGCCCTTCCAGAGGCGTTCGCAGAGGGGCGGGTTCTCTCCTTCCACAGTAGGATTGTGGTAGAGCCTACCGGTGGCCTTCTGGTGACCGAGACTATCCGGATCAGGCTGGAAGAGAGGACGTGGAGGGAAGGAATGTTCCGTGATATTCCGTCGTTTCCGAGTGGTAAGATGGTCCGGGCCCTGCGGAACGGGGCCAAGCAGCCTTGGCAGGTGGCAGCACTCAAGGCGGGTGGAGTGACCCGTATATTAATTGGCGATAGTGGGCAGGATGTCCTCGGTCCAGGGGATCATGACTTTGAGATTACCTACCGGGTCAGGTCAGGGCGCTCTGGGCCACCGGCGGCCTTCACGAATCAGGGGATTCTTTCCTGGCCTATCAATGGGACGGAGTGGGGATTGCCTTTTGCCGAGGTGAGCGCAGAGGTTGAGCTGCCGGAGGGGGTCAAGGGTGAGGACGTCAGAATTTCGGGGGCGATCGGATCACGATCGAGTGAAAGTAATGGGGGGTGCAAGGTGGTCCTGACACAAGGAGGGGCCACCATCGTGGCGACCCGGCCCTTGGGCCGGAGTGAGACATTGCATTTGGAGATGGAAGTTCGGGGTCTGATAGGATCCTCGAAATCCGAGAAGGGGGCCAGGGAAGTCCGAGAGGATGTTCTCGAGGCCTCTCCGCCCCGCCGGCCTAAGTTGCGTGACCTCGGTGGGGAACGGATTCTCTCATGGCATAGTGATATCAAGGTGGAGCGGAAGGGAGATTTGCTGGTGCGGGAAACGATCGTAGTCCGGGCTCTGGGTGAGGCAATCAAGCGGGGGATTTTCCGTGATATCCCGCGACTGCGAGAGGGACGCAAAGGGAAAAATCCATTGAGAGTCCTCTCTGTACTACGCGACGGGAAAAGAGAGAACTACCAGACCAAGCCGTTAGGGAGGGCAGGGATTCGAATCCGTATCGGCCGCCCTTCGGTAGTTCTCAAGCGAGGAATCTATACTTATGAAATTACCTACCGAACGGGACGGCAGCTCTACTTGGAGGAAGGCCGAGATGCGCTTTACTGGAATGTCAATGGCACGGAGTGGCCGTTTCCTGTCGACGAGGTCAGTGCTACAGTGACCTTGCCGGCAGGGATCAAGGGAACCAAGATCTGGGGCTACACCGGGAAGCTGAAAGAGGAGGGCCAAGATTACCACGCCAAGCTGACCGAGACCGGGGCGACTATTGCTTCTACCCGTCCGTTTGATCCCAAGGAAAACCTGTCCTTGGTGCTCGAGTGGCCTCCGGGGCTGCTCGAAGCAAGGGTCTACGAAGAAGCAAAATTTGTGCTGCTTCGCGACGCGCCCGGCCTCGTCTGGGGAGTCTGTCTGCTTTTCTTTGCGTTGCTCTACTATTGTTGCGCCTGGGCTGGAGTGGGAATCGATCCGAAAACGAATACCATCGTTCCTCTTTACGGTCCTCCAGCAGGGCTTTCAGCGGCAGCTGTTCGTTATCTCACAAAAATGCAGTATGACAACACGTGCTTCAGTGTGGGGGTCATCGGGCTGGGGAATAAGAGAGCGCTCGCTATCGAAAAGAAGGAGGAAGTCTACACCCTGAAGAAACGGAGCGGACACCTCAAGCCGGGCCCTAAGGGGCCAGCGCTGACCTTGGATGAGGGCCGACTTTGGGCTTTTCTCTTTGCGAAGAGCAGAGCTCTAGAGCTCGACGATGAGCATTACGAACGGATCGGTGAGGCGCGCAAGCAGCACCGCAAGGCGATCGAGGCACAAGCGGATGGGGTCACCTTCAAGAGGAACCTTCCTTACCTTGTTCCAGGGGTGGTCCTCTCGGTTGCTGGGGCCGCTGTTCTCCCACTTGGATGGCTGTATGTGATGATAACCATGTTTCCGGTGATTCTTGGTGGGGGGCTTATTGCCTTCTTTGGATTATTTGCCGGCACTCGACCATCACACGGGATCATGAGTTTGATGTGGCCCTTCTACATTTTTGTCGGGCTCTCTATTTTGATTGTGCAGATGGTCTCCACTGACGCTTGGAACATTTATACTCCTTCATGGGTCGCTGGGGTGGGTACTCTTTTTGCCTGCGTGCTGTTCCATGTCTTTTACTACCTCATCAAGGCGCCAACGCGTCGCGGGAGAAAATTGCTGGATGAGATTGAGGGGTTCCGGCGCTACCTAAGTGTGGCGGAGGAAGAGCGTCTTCGACTCTACGCTCCACCGGAAACTCCGGAGAAGACCCTTGAGCTGTTTGAGGAGTTCCTGCCCTACGCGGTGGCACTCGGCTGTGAGCAGCAGTGGGGGGAGCAATTTGAGGAGGTCCTGAAGGCGTCGGGGGTAGACTCGTCTTCGGGTTCTTACAGCCCGGGATTTTACCGAAGCGATTCAGGCTTTACGAGTGGTGCGGGGATGAGTGGCTTTGTAAGCGATCTTTCTGGAAGCTTCACGGGGTCCTTGAGCTCCTCTGCCAGCGCGCCTTCCTCCGGTGGTGGTGGGTTTGGCGGCGGCGGAGGAGGTGGTGGTGGCGGTGGATCCGGAGGTGGTGGCGGAGGAGGAGGGGGAGGCGGCTGGTAGGGGCTCAGGCCCGGGGCGGCCCCCCACTGCTCGGGCTAGGTAATTCGTGGGGTTTGCATAAAGGTTAGCGAGGGCTGAAATTCAAGGACCATAGCCGCAGCCACCGGCAGTTTGCTGGTGTGCCCCTTGGAGCAAAACGGGGGCCATCACTGCTGGTGGGACAGTCTGCAGCAGTTGGTCAGGGCAGACTTTGTGAATGATTTCACAAATTCATCTTGCCCGTATCAGGGGGGCCCTCTATTCACCGCCAAGCTTCTTCCTCAAATGCCGTCGAGATCCCGCTTTGTGGCCCTCCAGTTCTCCAGACTGGTTGCACTGCTCCCCTTTCTCTTTTTGGGGCTTGGCGAGGCGTTTGCCGCCTCCGGTCATGACCACCTTCCCCAGAGTGCGGAGTTAGTGGCCAAGCCCCTCGGAATCCCAATTACCAACTCGATGATCATGGTGTGGGTGGTCGCACTCGGGATCATTATTGTGTGTCGTCTGGCGACCAAGAAAATGCAACTGGTTCCCAGTGGCCTCCAGAATCTCGTAGAGTGGTTGGTTGAAAGCCTCTTTAATTTCTTCGCCGGCATCATGGGAGAACATCTCGCGCGGAGATCGTTCTGGTTTTTTGCCACCTCCTTCATCCTGATTCTTTGCTGCAACTGGGCGGGATTGATTCCGGGGGTAGGAACGATCGGACTGACGGCCGAAAATGCGCCGGCTGGCGACCAGTTTCGTCCGTTTTTTCGAGGAGCAAACGCGGATCTCAATTTGACCATGGCCATGTCGGTGACCTTCTTTGGCCTATGGTTTTACTGGGCGTTCACGGAGATCGGGCCCAAGAATTTCTTCGGGCACATTTTCGCTCCGAAGGGGGATTTCGGAAAGTTGATGTTGATCTTGATGGTGCCTCTCTTTCTCTTTGTCGGACTCATCGAGGTGATTTCCATCGCAGTCCGTCCGGTGGCTCTGATGTTCCGGCTATACGGCAACGTGTATGCTGGTGAGAACATGCTGGAAACCCTTATGATCATGGACAAGGTGCCCGACTTTCTCAAGTGGGCACCGGCCCTGCCTTTCTACTTCCTGGAACTTCTGGTGGGTCTGATCCAGGCCCTCGTTTTCGTCCTGTTGTGCGCCGTGTTTACCAAGCTGATGTGTGAGCATCATGACGAAGACCATGAGGAGAGTGGGCACGCTGAACCTGAACCCGAACCAGCAGCCGGCTCCCCTGCAGCTAAATCCTAGAAACACTCTTATCGGTTGGACCATGGAGCACGTGGAAGCCGGTAAAACGAACGAAATAAACAATAACAATAGAAACAATGGACATCCTCATGCAATTTCTTGCCAACGTTCCTGCCCTTTTTGAGCTTCTGGCCAATATAGAGGGCAAAATCCACGTTGGACTTGCTGCCGTTGGAGCTGGTGTTGGAGTGGGCTTGGTTGGCGCCAAGGCCGCTGAGGCCGTAGGCCGCAACCCTGGCGCTCAGGGTGGAATCCTGACGATTGGGATTATCTTCGCCGCATTGGCGGAGGGACTCATCTTCATCTCCATCTTCCTCGGCGGATAACAGAAATTTAGGGAGGGCGCTCGCCGGAGTGCCCTCCCTCCCAGTCTGAGTTTCGTTTCCATTCACCTCTTTCCTCATGCCCCTCGATAACATTCTGGTCCTCGCAGCAGCGGCTGCGACTGAAGCCGAAGGCGGCAACGTTGCCTCCGAGATCTTTAACACGTTCAAGATTTACCCGGTTACCTTCTTATGCCAGCTGCTCAACTTCCTCATTGTCTGCGCGGTGTTAAAGAAGTTTGCCTATGGCCCGGTGAGGGAAATGCTGGATGCTCGGAAAAAGAGAATCGCGGATGGCGAAGCCAAGCTTGCAGAGATTGAGAAGCAGATTGCGGAGAGTGAGCAGCGGACCCAGGAGGCGGTTCAGGAGGCCAACGAGCGTGCCAAGCGATTGATTGAGGAGGCCAAGGAAAGCGCGGCCATCATGGGCGAGAAAAAGACTCAGGAAGCTTCTGCGGAAGCCAAGGGAATTATCGCCAAGGCCGAAGAGGCGGCCCGTGGAGAGAAGGACAAGATGCACGCGGACCTCAAGCGAGAGTTTGGTCGCTTGGTCGCGAACACCACTGCTCAGGTAACGGGCAAAGTTCTCAATGATGACGACCAGCAGCGAATCAACGAAGAGGCGATGGCCGAAGTTGAAAGCTAGTCGACGATTTTTACTACAATGAAAATTTCCCGCGAAGCAGCAACCACCGCCCGACGAGCCTTCCGCATGTGCGTTGAAGGAGACCGGGTAGTCGATGAGAAGCTGCGCCGGGTCTTTAAAAAAGTCGCGGAATCCAAGCCGCGCGGCTGGCAGGCGATCCTGCACGAGCTCAAAAGGCTGATCCGGCTTGAGATGGAGCGGCGGCAGGTCCTCGTCGAGAGTGCCAAGACTTTGGACGATCCGTCCCAAAACCGGGTCAAGGACAGCCTCTCCCGCCAGTATGGGGATGACCTCACCTTCGAGTTCAAGGTGACCCCGGAACTGCTTGGAGGAATGCGGGTACGAGTCGGCAACGATGTCTGGGATGGCAGCGTCAAAACCCGCCTCGAGCGCCTTTCCAACTCCTTTTAACCACTCTCTAACTTACGTTTTCTCTCAAATTCAATTCTCACTGTCATGAGTAATATCCTTCAGGAACTGGAACAGGAAATCGCAAACGTCTCTGCCGGGGTCGCTAAGACCAACGTAGGGACCGTCCGGGAAATCGGTGATGGCGTCGCCAAGGTCGAGGGCCTCAGCGAGGTGCAGCTCAATGAAATGATCGAGTTCCCGGGAAATCTCTTTGGCCTTGCCCTCAACCTTGAGGAAGGCGAGGTGGGTGTCGTGATGCTCGGCGAATCCAGGCACATCGCCGAAGGGGATGAGTGCCACACGACCGGAAAGCTCCTTTCTGTCCCGGTTGGTAAAGGGCTGCTGGGCCGGGTAGTCGATGCCCTTGGTCGTCCGATGGATGGCAAGGGAGATGTTCAGGCCGACGATAATTATCCAGTCGAGAAAATTGCTCCCGGGATTATTAAGAGAAAGTCAGTGAGCGTGCCGGTGCAGACGGGGATTGCGGCAATTGATGCCATGATTCCGATTGGGCGGGGACAGCGAGAGCTCATTATTGGAGACCGCTCTACCGGCAAGACCACTATTGCGGTGGATACGATTATTGCGCAGGCGCAGCAGAATAAAGCTGCGAAGGAGGGGACCCTGAAAAACCACAAGCCGCTTTACTGTGTCTACGTGGCGATCGGGCAGAAGCAGTCCAATATTGCCCGGACAATTTCCACGCTGGAAAAGGCTGGAGCGATGGAGAATACGATTGTGGTCGCCGCCGCGGCCTCTGATTCCGCCACCAATCAGTTTCTCGCGCCTTACGCGGGCTGCGCGATGGCGGAATACCTCATGGATCAGGGAGAAGATGTCCTGATCGTCTATGATGATCTCTCCAAGCAGGCCGTGGCCTACCGCCAAGTGTCTCTCGTGCTTCGCCGGCCATCCGGCCGGGAGGCCTACCCCGGGGATGTGTTTTACCTGCACAGCCGGCTTCTCGAACGCTCTGCCCGCCTCTCTGACGCGGAGGGCGGAGGCTCCATTACAGCACTTCCCATCATTGAGACCCAGGCAGGGGACGTCTCGGCCTACATTCCGACCAATGTGATCTCGATTACGGATGGTCAGATCTTCCTCGAGACGGATCTGTTCTACCAAGGTATCCGGCCTGCGATTTCGGTCGGCCTCTCAGTTTCGAGGGTGGGATCTGCAGCTCAGACCAAGGCGATCAAGAAGGTATCGGGAACAACCAAGCTCGATCTGGCTCAGTTCCGGGAGCTTCAGGCCTTTGCCCAGTTCGGGTCGGACCTCGATGATGCCACCAAGGCCAAGATTGAGCGGGGGGAGCGAATCGTGGAGCTCTTCAAGCAGAACCAATACAGCCCTCTGGGGCTCGACCAGGAGGTCGCCATTCTCTGGGCTATGCAGAATGGATATTTCGATGATGTTGAAGTGAAGAGAATCAAGGAGTGTCAGGAGGCGCTTGAAGAGTTTCTCGCCACCCGCAAGCAGGATCTCCTGCAGCTCATTCTCGATGAAAAGGCTCTTACGGATCCCGTCGTCAGCGGACTGGAGACGGCTCTCAAAGATTTCAAAGCTACGTGGAGCTAAGGGTGCCCGATGTGCCCTTCCGCCTGCTCAAGCAATAGCAAATAGATATAGAAAAAGATCACGGTTACCTGAAGAATGGCCAACCTTCGCGACATCCGCCGACGAATCAAGTCGGTCAAGAACACCTCGCAGATCACCAAAGCGATGCAGCTGGTGGCCGCCGCGAAGATGAAAAAGGCTCAGGATCAGGCGCTATCAGGTCGGGATTACGCGGATCGCCTGAACCGGGTTTTGGTAGATCTCAAGGAGAACCTCAGCGAGGAGGAGCACGTTTTACTTAAGCAGCCTGCAGGAAAAAAAGAACTTCTGCTGGTCATTTCTACGGACAAGGGACTCTGTGGCGGTCTCAACACCAATCTCTTGAAAAGGGTGAAAGCTGAGATAGGCGATGACACCGAGGTTGTCACGGTGGGGCGTAAACTGCGGTTATCGCTCGGCAAGCTCGGTCAGAACATTGTCTCCGACTGGGAAGTGGCAGATCCTACTCCTTTTGCGGACGCCAAGCCTCTCGGAGGCTATCTCACCGATCAGTTTCTTACCGGAGAATATAGCTCCGTAAAGGTCGCCTTTACCAATTTTGAAACGACCCTGACCCAGACTCCCTGGATCCAGCAGCTGCTTCCGGTTGAGGAGTCCAAGCTGGCCGAGAAGCGGTCCTACGAGGGAATGGGCGAAGGCGCCGAGGTCGGAGAAACTGATCAATCCCGGGACTATATCTTCGAGCCGGATACGGAGGGGGTGCTCGATCGCCTGCTGCCCCTTTATCTCAACTACCAAGTCTACCAGATGATCCTCGAAGCCCGGGCGTCCGAGCACTCAGCGCGGATGGTGGCCATGAAGGCTGCCACAGACAACGCTGAGCAGATGATCAAGGACCTCACTCTCGAATATAACAAGGTTCGTCAGGCTGCGATTACCTCAGAACTTCTCGAGATCACCACTGCCATGAAGGCGATGGAATAGAAGGCTAGAACTAAGATTTTCCTACACAACAAACTCTTCCGAGACCAACCCGCCCACAACTATGAGCAATACCGGAACTATCGTGCAGATCATTGGCGCCGTGGTGGACGCCGATTTCTCCAATGCAGAGAAACTTCCTGCCATCTACAACGCCCTCGAGGTCACCTATGACCTCTATGGCTCAGAAACGACCCTTGTCCTTGAGGTTCAGCAGCACCTAGGTGATGGCTGGGTACGGGCGGTGGCAATGACAACCACGGACGGACTAAAGCGGGGTATGCCTGTCTCTGACACTGGCGACCCGATCACCGTGCCAGTTGGTAGTGGAGTGTTAGGCCGGATCTTTAACGTAACGGGTAACGAGGTGGACGGATTTGGACCAGTGCCTCACGAGAAGCGCTACCCCATCCACGCAGCCGCTCCTCCTTTGACGGATCAGTCTACCTCTGCCGAAATCTTGGAGACCGGGATCAAGGTGATCGACTTGATCTGCCCCTTTACCAAGGGCGGAAAGGTGGGAGCTTTCGGTGGTGCTGGTGTGGGCAAGACCGTGGTGATAATGGAGCTCATCAATAACATCGCGAAGAATCATGGAGGTTACTCCGTGTTTGCCGGAGTGGGTGAGCGGACCCGGGAAGGAAACGACCTCTGGATGGAAATGATCGAGGCAGGCGTTATCAACGCCGAGAAGGACTCCAGTGGGGAGCTTAAGCTCGATGAGAATGGCATGCCTACGGTAATCAGTGAGGGATCAAAGGTTGCGCTTACCTACGGGCAGATGAATGAGCCTCCGGGAGCGCGTCTCAGGGTCGCCCTGTCTGCCCTCGCGATGGCTGAGTATTTCCGGGACGAAGAGAACCAGGACGTGCTGCTCTTCGTGGACAACGTGTTCCGCTTTTCTCAGGCGGGTTCGGAGGTTTCGGCTCTGCTCGGACGAACGCCGTCCGCGGTGGGTTATCAGCCGACTCTGGCAGAGGAGATGGCCGGCCTTCAGGAGCGAATCACCTCTACGAACAAGGGCTCAATTACGTCTTTCCAGGCAGTGTATGTGCCAGCAGACGACCTGACGGACCCTGCTCCTGCTAATACCTTTGCCCACCTTGATTCCACGGTGGTGCTGGAGCGCTCTCTTGCGGAGCTTGGAATTTACCCTGCGGTTGATCCTCTGGCTTCTGTTTCCACCGCCCTTGCGCCTGAGGTGGTGGGTGAAGAGCACTACCGGGTGGCACGTGGTGTCCAGACAGTGCTCCAGCGTTACAAGGACCTGCAGGACATCATTGCGATTCTGGGTATGGATGAGCTTTCTGATGAGGATAAGCTCACGGTTTTTCGAGCTCGCAAGATTCAGCGCTTTCTCTCGCAGCCCTTTAGCGTGGCAGAGGTCTTCACTGGAACGCCGGGGGTCTACGTATCGGTCGAGGACACCGTCAAGGGCTTCGCGGAGATTCTCGACGGTAAGCATGATGACGTGGCTGAAAGCAATTTCTACATGAAGGGTGCGATCGATACGGTCGAGAAGGAATAGGCCCCTTAAGCCCTTTCTCCAAGGACACCAGACAAAGGTCAGCAAATGCCAGAACTCCTCGAAATTGTTACTCCCGAACGGAAGGTTTTCTCCGGGGAGGTGGAAAACGTCTACCTTCCGGGATCGGAAGGAGAGCTGGGAGCCCTGCCTGGGCACGCTCCGTTAGTGACCGGTGTGAGCCCGGGAGAATTGCGCTATAAAGTGGACGGGAAAATAGAGGAGCTTGCCATAGGTTCTGGCTTTGCCGAGGTCACTCAGGAAAAAATTACGATTCTTGCCGACCTTGCGGTGAGCGATAGCGAAATCGATGAGAAAAAGGTGGAGGAAGCGATGAAGCGCGCGGAAGAATCCCTCGCCAAGATTGATAGCTCTGATAACGCCGAGGAGGTGGCGGCCATTCAGGCGTCGATCTCCAAGTCGATGGCCCAGTTGAATTTGAAGCGGAAACGCCGGCGCGTTTAGCGGGGCTCCGGGTCATGCGGCAGACAGGGAGGTTGTTCACAATCCGGTCAGAAAAGGCAGGTTTTGGGACTTCAGAGTATCTTTTTTTCGGGCTGGTCTTGACCCCGAGGCGGGCGCTTGGCAGTAAAACGAAAGTTTAGGCCAGACAAGCTGAATGCCAAAGGACACGAGCCTGCAAAAAATCCTGCTAATTGGGTCGGGACCGATCGTCATCGGTCAGGGGTGTGAATTTGACTACTCCGGGACGCAAGCGTGTAAGGCGTTACGGGAAGAGGGCTACGAAGTAGTCTTGGTGAACTCCAATCCGGCCACCATTATGACCGATCCGGAGTTTGCGGATCGGACCTATATCGAACCGATTACCCCTGAGGTGATTCGGAAGATCATTGAGAAGGAGAAGCCAGACGCGCTCCTTCCCACCCTTGGGGGTCAGACCGCTCTTAATGCTTCCATGGACTTGTGGCACAGTGGAGCTCTCCAGGAGCTCAACGTGCGCATGATCGGAGCTAACGCGGATGCGATCGCCAAGGGAGAGGATCGTTTGCTCTTCAAGGAGGCCATGCTCAAGATTGGTCTGGACCTTCCGCAGTCTGGCGTTGTCCATACCATGGAGGATGCGCGAAGTGTTGCGGCGGAGATCGGAACGTTCCCCCTGATTATACGGCCTGCCTACACCCTTGGCGGCAGTGGAGGAGGAATCGCCTACAACAAGGAGGAGTTCGAGACGATCGTGGCGAGAGGATTAGACCTCTCTCCTGTTACCGAGGTCCTTGTTGAGGAGAGCCTTCTGGGATGGAAAGAGTTTGAGATGGAGGTCATGCGTGACTGCGCGGACAACTGTGTCGTCATTTGTTCGATCGAAAACCTGGATCCCATGGGGGTCCATACGGGTGATTCCATCACGGTAGCTCCTGCCCAGACCTTGAGCGACAGGGAATACCAGATCATGCGGGATCAATCCTTTGCGGTTATCCGTGAAATTGGGGTGGAGACTGGGGGGTCAAACATTCAGTTTGCGGTGGATCCTAAAAATGGTCGGGTGGTGGTGATCGAAATGAACCCGCGAGTCTCCCGATCCTCGGCGCTGGCCTCGAAAGCGACGGGCTTCCCGATTGCCAAAATCGCGGCCAAACTCGCGGTGGGATACACCCTGGACGAACTCCCCAACGATATTACTCGAGAGACGCCGGCCAGCTTTGAACCCACCATCGATTATGTGGTGACCAAGGTGCCACGCTTTACCTTCGAAAAATTTCCTGCCGCAGATCCTGTCCTTACGACCCAGATGAAGTCCGTCGGCGAGGCCATGAGCATCGGCCGGACCTTCAAGGAAAGCATGCAGAAAGCTCTCCGTTCACTCGAAACAGGCCGCTATGGATTTGGTTGGGACGGCAAGGATCCGGCAAATCCGTCTCGCGAGGATATTGAGCGCAAGCTGCACGTGCCCAACTGTGAACGGATTTACTGGATCAAGGTCGCGTATGAGCATGGCTGGAGCGTCGAAGATCTTTTCGAGGCCACCCAGATCGATCGCTGGTTTCTTGTGCACCTTAAGGAAATCGCAGACGAGGGAGCAAATCTGGCAGATCTTGACTTGCGGCGGGCGAAGAAGCTTGGTTTCTCCGACAAGCAGATCGCTCTTGCCCGAGGGGAGTCGGAGGATTCGGTCAGAGAAAAGAGAAAAGGAGTAGGCATTCTTCCAACCTACCGCCTTGTTGATACCTGTGCTGCGGAGTTTGAAGCTTACACGCCCTACTATTATTCGACCTATGGTGACGAGAATGAAGCACGGGACTCAGAGACGAAGAAGATTATCATCCTAGGGGGAGGACCCAACAGGATCGGGCAGGGAATAGAATTTGATTACTGCTGTGTGCACGCCTCGTTCGCGCTGAAGGAATTGGGCTATGAGACAATTATAGTTAACTCGAATCCGGAAACTGTCTCCACGGACTACGATACCAGTGACAAGTTGTTTTTTGAGCCGCTTACGCTGGAGGACGTCCTGAACATCTGCGATCAGGAAAACCCTGACGGGGTGATTGTTCAGTTCGGAGGGCAGACCCCTCTCAATCTTGCCGCCGATCTTGAGCGACATGGAGTCCCTATCGTTGGGACATCTCCAGCATCCATCGAGCTCGCCGAGGACCGAAAGCATTTCTCAGCCCTGCTTGACGGTCTTGGCTTGCAGCAGGCTGAGGCGGGAACGGCGGTCTCTGAGGAGGAAGCCATCGAGGTTGCGGGCAGAATCGGATACCCTGTACTGGTGCGCCCGTCCTTTGTCCTAGGGGGGCGGGCCATGATGATTGTCTATGATGATAAGGAGTTGCGTCGTTACATGCGAGAGGCGGTTGATGCCTCTCCGGAGCGGCCAGTGCTTGTAGATCGCTTCCTCGAGGGTGCCACCGAGGTGGACGTTGATTGTATCTCCGATGGAGAGAACACGGTTGTGGGAGCAATCATGCAGCATATTGAGCATGCTGGCGTTCATTCAGGAGACTCGGCCTGTGTCATTCCTGCTTTCAGCCTGGGGGAGAAGATTGAGGCAGAGATTGAGGAGGCTGCGATCAACCTCGCAAGAGAATTAAAGGTCAAGGGCCTCATGAATATTCAGTTTGCCGTTAAGGATGGAGAGCTCTACGTGATCGAGGTGAACCCAAGGGCTTCCCGAACAGTTCCTTTCGTTTCGAAGGCAATCGGGGTTCCATTGGCTAAGATCGCGGCGAAGATCATGGTAGGAGAGAAACTTCCTGATCTGGGGCTTACCGAGCGTATTGTGCCTGCTCACTATAACGTTAAGGAGGCGGTCTTTCCGTGGCCTCGATTCCCTGGTATCGACATTGTTCTTGGACCCGAGATGAAGTCTACGGGAGAGGTGATGGGCATTGATGAGGACCTTGGGATGGCATACGCAAAGAGCCAGATAAGCGCATTCAATCCGCTGCCAATGGAGGGAAATGTCTTCATCTCGGTGAGTGACCGTGACAAGGAGGAGGCAATCACTATCGCTTCACAATTCGTTGAAGCGGGGTTCACCCTTTTTGCCACCGGGGGAACTCACCGTGCCTTGGAGGAAGCGGGAGTTGCTGCCCAGCGTCTTTACAAACTCGCTGAACGGAAGCGGCCGAACGTTCTGGATATGATGAAAAATGGGGAGATCCAGTTTGTGGTGAATACCCCAAGTAGTCATGAATCAAGGGAGGATGAGGTCATCATCCGGAGCACCGCAGTGGCCAACAAGGTTAGCCTTTGCACGAATCTTTCTGCGGCAGACGCAAGTGTGAAGGCGATTCGCTCCCTGCAGCAACGGGAGTTCAAGGTGAGACCCCTCCAAGAATACTACTAGCGGACCTGAGCACCCAAGACGGGGAGTTTGGCGAGGCCTACCGGAATTCCCGGCTTTCCATGAACTCATACCAGTCCTTTTCCAAAGCGGCGTCGTCTTCGTAGCCATAGACCTCGAGAAGAATGGACTTGGTAATTTTTTCACCTTGGCGGGATCGCTCAACCAGCTTCTGGTATTTCTTGATATTCTCGTCAGTGCTTACAAGGAAGTAGGTCAGGGCGAAAATATAGCCCGACTGATTAGGTGTAAGGGAAAGGATTTCGGCCTTACATACCGAGTCGAGAGTCTCCCGGATCTCTTTCCGGCACATTTTTTTCAACGGGCTGGGCCATGATTCATCCGCCCCAAGGGTAGCCCCCCTTTTGAAATCTGCCTTTTCGTTCGCGTAATAGGTCTTGAAATCAATGTAGTGCACCCGGCAGAGCCGAAAGATGCGGTGCTCCACATAGTAGCCCCATCCGGCAGTCATCCAGAAGGGCATGGATCCTGACAGGCCTCGCCCTTTAAGGATTGTGGCTGCGGTGCCATGGACAAATACGGGCGTCAGGTCGGTCTCTCCTCCGGCCGATCGTTCGGGGTCCGCTTTACAGAGCACCCGGTAGCGGTTCTGAGGGTCTCCGTAGTTGCGAGTAATCCTGCAGGATTGGAGCTGGTTCGCATCCCATCCGCTTCGTTGCTGTTCCTGCTCGAGAACGGTGGTGTAGTCGTGGCCTGAGCCAACGAGGTAAACCGTGAAGCGGTAAGGAGCGGTTTCAGAGCCCGAAGCGCCGCCTGGGGTCCTGAATTTGTTCTGTCCGAAGTCTTCTTCGAGTCCGGGGAGAACCCGGACGCACTCGTCCCAGACCTTTTCCGCATAGCGACGAGCTGGATCATGGTTTGTTCCCTTTGCTCGCAGCGCAAAATGATCGGTGAGGCGCTCTCGCCATTCCAAATTCTTAAAGTGCTGGTGCTGCGCGAATACCGTGGAAGCTGCCATCACTGCGAATACAATGAGGAGGCGAAGGCCCTTGATCATATAGCAAAGTATGCAGATTCCGTTCCGATCGCAATGCAGGAAGCCCTACGAATCTTTGGGAAGGGAAAATCTTTTCTAGTAGCGAGGATACGACTTGGCCCTATCTTGAGAGTGAACAGTTTACTTCTCAGTCCATGAAGGCGCGCGAAGAAAGGAATCACAGAAAACCGAGGGGTTTCCTTGGAGGGTTCCTCGTAGCCGGAGGTATTGTGGGGCTTTATCTAGCCCTGCAGCTATGGATCCTGCCTGCAGCAGGAATTCCTACCTGACTTAATGGCCATTGCTTTCCGGTCGGAGAGGAAACTGCAGACGATAGCTGCCCGGATAGCGCCGAAGGTGAGGGCGCAGAGAGCACTCCCTGAAGATGCTGACCGCAAAAGTGAGGTTCCGGTTGGGTGCTAGCTCACAAAATAAAAAGCCACGCTGAGGCGTGGCTTTATTCGATCAGGGTAAAAAAGTTCCTTACTTGACCTTGAGTATTCCCTTCATGACACCGAAGTGCCCCGGGAACGTGCATAGGAAAGGATAATCCCCCGCAGCGGTAGCCTTGAAAACGATAGTTTCTTCCTCTTTAGGCCCCAGAATTTTGGTCTTCGCGACAATTTGGGCGATGAGGGCAGGGTCGAGAGGGAGATAGTCTCCGGCCGCATTGGCTACGCCACCGATGGCAAACTTTGGTATATCAGAGCCGGGCTTCAGGATCACCACATTATGGCCCATGGCAGCCTTGGGGAGAGCTCCGATATTCTTGAAAGTAAGGGCGACGGTCTGGCCCGCCTTTACCTCGATCTCGGCTTTGTCGTATTTCATCTGGTCGTTACCCGTGATGGTGACCTTGACGTCAGCTTTGGTTGCATCCGCTTTTTCTTCGGCCCGGGAAACCGGGATCATTAATGCCGCAGCTGTAAGGATGAGGAGGATCTTTTTCATTCTGGCGGGAACATGGGCCGTGTTGCTCTGGGAGCAAGCAAATCTTTCAGATAAGAGCAGAAGAGAGCAACGAGGCGCTAAGATAGTTTATTTACGGGGAAAGTCTGGGGGATCTTGCAAAATCCCTGCTGGTTCTGGGAATCTCATCTTATCAGAGGATGGATCCTTCTCCGTAACTAGCTCAAGCCCTTAACCTTTCAGGGCTGCCCTGAGAAAGGGAGCCGTTCGGGAGGTTTTCGAATTGGCGACTTTTTCCGGGGGACCTTGCGAAACAATACGTCCTCCGGATTCTCCGGCCTCGGGGCCCATATCGATGATATTATCTGCCTCGGCCATGATTCCGGTGTGGTGCTCGACCACTACCACGGTATGTCCTTCCTCGACTAAACGATGAAGGACGTCGATCAGTCTTTTTACGTCCTCGAGGTGGAGTCCGATTGATGGCTCTTCAATCAGGTAGAGGTTGGCCTGGGTCTTTCGCGACTTGATCGAGGTTTTGCTGATCCGGCCGCGGGTCAGTTCGGTTACAAGCTTGATCCGCTGGGCCTCTCCGCCAGAAAGGGTAGGGCTTGGCTGTCCGATCTGGAGATAACCGAGCCCGGTTTCCTTAAGAAGGGACAAGGTCCTGTGGAGTTTTCCGTGGGCGGCGAAAAACTCTGCAGCTTCGTCAATGGTCATAGCGAGAACATCGCCGATGGATTGGCCATTGTATCGTATTGCAAGAGTGGCAGGATTATAGCGTTTGCCGTTGCAACTCTCGCAATGAGTCCACGTGGAAGGGAGAAAGTCCATTTCCAGCTTAATTCGCCCGTTCCCTTTACACTCGGGGCACTGGCCACTCGCATTGTTGAATGAAAATCGGGAGGCATCGAATCCCTTCATGCGCGCCTCCGGAAGCTGAGCAAAGAGTTTACGAATTTCATCGAAAATCTTCACGTAAGTCGCGGGGCAGGATCGAGAGGTCTTACCAATGGGAGACTGGTCGACCTCGTAGCAATGGCGGATTGATTTTACCCCTGAAGCGGAAGCCCATGTCTTGTCTGGGTTCCGCTTGAAGAGCTCGGCAAGTGTGCCCCTCATGAGAGAAGACTTTCCGCAGCCGGAGATCCCGGTGATCACTGTCAGGCGCCCGAGGGGAATCCGGACCTCGATTTTCTTGAGATTATTCACGGAACACCCCTTGAGCCTGAGCCATCCTGTTCTTGCAGAGGCTTTTGGCAAAGACCGCCGTTGGCCCCGGATAGGATGGGAGAGGGGGTTGGCCAGGGCTTGGCCCGTTATCGACTTTTTCAGCTTCCGGATCTTCCCCAGAGTGCCAGATGCAACAATTTCTCCGCCATGGCGTCCGGCTCCGGGGCCAAGATCTATAATATGTCCTGCACGCTCCATCGTCTCATCATCGTGTTCGACCACGAGGAGGGAATTGCCCTTTGCTCTCAGGGTCTCGAGCGTATCGAGGAGCTTCTGGTTGTCACGGGGATGGAGCCCAATCGTAGGCTCATCCAGAACGTAGAGGACACCCCGGAGGTTAGAGCCCAGCTGGGCTGCCAGACGAATACGCTGAGCCTCGCCGCCTGAAAGAGTTCGGGCAGATCTATTAAGTTGGAGATAGCCCAGACCAACTTTCTCGAGGAAAAGCAGGCGCTGAACAATTTCAGGGATGATATCGCGAGCAATCGTGCGTGCTCTCCCGGTAAAGTGGAATTGCTCCACTGCGTTGGCCGCCTCCGAGACCGGGAGCATGGTTAGATCCTGAATCGCATAATCCTGAATCCGGATGGCCCGGGAGATCTCGTTCAGGCGGCTTCCCTGGCAGTCCGGGCAAATAACGAGATCTTCCTTGTCCGCCCGGTCCAGCTTCCGATCAAAGTCAATTTCAGCCTCCGTTTTGGAATTGAAGGAATCTCGCCTCGACTTCCTGGAGCGCTTTCGGCTAGGCATGACCTCTCCATGCCCTCTGCAGGTTTTGCACCATCCGCGCGGGGAGTTGAACGAGAAGTGGGCGGGATCAGGAGCCTCGAAGGAGCGGCCAGTGACTGGGCTTACGCGTGCTTTCGAGAAAGGGTGCAGAAAGTTGCCAGAATCGAGAAGCCGAAGGGTTCCCTTTCCCAATTGGAGGGCAGTTGCTACTGCCTCTCGAACAGCTGAAATACGGGTGCTGGTCTTCGAAACGTGCAGGATGAGGACGTCAATATCGTGTTCTTGGAAGCGTTCGAGTCGCTCGAATGTCTCAACTTCCTTCCACTGGTTGTCCACGAGCAGGCGGGTGTATCCCTGCCGCTCGGCCCACGCAGCAACATCACTATGAAAACCTTTTCTCCCTCGAACAACCGGAGCGAGGATGTCGACGGATCCTTGCTGCAAATGAGACCGGACCGCCTCAACGATGGCGTCCTCGGTTTGGGGGATCACGGGTTCCCCGGACTCAGGGCAATGCTGAGTGCCAAGTTTTGCGTAAAGGAGGCGAAGAAAGTGATAGACCTCTGTAACGGTTGCGACGGTGGACTTCCCACCCCCTTGTGAAATACGCTGTTCTATCGCGACTGTGGGAGGAAGTCCGGAGATGCGGTCAATATCTGGCTTCTCCATTTGCTCGGCGAATTGACGAGCATAGGGAGACATGGAATCGAGAAAGCGTCTCTGCCCTTCCGCAAAGATAATGTCGAAGGCGAGAGTGGATTTTCCACTTCCACTGAGTCCGGTGACTACCACAAACGTATCTCTCGGAATAGTGACATCGACGTTTTTCAGATTATGCTCCCGGGCTCCAGCAATCTGAATGGTGTTCTGAGTCCGATTTCTGGAAGAGTTCTTAGACCAGGTTATTTCCTTTCCGAGTTGTTCCCTGTTGAAGAGGGGGGCGAGGTAGAGAGCGGTTTGGGTCGCAGTTTTCATCACCTCCTCGGGTGTTCCCTTCGCAACAATTTTGCCTCCTTCAGATCCAGCTCCGGGACCCACATCAATTAGATAGTCTGCAGATTTGATGACATCGAGGTTATGCTCGATGACGACCAGCGAATGCCCGACATCTACCAGCCGGTTGAAAACAATAAGAAGCTTTTGAATATCGCCAAAGTGCAGACCGGTAGTGGGCTCATCGAGCACCAGCAGCTCGGGGGAAGCCTTGCGACTGGAAAGAGCTTCCACCAGAATGGTGCAAAGCTTCAGGCGTTGCGATTCACCTCCGGAAAGAGTGTTCAGGGGCTGCCCGAGGCGAAGATATCCGAGGCCCAGATCCTCCAGAGGCCTTAGAATAAGAAGAATACGAGCCTTGATGGCAGCTTCCTTGGTAGTGGCCCTACGCGCTGTCTCTGCGGCGCCTCGGGCAAAGAAGGACGTGGCCTCGGTGACCGTGAGGGCGAGGACCTCTGCGATAGATTTCTCCTCAAACTGGATCTCAAGAGCGGATTGATTATAACGTGAGCCTTGGCACTCTGGACAGGTAAGATACAGGTCCGAGAGAAACTGCATTTCTACCTTCTCGAAGCCGTTGCCGGAACATCTTTCGCAGCGCCCAGCCCCGGAGTTAAAGGAAAAAAATCCCGGGGTTGTTCCGGCAAGCTTTCCGTCTGGACTTTCAGCGAAAAGCTGGCGGATGAGATCAAAGGCGCCAAGATATACGACTGGTGTCGAGCGCGGGGTGCGGGAAAGAGGGCTCTGGTCTACGAGCTTCACACTTGTGATGTGCTCAGCACCGCTAAGCTGCTGCAGCGGAGCGGGTTCAGAATCGGTATTTATCTGCAGTGCTACCGCCAAGTTCTGGTAAAGGACATCGTGAACCAATGTGGATTTTCCAGAGCCCGAAACTCCCGTTACACAGGCGAAGACGCCAAGCGGAATATCTACGTCAAGCTTGCTCAGGTTGTGACGGGAGGCACCACGAATGTGGATGTAGCCCCCGGGCTTTCGGCGTTCGCGTGGAATGGGAATCGAGTGTTTGCCGAGGAGATAAGGCAGGGTTGAACTTTGGGGGCAGGATCGCAGGGAGCCGGGCTGGAACGCACGGCGTCCCGGTAATGCCGCTACAATTTCACCTCCCTGCTCTCCGGCGCCGGGCCCAATGTCCAGAATGTAGTCCGCAGCACGCATCACGGCCTCCTCGTGCTCCACGACGAGAAGTGTGTTTCCCTTGTCGCGGAGGCCATGCATCACGGAAATGAGGGCGCCGACGTCTCTGGGGTGGAGCCCGACGGTCGGTTCGTCGAGAACAAAGAGCGTGTTAGTCAGGGAAGCGCCAAGACAGCTGGTCAGGTTGACTCGTTCAATTTCACCTCCTGAGAGGGTGCGGGTAGCCCGGTCGAGAGTGAGGTATCCTAGTCCAACCTCACAGAGGTAGCGTAACCGGTTCGAGATCTCGGAAAGGACAAGCTTGGTGGTCTTATCGATCCCACCGCCTTCTGCGTGGAGGCTTTCGGTAAATTGAGTGATCCATTGATGTAGATCTGTGACGGGGCTACGCCAGATCTCGGGGAGAGTACGTCCGTCGACCTGAAAACAGAGGGCTTCGGGTTGAAGGCGGGCGCCCCTGCAAGTGCTGCAGGTCGTATAGGACCGGTAGCGGCTCAGGAAAACGCGGATGTGCATCTTGTATGCTCGCCCTTCCAGCCATTCAAAAAACCCCTTCACGCCATACCATTCCTCATTTTCCCACGCATCCTCAGGGCTGGTTCGCTCACCGTAGAGGACCCAGCTCTGCTCCTCGCTACTCAGGTCAGAGAAGGGGCAGTCGAGATCCAAGCCTCTGCGGGCTCCGTGGAGTTCGAGATCTCGCTGGCACTCCTCTCCCCGTTCTCCCTGGAAGGGTTTTACACAGCCTTGGTGGATGGAGCGGGAATGATCTGGAATCGCCTTGTTGAGATCAATGCCGATGACACGGCCAAAGCCTCGGCAGTTTGGGCATGCCCCCATCGGGTTGTTGAAGCTGAAGAGAGCGGGAGTCGGGGGTCGGGCAGTGAACCCTGTGAGAGGATTACTCCAATTCGTAGTGAAGGATCTCGGCGTGCCTGATTCTCCTTCGTCGCTGATTGCGCAGGTTCCTTTGCCGAGGTCGAGGGCTCGTTCCAGAGCCTCCAGAATTCGATGCTGGTTAGCTTTTTTGATGAGGATTCGATCCTGAATCACGTAAAGCTGGGGAGGAAGCAGGGCAAACCCGGCCTCCTCGGGGGCGTCGGTCCGGACGACCTGTCCGTTGAGGAAAATTCGAAGGTAACCTTGCTGCTGCAGAAACGCGAAGAATGGTTCGAGCTCCGTGTTGCGGGGAACGTCGACAGGAAAGAGGATGAGAGCTTGCTGGTCGCAAAAGTTTTCGAGGCACCACGTGGCAATGGAATCGCTGGTGTCTGGACGAATAACATCACCTGAGGAGGGATCGACAGCATGTGCACAACGCGCGTAAAGCAACTTCAGGTAATCGTTGATCTCGGTTATGGTGCCGACTGTTGAGCGTGTTGAGCGGACATTATTTTTCTGCTCGATGGCAATGGCGGGAGGGATCCCATCAATCCGGTCGACCAAGGGTTTATCCATTCGGTCGAAGAACTGTCTGACGTAGGGAGAGAAGGTCTCCACGTAGCGCCGCTGGCCCTCCGCGTAGAGCGTTTGGAATGCGAGAGAAGACTTACCTGAGCCCGAAGGCCCGGTGACTACGGTCAACTGGCCGAGTGGAATATCCAGGTCGAGTCCCTTGAGATTGTTCTGACGGGCCCCACGAACGATGATGGTGTCATGCTGCGCCTGTTTGGAGCTGCCGGGCTTGCGGCGGGCCGGAGAAGCCGAGGTGCTTTTCTTGGCAGGGGGCACGGACCGGACGTTAAGGGCTTGAAGAAGGCAGGGGGGTCAACGACCGGATGGTCCATGACGCGATCTTTTGCGGACGGGGAGAGCCTAGCCCGGGTTCGAGACCGGTCAACTCACTGATCCTACTCGTCGTCGTCACCCAGTCCGTCAGGAACCTCGGGGAATTCCCCATCGAGAATAGCGAGAAAATAGGGCTTGTCCGCCGCTGCAGCCTCCTCCCGTCCAAGGTAGGCGGCTCCTTCGCGATCTCCTTGGGCCTGACGCCGCCGAATTTCCTTATTAATCTGGGCGCAGTAGCGACTCTTTGCATCTTCAAAGTCGGTCTCGTAGTCCTCCCAGATGCCTTGCTGCTTGGCCACGGCTCTCTCGTGTTCTTTCTCCACGGCACGCCCTGCCCACCTTGCCCAGTCAGGCAGGTTGAGCGAAGCAGGGATTTCTCCCTGTTCCTTCATGTTGTCGGTAATTCCATCAATCAGCTTTTCCGCTTCTCGGCTAAAACGGCGGGCCGTGCTGGTTTCGCTTCTCATTTCGGAAATGAAGTCCTTTATGTTTTTGTCGTGTCGCCTCTTCCAGCGCTCATGGGACGCCTTTTCGCCATCACGGAATATCTGCCGGTATTTAACGAGCCAGTCCTCGGCCCCAGCTGGGCGATTTGCTTCTCCGGCACTCGGCATGTTCCGGCGGGAGGGGGCTGACCATTCTACCAGGAAGAAGCGCGCTTCAGAGGGGCCTCCAGCTGCATTGAGATAGCCGAACGCCGAATCCTCGCCTTTTCCAAATTGCAGATATTTCTCCGAACCATCACCGGGATTCGGCTGCCCGGGCGCCCAGGTGACAAAGTCGAAACGTTCACCCGTGACAAAAGTCCATACGGGCGTGGCGGTGCCCTTCTGCCTTCCTCCGATCCAGCACCCTTCCCCCTGGTCAAGTAACTCTCGCATGGACGTGCCGATCCAATCCGCTTCTTCCTGACTGGAAGGAACTGCGAGATGTCCTCCAGCCCCCTCCGCGAGGCTATTAGCCTGCTCCCACGACATGGATTCGGGAACGGCAAGAAAGCGGGAGCCATTGATGTTCTGGGTGCCAGCTGGGAAAACTGGCCGCTTGGCTTTGAGCGAGGCCGAGACTCTTTCAAGCTGTCTTGCGATAGATCCTGTGTTGCCTCCCTCTGTCCATTGGAGAATGAAAGGCAGGTTCCGTGAGGCGGGCATGTCATCGAGAGACTGATCCGGGAGAAGGGCAGCGTAGTCCTCGCCACCGTCGTCTGAGGTGGTTTCATCAGGCTGCCCCGCCGCCCACAAATCTTCCGAGGGAGCGCTCCCATCCACCCAGTACCACTTCCCTTCCATGCCGGAATCTGAGAGGCCCAGCCAACACGGGCTGGTAAGCTTGAGCTCAGAAACGGCCCATTTAAGATCCTCCTTGCTGCTCATTGCGGCCAGCTGAGCCCCATGGGCCTCCGCGTAATGAGAGGCGGCAATCCATGAGCGAGCGCTGGTGATCAGAAGATAGTGAGACGTTCCGCGCTTGACGGTTCCCTTGGGAAGTTCGGATAGGTTACCGGATTTAAGCTTGGCTTGGAGCCTCACCAGCGCCTGCGTAATGCTTTCAACTGGTTTGGGCTTGGCAGGCTCAGGGGCGGGCTTGTCCTTCTTCTCGGGGATCTCTGCAACGGGGGAAGGCTTGGGCTTGGGCTTGGGCTTGAGCTTGGGTTTTGGGGTAGGAGATTCCTGCTTTGGGGACGTTGCCGAGGTTTGATCGTCTCCGCCCTTCCCTGAGCCAATCAGGATAAATCCGAGCACCCCAAGGACGATGATGGCGGCAAGAATTCCCATGAGAGGGACCGATTGAGACTTTGCCTGGGGAACTGCGATGGCAGGGGTTGCGGAGCGCATTCCCACAGGGGGATGGCTTCGACCGGCCACGGCTGGGGCAGCCGTTTTAGCACGGCGCAGAACCGGCTTCTTCAACTTGTCTCCAAGTTCGTCCAGCTCTTTGGCGAGATCCTCTGCCTTGGCGTAGCGTAGTTCCGGGGATGGATGAGTGGCTCTCCTTATGATCCGGTCAAACTCCGGGCTGCACTGGCTCACTGCCGACGGCGGCTGCCATGGCTCTGAGGGGACTTTGGCAGTAAGTAACTCATAGAGAAGAACTCCTACGGCAAAAACATCCACTCGCTGGTCTACTTCGCCAGGATTGTTTACTACTTCGGGCGCACTGTAGCCGGGAGTGCCCCATACGATTTCGTCCGGGTTGTGGCCTTCTCCGACTGGGCGCGCCAAACCGAAGTCCCCGATCTTGGGAACCGCTTCCGGTCCGAGGAGAATGTTTCCGGGCTTGATGTCACGGTGCAGGATGCCGTGCTGGTGAGCGTGGGCCAGACCATGGGAAATGCCGGCTACGAGGCGAACCGCTTCTTCCTGGTCGATCGCTCTTCCATAGGCGGAATGATGGAGAGACTTACCCTCAACCAACTCCATAATGATGTAGAGCATCCCATCAGCGTCCCCAAAATCATAAACGGCAATCAAGTTGGGGTGGTTGAGGCGAGCCATCGATTTGGCCTCAGCTTCAAAGCTCGATCGGAATTGCGGGTCCGCTCCAAATTGACGGGGAAGGATTTTGATCGCGACCGGACGGTCGAGGGAAACCTGCCGGGCGGCGTAGACAGCACCCATCCCTCCTTGGGCGATGAACGCAGTGATCTCGTATGCCGGGAAGTGCGGCTGTAGCTCCTCTAAACTGGGAGCCTGAAAATCGAGATCAGGTGTCATAGGGTAACAACACCTGATAATGCCCTCCGTTGCAGCTTTACGCAAGCGCCAGAAATGCTGCTAAACCGGGTTCGGAGCCCTGCGGGCAGTTGATTAGAGCTTTCTGGTGAGGGTTTATCGCCCTTCTGCGGTATCCAGGACCCCTGAGCCGAGATGCTCGAGAAAAGCGCGCCCCGTTGCGCCACAGGCATTGATCTCGTTCAGAATGGCTCGGGCTCCACTGGCGTTTCCTGCCTTGGTGGCAGCTTCCTGCTTGAGCTTAAGGGTTCCGATGTAGGCCTGCCGGATCTGATTTGCCTGAGCCTGCACGGCTTCTTTCAGCGCGTGTTGCGCCTCGATTCTTTTTCTCAAAAGGTCGACTCCGCGAGGAGACAGGGGAAGCTTTATGGCGTCGCGGACGGTTAGTGGAATCACTCCTTCGGCGCTTACATTGGCCTTCAGCTGGTCGATCGTTGGTTTGTAGGCCCGCCCATCAGCGCTCCGCAACCCACGGAGCCAGAAGTTAAGATCAGATTTAAGGCCCTTCCCATTTTCCAGAAGCGCGGAGCCGAACTTATCTTCCAGAGTTCGGATCTTTTTCTGGAATGTGGCTCGCTGGCTCGCCCAATCGCCGGTTCCGGAGGCCGGAGTTGCCGGGGCCGTGTTGCCACGGTCCTTGCTCCATTCGATGACGAAGGCTTCTACATGATCTTCTGGATTTTGATCGTCCCATCCCCCGTTTTCGCCGGCTAGAAGCTTTACCGCGCTTTCCACCGCGGCGTCTCCATCAGGAGCATCTTGAGCCCATGAGGAAAACGCCCAGGTTTCTCCGGTAATCCAAGCCCATGCGCGCCCATTGTGTCTGCCTCCGATCCAGGCGCTTCTGCCGTCGCCGAGGCTGCGGCTGATCAGGCTCCGGAGATAGGTGTCCTCGGATTTCTCGCTAGGGACCGCGAGGTGTCCGTGAGCGGACTGCGCGACGGCATTGGATTCATTCCAGGTCTTTGCGTTCTCAATCACGAGATAGCGTCGATTTTCAAAGGACACCACGCCTGCTGGGTAGATGGGCTCGGGGCTATTCAGGGAAGCCTTCAGGCGAGCGATTTGGGATTCGAGGGTTCCCGGATTAGTGCCGTCATGACGCCATTGGATAAAGAAGGGAAATGTTTCTCCGCTCGGTCGCGATCGGATGGAGCCGAGATCGCTCAAGGTGGCTGTATTTCCTGTAGAAAGAGAGGGGCTGCGGACAGTCCAAGGAGAGCCGTCAACCCATCCCCATGCGGTCCGCCCGGTGGCCCCTCCCCCGAGCCAGATTGTGGTGTTGGCCGGGATCTTTGAGGAGAGCCACTTTTGCTCGCCTTCGTTGAGGCAGACTGCGAGGTGCCCCCCGTATTCCTCGGCATAGGAGGAGGCCCGCTGCCAGCTAAGCTCCTGCTCGATGAGGAAAAAGCGGCTAGTCCCACGGATCAGGGTGTTGGGTGGATATTCGGTGCGGGCTTCTCCCGATGTCAGGGAAGGTTTCAGTCGCTCGAGCGCTTCAAGGGGGGTTTCCGGTTCTGGTTCGGGTGCTACTGGCACGGGCTTTGGCTGAGCGGCTCTCAGGGCCTCCAGCCTTTCGCGGTTTCGTTTCTCCTCGAGAACCCTCTGCCTCTCGTCAGCTTCTGCCTGATCCGTGAGGCGTTGCTGCTTGGCCTGCTGCTTGGCGTTTTCTTCCTTCTGCCACTGGTAGGCTCGATACATTCCGAAGATTGCAGCCAGAAGTACAACGATGATGACGAGATTACGAAGAAGCGACCAGTTGGTGCCTATGTTTACCTGAACCTCAGGTGCGGCTGCAGGAGCAGCCTCTGGAGGGGAGGCCTCGGAAATGGGAGGCTGGTTCTGCGGGCCTGCCGCATGGGCCGGAGGCGGTGTCGTCCCGGTGATCGGAGTGGCCATTCCCGCTGGTGGGGCTGTTACGATACCCGTGACTTGATTGTCGAGAGCCTCCTGCAGCGTTTTCAGATCCGAGGCCATCGCTTCTCCATCCGCGAAGCGCAGCATGGGAGAAGGGTGAGTTGCCCTCCTGACGATCTTATCAAAACGCGGGTCCACATCTTCAATCTGTGAGGCTGGGATGTAGCGCTTCTCAGGGAGCTTGCCTGTCAGGAGCTCGTAGAGAATCACTCCGGTAGAAAACACATCGGACCGGGTGTCCACTGCGCCAGGGTTCTTGATCACCTCGGGAGCAATGTAGTCGGGAGTCCCGTAAATGACGCCCTCACCTTCCGTCTCCTCTGTTAAGCGAGCGAGTCCGAAGTCTCCTATTTTCGGTCGGTTCTTCGAGTCCAGAAGGATATTAGCGGGTTTAATATCCCGGTGAAGAATGCCCGCTTCATGGGCGTGGGCGAGCCCCTCGCAGATCCCGGCAACAAGGTGGGCAACCTCCTTTTCCGCGATGGCTCTGCCGTGGAAGGATTCATGGAAGGACTTTCCGTCTACGAACTCCATCACGATGTAGAGCATGTGGTCGACCTCTCCAAAGTCGTATACGCTGATAAGATTAGGGTGATTCAGTTTGGCCATGGCCTTGGCCTCGTCCTCGAATCTCCTGCGGAAGTCGTGGTCCTCCCCGAATTCACGAGGCAGGATTTTGATAGCGACGTTCCTCTCAAGAGATTTCTGGTGGGCCTTGTAGACTGCACCCATTCCACCCTTCGCGATAAAGGAGAGGACATCATAGGCCGGGAGAAGCTGTTGAAGCTCCTCGGTGGTGGGGGCCTTGAACTGCGGAGGTGTGGACATGGGGAATCAGGTTATGGAGAAAGCGCTGGGCAAAACCCTTCTCATGGGAAAGATGCGCCCGAATTCTTGAAAAGAAAAGCCATCAGTAACTCCCTTCTGCGGTATGGATGAAGCATTTATATGGCAGGAGATTGGAGAGAAAGGTTTCCGACAGCTAGTTGCGGCATTCTACCGCCGAATTTCCGGGGATGACCTGTTGGGCCCGATGTATCCGGAGCATGATATGGAGGGAGCAGAGGAGCGGCTCTACTTGTTCCTGTGCTTCCGATTCGGAGGCGACACCCGGTATACTGAGCAGCGGGGTCATCCACGTTTGCGCATGAGACACATGTCGTTCCGGATCGGGGAGGCAGAGCGAGATCGATGGGTCGAGCTCATGAGCGCTGCCATGTTGGAGTGTGACATTTCTCCAGAGGCGCGCACTGGGCTAGAGGCCTTTTTCGCTCAGGTAGCAGACTTCATGCGCAACCAAGGCTCCCCCTGATGCTACAAGTTCGAAGCAAGGGCGTTACTTGATGATGATGGGTGGTGAGGGGCGCTTGTTGTCTTCGGGAGGTGTTTCCCGGCGACGAGGATCCAGAATTTCCGGGAGATCTTCCGGCTTCCAGTTCTCTCTTCGAGAACTGCGGCCTCTTTCTCCAGTAGGTTGAAAGTTCTGATCTGCCATTTCACGCTCACCTAGCTGGATGATCGAGTAGAGGGCTTCCTCAAGCTGAGGCGTAGATGCATACCGATATACCTCACGGTTGTCTTTCTTTCGAACTCCGTAGAGCACGAAGCCGATGCATTTGTAGCTGCCGTAGGAGCTCGCTTCCGAATATGTGTTCTGCTCCTTTTCAAAAACGACGGTGTGCTTTCCCCCCGCGGCCACCTCCAAGTCTTCGGTCTGTACGCCGAGAATCCGGTGCTTCTCAGGGTCGTTCACCGATTGGCCAATGAGCATATACTTCAGGGACGTGGTATCCAGCCCCTTAGTGTTATCATTATTCTGGAAGTCGACCTCGAGTTCATAATTCTGCAGGTAATACTTGGCGCTTGTCGAAAAAAAGCTTTTGCGGGATTCCTTGGTTGTCTTGCGCACCATATTAGGGGTAACCCGGAGGGAAGGAATTTGAGAGATCACCCATTTGCGGACATAGGCCTGATCGATGTCACTAAGGCTCGATATCTTAACCGTCGCAGTTCGCTGATTCACCATTCTGAGGGTAACCTCGGTGGCAGAAGCTCGGACGATCTCCGCCTCTAGGGTCTTGCCCTCGGCATTGGTGAAGGGGCGCGCCTTGACCGAAGTCGATGGCAGAAAAGACATCGCGGCCACCAGAAGAAGAGAAAATTTCATGGGCGGAAGGATTGTATGCGAATTCTCCGGGGGATCTATCAAATTTTGGGTCGTGCGCGGCCACCTTTGGGGGAGCCCTGAGAGGAACTTTAGATACACCTCCGCTCGCCAAGGGGCTCTGGAGCATCTATTTTCTTTTGAAGAGAGTGGATGGACCTTGAGTTTAAAGTCATTGGCATAGCGTATGCCATTTGTGCCGGGATCCTCTTTCTGGGGGTAGTTCCGTATTATGCAGTGAAGCATCTCGGAGGGGAGAATGCGCCGCCCATACCGAAGGGAAGGGTGCCGGTCCGGGGATTCGGGTTGCCCGACATCGTTGGGGTTTCCTTGTTGTTCGGATTTTACGCAGGCCTCTTTCAACTCTCGAGGTTTGAGGCGGCGGACTCGGAACTGGCTGCAGCGGAGGGCCTTGTCTATGGGCTTATGTTTAATTTTCTGCTTCAGGTTCTTCAGATCGCGTTCGTCCTCTTGATGCTCTTCCGCAGGGTGAATCTGGCTGAGGCGTTTGGGCTGCGCTGGCGGACTACCTGGTGGAAGTTGGTTTATGCGCCGGCCGTGGTGCTCGTGATGTGGGCCTTCATGGCAGTGCTTGACATCGTGGGATACAATGACTGGCTGGGGCAGTTCATTGAGGGAGATGGCGTACAGGAAAGTGTTAAGCTTTTGCAGGAAACAACGGACCCAACGGTTTTCATCCTCATGGGGGTGGTGGCTTGTATTGGGGCGCCCTTGGCTGAGGAGGTAGTGTTCCGTGGCTACATCTACACAATGGTGAAAAAAATGGCGGGATTACCATTGGCCGTGATTTTATCGGGGTTGCTCTTTGGGGCGGTGCACATGAACCTTGTTGCGCTTTTGCCTCTGACGGTTCTCGGCATTCTCCTTGCGCTGTCTTATGAATACACAGGTTCTCTCTGGGCTCCGATCGCCATTCACTTTTGCTTTAATGCGGCGACGGTTGCGATACAGACACTCTTAAAATTCAATCCCGAGTGGATCGAGGAGTTCGAAAAAAATGCTGGATTTATCCCACTATGGTGAAGATGCCGTGGTTTCCCGGCTGACCGCTCTTTTGGAAGCAGGTCCTGAGACACTAACAGGCCCGGGAGACGACTGTGCTGTTGTGGAGAGCTCTGGAAGGGGACAGGTGGAGCTTCTGAAGACGGACTGCGTTATTTGTGGAGTGCACTTTCTTCCGGATGCGCCTCCCCGGAAAATAGGCTGGAAGGCCGTGGCGCGAACCCTGAGCGACTTTGCTGCGATGGGGGGGTGGCCCCGGCACCTGATGGTGACCCTTGCGCTGCCTTCCGATTGCCAGATGCGCTGGATCGAGGAAGTCTACCGCGGGATGAACAAATGTGCGCGAACCTTTGATTGCTCTGTTGTGGGGGGAGAAACATCCTCTCTTCCGGAAGGAGCTCCAGTGATGATCTCGGTGGCAGGCACTGGAATTGCGAGGCGCTCACAGGTTGTCTTGCGGAGTGGGGGCCGCCCCGGCGACCTTCTTTTTGTGACAGGAAAGCTTGGTGGATCACAGAGGGGGCGGCATCTGACCTTTATGCCGCGACTCGAGGAGGCAGATTGGTTGTCACGAAATTTCAGGATCCACGCGATGATGGACCTTTCCGACGGCTTGGCGATGGACCTTCCTCGTCTTGCTTCGGCAAGTGGGTGTGGCTTCCGTCTGAAGGAAGAGGCTCTCCCCCGATCTCGCGGAGTCACGGCAGAGGAGGCCCTGCGGGACGGAGAGGACTACGAACTGCTCTTCGCGATTTCGGAACGGAGTTCGCAGAGGTTGCTTGCTGAGTGGCCGGAGAGATTTCCAAGCCTCAAGCTTACTTCCGTTGGCGCGCTGTCCTCTGATGGCACGGAAGGACTGTCGGGCGGATGGGATCATTTTCGTGAATAGGCTCAGCTCGTTGAAAGAAAGAGAGAACGACGGAGTAAGCGACCGGGAAGGGAATTTATTTAAGACATCCTTATTAAGTTCTTTTCAGATTTGCCCATGGGCGGTAAATGGTCCGTCGACTTTCTGGTCACTATCCCCTCTACCATGAAGAGCCTCCCTGTTGCATCCGCGCTGATCATCCTTGCCCATACGGTCCTCGCAGAAGGGGTCGAGGGCAACGAGACCCTCAACTCCTTGATTAAAATTTCTAGCGTGGAGGATGCACCGCTTGTGCTTGTCGGGTTCGATCCGTGTTTCAAGGAGCAGGAATCAAAATCCGAGGTGCAGGATCTCAGGAAAGATCTTCGGGGGGCGGGAGCTAGATTACAGGAGGCCCGACGGGCCATGGAGGCAGTCGCAGAGGAGCGAGACGCAGCCCGTGGAGAAGTTAGCGCCCTGACCATGGCGAATCACAGGATGCTGATGGAGATTAGGAAGCTGCAAAAAGAGAAGGAGCAAGCGTTGCAGGAGGGCGAGATCTGGAAAGCGCGTGCAGAGCAAAGAATGAAACCAGCTTCCAGACCGGATGAAGTGGCTGTTGAGATGGCCGGTTTCAAGGCGGAGTTTCACGCCTTGAGAGAAGATCTGGTCCGTGTGCGAAAGGAGCTCAAAGATCCGATTGAACGAGCTAATCTTCGGGAGCAGTTGGTGGCCGCGCGGGCGCATGGGGAACGGTTGGAAAAGGAGATTACGACTCTCATCGAGAGTAGGGAGGAAGAGAGAAGGGCCATTGCTCGCCAACAGAGGAAAATGACAGCCAAGATCCTGGCACTGAGCTCAGGGACAGGCGGTTCAGACCATCTCAGGGACGAGTTGCGACTTTCAAAGGCCGGGCACGTGAAGGCGCTCGTAGACGTAGAATTACTGAAGAAAGATCTCGTCCGAGCTGGAGAAAGAGAGGAAAGGGCGCTTGTGGAGCTGGGACAAGTCCAGAAGAGCGCTGAGGCCTTGCACGCGCAAAAGGCCGCAATGGCAGAGTCTCGGATGCTGGTTCAGTACGACTTGGATAAGGCTTGCCGGGAGGTCGAAAATCTGAGGAGGCAGATCTTAAAGGTGCGCGCCGAGGGGGAGGCATCACGGGAATCCGTGGCCCGGCTCACCCTCGAGCTTGCTCATTCGGAGAGAGCCCATCGTGAGACCACCGGCGTATCGGATAAATTAGATGGGGAAGAACAGCTCCTTGCTGCTCCCGGAGAGCTGATCGAGAAAGGACCCGAGGAGGGAATCCTGCATGATGCGGCAGGCAGGAGCGTGTCGGGTTCCGGGGATCCTTGAGGGAACGCCGGTCACCTAGACGTAGGGTAAAGCCTCTCCTACGCCTGCGGTTTTCTCTTCGTTGTCGAGGAGCTCTTGGATGGGGTCCCAGCGCCCGTTGATAAGGGCATCACGGGCGGACTCGGGAATGGCGCAATTGAACGTATGGCCGACGGAGGAACGAACCTCGAGCTTCTCGACATCGATGGTGATCTCAGTGGTCGGGTCGGCTTCGACGGCCTCGCGGAGTTGGCTGATCTGTTCGGCAGTGAGCGTAACGCAGGGCATGCCGAGGGTGGTTGAGTTGCCGAAGAAGATCTCGGCGAAGGACTCGGCGATGATGGACTTGAAACCATACTTGTTCAGCGACTGTGGGGCGTGCTCGCGGGAGGAGCCGCAGCCAAAGTTGACGCCGGCGAGGAGGACGCTGGCACCGTTGAAGCGCTCCTCGTTAAGAGGGTGGTCAGTCCGCTCCCCGGAGGTGGGGTCAAAGCGGACATCGTAGAAAGCAAACTCGCCGAGGCCGTCAAAGGTGACGCACTTCATGAAGCGTGCGGGGATGATACGGTCGGTGTCGATGTCTGCGCCCGGGATGTGGACGGCGGTTCCGGAGACGGAGGTTATATTTGCAAGAGCCATGCTGAGAAGAAGTCAGAGGGGAGGACTCAGGCGGCTGCGGTGGCAGGGTCGAAGTCAAAAACCTCGCGGGCATCAGCGATGGATCCCGTGACTGCAGCGGCAGCTACCATAACAGGGGACATGAGGACGGTCCGGCCTGTGGGAGAGCCCTGACGACCCTTGAAGTTACGGTTAGAGGACGAGGCGCAGAGCTGGTCGCCAACCAGCTTGTCGGGGTTCATCGCGAGGCACATCGAGCAACCTGCGGCGCGCCATTCAAAGCCGGCTTCCTCAAAGACTTTGTCGAGGCCTTCCTTCTCGCACTGGATAGCGGTCAGTTGGGAGCCAGGGACGGCGATGGCCTGTACTCCCTCGGCGACCTGGTGGCCCTTTAGGAACTTGGCGGTCTCGCGGAAGTCCGAGATTCGGCCGTTGGTGCATGATCCGATGAAGGCCACATCCACCCTCACGCCTTTGATGGGGGTTCCGCCGGGGAGCTTCATGTAATCGAGGGCCTCTTGAAAGGATTTGGCCTCCACCTCGGTTTCAGCTTGGCTGGGATCGGGGATGGTTTCGTCGATACTGATGCCCTGGTCTGGGGAGATGCCCCAAGTGACCGTGGGCTTGATGTCAGCGGCGTTGATCTTAACCACATGGTCGTATTCTGCGTCTGGGTCGGAGGCGAATGACTTCCAGTTCTCGACCGCAGCGTCCCACTTGTCTTCCTGAGGGGTGTAGGGGCGGCCCTTGAGGAATTCGAAGGTCTTCTCGTCGGGATTGACGTAACCGCATCGGGCGCCTCCCTCGATAGCCATGTTACACACGGTCATGCGCTCTTCCATGGTCATGTTATCGAAGAGTTCGCCGGCATACTCGTAGGCGTATCCAATGCCGCCCTTGGCCCCAAGGAGACGGATGATGTGAAGGGTGACGTCCTTTGCGTAGACGCCGGGACGGAGTTTTCCGTTTACCTCGATGCGGCGCACCTTAAGAGGTTCCATGGCCATCGTCTGGGTGGCGAGGACGTCGCGGACCTGAGTGGTTCCTATACCGAAAGCGATGGCCCCAAAGGCTCCATGGGTGGCAGTGTGAGAGTCGCCGCAAGCGATGGTGGATCCGGGCTGAGTGATCCCCTGCTCGGGGCCGACCACGTGGACGATGCCCTGTTTGCCTGAGGCGAGGTCAAAGTAGGTGACGCCAAACTCGTCGGCGTTCTCCCGCAGGGCGGTCATCATGTCCGCTGCGAGGGGGTCGGCCGGGGCGTCCTGATTGACGGTGGGAACGATATGATCGATGGTCGCAAAGGTCCGGTGGGGGTACTTCACCGTCAGCCCAAGGTCCCGGATCATGCCGAAAGCCTGCGGACTGGTCACCTCATGAATAAGGTGCGTGCCGATGAAAAGCTGTGTGCGGCCATCGCTCAGAGTGCCCACGGTGTGAGCATCCCAGACTTTTTGGTAGAGGGTCTTTCCCATTTGGTCCCACCCGTAGCGGGGACGGGGAACCTGCTCTGAAATATGGCTCCGGGCAAGTCACAAGTAGCCCCTGAATGTGTCAGGAGGTCCCACGAAAGGGGCTATCGAGCCCCATATTGCCCTGTGGAGGCAAGATCCTTGCTGGCGCGGGGGAGGGTAGGCCCATTTCCTGCAGCAGGGGTAAACGGATGCGGTCTGGCATCTGCTAGGGTCTTTTGGCGTGATTAGATTGGTCGAAGACGTATGCTTTCCGGGTTGTGTTTGAGGTGCGTGATAGACCACAGATGGTCGAGAGGGCACTTCTCGTTCGCATTTGCTTCGATAAGCGCGAAGAGGAGGAGTCACGGAGCCTATTGAACGAACTGGCCGAGTTGGTTGGCACGCTCGGAATAGGGGTTGTGGGTGATCAACTCGTCAGGGCCCGGCAAACTCAGAAGAAATTTCTCTGTGGCAAGGGAAAGGCGGAGGAAGTTGCTGCTCAAGCCCGGGAACTCGGTTGTGATTGCATCGTATTTGATAATCAGCTGGCACCTAATCAGCAGCGGGAGTGGGAAGAAGCGGCTGATATGACCGTTATTGATCGGGAGGAGATTATCCTCGATATCTTCGCGCGGAGGGCTCAGACAAGAGAGGCACGGTTACAGGTTGAGTTGGCCAGAATGGAATACGCTCTACCACGCATGGCCCGTATGTGGGGTCACCTTGACCGCGAAGGAGGTGGTGGTTCAGGAGGGTCTGCAGCTGCTCGCGGGATGGGGGAGCAGCAGATTGAGGTTGATCGTCGTATGGCGCGAAAGCGGATTGACAGAATCAAGGCGGACCTTGCTGCAGTGAGAAAACAACGGGCTACTCAGCGCAAGGAGCGGCAGAAGTCAGAAGCACCTCATGCCGCCATTGTTGGTTATACCAATGCGGGAAAGTCTACCCTGCTTAATCTTCTCTCCGGTTCAGAGGTCCTTGAGGCGGACATGCTTTTTGCGACTCTGGATCCTACTACCAGAAGAGTGGAACTTCCGGATGGCCGTGACCTGCTGGTGACCGACACGGTGGGATTCGTGAGGAATTTGCCGCATCGCCTTGTCGAGTCCTTCAAGGCTACGTTGGAGGAAGCGGTCCTTGCCGATTTTCTCGTGCATGTTCTCGATGCCAGTGAGCCCGAGCTGGAACGCCTTTGTGATACAACCTTGGAGGTGATGACAGAGCTTGGTGCCGCAGACAAACCGGTGCTTACTGTCCTCAATAAGATCGACCTGGTGGATGATCCCCAGCGACGCAGGGCCTTGCAGTCCCAGTTTCCTGAAGCGGTCTCCATTTCAGCCCGGAGCGGCGAGGGCATGGATGCCTTACACCACAAGTTTGTCGATTATCTGTCCCGGGCGGTATCTCGCAGGCGCTACCGAATACCGCAACACCGGGGCGACCTGGTGTCTCTTCTCCACGCTGAGGCCAAGGTGTTGGAAACATCATATGAGGGGAATGATGTGTTTGTTGAGGTCCTCGTCAGCAGAGAATTGGAGGGCCGCCTGGAACGCGACCGCGAGATCGCTCCGGCTTAGGGATCGATAAAGATAAATTTCCTTTATTCACGTAGCAATTGATGGTGGTGCGAGGTGTCTGGACTTGGAAAAAGGGATTCGACACGCTCGGATGGCGAGAACTTACCCATTGAGCTTGCTGTTCAGTGGACTTGGCAAAGCGGGCCGGGCCAATTACTATGGCTATAGCGATATTCAAAATGCCTTGATGAAAATGACGCAAAGCGTGATCTCTTGTTGGCGGCTTCTTTGGGTGCCCTTGCTCCTCTTGGGGGCTTTGGCTTCGCCGCTTCAAGCGGAGGAACGAAGCCTTCCCACAAATCGGCCGGATGCGTCGGGGCCCTCTCCTCGTGTTGAAGGGAAGCCCGCGGGGAAGGCCGTGATTGTCGTAGAGGCGGAAGCGGTCGATGAAAAAGATCTGGCTGCTGCCAGAGCTCGTGTTGAAAAGGCCAATTCTGTTGCGCCCAACGTAAGACTTCAGATCTATCTTGATGAGAAACGGTTCGGTCCGGGTTTTATCGACGGAAAGCCCGGTAAGTTCACTACCAAGGCCGTGCACTCTTACAATCGAAGCATGGGGCGCGACCCCGATGCCTGGGAGGTCCTTCGCGAAGAGGCAAATCGAATGCTGGGCGAGACATACGCGGTTGCAGTTGTTCCTGATTTCGCCGCGGATTGGGTCAACCCGGATCTCCCACTCGAATATGCGGATCAAGCAGAGGAAGAGCGAATGTCATATCGTAGTTATCTTGAGTTCATGGCGGAGCGGTATCACACCTCCGAAAGCTTTCTGATCGAACTAAATGGAGCAGCCGTTGCCAACGGGATAGCTCCCCGAAAGGCTCTGTTGGTGCCGAACGTTTCTCCATTCCTGATCGAGGATCTGAAGGAAGGGCGGTCTCACAGAGAGGATTTGACGCTCAGTGCCCGGACAGTGGTGATTGATACTATTGGGCGTAATCTCTTTATCTACGAGAAAGGAGCCTCTCCGGGCGCGCCGGGTGCCGCAGTAGTAGTCGCAGAGAAGAATGAAAATTTTGAGCCACAAAAATTAATCGCGATGTTTCCGATTACACCGGGCAGGCTGGAGCAAACTCACCATGGAGAGTGGGCCATAGCGAACTGCCTGGAGCTGCCAAGCTGGTATTATGACAAGCAGCTTCTCGATACCGGTGTTCGCAACAAGGATCGCAGCAAGGTGCTGCAGATTCCTCCCGGCCCAAACCTGCCTGTTGGCATATTATGGTCGGGACTCACAAAGTCCGGAATAGGTATTCACGGTACGGCAAGTCCACGGACCATAGGGAGATCTCTCAGCGCGGGTTGTATTCGACTCGCCAACTGGGACGCGGTGCGTTTTCCGACCTTGATTCGGCCGGGAGCCAAGGTCATTGTGCGTTGATGGGCGACTTCTGGATTTGCGCTCGGCAACCAGCCGTGGTCTGACCAGAATAGGCGCCGTGCCCGACCCTGCAACTGCCTCCGAACGGTCAATGGTGGACAAGGGTGCCCTCGCCCGGGCAGTGATTTATGTTGTCGTGATTCTGTATCTGGTGACGGATCTCTTTGTAATCGGGGGGCCACTGCGGCGTTCGCTAGCACGCAGAGCTCCTGATAGCGCTGAGGTCGTGGACGCTGCCAAGGATGCAGGAGTGGTTGCCCGGATTCACTATCAGCCGATTCTGCTTACTCAGGTTGATCGTCGGGTCGAGGAAAACCTGTGGAGGGCGGGGCGAAAGGCGGAAGGTCTCCCGCGAGAGGACAGACTCCTTCTCCGGCGTGCGGCCCTGAACGACTTGATTGATCTGCATCTTATCCGGCTCAAGGCCCGGTTCAGTCAATCCGAGGTTCCGGTGACGGATGAGGAGATTGCCGCTGAACTTGCACTGTTTACTGCGCGTTTTCCCAGTGAGCGGGCTTACCTCGCTTCCTTGGAGGAAATGGGGTGGAGCGAAAAGGAACTACGCTACCGGATCGCGGCGCGGATTCAGCAGGAAAAATACCTTTTCAGTATGATAGACGTCACGGTTGGGGAGCAGGAGGCAGAGATCTGGTTTGAAGAAAATAAGCAACGATTGGCTCACCCTGAACGAGTGCGAGCGCGGCACATTTTCCGCTCAACCGTAGGACTGACGGGGAAAAAGCTTGAGGAAGTTCTGACCGTATTGAAGGGCGCGCAGACTGAGCTATCGAAGGGGGCTAAATTTGATGAGTTAGCCCGGCGGCTCAGCGAAGATAAAAAAACAAGAATGACCGGGGGTGATCTTGGGTGGCTACAACCTGACCGTATACCTGAGGGTCTTCGGAATGTTCTCTTTACGCTGGAGCCTGGTAACGCTGTGCTGGTTCAGACCACAATGGGGTGGCACCTCGTGGAGGTGCTTGAGAAAAGGGGGCCAAATGAACGAACATTCGCGGAGGCTCGTAAAGAGGTTGTTGCTGCTCTTGAAGCGGTAAAACGTAGAGACGGGCTAAGGGAATATCGCAAGGGCCTTCGAGAGCGGGAAAAATCCCATATTGAAGTTTTTTTCGACGTTCTTGAGCGTGGGCTATGACCAAGCCATGGACTGACTCCGGGATGAAAAAACAAGGCCGGCGTTTCCACGCCGGCCTTGCTGAAAAATCGTAACTTCCCTTTTAGTTAATTCCCGGGTTGGGGCTGCTTCAGGAGATCTGCTGGGCTTTCCCCATCCCATGCATCAGCTTGGGCAGAAAGGATGTCGTTTTTGGATCCATCCAGCACCTTGAGATCGCTGGGACGCATGCGCATCGCCTTGGCAGCTCCATCAATCCTGACGACGACCACTTTGTTGTCCCACGTGGTCGGATCCCACTCGGAAGTGCCATTCTTGTAACCATCGAGAATAATCGGCCGGCTACCAGTGTCCAAGTTGGTCTGGTCGGTGATATAGGCCCAGTGAGCATCACCTTCCTGAAGAACCTGCGCAGCTTGAATTCGGCCCCCCTCCTTAACCTTATCATCTGGCGCCGCTTTGCTGGCTACAGGGGAATTCTTCACCCAAAAAATCGTCTCGGACTCAGTGTCTCCAGAGAGGAACATCTGCCTGAAATAATCATTGGAGTAAGTGGTTCCGGTTCCTCCCTCTGAAAGATATTCGGCGGTATCCTCGCTAGGATATTGACCGTCAAAATCCGTGGCGAACGAATCAAGAGCCAGCTTCACCTGCTTTGAGTTGCTGATGGCCTCCGCAAGGGCGGCGCGTTTCAGGGCCTTGAAGATCTGCGGTGTGGCGAGTGCTGCGAGTGCTACGATGATCGCGATGACGACTAGTAGCTCCACCAGGGTAAAGCCCTTTCGTCTGCTGCTTGTTGCAATGTTCATGTGTAATCCGGGTTTAATGTTTTTTACTAGGCCCTGCGCGGTAACGCTGGCCAACCTTGCCTGCAGGAGAGGGCCCCAAGCAAGAGGCCGAATACTAACTTTCTGCCGGTCCGTCACAAGGGGAAAAGCTCAGGCGCTACCTAAATCGGGTAGAGAGTCTCCATGCGTCTGCCCCGCGGCGAGGATCGCCTCGCGCTGCAAACCTACCAGATCTTCGATGCCTTTCTGGGAAAGTTTGAGCATCTCCTGCATTTCGCTGGCGGTAAAGACGCTCTCCTCGCCGCTTCCCTGAAGCTCCACAAAATTTCCGTCTTCCGTCATTACGACATTAAAGTCCACCGAAGCATCTCTGTCCTCGGGATAGTTCAGATCGAGCACGGGAAGGCCGTCACAGACTCCCGCGCTGACCGCCGCCACCAACTGAGTCAGCGGAAATTCGGTCAATCCCCCCGTGCCAATAAGGCGATTTAAGGCGATAGCAACGGCAACACATCCACCGGTTATGGACGCTGTTCGGGTGCCTCCGTCTGCCTGAAGCACGTCACAATCCACCCATACGGTTCTGGCCCCGAGTTTTTTCAAGTCTGTCACCGCCCGGAGTGCGCGGCCGATCAAGCGTTGGATTTCCGAGGAGCGTCCATCAAGTTTACCGCGGCTGATGTCGCGGGATTTGCGGTCATGAGTTGAATAGGGAAGCATACTGTATTCAGCGGTAAGCCACCCTCCTGGAACAGCCTGTGACTTCATCCAGCGTGGGACATCCTCCTGAATAGTGGCAGCGCAGATGACACGAGTGTTTCCAAAATTGACTAACACCGAGCCAGAAGCATGCGGCGCAACATTGGGAACGAAGGAAACAGGGCGGAGTTGATCGGGAGCACGACCATCTGGACGAGGCATGTGGCGAGAGTAGTCACCGGCGGGAGGGCCGCAAGGGGGGAAACAGGCAAGAGATTAATATTCCGTCTTTCCCACTTTCACAGTCCGTTAATGGTCCGTTATATTGCGAACGTGGGACAGGTCGGGGAAGATATGGAAAAGTGGGCGTCCGATGTCATTTTCGGACGAGCTCGAGGCTTGGGCGCCGCGATCACACGGGTGCTCTTCAGGGGGCTCTCCTATGTGTTTGGAATGATTGTTCAGTTTCGGCTGGTAATCCACAAGAAGCGCTGGAAGCAGCAGACCCAGTTAGGCACCCGCGTGGTAAGTGTGGGAAACCTTACGGTCGGGGGGACTGGTAAAACTCCGGTGGTTGAGCTTCTGGCTCGCTCGCTCAGGGAGCGAGGTCGTAAAGTCGCCATCCTAAGCAGAGGATATAAGAGTCGTAAGCTGGATGAGCCTCAGCAGTGGGGCGATCTTGGCGTCTCAGAATGCGAGGCACTGCCAAAGATTGTCAGCGATGGCGAGGAGTTGCTGCTGGACGCGGTTTACGCAGGGGATGAACCTTACATGCTGGCAAAGAACCTTGAGGGGGTGCAGGTCGTAGTAGACAAGAACCGGGTTAAGGCAGGACGCTTCGCCGTGAAGGAAATGGAGGCAGACATTCTCGTTCTGGATGACGGGTTGCAATACTTGGCTCTCGACCATGAGTTTGATCTCGTTCTCATTGACCAGAATGCACCTTTTGGGACGTCAGCTCGCGCCCTTCTTCCCCGGGGGACATTACGAGAGCCTCCTCGAAATCTCTGCCGTGCGAGCCATATCATGATTACGAAGTGTCACGGGCTGACAGAGGAGAGTCTTCTTTCTTCCCTGAGAAGCTATAATCCTGTTGCGGAGATAATGCAGACGACACATGCGCCGAAATACCTTGAGAAGGTTTTTGGAGAGGGTCGGCTTGCTTTGGAGGAGCTTCAGGGGAAATACGTTGCGGCAATCAGCGGAATCGCGGTGCCGGAGAGCTTTGAGAATTTGCTGGAAACGCTGGGTGCGACTGTAGAGTTCCATCGCGTCTTTTCTGATCACCACCAATTCCGGCAGGACGAAATCGACCGCTTTATGACTCGCTGTGTTGAGCGAGACATCGAGTTGATTGTCACTACGGAGAAGGATGCAGTTCGCTTTCTCGAGCCAAGTGAGCTGGACGTGGAGATTTATTTTTTACGGATTGAGGTAGAAATCATCGATGGACAGGATGTCTGGGATCGTTTCATAGGGCATCTCGTCGAGCCAAGAGAGAAGCCTGTGGCGGATTGGGCGGAGGAGAGGCTTCTGCTGGATCCCATAGGTTCTTGAGCCGGTCACGGGTGCGCCCTACGTTCCCCAAAGAACAACGCTGAGGCTGGAAGATGCAGGAAACGGAATGGATCGTAGCAGAAGTGCCTGAGGGGGTCAGCCCTGATGCCGCGGGGCGACACGGCCTGCCGTTCATTCTGCGTGTTCTGCTCGCCCAGCGTGGTTTTACGGATGCCGCACAGCTTGAGCCATTTCTGCGTCCGCGGCTTAGCGATTTGCGGGACCCTTTTGAGCTTCCCGATATGGATCTAGCTGTCAGGAGGATTCTACAGGCTGTGGACAGCGGCGAGCCTGTATGCGTTTTTGGAGACTACGATGTAGACGGGATCACGTCCGTGACGATTCTTTCCGGCCTTCTTTCAGAATACGGGCTGGAGGTTCAGCCGTTTATCCCCATTCGAGGAGAAGAAGGATACGGGCTCAGTGATCCTGCGGCGGAACGTTGCCTTGGCTCCGAGCCGAGGCCTTCACTCCTGATCACGGTGGATTGCGGAACTGCTTCCGGGAAGCAGATACAGAAGTTGGCAGCGGAAGGCATCGACGTGATTGTGGTGGACCATCATGAAACCGGGCCTGGGGGGCGGCCTCCCGCGGTTGCGGTGGTTAATCCCAAGCTGGGAGATGATTACGGATACCTCTGCTCGGCAGGAGTTGTTTTCAAGCTTGCGCACGCACTTCTCAAGACGCGGCGGGTCGAGGGAGTAGACCTGAAGGATATCCTGGATCTTGTAGCGGTAGCGACTGTGGCGGATATTGTGCCGTTGGTTGATGAGAACCGTATACTGGTTCGTCACGGGCTGCGGCGGCTCCCGCAGACTGTCAATCTTGGGCTGAATGCGTTGATGGAGGTCAGTGGTGTCAGCGGATACGCCAGCAGTAGTGACGTCGGATTCCGAATCGGCCCTCGGATTAATGCGGCGGGCCGAATGGATGCTCCTGAGGATGCCCTGAAAGCCTTGATGACTGATCGTGAAGAGGTGGCGGCCTCGATGGCCGAACAGCTGGACGAGCACAACCGGCGTCGCCAGAAGCACGAGCAGCAGATGCATGAAGAAGCTCTCGGGCTGCTTGAGGAAGGCTCAGCGAGTGACGGGCTGCCTGTAATCGTAGTGGGATCCCGGCAATGGCATCCCGGGGTAGTGGGTATTGTCGCCTCTAAGCTGATGCGGACCTACCATAAGCCGTCGTTTGTGATTTCTTTCGGGGAGGATGGGTTTGGTAAAGGGAGTGGCCGTAGCATTGAAGGGGTCTCGCTTGTAGATGCGATTGACGCCTGCAGAGTGCTTCTCGAAGCAGGAGGCGGGCACCATATGGCTGCAGGGATCAGTCTACACGAAGACCGGCTGGACGAATTTCGAAAGGCGTTTGGGAATTACGTGCTGAAGAACACCACTGCAGAGAGCCGGCGACCGCGTCTGCATATCGATGCAGAGGTTCCATTTGAGGAGCTGTCGCTGGATTTTCTTGCCAGTTATGAGCTCCTGCAACCCTTTGGCTCAGGTAACCCCCAGCCGGTTTTCATGTCCCGCGACGTGTGGCTTACGGATTCACCGCGCCACTTGAAGAACAAGCATCTTCGACTTGCTCTCCGCCAGGGGATTGTGGAACGGGATGCGATGTTTTTTGGAGCTGGTGGACGGGAGCTGCCCGACCCTCCGTGGGATGTCGCGTTTACCATAGATCGCAATTTTTTCCGGGGTCGACTCTCCCTGCAGATGAGCGTGAAAGATATCCGTCGTTCCCAATGAAAACGAGCTGCTGCCTGAACGCGAATGTAACTTTACCTCGGATAAAGAAAGGCGATGAGAGGAAATGAACGAGTGGAATCCAGAGCTAGCGCTGTCCTCCTGTAAGCTTATCGAGCCCAAGGAGGTGGAGGCGCTCGGGGAAGCGAATGTCCATGTGGTGGAAGACCTTTTGAACTGGTTCCCCCGGCGATATGAAGACCGGCGTTGTTTTGATGCCTTTCCTGTGCACGTCCCTGGAGAGGCAGTGTGTCTGCGGGGAATGGTAGTGGATTCAGCGAAAAGAAGATTTGGGGGCCGCCGCCAATTTTATGAGATTGTCGTTGAGGGATCCGGCGACAGCCTGCTTTCCACCAGCAGGCTCACCTGCCGGTGGTTCAACATGCCTTACCTGCACCGAATGGTGGCGGTGGGCCATGAGGTTGTCATTTATGGCAAACCCAAGGAGCAAGGGTCACGCATGATCATGGACCATCCAGAATTTGAGGTGGTTCAGGATGAGGGAGGCTCTTCGATTCACCTTGAAAGGATCGTTCCGATTTACCGAAATATATCAGGGATTCCAGCTCGGCGATTTCGGGAGTTGCTCCATGAGGTTCTGGGGCGCCTCGACTTTGAGCGGGAAGAGGAGCCTAATCCCGTCTTTGCCGATAGTTCCCGGGGAGAAATGTTGCGAGATGTCCACTTCCCCGGGGAATTGGAAAAGGCTCGCAGAGCCAGACGAAAATTTGCCTTGGAGGAGTTCTTTCTGCTTCAGTTAAGGGTGCTCTGGCGTCGGCAACGGTTTCGTTCGCAGCCGGGGAGAATCCAAGGTCGGAAGACCACGCTTCTTCGCTCGTTTCATGAAAGCCTGCCCTTTGATCTGACAGATGCTCAGAAGCGCAGCGTTCATGAAATCACGGCAGATCTCCGTAGTGACCGCCCCATGAACCGGCTCTTACAGGGAGATGTGGGATCGGGAAAGACCTTCGTAGCGATGTGTGCCATGATACTCGTTGTGGAGTCAGGCAGTCAGTCAGCTCTCATGGCTCCTACCCAGATTCTGGCGGAGCAGCATTATCTGACATTTCGTAAGTGGCTTTCTCCGCTGGGGATTCGAGTCGCTCTTGTTACCGGTTCGAGGAAAGAGAGCGACCATCTCGACCTTGAGGGAGAGCCACAGATCGTAATTGGCACCCACGCGCTTCTCTACGATAATGTAGATTTCAAAGATCTGGGCCTGGTTGTCATCGACGAACAGCACAAATTCGGGGTGACCCAGCGAAGCAGGCTCATTCAGCAGGGGCTGATCCCGGATGTCCTTGTGATGACAGCGACCCCGATCCCGAGGACGCTGACTCTGACCATGTATGGGGATTTGGATGTCTCGATTCTGGACGAGCTCCCTGCCGGCCGGGGAAAAATCACTACCGGGATGCGGCAGAGGCCCAAAGTGAGCGATGTAACGAAGTTTCTCCGGGAGCAGCTGAGTTCCGGCAGGCAGGGATACATTGTGTATCCGCTTGTTGAGGAAAGTGACGCAGTGCGGGCGAGTTCAGCCAAAGGCGAGATAGAGAAGTGGGCGAAGCGCCTGCGAGACTATGAGGTGGGCCTGCTTCATGGGAAAATGAAGCCTGAGGAAAAGGAAGAGGTGATGTCTCGTTTTCGAGATAACGAAATTCAGGTTCTGGTCGCCACAACCGTTGTGGAGGTCGGCGTGGACGTTCCCAACGCGAACGTGATGGTGATTTACAACGCGGAGCGTTTTGGCCTTGCGCAGCTCCACCAGTTACGGGGACGTATTGGGCGTGGTTCCCACCCGAGCTACTGTATTCTGGTCACAGATGGAAAGAATGAAGAAGGGAACAGGAAGCTGCAGGTTCTTGAGGCTACCACGGACGGTTTCAAAATAGCGGAAGAGGACCTTACTCTACGGGGCCCAGGAGAGGTGCTGGGGACTGCGCAGAGCGGGATGAGCGACCTGCGCTTCGCGGAGTTTCTGGCTGACGGAGAGCTGGTGAGAGAGGCAAGGCAGCTGGCCGAGGAAGTGTTGGAAGGTGACCCAGAGCTGGAGGACTCTCCACGTCTAAAAAAAGAGGTGGAAGAGATGAGAGAGGAATTCTGAAGGGAGCGCGCCTAATTCTCAAGAATCTCGACCTCATATCCGTCAGGGTCTGTGACGAAGGCCATCTTGCGCTCGCCGGCTGCGAACTTTTCTCTCCATTGGCCGGGCCAGATTTCGATGCCCCCAGCTTCGAGGGCCCCGCAATACTCAATAATGTCCGGAACCCCCACACAGGTATGCATCAGGTCTTCAGGAAACTGGACTTTAAACCCCGGCGAGTAAGTCAGCTCAAGAAAGTGCTCGTTCCCGGGCAGGTGAAGGAAGGCCAGCTTATTTCCCTGAGGGGAGTCTTTCCTTTCTCCTAGTTCAAAACCCAGCTGTTGGTAGAAGGAAATTGAAGCTTCAGGGTCAGAGACCCGGATCCGGGTATGAAGAAACTTGATCATTCAGTAAGTAGTGGAAAGCGGGGTCGGGGAGGCAAGGACAGAATCGCACGGTGAGCATATTTACTGGCCTGAATGGAAGAGAAGCCCCGGCTGGAACAGATTGCCTCTTGCTACGCTGGAGGACCAGCATTAGTAACCGGTATCGGTTTGCAGTCTTTCAGCCTGACTCTCGCGCTCCGCTATCTCAACCCGAAGCGGACCTACTTCTCGCTTATCACCCTGGTATGTCTTCTGGGTGTGGCGGTAGGGGTAATGGTGCTCATTGTCGTGCTGGCTGTAATGGCAGGGTTTGAAAGAGAAGTGAAAAGCCGCCTATTGGGGTTTTCTCCGCACATAGAGCTGAGGAAGGAAGGAGTAATCGTCACCACTAGTGATGGGGGCATGGTTACGGGAACCTTGGCAGGGAGGAGTCCTTCGGGAATCTCGCTGCGTCTCGAGCCGGGCCTCGAGGATCCGATAGCCATTCCTTCCGAAGACATCGTTTCTCTTGCAAGAACGCCCCTTCTGATCCGGGAGTGGGGCAATCTGCAGGCGCGTGTGGAGGGAATCGCGGAAGTGACGGAATCCTATGCCCAGCTGAGAGATTTTACTATTCTTGAAAAGTCGGATCGATTTGCCCCGATAGAGTTCCGGGCGATCGACACCTCCAATGAGGAGCAGATGGCAGCTTTGGGAGAGCTTATCCTTGATGGTGGCACTGCGGATGTGGGTCTTGATGAAAGGGCTGTGGTTGCGGAATCGACTGCAAAAAATTTCGATATATCGGTGGGAGACAAGATCTTACTTCACTCTGCGCGTAACCTGCAGCAGATGGCGAATTCGTGGAAAATTACAGATCGGCAGCTGGTGGCAGAAGAGCATGCCAGCCTGTTTGATCAGGCTCGGCGGGACCTCGCTCAGGAGATGGTCTCTAAGGAAGACAAAGAAGTGTTTGACTGGGAATTTCTGGCAGGACTGTATGATGCCATTGACGGGCTTCGAGACGGGAAAATACGACCTAGCGAGCAAGAGATTCTGACTACGGTTCTTATCATCCTTCAGGAAGGAACCCGAGATGAGGAGAGCTCCACGTTTGCCCTGGAGGCAGGATCATTGCAAAGGATATTGGAGCAGTTGGATCTTCTTGCCCAAATGGACCGCGAGGTAGAGGACGGGAGATTGTTGCGCGGTTTGAGGGAAGTTGCCCTGCCACGGGAGCTTGAGGTGGTAGGAATCTTCCGGACAAGTCAGCACGTAATGCATCCCGCGGTCTTCGTGCCCCTCGCCACGGGACAGGAACTGAAGAATATGGAGGGAGGGGTCGAGTCTCTTGGGGTTCGGGTTACCGACCCCTATCAGCTGGAGGAGGTTAAGGCCCGGCTTGAACAGGAGTTGGGCCCCTCGTGGTCTGTGCGCAGCTGGCAGGACCAGAATCGCGCTTGGGTTGAGCTCATCGCTCGTGAGCGGATGATGATGTATTTTGCGCTCTCATTCATCGTTCTGGTTTCTGCATTCTGCATCATGGCAGTGATTTTCACCATCACCATCATGAAGAAGCAGGAGATCGGTGTCATGAAGGCCTTGGGGGCGACGCCCTTGCAAGTCATTCGAGTGTTCACTTTCCAAGGGTCGATCGTGGGTTTGATGGGGGCGCTGCTTGGAGTTGGACTGGGCCTTCTTGTGGTGCGTTTCCGTGATCCGATATACCAGACGCTCAAGAGGGTAGGATTTGACGTTTTCCCTGCCGAATTTCACGGCATTGATGGGCTCCCTGCTCATGTCAACATGCAGGAAGTCGCTACCGTTGGCATCGGGGCCTCAATTCTCTGTGTTATCGCAGCTCTGATTCCCGCCTTTTTAACATCCCGGCGTGACCCCGCGCGCTGCCTACGAAATTACTAGGTTACTGCTTGATGGAAATTTGGATCGCCGAAGGGGATGGGAAAAGGGGGCCCTTTGAGACATACCTCGTAAGAGGACGGATTGAGGAGGGAGAGCTGTCTGGCGACGAGCTCGCTTGGCACAAAGATCAGGATGGATGGGTGAAGTTGCGGGAGATGGATGTCTTCCGGTCAGCGTTTGAGATCTCGGATGCGGATGTGTCCGTCGCTCTCCCACCACCACTTCCGATTGAGCCCTACCCCTTTCTCAGGTTCTTTGCTCGCTGGTTTGATATATCGCTCTACCTTCTCTTCTTGTTCTCTTTGTTGCGGGTCGCAGGTCAGGGCTTTGTCCCGATGGCTCCCGGGCTATTCCTGTATCTCTACTTTCTTCCCTGTTTGCTGCTTGAGGCGGCCATGCTTCATAAGCTGGCAACAAGCCCGGGAAAATATCTTCTGGGAATCCGGGTAACTACTACAGACGACAAACGTCTTAGTATACAGGCTGCGTTGGTTCGGTCTCTCCGGGCATTCATCGTTGGTTTGGGCCTCATGGTGAGCCCGATCTTGACGGGCATTTGTCACGTCTACTGCCTCTGGTATCTTCTTCGTCGTAAAGAAGCTCCGTGGGATACGATGACGACTACAAGGGTTGTCGCCCAGAATCCCCAAGTGAGTGCGGTGTTACGGTTCTCTCTTCTATTTCTGACAGTCATTTCGCTTCTTTTTGTCGTCCTACGGCCAGTCCTCGATACTCGTTTCGAGGAAATCAGGGAAGAGGTGAAGAAGCGGGTGGGCGAGGTTCGTTGACTCTTCGCACGAGACCACGGATACTCGACAGCAGATGCCCGGTACCGTCTATTTTGATTTGGAAACGCAGCGCAGCTTCAATGACGTTGGAGGGGCAACAAACCTCAGTCAGATGGGAGTTTCCGTGGGGTGTTCCTTTTGCACAGAATCCAGGGAATACCGGCTCTACTCGGAGGACGAATTGGAGGACTTAGTCCAGCTTTTGACCAAGGCCGACCTAGTGGTGGGTTACAACCACCTCCACTTCGACTACGGAGTGCTTGAAGGTTACACCATATTGGACCTTGGCTCTCGAACGGTTAACCTGGATCTGATGGCTGATCTCAAGGAGATAATCGGGCGGCGGGTTGGCCTTGGGCACGTTGCCGCGTCTACTTTGGGAACCGGCAAGACTGCGGTTGGCGTGGATGCATTAAAGTGGTGGCGCGAGCATAAAACTACAGGCAGCAATGAGCCATTAATGCGCATCGCAGAATATTGTGCCTACGATGTTAAGGTCACCAAATGCTTGCACGAGTATGGGCGGGAACATGGACACATCAAGTTTGACGACGGCTCTGGATTAGAGCAGGAGATTGCCGTGGACTGGTGAATTCTCCCCCCGCCCGAGGGGAGAAGTGTCACGGTTCAGGTCCTCAGTGGATCTTCAGGATCTTGGGGGAGAGCCCTTTGCCCCTGGTCGCGGCTTGACCACACAATGCGTTCTTTCTCCGCAGTAGGAACAGTTGAAGGTGTTCGTGAGGAGAATATCCCGGGCAATTCGGAGTCGGTAGCTCCAGAATGTACGTCCCGCATGCCGGTTGCGCTGGGCACGCGACCCCCTGAGGACCGGGCCTCGGCAAAGGGGGCAATAAGCGGAGTGAGCAAAAAACTTGTAGAGCAGAAAGATGCAAAAACTGGTGAGAAGTCCGTAGAGCCCCAAGAGAGCCCGATCGGGCAGATCCATGTAAAGAGCGGATAGCACTAGCCCAATTGAAGTGGTGAGGACCAGGCAAAGTAGCAGAAGACATAGGGCGCCTAGTCGTAGGGCCCGCACAGAACGACTGCTGGTAAGTTTATGCATTAACGAGAAAAATAAATCCACTCACGGGTGGTCTGGCCTTCCGGCTGATTTTTGACTGGTTCCAGGCATGGCAGGAGCCGGGGGGTCACGGAGAATTCTGGTCTCACTGAGCGTCGGGCGGAGGTAACCCGGCGTGCGTATCCGGGCTAAGTTTGAGACCTAGGCAAAGAAACCCATCATCTGGAGGACCTTGAATAGCACGAAGATAAAGATCCCGAAGATTCCCCAGATGAAGTACTTTGCGGTGGCCTCAATGGATTTTCGTTTCATAGTGCTGGGATCGTATAACTCATAGCGGCTGTCAGGAACAATGCAAATTAGCCCCTGCTGCATCCCTTATCAGGATGATGGACAGGGCGTCATTTCAGGCGGACGCGTTCCAGGGAATCGGCTGGAACAAGGTGTTGAGCCTAGCGCAACATTGCGATTGAATACTGGAAAATGCCCTATCGGAGTGATGATCGACTCGAGTTGGCCCTGCGTGCGTCCAACGAGGGCATATGGGACTGGAACCTCACCTCAGATGAGATCCACTACTCTGGACGTATTCTTCGTTTTTTTGGTCGGCGGCGGGAGGAGATGCCTAACCTCTTCCGTGCTGTAGAGTTGGTCCACGAAGCTGACAGGGATCTTTTTGAGACCAGAATCGAGGCCATTCTTAAGATGGGGGGAGAGGACCTGCTCGCCGTAGAGCCGCGAATTCGGGTGGCTAATGGAGAGGGCGAATGGAATTGGTTCCGGATACGAGGTGTGGTCGTGCGTGATGCCGAGGGGCATGCAACTCGGGTGGCGGGGTCGATGATTAATATTACGCCACGGAAGCTCGTAGAGCAGGAGCTTCTTGAGGAGCGTCATCTCATGAGGCTGCTCATTGATAACGTTCCGCTGAATATCTATTTCAAGGACCGGGAGTCGAAGTTCAAGTTGGTAAACAAATCGATGGCCAAATGGAACGGCTTCGGAAGTCCTGAAGATGTGGTGGGGAAAAGTGATCAAGACCTTTTCAGCCAGGATCATGCCAACGAAGCGCTCAGTGATGAGCGCAAGATCCTGGAGAGCGGAGAGCCTATACTGGGCTACGTCGAAAAGGAAACCACAGCAGCGGGAGGGGAGGCGTGGGTGTTGACTACAAAAATGCCTCTGATTGACCGGGTAGGGGCGATTATTGGAACGTTTGGGGTTTCCAGTGATGTCACCGAACTTGTTCGAACCCAGCAGTCGCTTGCGGAGGCGGCCGCCGCATTACAGCGGCGCAATGACGAGATGGAGGAAGAACTAGCACTGGCGCGGGAAGTCCAGCAAGCGCTCCTGCCTCACGACTATCCAACGGTTCCAGCTGGGGCTGACAGAGGGAGACTGAAATTTGGTCATCGCTACATACCGATCTCGGGCTTAGCGGGAGATTTTTTTGAGGTATTTCCGATTGGAGAGCACTGCGCGGGTTTATTCATATGCGACGTTATGGGACATGGGGTGCGGTCGGCGCTCATTGTATCCATGCTACGGGGCCTCGCAGAACGTATTCACCCGGTTGCTGAGGATCCTGGTGAGTTTCTTGGCCAACTTAACAGCGGACTTTCTGCCATTCTGACTGAGGCGGAGATGACCATGTTCGCTACGGCATTTCTCGCTGTGGTTGATCTCGAAAATGGAGAGTTACGGTATGCTAGCGCTGGACATCCAGCTCCCATAATGCGCAGTTCTGAGGGAGAAGCGGGCGTGCTGCCAATGGGGGGGCGGGGGAAGGGAACTGCCTTGGGTCTCTTCCCGGATGCAACTTATGAATCTCAAACTCTCAAATTAAGCATGTTAAAGCAGCTCATGCTCTTCACCGACGGAATTATCGAAGTGGAGAATCAGGATGGGGAAGCCTTCCTTCAGAACAGGCTGGTTCAGGCGGTTTCTGATGAGGAGTGCTCAGAAGTAGATCAACTTCTCGACCGCGTACTGGATCGGGTTCTTGCCTTTACGGAAAGCCAGCGCTTTGACGATGACGTTTGCTTGCTGGCGGTGGAGATTGGAGAGGAATGAGCCAGATCGCGAGGGTGCTCTCCCGCAGAACTACATTCTGCCGGTGACGAGGGTCCAATGCTTGGAAACAACCCCGAAACCCAGGATGGAAGGGCCCTTGGCCAGCATGATGTGCCGGTGTCCATCCGAGTAGAACCAGGATTCGTAGGCCGAGGAAAAGCTTCCTTGTCCAGCGGCGATACACTCGCCCGAAGGCCCACCGCGAAAGCCCGCTTTTCTTGCCCGGTCGGAAAAACTCTTTTTCCCCGGGACAGGGGACGTATGCGAGAAGAACCCCAGTCGTGCCATATCGCCCGAATGCCCGGTGGCAGAGTTACTCAGCTTTTCCTCAAGCTTGAGTGGGCGCAAGCCGAGGACTGCTCTTTCATAACTGATCATCCGGGCGAAATTTTTCTGAGGCGCACTTGCCCAGCTTGACCCCTCGTTGTGCGTGTTGGCCGATGTCAGGGTGGCTACTTCTGCGCGCATGGCGCCGAGAACTTCCGCGGCTTTCATGTAGCTACTGCCATCAAAACTCTCCTCGAGTGCAGATCTCCGGCGCTCTTTGGCGCTAATTGCATTGGACTCTTCTTTGGTTTGACCTTCAAAGCGGGCGAGCTGGTCGTGAATCTCAACCAAGGCATCAGTAATGCCGTCGATTTGCTTATCGATTGCTGTGGTGTCCGTACTTGAGAGCTTTGAGGCTCGCTGGTAGAGCCGATCCAGATTCTCCCACTGAACGCGGAGTTTGTCGATTTCCTGCCGATCTTTCTGCCAGTCCTTCATCATGAGCGGATAGACCTGGGTGCGCGTCTCGCGCAGTTCATCGACTACGGTGACAAGCTCCTCGTAGGGATTGCCTTTCTGGTTTCTCCCGCTCAGAACGTCAGCGAGCCTCCGTTCGTGATATTGTCTCGCCTTTTGAAGAGCCTTTCTGAATGCGGGAACGGCCTCCTTGCCGATCAGGTGTACGCTGCGGTAGGCCGCTTGCCTCCGCTCCGGGATGCTGGATTGCATCCATTGGAGGGCCTTCATAAGGACTTGCTTTGACGGAGGCTTAGAGCCCTGGGCTTCCTCTGCGAGGAGAAGTCCCGGGAACGCGAAGGCCAGAATCAGGAGAATACGAAAAGGCATGATCAGAAGTTGTTGTAGCAGGGTGCTGCAAAAAGAGTTTCGATGCACGCGGATTTTCGTGTCTTGACCTTAGAGGCAGAGCCAGTTTCCTTCCGGCAATGCTGAGGCAGCTTTTAACATCCAAGCTCCACCGTGCGGTGGTTTCTGAGGCTTCCGTAGAGTATGAGGGAAGTATTGAAATTCCTGCTGACTTGGTAGAAGAGGCTCGATTGGTTTCCGGGGAGAAGGTTTTGGTAGCATCGATTACGACTGGAGCACGGTTGGAGACTTACGTGCAGGTGGGTCCACGGGGCACCGGCAAGATTATCGTGAATGGAGGAGCGGCCCATTTGATCGGCCGGGGAGAATTGGTAACCATTATGGCATTTAGCTTATGTGAGAAGCCAGTTGAGGCCAGAAAGCTGGTCCTTGATGAGGATAACAATATTCTCCGAGCCAGTGGCTAGTGGCGGGGTGAAGGAGTCTTTTCGGATTTAATCTGGCAACCATGCCCCCTGAAGTCTGGGCCACAATAGCAGTGGGGGCTCCCTGTCATGGATTGGCAGGGAGGGCTACCTCGGAATTGCGATGTTCGGGCAACACCCATTTCACCAATTCGGAAGTTTGTTTCACCGTGACGTCGCTGCCGGTGTAATAGACGGTTTCCTCCTTGAGGATGCCGACGTCTCTCGCGAGCCATAAGCTCCGCTTTAGAGAGGTAGGCTCCTCTTCTCCCGTGACGGGGTTGTAGGAGCTGCTTTTGTGAGTAATTTGGATTCGAGTAGATCGAAAGGTTCCTGCGGGAACGGTAAGTTCTTCTCTTTCGATGACTTTAAAGAGAAAGGGGTTTCCTGGTTCCCGTCCGTTGCTTTCCCAGCTTTCTCCCGGACGCATGGACGCCTTGGCGAGGGGGACTCCTTTGTTAAGCAACTGTGCCTCCTCGGCTTTCAGGTCATCGGGGATCCAGCCCCAGCTTAGAAAGCCGTCCATTTGAATTTCGTAGAGCTCTTCGCCGAGTAGTTTGCCCTCTTCTAGAATGGCGATGGTAGTCAATGCTGGCGTAATGCTCTGGAATTTCCGCGTTCCATTGCATCTGCGCGTTTGCTCAAAGGTGATGAGTTGGGCGGCGTCGGTGGATTTGGTGTGGCGGCGGGCATCTGCTGGAGAGAGGGGAACCCCAAGTGGAATTGCTTTTTCTACCCTGTATTTCCAGACTTCACCCGGCAGTGGGCTGAAGTAAGGAATCTTCTCAGCCACAATTTCCTGGAGAGGAACCGCTTCCTGCTCGTTAGACGCGCTCTTCTCTTCGCAGCCAACATATATCATCAGGGTTCCTCCCAGCAGGAAACCCGAATTAAAGGAGTTAAAGCCAAAAGCTTTCATTGAGACCTGGGAGGAATAGAAACCGTAATCTGATTTGCCCCACCCCAGCTGGCGTTGAGTCGACGGCGCCACGTTCTTGCTGGAAACGTCAGGGATGCGGATCGCTGATGGAAACGGCATAAAATGACGATCAGTAGGAGGGCTGNAAAAATTAGAACTATGGCCNGAGGAAGCAGGGGTCGATGGAGTTGTTCGCCTTGGGGTAGNGTATTTGAATCGCCAGTAGTTGATGTAGTCTGTTCGAGGAGCGCCCGGTTCTTACAGAAGATCAGCTCCTCGCCTATTTCAAGGGCAAGAGATTCTATCCGGGCCCGCGTATGTGGCTCTTTCATGCCCCGGGACACCGCGCTCTGGCGCGCGTCATCGATGAATTGTTCCCCAGGGAGCGCACCGGAAGTATTCCGGCTGACTACCACAGGCCGGTGAAGCGACTCAGGGAGGTGCAGAACGACCGCCCAGAGAGGCCGCTGGGACCACGTTTCTCCGAGGCGCACGGCCAACTCTTCCAAAGTCGTGCGTGGGGGGAGGCTTCTGCTCCACAGGACGACGAATACATCGACCTGATGATTTTTCTGATAGCGACTGAGCTCATTCTCCAAGCGAATAATACGGTCCGCACCCAGCCAGCCAGCAGGGTCGAACACCTGTCCATTTGGAGGAGCAGGGAATTCGACGCCCTGGCTTTTTGCCATTCCGGGGAGGAGAAGAGCCAAAATGATCGGGAGAAGTTTGAGCATCAGGTCAGGCTCCAGTGGTGATGGGCTCTTTTGCAGGTTGATCATGTTCCTTTTGCTCCGGGGGTATGCAAGAGGGCTGCACAGGAGAGGTTACCTCCTGGAAATCTTCCGATGTTCCGGGGGCTTCGGATTGGGCGTCCTGGTGGGCTTGGGCATGTCTCCGGGCGACGTAGCAGGCGGAGGAAAGGAGATCCCGGCTATCACGAAGGAACCCGGCCAGTCCCTCGTTCCATTGGCCGTCTCCCACGCAGGCGGCGAGTTCCTGAAGGGAGGCCTCCCACGACTCAGGGACGAGGAAGGGCTCCAAGGCGTAGCCAGAGGTAAGGCTTAACTGCCCTGATAGGAGGTCAACAGTGACGAGCAAGCTCCATGCTCGTGATTGGTCTGCACCCGGCGCGGTATTGAAGAGCCAGAACGCAAATTCCTCGACCGAGTAACCATGCTGTAACTGAACGAAGCAAAAGCAAATGTCGACCTGAGGAATGCGTTTGCGCAGGGCCTTATAAGGGCGCGCAAGGTGTTTTTCTATTCCGGGGGGAACTACCCGGGAGGGGTCTACGATGAGGGAAAGAGGAGGTGCCTCGAAGGGGAATATGGCCTCGCAGAGCGAAAGGCTGAATCCGCAGGTCCCGCAGGCTTTTGCTGATTCCGGGACCTCTGATCTACAGCGAGGGCAAGAGGCCCTGCGCACCACTTGCGGGAGGGAGGGTTCCGTCGGTTGTTTGGTTTTGAGTGGAAAGAACACCTTCGCTGGATCAGGGGGCTATATACAGAACCCTGATAGTCACTAAAAATAAATGTTTCACATAGTCTACCCCTGATGGAGTAAGTTCTCGAGCCCGTGTTGAGGGCTCGTTCCAACAGGGTAGGGCCTCATGAAGCCGTCTTCATTGGGAAGACTGCTGAAAAACTTACGATTTGCCTGCTCTGGGGCCTTACTGTGGACAGCTTCTGAGTAGACACAACTCACTGACTGTTAATATTTTAATTGATGAAAAGGACAGGGCTCCGAACTTGCTTTACAAGCTGGAAAAGCGCAACCATAGTCCCGCCCCTCATTTTTCGGTTCTCATGAATATTCTGATCAACCTTTTGCTCGTTGCCTTTGTGGTAGTGAGCGCCCTGCTCATTCTGGTGGTTCTCATGCAGCGCCCTAAGCAGGAAGGTCTGGGCGCGGCTTTTGGATCGGGCATGACGGATCAAATGTTCGGGGCGAAGACTACCGATGTCCTCCAGAAGGGGACGGCCTATTTCGGAACTGCGTTCCTGCTGATTGCGTTGGTTCTGTCTATTCTGATCGCGAAGCGAAACTACGAGAAAGGCATCGAGGGAGCACCTGCTCCTGTAGTAGACGCGACGGCGGCTCCACCTGTCTCAGACGTCAACCTTGAGGGCGCCGGTTCAACGGAGGAGGGGCAAGAATTAAATTCTCGTGATGAGGCCTTGAAGAAAGCCCTCCAAGGGCTTCCTACCGAGCCTGCTACCGAGCCTGCTACCGAGCCTGCTACCGAGCCTGCTACCGAGCCTGCTACCGAGCCTGCTACCGAGCC
>NZAC01000025.1 GCA_002686085.1 Roseibacillus sp. | reverse complement strand
TTCTAGACCTTAGGTTTTTTATTCAGAGTAGCGAGAACCTCCAAGATTGGGAAATAACAGGCGAATGTAATTTCCTTCTACCGATGGATACCGGAAAGAAATTTCTCCGGATTGCATTGCGCTAGCTCAGGAGTAACCCCACGCCGCAAAGGCAGCCACGGGGTTCTTCTGCCTGTAATCTCTGATGCGCTTCCGGAGTGACGTCGAAACCACGAGTACCTGATGGCAGGTAACGTTTTATCTAACTCCACCGGGGACATACCCCGGGTTTTTCGCCATAAAACCGACCCAAACTGAGCCCGTCTCCGTCAACAGGATCATCCGCCTTTGAAGGCGCGGTAGATGAGGAAAATACCGATAACTGTGACGACGCAGAACGTGATAGTGCCAATACCAGACGATCCAGAGTCTTCTTGCGCAGCTTCAGCCAGCAGCATGAAATCAATAATCTTCATCGGTGATTACTAGCACGATTTCCCATTCTGTCGATTCATGAACACCGAACCGGCAGCAATTCTTCCTGAGCAAAGAGGAGCCACTGATCTTACCTTCTCCTAATCCTCCGGCCGCCAATAGCTTGGATACACATGCTTCAACAAAGTGCCCTTCTCGTCGAATTCCAGAAGCATTCTTTTACCCATGTGTGAGCGCCACTGTGCAGTAAAGGCGCCATTACGGTTCACATAGCTACGCTCTATCTTTGTCCCTGGAATGGGCGGTCCATATTCACTGACGACTTGATCGTAAGTCACCCATCCAATGCGGGGTTCCCACTTTTCTTCTTCTGCGCGGTAGGGAATGAGCGCAACGCAGCCGCTTAGACACGAGGCGCAAAGCAACAGCGGGAGATGGGAAAGCAATTTCATCGCTCCATCCTATGCGAGCTCGCGATGGGTACGCTATGGCAAAAAGGTGCTACTTTTTGATCCTAAGATTGGGTTTCCTTGGTTTTGATCTCCAACAACAACCTATATAGTAAACAAGTGTTGTTGGTGGTGTAGAACACACACCAACCAAGTCCCCGGCTCAGCTGGCGAGAATCCTGGCAAGCTCCAGCAGGTTAGCAGGAAGCTCGCGGGTCTCTTTCCAGGCCAGCTCGAGCTCGACCAGAGTGACCTGTCCATTTCGACTGGCCACCAGCTTCGAGGACTCTCCCGATAGCAGCGCATCAACCGCAGCCTTTCCGAAGAGCCCCCCCTGGACCCTGTCAGCGGCGCTGGGAGCGCCGCCACGCTGGATGTAGCCCAGGACCGAGACGCGCGGTTTGTAGCCTGACTGGTCGGAGATCTTCCGGGCAATCTCATAGGCGTTTCCCGCGTCGTCTCCCTCGGCGACCACCACGATGCTGGAGACCTTGCCGGCCTCGCGGCAACGCTCAAGCTGGGCGCAAAGCGCTGTGATATCCGTCGGCACCTCTGGCAACAGAACTCCCTCGGCGCCGCAAGCGAGCGCCACCTGAAGGGAGAGGAATCCCCGGTTACGACCCATGACCTCAACCAGGAAGAGACGCTCGTGGGAGGTGGCTGTGTCGCGGATCTTGTCGATGGCCTCTACCGCGGTATTGACGGCCGTGTCGAACCCAAGGGCATAATCAGTTCCGCCCACATCGTTATCGATGGTTTTCGGTATCCCGATCAGCGGCAGGTTGGTCTGGCGTGCGAGCTCCGAGGCCCCGTTCAGCGAGCCATTGCCTCCGATCACGATTAGGCCGTCTATGCCGCGTTCGAGGAGGTGGGAGGCGGCTTTCTCCCGCGCCTCGGGCTCCCTGAATTCCGGACAGCGACTGGAGCGGAGAACAGTTCCGCCAAGTTTGACGATTCCCGCCACGCTACGGGCGTTCATGCGCTCCATCTCGTTATCGATCAGGCCTCGCCACCCGCGATGGACCCCCATGGTCTCGATGCCGCCGGCAAGGGCCGTTCTTACAACGGCGCGAATGCAGGGATTCAGGCCCGGGCAATCTCCTCCGCTGGTCAGCAGTGCTATTCGTTTCAAGTGCAGTGGGGGTGCAAGCTTCGTTGGTCGCAACTAGGCACCGCTGATGCCGGCCACGAATCGCAAGAATGATAAACTAGCCAGGTGAAAATGCCATATCAAAGCTCGGCCCCCGCTTGTCGACTGCGCGGGGAGGGATTAATGGGTTTTTCCAGTGACGTAGGACGGGAAACGCTCCCGCGACCTCAGGCAAATTACAACGTAAGCTTAACAAAATACGGCAGCCTTAGGCACTACACGCAATAAGGTCTATTCACCGATGGATTGAGAAAATATCGGCCTGATCAACAACTCCATCGTCATTATGAATCCCCGGTAAAGCGAGGACATGATAAGATGTATAGATAAAGAGAGTAATCCTGCTGTTTAATTGATGAGCGAAGATAATACACCACTAGAGACGCCCTCACCTTCAGGACAGCCCGAGAAGAAAAATGGGTGTTCACCGGGGTGTTTCTGGGTGTTGGTAGCGGTCTTATTTTTTCTTCTTTTGTTTTTAACGATGGGTTTGTGGGGTCCTCTATTAATTGAACATATAATTAAGGACCTCAAGTAGCCACAAGGCGGACACTCACAGATTGACTCTAACAGTGTTTTCAGAATCCACGCCGCCCACGGCAGCCCCACCTTCCCGGGCCTTCAGCCTCTAGGAAACCCGGCCTGAGAAAGCAATTTGCTAGCAGGAAATCTGCGTTACCGATGGAATCGAGACTGTGGAAAAATGACTTCTGATTATTCTCGTATCTTTTTTGAAAAGTCTGGATGGGCAGCAAATTTCCTGACTCTCAAGCCAGAACGAAATTTCTCCATAGCCTCCTCATAATCTAAGTCCGTATCCATCCAGCCCATTTCATGGAGAACCCTTCCTGACTGGGCAGGAAAAAGAACTCCTCTACTATAACTGATCGAACCATCATAACTTTTCTTTATGTGATCAAATAACTCAGTTGTACAATTTGCTCGAAGAGAATGATAAAACTTAGGCTCGTCAGTTAACTTTCCCGCCTTTGCCGTCATACTTATGAAGAGACTCTTCATGAATTCTTGACTCGCTTTGATGGGGAATATGTAAAGTTGAGTCCCTTCTTGAGTTCCTCGAAGTGTCAACGCATCACGCTCACTGTTTATCTGATAAATAAGTTCAAATTGTTTATAGAGACCAGAAATAAGGCTGAAAGACTCTCCCTTCTCTTTTCTCACTTCAGCGGATATAACAACTTTCCGCTCCGGCCCGAAACCGAAACTCAGCATCGAATGAGCAAAGAGCTTCGAACCGCCTAAGGGCTCTACTACCAGGTCAAGAGAATCCAGTTGATCGAGATAATAACTACGCGTGACCCAAGCAGCATCATAATCATCAAGGCTCCGCCATTTGAAATCCCTAACGTTATCAATTTTAACTACCTCCCCATTTTTTGAAAGCCTAACGACTGGAGGCTTTTTACAACTCTCCATCCAATCCTTATTACGCTTTGGCTTTTCAAGTAGGAGTAGAACTAAAGAAACAAAAAAAAGAATAGCGCCAAATATTATAATCGGCTTTTTCCACTTCGATGAACGCAAAGCGGCAATTGGCACAATGATCATTATTGCAAGAACCACGAAACTCGGAACTCCAATAAGGTACCTAAGAGCACCGCAAGACCAAAGCCAGACGAGCACCATAATTATAAAGACAATCCGGCGAAGGATTCGAACCCTCGCAGATTTATATAATTGGTCTGATCCCATATCCAAGACCCTACTAGAATAACAAATTAATAAGAAATTCCTACAAATATTGATGCTTCATTTCTTAACAACGCCCAGAGGAAGGAAGAAGCAACCTTCGAAGACGAAGAGCTGATTTCCGGAAAATATTGGAACAGCAAAGGCGAAGAGGTTGCGGATGTCTTGGAACGTGATCAATACCCCACGCCGCCCCCGGCCACCAGCGATCTACCTCCCCGTTCTCAGGGAACAGGCTTGAAAAGGACGATCATAGAGTCACTATGTGCTTAAAGCACCAATCAATTATTTTACATGTTCCTTGTGTTTTTCCGAAGCCTTCCATGCGTGACTCGTCCCGCCAATCTTGAGGGTGTCATCGTTTTGAACGTGAATAACTAGAAATCCCAAACAAGCTTAAGAGGAGGCACACTCCCTGCTTAGTAACAGATAAGCTATTTACATCGCCATGAGCTTCGTATCCTTCCGTTGCCTTAACCGTTCGGTTCCTTTTTTGAGCCTCTTAATTGTGTCAGCTCTAATTCTCAGCTCGAGGCTGGCCGAGGCCCAGATTGAAAGTATCACTCCCTATGTGATCTCACTTCCTCGAGGAATCGAGGCCGGAGACGCGAAGCCCGCCGATCTGGATGGGGATGGAGACATCGACTTTGTCATCAGGCACTATACAGGAACTACTGATGGAGAACCTATGTATCTTGTGTCGTGGGTTCGCAATAATGGAAACAACAGCTGGCAAATGCAGACCGGCTCGATGACACAGGTCCCTGAAGCAAACCTGACCTCTTTTGAGGTAGCAGATTTGGATAGTGACGGAGATCTAGACGTCGTCACGGGCGCAGCCGGGACCCTTAATGGTCAATTCGGAGGGGTCAACTCTTCTTTGAGGGTCTACACAAACAATGGAAGAGGATCGTTCACGGTAAACACCCTTCTCTCAGTCGGAGGCGGCTTCTTCGACGCCTTTGCTAACAAATCACGGTATATCACAGATATCGAACTGGCCGATCTCGACGGAGACGGCGATCTTGATATTCTTATGGCTCAAGCGAGGGCGACGAGCCGGCTAGCCTGGCTCCCGAACAACGGCAATGGAAATTTCGGGGAGGTTCAAGTAATCTGGGCAAGAGCAAATTCACAACCTCAGTCATTGGATTCGGGAGATCTTGATGGCGACGGGGACACTGACATCGCCTTTATTGCTGGAAGCGGTGCAACGGGGATCCTAGGAGGTGGCGCTGAACCACGAATCAACTCTGCGAGGAACCCAGGCGGTGGAATCTCCCAACAATGGGCAGACATCATACTAGGACCCCGGGGATCGGAGGGTGGGAATGAACTTCCTTATCCTCAAGATGTGTTCTTGGCGGATATGAACGGCGATTCCGCCCTCGATGTAGTGGCAATTTCTAGGGCGCGCTTTAATTTTGAAACCTCCCGAATCGGCATTGCGGTGGGTGACGGAGCCGGGAGTTTTGGGCCGTCCCAAATCGTAGCGGGCCTTGCGACGGAAGCACCAGAAAATTTCCACGTCGTCGACTTTGATCAAGATGGCGATCTGGACTGGTTTGTGACAGCACCCGATGAAGGGAAGATCTTCTTTGTGGAATGGCAAGGCGGAGAAGCCACCAATGTTCAGTCATTTGACGCGGGAAGATTGGGTCCTGCAAATGGAGTGACTTTTGAAGTGTCTGGATCAGAAATCTTCACCGCCGATGTTAACGGTGATGGCGAATTGGACCTCGTAACCTCTGGGGCGGTCATGACCTGGTATGACGTGGCGTTTGCTACTGATCTAGATGGTGATGGCATCTTCGATAGCGTTGAGGATCAGTATGACTGTCTGGACAAGAATATTGCCGATGCTGATCAGGATCCCGACGGTGATAGCCTATCCAATAGCACGGAAGTGGGCTTGGGCACCAATCCCTGTGACCCGGACAGCGACGGGGATGGGCTTAGTGATGGCGAGGAAGTCAATCGACTGGTGCGGGGACAATCCGCTGCGACTGACCCACTTGATGAGGATACCGACGGGGACGGACTGTCTGATGGGGTCGAGACTGGAACAGGGCTCAGCAACGGGATGACAGACACCGGAACAGATCCTCTGCTTGCCGACACAGATGGTGATGCCCTTGGGGACTTGGATGAATTGCAGGCCGGCACGAACCCCTTTAATCCTGATACGGATGGAGATGGTTCCACCGATGGTGAGGAGGTGAGCAACCAAACCGACCCCCTCGACGCCAGCAGTAATGCCGACCAGATTGTCAGGATCGACATGACGAGTCTTGACCTGCCGGACGGCACAGTTGTCCGCTCAGTCGCCAATCAGGGCCAGGCGGGACCATTTACAACGTTAATTGGGGAGGTAGAAGCGGAGAGTCATCCTGCAAACAGCAACCCTTTTGTTCGAATTAAGGGCCTGTCTTTCGATGGCGACAAGATGACCGCTGCAGTCGATGCTCCGACGCTGGGTCTGGTCGGTAATCAGGCTTACACCGTCCGGGCATGGGTATTTAATGAGTTCGTAGAGGACGAGGAGGCGATCGTTTCGTGGGGACGAAGGGGAGGCCCTGTGGGATCCAATTCAGGCATGCACCAAGGTACTCATCCTACCTTTGGAGCAATTGGCCACTGGGGAGGCGGGCCCGTAAATGACCCGAATGAACCTGATGTGGGATGGGGACCTAATGGAGATGGAAGCGATATTCTGGCGACACAGGGACGCTGGGCTCAGTTGTCATGGGTTTACGACGGCCTTGAGGATCGTGTATTTATAGATGGCACATTCAGCAATAGCGAGGAGCACCCCAATCTACTCAATGTGCACTCCTCATATCTTGATGGGAATCCGACCCTCGTTTGCCTCGGATCTGAAAGTGACTCAGGCAATGTTAACAGCACTCCCATTCCATTTTCAGGAACCATCGCGCGCGTAGAAATTTATGACTCCGCCTGGACCGACGAAGAAATCGAAACTGCATTCTTGCAAGAACGTCCCTATTTTTTTTACGGAATCCGCTCAGGATCAGGAGATCCTCACGAGTTCGTGGTGTCGAGCCCCGATAGCGGAGAAACGATCGAGTTTGAATGGAAGAGCTGGGAGTCGGAAAGATATACTGTCGTGGCAAGTGACGGTCCAATAGAGAATCCTGATACCACGTCATGGGAACCTGTGGCAGGTCTGGAAAACCTGAACGCGACCCCGCCACGTAATAGTCATACTATCACTCGTCCGGCAGGAGATCTTCGACTCTTCAGACTGCTCCTAGATCCGGCCCTTCCTACGGCCCCTCCAAGTGGCAACGGGAGTAGTCAAGAGCAGGCTATCAGTCTCGGAACTGTTCCAGCTGGCGCCCTAGTCCTTGACACCCAGGGTTCTGGTGTCACCGACACTGAGATCGGTCTCTTCGACGCAGAAGGCAACCTTATTGCCCAAAATGATGATGCTTTTGACCTTCAATACCTCAGCAGGATCAATGTAAATCTGGGACCAGGTGTCTACTACGTGGCAACCGGCCATTATAACACCAGTTTTTTTCCAACCGGTTTCGGCGTAGATGCGCCATTTAACCCTCCTGGTGCATTTGTCGTGAATGTCATAATAGGAGCAAATAATGCAGCCCGTCCTGCCCTGACGGAGTCGGTCGTTGATCCGGTCAGAGCGCTGTGGTTTTCACTTGTGGTTGAGTAAAGAAAGACATTTTCGACTCCATCCGTGAGATGTTGGAATTTTTAGAGGAACTCAATCTGTGAGTTTACGGCTAGATGCTGTCATAAGCCAGACACACCAGATTGACTCTACCACTACTTTCGTATTCCACCCCTCCCCCGGTAGCCATAAGCACCGTGCTTACTCACCATGCCTCGCGGGTGATAGAGATTAGCCGGTCTTTTGGACTTGTATTAAAGCGAGACGGCGCTGCTGATGTTGCCCTTTTATTGGGAGGAAAATATCGGTCTGATCAATGACTTCATCATCATTATGAATTCCAAGTAACCAAAGAGGACTTGGTAAGATGAAAAGATGAAGAGAATAATCCTGCTTTTTGCTGCGATCCTTCCTTTTGTGTTACTAACCAGTTGTTACAGAAAGGAGAGGGTGAAGGTAGGGGACACTGTTAATGGTATTATAAGTGTGGATGAACGTACAGGAGAAGGTTTCCCTGGGGGGTTGTCAGGATTGTGCTGGGTTGGAGAGAAAACCAAAGACAGCATAACGCTTCGCTTCTTCTCCCACGTGCCCCCTGACGTCAAATGGGAGGAGGAAACAAGGCAGCTTGCAGATGATTCGGAGGCCGTAACGCGAAAATATTGGGCGGTCATGAGCTCCCGTGAGGTGCCTAAAGACAAGTTTCTAAGCATCTACAAGCATCACGAGCAGTGGCCCATGCCCTCAGCCGATTGGACTGGACCCGTTATTGAATTTCAAGGAGACGAATTGCCAGATGACTTTTCTAAGAATCTAACAGTAGAAGAAAACAGGGCGCTAGCAGCTAACATCGCCGCATTTAAAAAATATTTTGCGAATCGCTAACGCAGGCAGCCACCCGCCCCCAGTAGCCGCAAGGCCCGTGCTTGCAGAGTAGAATTTGAAATCAACTGGGTGTCTCTCCCACTATCTATTACCTCATCCACCATGCCTAGAAAGAGTTTGATAGCGATATTATGGTTGGTAGCGATATTGTGCTTTTCTGGAGTATTCGCATCTCAATCGTGGATCGAGTCGTGGATCGGTCACACTGCCGTATCCAAACCGCCAAAGGGGAACGGTTTTTTGGCTATATTGTTCATAATGGACCTAGGTTTACGTCAAGGCTTACGTGTTTGCATTGTTGCTTTCTTTGGGGTTGGCGCTCTGGTCTCGGTATGGTTTGCGCTGTGGGTGTCATACACCCCTAATAAAAAAAGTAATCTGCCGTCTCCACGGACGCAAGCCGAGGGCAACACCAACGGATTAGGCCCTCCCCCGCTGCCCCGCCGCCCCCGGTAGCCACAAGCCTGTCCCTCGCTGGCTGAGATCTCCCGGCCGCTTTTTCGGTTTCCCGCCCTGTGATCAGCTGTTCGCTGCCGCAACGACAACCTCTTGTTTGGAAACCACCACACCACCGGGTTGCTCCAACGTGATCACAAAAGCCTTAGGGTCGCGAATCAACAGAGGGTTGCGAATGGGAATGACCGTCGTTCCCTCGGCTGAGGCAATGTCAAAGACTCCCCCATCAACCGGTTTTTCATCGCGGGTCGGATCCACAATCCAAAGCTGATACTGTTTTGACTCGGGATCATTCACCGGAAGGTCGGTCAAAAACATGTAGCCTTCCTGCCGCTCGTCACTCCAAACGACCTCGCCAGACATCCCTTTGTAGTCTCCACCTCCCTCGAACGGGGTGCGGATCAAATCCTTGCCCTCAGCCACCAAAGTCTTGCTGGCTTCTTCAGGTGAGACCTGGATGGTCGTGGGACCGGGTGTCGAAGTCGACGGGTCACTCACGAATGTCTGCGCAACAAAAAGAAGCGCAAAGATGGCAGCGATGGCCCACGGGGTGTTTTTGCCCGAAAGGACCTTCTGCCACAGCGGCATCTCGACCACTTTCTCTTCGACCTCCTTGCTTAGTTTCTGAACTACGAAATCGGCTGTTCCTTTCTGCAGTTCCTCCAGCAATCCCGGAGGCAACTCAACCCCATCAGGGTCCTGAAACTCTGCTTCGAGCGCCGCTGCCGCCAGTTCAAGCGACAGATCGCTTTGGCACCGGGGATCACGGGCCAGCTTCTCCCACTCGTCCATCTCGCCCGCATCGAGATCGCCAAGAATGCGTCCGGCATCGAGTTCTTCAAATCGGGAAATGATCTCCGGGTCATTCATGGATTTGGAGTTTGGGGGCTTGAGGGATAGTCCGCCGGACGCAGTTGGTTGCGAAGTTCAATCAAACCACGACGCAGGCGGGTTTTGACCGTCCCGAGCGGGAGTCCGGTCCTTTCAACGATCTCGGGGTGTGTCATCCCCTGCTCAAAGTGAAGGGTAAAAATTTCCCGCGTTTTGTCAGTCAGTTTGGCCAGTGCCTGCCGAACGTCCTCACGCTCGCATCTCATAAGCGCGGTCGGTCCGTCGCTGGCCAGATTCAGACTGTCGCTCTCGGGCATGGGCTCGAGATGGGGACGACGACTCTCTTTGCGGGTGTGGTCAATGGCGCGCCGCCGAGCCAATAATCCCACAAAGGTGGTGTGCGTCGCAATGGATGGATCGTATCGCTTCGCTGACCTCCATAAGTCGGTGAAGGTTTCCTGCACGACATCCTCGGCCGACGACGGGTTCTGTACGTAACGCCGCACGATCGACCAGACGAGAGGGGCGTATTCTTTAATACAACGATCCATGGCACTTTCCATGCCTTGGGCCACGAGCGCGAGGAGATCTCCGCCGTTTATGTGTCTCTCTGCTCCACTCACGAACAGTGACAGAATTAGGCCCGTGTTTGAGTTCTGTCGATCCCGGATTCCCACACAGGGAACCCGGGACCGCACCGTTTCGTTTTGGTCGGTTTACTTCGAGGGGGGAAGGATCACAGTGTCGATAACGTGAATCACGCCGTTGGAACACTCGATATCAGCCTTTATGACCTTGGCACTCCCGTTGAGGGTCAGCGACTGCCCTTTGACTGCGAGAGCGATGTCTTTCTTGCTGAGAGCGGTGGCCTTGTCGAGGGTCACGGCAGTCTTTGACATGACCTTGCCGGAAACGACGTGGTAAGTCAGAATCGCAACCAGTTTATCTTTGTTCTCAGGCTTGAGAAGAGTCTCGACCGTTCCTTTAGGAAGCTTGGCAAAAGCCTTGTCGGTGGGGGCGAAAACCGTGAACGGGCCGTCGCCTTTCATGGTGTCTACAAGGCCGGCTGCCCCGAGCGCAGCGGCCAGAGTCTTGAAGGATCCGGCAGCGACGGCGGTATCGACGATGTCTTTCGTAGGAGCCTTGTCGTCGGCCACGGCGGGTGACATGACGGCGAAGAATCCAAAGAGGATGGAGGTAGCAATTGCTTTCATTTTAATATGCGGAGGGTTGGTTGTGTAGCTGTTTTGAGACCGCCTTCATTGGCTGTCATTGGAGGTCTTCGCGGGACTCGGAGAATTGGATTCACAAAAAACAAAAAAATTGTCCGAGAAAAAAGCGCGCCCTCACAAGGAAGACAGGCTTTTGATTGGGGGTAATGAAACCGCAAGACTACCGGCCAAATCGCTCCTTTTGGGGAGCCGCCATCGTTAAAGCCCTCCGCGCGTCCCTGTTGGGCCTAAGGAATCCATTATTTGGCAGAGTCTGACCTTCCCCTGCGTTCAAGGTAGTGCAGCTCGTCATACCCGACAAATTCAATGCGCTCTGGCGAGATGACTCTTCCACTTGGGTCGACTTCTAAGAATGTTACTTCAGCGCCTGACGGGGGCTCGGTATTAATGGAAAGAATTTTGCGCCCTTTCCATCTTTTGGGGTAACCCATCGCAGCATCTGCTGCATCGGAGTGGTCCGCAGACTCATGCGTATTAATANAAGCTCGCGGGGNCTGCCTTACCATCTTCCGATCTGTTTCNACGGTCAGGTAAATAAGGCAAAAAGAGAGCCCACCAAAGCCGANGCCNGACCACAATAATGCTACTTTTCCAGACCGGCTCATAACAGGACGATTGACCTTCCTGACAAGCCTTATCACGACGCCCCCGGTACTCACAAGCCCCCGTGCCTTAACTCCTGCCCACTATGCTTGTCCTCAAGAACCGGCGCGGAGTATCGTCTCCATACGTGCCCGGGCTGGTTCGATGATCTATTCGGTTGCATAAAGCCAGACCTTGATGGCTTCGTCTAGGCGGTGCCTTAAGTATATCCGCCATCACTTAATTACGACGGAGAACTGAGTGGGGTTGGACGTCAGCATCGTAACCTTTCTGCCTGTGCGAGAGCTGAACTTCAGGGTGGCTTCATAGTCCCCGGCCTTGGAGATACTCCAACGGCTCATGTTGCGCGCGCCATAGGCCAGGCCCTTGATCTGAAATTGCTGGCTTTCCCCGGGACCGATGGTGACGTTTTTACCCATGCGGTAATCCGCTGTCATGGGTCCACGATAGGGAATGTTGGCTGCACCAGGGCCTTGGATTGACAGGCTGATGGTAGATTCATCTCCTCCATGCCGGATCTCAACTGCCTGTTTACCGGTGTTGGTGATGCGGTAAAGCAGCGTGATGCCCAGCACCGGCCCTTTAGCGCCGGAGTCCATTTTGACTAAGTCAGCCTTGCTCAGGGTTACCGGGTTGTGGGGCACCAGTAATTCCAGCTTCAGCGGCGACTCAGCCATGCCAAGTGAGCAGAAGAATAGGGCAACGAGGCAGCTTAGAAATAGAGTGTTCATGCTCATAGGACACGCGGAATTGAGAACCCTTAGAGCAAAGCATTCAAAATTTTAGCATCTCACCTCTGGCAGTCACCAGGCCCGCACTTACTGAACAAAACGAGGTGCTCTATCTAGAGATCCTCTTCCATCGCCTCTGAGCGAAAACCTTCTGTGGGCCCCATGCTCTATCGGTATAAAGCATTCCGCTCGGACTGATCACCCATGTCTGCTTTCCGCTCTGGGAGGTCATCTCGATACTGTCGCCCTTCCATTCTATGGCAAACGAACGCATGCCCTCCCATGGACTCTCGAGCCCTATGGAAGGGCTCTGAGTGCTCCCTTTGATTGTTATATGCTCAGGGTAGCGGTATAAAAATCGACCTTCTTTTACAGTCCCTTCCCCCCACCCGATCGCAGCCTGGTGCGCCTGCGGATCAGTTCTGTTGTGAATAATACTCATAACCTGTCCGTCCATAAAAACCCAGCGACCACTGACATCCGGAGGCAGATGGGTCTTACTGCCGTCATTCCAAGAGACCACTTCGTACATTCCGTTAATGAGGGCTAAAATCTTTTGGTCACTTTTATTGGATCTCTCTTCGCCTCCAACAAGATTTTGGTGAGTTAGGGTGTTGTGCGAGCAACCACTAACCTGGAGCACCGAAGCTACAAGTAGGAGTATCCTTACTCCGGCTCGAGATCGTTTTTCTTTCGTAACCATAGCAGCTTAAGAATCACCCGTGCCGCAGTTCGTTAGCAAGTTTACAAATTTATCTTTCCCCTCCGGAAACTTAAAACCTACCGCAGTTTGGCTCTCCTCGCTTCCGAAGACAACTCCTCGAGGAGACAGAGGGCGCGTTCTGCGTCCCCTTCCGGGACCAGGAGGTGGTCATGATAGGCCCCTGCCAGTAGGTTTACGCTGATGCCGTGGCAAGCGAGCCGGGTCGAAATAGCTGCTGTCAACCCGACGGATTGAAGACTGGAGTGCACATTGAGTCGGATGCAGCGAAACACGGCAGACGGTTCGAGTCCAAGGCCTCCTGACTCCGCGACCGGCGCGATCACCGTGACCCCCTCCGGCTCTTGAATCGTAGCCAGCAGACCCCCTGGAACCGGATCGGGCCATGACTCTACTGATCCGATCACGTAACGTTCTGGACGGAGCACAGGCGCCAGATTCTGCAGCAACGTCTCCAGATCGCATTCGCCATTCATTGTAAATCACACCTACCACGCCGCCCTCGGCAGCCACAAGCCCCGCGCTTGCTCAATAGCGTGCAGAAGCTAGAAGTGAGGCGCTATGAGCAAAGTGGAACCACCAGAGCTACCTTCCCCTCCACAGCAGCTCGATGGGAAAAAGTCGAAGTTTTCAAGGATTAAGTGGTTGCTCGTGCTGATCGGTTTATCAGTCATGCTGTTCGTAGCAGGTACTGTTCTGGCCTTTCAAGGACAGTATGAACTCGGGACTTCCCTCTTGATTGGGTCATTTGCCCTTCTCGTGTTTGGACGTCTAATATGGCGGTTAGTGGGACTCTTTAAGACAATCCCCAAAAAGAATCCGCACCGTCTGCATAAATTGAAGTACGGGAAGAGGAGGAGGAATGAATAAGGTTAGGCCACGCAGCCCCCAGAAGCCACAAGGGCTCTCTGCGATATCGACCGCGAATACCTTGAGCTCTCCGAGCCCCGGCGTTTAATAGAGCTCGGAGAAGGAGAAATATGAACAGCGCGGATGGTACAGTCAGATATGCAGGATTCTGGATCAGAGTCGCAGCTGGCCTTATCGATAGCATGCTCTTTTCAGTGCTCCTAGTCCCTGCTCTTATTGCTATTTATGGGATAGACTGGCTTTTAGGAGACCATCCCGTTTTCAAAATTCATGGTGTCTGGGAGGTATTGCTGACCTACGTGCTGCCCGCATTTGTATCGATTGTCTTCTGGATCTATAAGTCCGCGACACCGGGAAAAATGATTACGAAGATTAAAATCGTGAACGCCGAGACTGGAATGAAGCTCTCAGTCGCACAATGCATCATAAGATATCTGGCATATTTCCCGGCAATGGTTTTTGGGCTGTTTGGTGTAATCTGGGTGGCGTTCGATAAGAGGAAACAGGGCTGGCACGACAAGTTGGCAGGAACCTTGGTCGTAGAGGTCAGCCCCCATCAAGCAGAGACCTCGCCCCACCGCCGGTAGCAACAAGTTACCTACTTGCTCGCCACGCTTAGGTGGTCGTAGAGGTTGGCTATAAAAACGCTCGTTCTACTCTTTGCCGCGCTCGTAGTCACTGATAGTAGTGAGAAGGAGCAACCTAAAGAGCAGGAAAAATCGGGTTTAATTCTAAAGGAGGAACCAAGGCCCGAGGCGAAGGCAGAGCCCAAACCGGAATTTGCGTCAGAATCGAGGGAGCTTCCTCCGCTTCCCGAAACCGTGACCGCGGAATTCATCACGGGTTTGTGGGCCAAGCCGCATAATGAAAGAGATCTCATCGAGAAACTGAAGGATGACTCTAAAGCGGATGTCTGGAAGGCCATACACAATATTGGTCCCAGCAAGGAAGATTGCCCTTTTTCCCGATTCGCTAGCACCGGAGAAAGGAGCCCGCAAATCACTCACCCCGCCCAGATCCAAGTGGATTAAGTTGCTTCCTCAATCTCTTAATCACGCCCTCAGCCTGGAGTCGAGTCATCATGACTGCCCATAGCTTATTCATAGACTTGGCGAGAGAGCGAAATTTCAACTCTAGAGCATGCACAAAACCAAGATTAACATTCCACTAAGACAGAGCTGATAAATAGGATAACGCCCAAGGCAAGAGCGCTCAAGACCACACCCCACATCTCACTGACAAAATTCTCATATATCACCTCCCAAATATCCCTCAGATATTCCCAGAACTTTCTCATGGCAGTAATAAAAGGCAAACACCTCAACAACCCTCCCGCTAGCAGTCAATAATCCTCTCTCCTATTACCGGCTGCGCCTAGGAATTGTTGGGTTCTCCAATAACAGAGGAAACATGAAACGCTCCCGACGCCTCAGGCAGAGCCCAACGTAAGTTCAACGGAATACGCCAGACTCAGGCTGTGCACGCAGGAAGGGCCATTCGCCGATGAGCCTGACAAGATATCGGTCTGATCAATGACTTCATCGCCTTTATGAATTCACGGTAACCAGACAGGACTTGGTAAGATGAGAAGATGAAGCGTGCAATCCTCCCCTCGTTTCCACAGCAGCCCAAGAAGGAAGAGGGGCTTTCTATCGCGAGCACCTTGAAGACCGTTTTGATCTTTGTGGGCCTCGCGGCCTCCGTGCATTTAATTTATAACGCCTACTTTTTTCTCCAACGCTACAACTAGGAGGTTATGGGCGAGGAAAAACCAAGTAGTATCCCTCCTCAATTGAGGCCTGATCCTGGGCGTGGTCCCACCACCAATCAGCTTGCAAAGGTCAGCTTCTTCAGCGCGATCGGCGTTACATTTGCATGGGGGTCTCTAACTGTGGAGGCAGTCAATTCCTCGGCGGATCTAATTCTTTTTTGTGTCGTATTGATTTCTGCATTCGGAGCCTTTTGCGGGCATTGTGCGTGCGTGCAGATCAAGAGGCGGAAATATAATCAGGAAGGCATCGCCATGGCTGTTTCCGGCATAATCTTTTGCTATATCTATCTTGGTTGGAGCGGCTGGATTCTTTGGTTAATGAATCTAGACGGTTTTTAGGGTGCCCCCGCTTGTCGACTGCGGATCGAGGGTGGTCAGGGGCCTTTATGAGACCTGGCACGGGAACGGCCGAAAGGTGGAAGAGCGAGCATTCAGAGACGGCGAAGAAGCCTCAGCGAAATACTGGATCTGCAGGTGCGAAACTGTTGAGACGTGGAAAGAGGTCCGGAGGTGACCTCACCCCCTCCCGGTCCCTTTCCGGGAGGCGGAGGGAAGTGTCTCCACCCAGTCATTTTGCCATTCCTGTAAGTGATGCGAAGCCATGGCCACCCATCTTCGGTGTATCTGACCATTAGACCATTACCATCCTCAACATTGGTCTCGGAACACCTTTCGCCTTCGGGTGTCCATACAATGGCGGTCCCCATAAGGCCGTCAATGTAGGTTGCTTCATTTTCCTTCTGCCCGGTCTTATACCAGTTCCTCCAAATACCGTCCATTTGACCGTCCACGTGAGTGCCCTTTCTCCTCAATTGCCCCAATTCGTTCCAAGCTATCAGCGGCCCATGATGTGTGCCGCCCTTGTAGGCTATTTCAGACAGTTTCCCACCAGTCTCATACCAATGAGCCTTGATTCCGTCCCGTTTACCGTCCTTATAGCTTATCTCCGTCATCTTCTGCCCGCCCTGCCAGTAAGCAACCGCTTTGCCAGTAAACGGAGTGTCTTGGTGAGGAAGGTAATAACGTTGATTNCCGGCCTCGCCCCGTTTCTGAAGCGTCTTGATCGCAACCTCTTCTTTTTCTGCACTCAAAAGCGGGAGGGAGGAAATAAGGCAAAACACGATTATTTTTTTCATAAACAAGAGGTAAGGAGGGTCGACGAAAAAAGCGGCCCTCTCGTTAACTTTCAAAATATTGCACAATTTCTCCATGGCACAAAATGGTTTCCGAAAACCGTTGAGAAACTGTTCAATATTAGGCTCCTTCCCCGCTGCCGCTACTTCCCCACAAGGTTTCCGCGCTTTACCTCGATCTACGACAAAAGCCACGTCCAGTTTATAATAAAAAAGGCCTGAATCAGGAGAAAGACGAGGGAGCCGGTGATATGCAATGATCGCCTTTTTGTCACCATGAGAAAAATAAAGAGCCCGGTGGCGACAACTCGGACAAGATGCTGGCCTAGACCATACTCGCCTTCTTCCATCACGGAGCCGCCGAACAAGAAATCCGACAGACTGAAGGTCACCATCAGGCTGATAAAGAGAATAAAAAATGGTCTCCTCTGATTGATAAATTGTCCGTCCAACTCTTCTGAATGCTGCTCCGGTACACGGAGTAGGGAGCAAATAATATACATAATGATCGGCCCCATCAGCAGCATCAGGAGCTCAAAATAGGACCATTCCAGCTTGTCGGCTTGAACCCACGAAGCCCAGAAATACTGAATGAGCATGTTCAGCATATTGATGAGCCAGAGAAGACTCAGGGTTCTCCCCCTACATGCGACCCTAATGATCTTCGCCACACTCTGCAGTAGCTCCGCGACGCCAAGTCCGATGATTATCGAAACCAGAACCATGATAAATTCGAACCTGTTCATATTGCCTAATCCCTACCACGCCGCCCCCGGTGGCTACAAACACACACTCCTCGCTTGTCAATTCACTCTGAGAAACAAGCGGTAGATCTTATCAACTTCCTTGCGCCGTAGTCCCAATTGATATTAGGTTACTGGAGGTCAACGGTCAGACATGTCATCTTTCAACCGACGAAATTTCCTGCGCGGGGCCGGGGTTTCCCTGGCCCTTCCGGCCCTCGAATCAGTCCACGGCGCACCGGCTCAGACCGCAGCTGCCAAAAGATTTGTCTGTGTGGCCCCGAGTTATGGGATGAATCCCGGCGGGTTCTTTCCCGAGCAGACCGGAGCAGGCTACGATTTACCAACCCTCCTTAAACCACTCGAAAGGCATCGTCTTGATTTCAGCGTGCTCAACAACCTCGATCACCCGGGCGTAGGTGGGGGGCATGGATGCTCCAACACGCTGCTCAATGGGACGGAACTGAAGGATGCAAGGGAGCAACCCCAGCGACTGCACTCCCTTGATCAATTGCTGGCCGAGCGGGTCGGGCAGAAAACGCGCTTCCCGTCATTGCATCTGGGATCCGGGGGTATTTCCTGGTCACGAAGCGGGATGATCCTGCCAACCGATGGAAGCCCGACCCGGGTGTTTTCCAAATTATTTCTCGAAGACAACGCAAAGGGTAAGTCCAGCCAGCGGAGGTTCCTGGATGAGGATGGCAGCATCCTGGATGTGGTGCATGCGGACGCCAAGCGACTCGGGGCAAGGGTAACCGCAGCCGACCAGACCAAGCTGGACGAATACCTGACCGCAGTGCGGGAGGTGGAAATCAAACTGCAGCGTCAGGCGAGGTGGCTCGATGTCCCGAAGCCAAAGACCAGTGATGAAGTCATCCGGGGTAACGATGAGGTGGTGGTGGACCTGAACTATCCCTACAACACGCCGGTGATGTATGACCTCATGGTGCTGGCCCTGCAGACCCGGTCCACCAATGTCATAACCTTCGGGCATCCGGGCGGCAACCGCCTGTTCCCATTCGAGGGGGTGGAGCTTGGGTATCATTCTCTGACCCACCATGGAAAAAGGCCAGACCTTCTCAGGCAGCTCACGATCATCGAGCTCTACTATATGCAACAACTAGCACGTTTTCTGGATCGCATGAAGGAAACCCGGGACACGGATGGCAAACCGCTCTTGGACTCCACAGTGGTCCTGTTCGGTAGCGGCATGGGTAATGCCAGCTCTCATTCCAGTCGTAACTTGCCAATTCTTCTCGCTGGTGGCGGATTCAAAACTGGGAAGCATCACCGGTTCGAACGTAACGGCCGTGATGGCCGGCCGCTCTGCGATCTTTATGTTTCCATCCTGCAGAAGCTCGGCGTAGAGACCGATCGCTTCTCCTCCAGCTCGGGAAACCTGAATCATCTTCTGGTTTGAGGCCCCTTCTTCTCATCATCGTGCTGACCGGCGTATCGGTCGCCAGTCTGCAGGGTGCTGACGGGGGCGGCTTGCTCCGGCCATTCCTCAAGGACTACTGCATCCGGTGTCACGGGCCGGAAAAACAGAAGGGTGATCGCCGCTTCGACAGCCTGACTGGCGATTTTACCAGATTGGAAGAGGCTGAGATGTTTCAAGAAATCTTGGATCAACTAAATCTCGGGGAAATGCCTCCGGAAGAGGAGGCACAGCCTAAGCCGGACGAGCTAAGTCGCGTGGTGGCAGAGTTGACCCGGTCCCTGGCCCAGGCACGGGAGGTAGCCAGTGAAAACTCCGGCAAGGTGGTTCTCCGTCGATTGAACCGGGTCGAGTATCGTAACACGATTCGTGATCTATTCGACCTGGAGATGGTCGACTTTGATCCCACCACCACCTTTCCACCTGATGATGCGGTTGAGGGATTTGATAACGTGGGTGAAGGCCTCGTCACCTCCGGACATCTCTTGCAGAATTACCTCGAGGCAGCCCGCAAGGTGGCGGATAAGGTGATCCGCCCGGGACCTCGCCCCGAAACCATCCAGTATGATAGGACGGATGAAAAAAATAATTACTCCCTGGACGAGGATGGCAGGCAGGCAGCCGGGCGCATGTTCATCAAGTTCCGCCAACCGCTCGGGTTAATGCGGCTCGACAAGCAGAGGGGGGTGCCGGCCGCTGGTGAGTATGCGATCCGGTTTTCAGCAAGGGCGATCCGCAGAAAATCGCGCTACAAGGACCAGGACCTTCGCTACAACTCCGATGAGCCAATGCGTCTCTCCATCTCGGTTGACTCCCGCGAACTGGGAGCCACCGCCCACCGGATCATTGGAGATTATGAAATACCGGATGATAGGGTGCTTGAGATCGAACACCGGGTCTGGCTGGAAAAGGGCTTCACCTTTCACGTGCACTGGGCAAACGGCCCAAACGGATCTTTCAAGCGTATCTTGCGCAAGGTCTTACCGAAATACAACAAGGACGCGCTTTATCCCGCCCGCAATCCACCCGAGATGTATGTCGGTTCCGGCCCGGAATTACATGTCTACCAGCTCGAGATCGAGGGCCCCTTCTACCAACAGTGGCCCCTGCCAGGCTTTGAACGGTACTTTCCAGATCCTCCCATAGCACCGGGCCCGGAATATCTGCGAGACTGCCTGACACGGCTTGCAAACGCCGCCTTCCGGCGACCAGTGACCGCTGCAGAGGTCGGGCCTTACCTTGATCTCGCCGAGAATTACCTGGAGGAGAAAAAGGATTTCTGGGCAGCCGCTCGTTATGGTTTACGCGCTATCCTGACGTCCCCGCGGTTCTTGTATCTCACTGAATATGCCTCTGGTCCCGGGGCCCGGAAGCTGGAGGCTTATGAACTGGCATCGCGTCTGTCCTACTTTCTTTGGAGTTCAATGCCGGATGCTGAATTACGTGCCGCGGCTGTCTCTGGCATTCTTCAGACCCCGTCTGGTCTGCGATCGCAGGTTGAACGGATGCTTAAGGACTCCCGGGCCTCGGCCTTCACCCAGAACTTTGTCGAGCAGTGGCTCCACCTCCGCAAACTGGGAGACATGCCTCCAGACCCAGAGAAGAACCGGTCCTACTACGAGGACGGCATCGAGGCCGCCATGCGCGAGGAAACCCGGCGCTATTTCCAGCATCTCCTTTCGGAGGACCGGAGCATCCTTGAGTTCATTGACTCTGATTACACCTTCCTCAACGCCGCCTTGGCCCGGCACTACGGTATCCCGGGTATCAATCACCAAGAGTTTCAACAAGTCAACCTGAAGCCCGGACATCATCGCGGCGGCCTGCTCGGCCAGGGAAGCATTCTCACCGCCACTTCGAACGGGGTTGAAACCCAACCCGTGATGAGGGGCGTCTGGATTCTAGAGAACCTCCTTGGCACTCCACCCAGTCCCCCTCCCCCTGACGTTGAACCAATCGAGCCGGACACCCGCGGCGTGACCACCATCCGGGAGCAGATGGTCAAGCATCGGGAAAATGCCACCTGTTTCGAATGCCACCGCCGAATTGACCCGCTCGGCCTCTCGATGGAGCACTACGACTTCCTTGGTCGCTGGCGGGACCGTTATGGCAAGCAATTGCCCATTGATGCCTCCGGACAAATGCCTGATGGAACTGCTCTCAATGGGCCTGACGGGATCCGAGATTACCTCGGACAAAAACCGGAGCAATTTACCCGCTGCCTGACTGAAAAACTCCTCGTCTACGCCCTTGGTCGCAGGATTAGCTTCACGGATCGCGACGATATTGACCGAATTGTCGCGGATATGCCCGAGCACCGCTACGGCCTGCGCGAACTGGTTCAACAAATCGTGGCCAGCGAACCGTTTCAGTCGAAATGAAAAAGCTGATCCTGCTCCTCTGGACGATTGTCCTCCTCCACGTTCACGCCGCTGAACGACCCAATATCATCCTGGTCATGGTCGACGATATGGGCCGGGACTGGATCAGTTGCTACGGGGCGACGCATTCCACTCCAAATATCGACCGGTTAGCGGAGCAGGGCGTTCGATACGAAACTGCCTGGTGCACTCCCATCTGCACCCCCACCCGCGTTACCCTCCTGACCGGTCAATATCCCTTTCATCATGGATGGATCCAACACTATGACGTCCCCCGCTGGGGAGGAGCTGGATTACGGGCAGATCGCTTTACAACCTTTGCCCGACTGTTGCGCGAGGCAGGATACTCCACCGCGATCGGCGGCAAGTGGCAGATCAACCACCTCGGCAAGGAACCCGATGCACTTGAAAAGCATGGATTTGACGAACACTGCGTCTGGCCGGGAGTCGAGGATGGCCAACCAGAAACCCAGGAACGTTTCTGGAATGGATTAGTGATTACCAACGGCAAACGCAGCAGGGTTCCCTACGGTCCCGATACGATTAATCGCTTCCTGATCGATTATGTCAGGCGACACAAGGACAGCCCTTTCCTGCTTTACTACCCGATGCTCCTTGCCCATGGGCCTCATACCACCACCCCAATGAACAAGGCAAAGGCCCCAGAAGGCAAACCGGCATTGTATGCAGGAAATGTCACCTACATGGATCATCTCGTCGGAAAACTGGTCCGCACGGTCGATGACCTGGGACTCAGAGAGCGGACCGTCATCATATTTACGGGAGACAATGGGTCTGCTTCACCGGGCACCCTTGATGGACAACCATATCCCAAGGGCAAGGGCCGCCAGGCAGACTGGGGCGCACATGTCCCATTCATTGTCCGGGCCCCGTTTCTGAGCAAGGGCGGGAACGTTTCACGAGATCTAATTGATTTTACCGATCTCTACCCGACTTTTCTTGAACTCGCCGGGATAGATCCCCCGAAAACGATCAAGCTGGATGGGAAATCCTTTATATCCGGGTTGCGTGGCGACGAGGATCCCTTCAAGAAGCGCAGCTGGATTTACTCACAGATCGGAGACTTCCGGATGATCCGGGATTGGACCCATCTGCTCGACAGCGAGGGCGCGTTTCATGATCTGCTCAAGGATCCACGCCAGGAACAGGAAGTAAGCCCCCTGGACAAGATTGCTCCGGGCAGACGCCAGCGCCTGCAGATGATTCTTGATAGATTCCCCAAGGATGCCCCCGCCCCGTTTCCGGAATTCAAGGTCCGACACCCGTAAACACCTCGCCTGGCATACTTTCGGCAGCGAAAAAGCCTCCGTGACTCGCCAGAGAGCAACCCTTGAACTCTGGCAACCGGGCAAGCGACTCAACCTTGACAGGAAAGGAAGGAAGGCTATGAGTTAAATCGTGAGAGCATTAGTCGCCGTCCTTACCCTCCCATTGCTCTTGGCGCTGTCTAATTGTGGTGATTCCCATGATGGAGCCACCCCCCCAAAGAAAGCAGCAACATGAACTGGGACCTGAAAAAAGAATCGTGGCAAGGTCTTGCCCGAAAAAGTTGACGAGGAATCAGTGGAGAAAGAGTAGCACTCTGGCCAGTCACAGTGGACTTCTAGCTATACTACCTAGACTAGCGGGAAAAATCCCCCATGAAGCTCCTTTGGATTGATTCTTCTGGAGTGCTTCACTGGGCCCGTAGTTAGGTAGATAGAGAAATCAATCTCCATTAGACCCATGCCCGATTCCGGGGAGGGCCTATAAATTGGAGTCAAAACGTCCGGACCTCTCTGACTCTCTCACTCGCAGTTGAGCTAAAAAACCTCCCAGCCCTGCCGAGAGGTTTCAACGCATTGCGATCTATCGAGGAAACACGAGTTCTGCCCACACCGGTTTGTGGTCTGACAACGGCTTTTTCAGTTCGATAATTCCACCGTCTGCTGCTTTTGCTCCCGACAACACTTTGTAGAAAATATGGTCGATCACTCCCGCCTGTTTTTCCGTCGCGAAGGCGTTATAACTGAATTGCTGAGAGAGCTCGATTTTTAAATCTTTCCATGTCGGCCTCATGCCCGCCCCTTCAATGAAGTTCAGCGAATCATCTCCGACCCGATTGTTGAAATCCCCGGCAACGATCACGCACTCAGACTTCTCCTTCGGCAGAACTTCTGTGGCGAGGAAGTGCGCATGTCCCTTGTCCTTCTTGGAACCGCAAATATGGAGAGAGTAAAAGGTGATCGGAAAGCCACCCTTACGGATTACAGCTTTCACCGCAGAGGCGGGATTCCAGCCCACTCCTTTCAAGGAGATTTCCCCAGTCTCTTCGAGTGGGAAGCGACTCAGGATCGTCTTATATTTGTTCTTGTGATTAGCCGATGAAATCTTGCCCACGTAGCTGTGCCCCATACCCAGCACTTTGCCGACCCGCTTGGTCCAATCGCCATCGGGGGCTTCATTGAATCCGATCACGTCGAGATTGAATGGCTTGAACATTTCCCCGATTTGCTCAGCCGTCGCGCTCTTGCTGAACTCGACGTTGTAAGCTGCCACGCGAAGCGTCACTGCATCTTTATCCGCGAAGCATGCACCCGCAGAGGCGTAAATCAGCAAGAGGGTTTCGAGCAGGTAGCGTCTCCGAATTCTCTTCATGGGAGTCCTATCCTACGGGATCTACCTTCTTTTCTCATCATCAATCGTCGGGCGGGACAAATCCGACCTGAGCATAGGAACGGAAGGGATACCGCTGATGGCCATTGACCACTCTGCGGTGGCACTCAAGAAGTCTTTGAAAGTAGCTCTCAAAGCATTAGCCATGGGAGTTGACGCTGCAGTAGACCGCAAGCTTTTCCCGAAGTGACGCTACTTTCTTCGCCACCCCGTCGAACACGGGGTTGGGGTTATGGAATTATCACCCTGAGGAATGCGCTCTCGGTATTCAATGCTTGTGTGTGACTCAGGGAATTTCCATTTCCAAGTCGCTCTGGCCCAACATCCGTCCAACTTTGCAGATCGCTCGATCGCTGCACCCGGTAGCTGACGCCTTTGTTAGTCCTCCACGATATCGTGAGCCTGTTTCTGTTGAGATCAACACTCGATAAGGTCAGCGCCTCTGGATCCGGTTCCGGTTCCGTAGCAATCTCGAACGAGAACCACACCACGCCGACTGCTCCAATGGTGCCTCCGGTTGTCTGCCCTGCGCCATAGTTCAAGATAAAGTCGCCTCCACTGAGCCCATTAGCGAAGAAGCCATCTCCAAAGACTGTGTCAAACCGCCCAACCGCGAGGTAATACGTCCCGACCGGGAGCCCAAAAGGAATCTCGATTTGACTCTGAAGGTTGGTTGTATCGTCATTCTCTGCAAGAAGGGCTCCATTCCCAGCAAACAGCCCCAGCTCTGTATCAATGACTGAGCCAAAGGTATTGAAATCCAGAGCACTGTTTCCATCCCCGAGAAGACCGAGAGAAATATTTTCTGGCGGGGCAACCTGGGCAGAAGCCACGCCAATTGCCACCGCCAAACAAGCCGAAATCACAGAGAACACCCTTTTCATGATATCTCAAAACTACCATGACCCGCCCGGGGGCCACAAGCTTCCCGGCTACTGACTAAGCCAAGGGGTACCTGCATTATAAAGAACGCTCCATTTTGTAATGCCTCCCCTTGTGGGCTTACGTCAACTATTAGACTAGTGGAGCGCTAAGGGGTGGATACGTGAAAGCCTTCCCTTCTTCTTGGTCACGACCTCAGACCCGTATCCGTGCAATCAGGCCGGCTCAGAGAACCGGACCGAGCTCTGCTATTCCACGTTGATCTCTACATTGTCGATCGACCAACCACTGAAGTCGTCGGCAGTATCGTCGCTGATAAACTGGAACTCTATAATAATGCTTTCGCCAATCGCGCTGGCTGGCAGGAGCGCACTGAACTCGTTCCACTCAACATCGAACGAATTAAGATCCGCATCGAACGCAACCAATTCGCTCAAATCGGCGGATCGCAGGACCCTGACAGTGCCAATGTCGCCGAACCCATCAGCGTCACGAAACTGCTGAAAACTAAGAGTAGCCTCTGTGAGGCCCTCCGCTGTGAGATCGATCACTGGAGAGCGGAGCGCAATGTTTGCCCCCGGTCCGTAGTTACCAATGTTTGTAGTGAATGCATTCCCGGAGCCATCTGCGCCACTGAGCGGACCGGTGCTCGCATTGGGGCTTCCCAGTTCCCAGAGGGTTATACTATTTACGTCATTGACGCTGGTAGTCCATCCTTCGGCTCCGTTCTCAAAGTCCTCTGCGAAGAACGCTGGAGCGACTTTTTCTACGAGGACAAAAAACCGATTAGGGTCAGAAGGACGCTGGAATGTCTCAACGTTTTCTGGCGAGGTAGCGATGATGTTCTCCTGCCAGACAGCCCACGAAGAGGGATTGGGTTCGTTCTCCGGGTCTCGTGAGGTCAGGATGTCGTAAACCTTCCCCGGTTGGCTGTCGAAAGTGAAAATGAGATCATCACCGAGGCCCTCAACCTCAAATCGCAGAGGAGTCCCCGGCCCGAACTCGCCGCCCAGCTGAATCTCTGCAATTTGCATGCTGTTGGCAGACGCCGAGTTCTTAACCGTTGGGAAGACGATCAGGTAGGAGGTATAGGCCTCAGAATTACTGAAAAACACATTCTGCGAGTTCGCCTCGTCGAGATCAGCATTCGCCCCCTGGTTGCGGGAGTCCGGAAGCGCAAGATCCCCGGACGAGATGAGAATGAACTGGTCAAGGTCGAATGGACCCGCTCCGGACACATCGCTTGTCGTTCCATAAAGCTCGTAGCTTGCAGGGTCACGAGGGATGGCATCGTTGGCCGTCCAGAGGGTCATGGAGTTTGCAACTGAGAGTCCTCCCGAAGGGGTAACCAGAACCCCGCTATTGAATTCAGCAAAGTTGAGATACTTCTGCCCCACCCCGTCAATGGCGAACTCCGGTCCTTCGTTGGCTGGCCAGTTGTTTATCCCTTGCGTTCCCCCGGGGTTCCCTACCTCGAATCTGTTGTTGGTAATGACTCCTCCCAGAATGGTATCATCTGGCAAGAAAATGGTAGGTGGCAGTGGATCCATAAAGGTAGGATTTCTCCCAGCCGCTACCTCCTCACCATCAGAGACAGTATCACCATCGGTATCATCGAGGTTAGGGTTGGTTCCTGGCTGAGACGTGGGATTGCCGGGGTCGAAGTCCAGTGATGGATTTTCCACGCCGTCGAGCAAGGTGTCGTCATCAGAGTCCGGATTCCGAGGATCAGTACCCGTGTCAGATTCGCTAACCCACACTCCGGTTCTGGTTTCCACTCCATCGGGAAGGCCATCCTGATCAGAGTCTTCATCCTGGGGGTCTGTTCCAAGGTCTCTCTCTTCCGTGTTGCTCAGGCCATCTCCATCCGGATCCCCAAGGGCTCCGTTGGGGCCGTCCATGGCACCCGGAGAGGATTCCCCCACACTACCGTCATCATTTGCATCGAGTCCATTGGCATTTTCATAGTCATCAGACAGGCCATCCCCATCGAAGTCACCCAGAAGTCCTACCGATCCATCAAGCTGGATCTCAGCGATCTGCATGCTGTTGGCGCTTCCAGCATTCTTCACGGTGGGAAAAATAATCATGTAGGAGGTGTAGGCCGTTCCGTTTCCGTTAAATTCGACCGTCTGCAGATTGACATCATTGAGGGGGTTGCCGCCACCGGGATTTCGACTGCCTGGAAGATCGAGATCACCCGAAGTGATCAGGACAAAACTTGAGACTGGAAAGGGGCCCTGATCGAGGACGGCATTCGTGCCATAAATCTCGTAGCTGGCGGGATCACGTTCCGGGGCATCATTGGCCGCCCAGAGCTTTATGGAGGTCGCAACCGAGGGTCCGATACCCGGAGTAACTACGATTCCAGTATTGAGCTTCGCAAAGTTGAGATATTTCTGACCGACTCCGTCCAGTGCGTTCACCGGCGCCTCACCACCGGGCCAGTTATTGGCACCAGCCGCAAAACCGCTCATCCCCACCTGAAAGTTGTCCCCGATGAGCTGCCCCCCAAAAAGCGTATCGGATGGGCCGAGAAGGTCCTCGGCCTTGGCAGCGCCTGTAGCCATGAGGAGTACAAGTGCGAGTCTGAAGAGGGAAAAGAAGATTTGGGAGGACATACTTGTGGAGGAAAAAGAGGTTAAACGAGTATTCAAATATTGAGGTCTTCCGCGCAAGAAGAAAGCCCCGAGGAGGAATGCGATGAATTTTTACTCCTCTCCTCTTCCTCTCAGTCATCCCGGCGTCCTGTAGCGACCTCATCAAAACGGCCCTTGGCTTCTTCACAAGGCGGCCTGTATTCCAAGCACCATGACTGGGTCTAAAGCGCCTACTAGTTACCAATGCAGTTACCAATACGCATAACCGGAGAAGCACGCGCCAGCTCGTTAAAAGCAAGCGCCTGTACGATCAAGCCAGCTTTAACATTTTCAGCCAGAGGGAGCCTCCAACTTACTTCAGTTTCCCAGTGCCAGAGCTACCTCCAAGATCTTTACTTTGTTGAGAAGGAGGCTCTATTTCCTCTCCGTCAGCTCTACGCTGAGGATACACCTCTTTGCCAAAATTTGGTTGTCCTACTGCTTCGCCAGAGCACCAGCTGCCAAAAGACTCTCGCCCTGCAAAACCCCATTATCGCAGTCCGAACTTTCCTACTCCCCACACGGCCGACGAGTCCCCGTTTCAAGATAGAGAAGTGCCTTTTGGTAGCTGGCTCCTGCGAGAAAGTGCTCCAAGTTTCCATCAATTTCATCACGGTGGGTTTCATGCCAGGCAGAGATTGCTTCACTGACACTTTTGAGGGCTTCAAGATGAGCCTCGGGGTCCCGATCACGGAATTCATGATCAGCAATCACCGCAATGCGCGCTTCAAGAAGGTTAGCTAAATCAGGAAAGGTCATAGGAACAGCCAAGCCTCCCGCTAGATGAGGCCTTCGGCAACTGAATTCCCAACCATCCTTAGCGTCAAACGAACCCACCCGCCTCCCTCGCCCCCTCCCTTCTTCATATCCCTCCGGAGTCAAAAGGCTCCCCGCTTGCCGACCACCATTTGGTACCGGTAAGACCGTAACAAAATGAAGCCCCTGATACTTCATCGCATTATCCTTGAGCGGCTTTCCATTGGTGGTGAGAACCTGAAAGTGGTGGAACTCGTGTTTCCCCCACTGTATGGCCACACCACCTTCTTTTGTCTGGTCCCCTCGGTTAGTTTCACGCAATTCGTCTGGTTGATGGGAATACCCTCATTGGTTGGAAGATCAATGTTCCATGAAAAGGGGCCGTCCTCGGCAATGATCGAGCCAAGAGCCCTATTCCCAAGGCCCAGAAAGGTATGCCTGATCTCCCACCTGGGATCATCCGAGTAGAGGGGCGAGGCGAAGACAACGAGCAATAGAAGGATCTGACGAATCATTCTCACGGCTTGGCCAAAGAGGGCCCCAAGGAAAGGAGCTGAGTGCGCGTGAGAATCTCTTGCCTCGACGATTATGCGATAAATACACGTCTTTAGCGTAGCGAAGACTATGCATCCCGAATTGACCTCAGCCTCTTCAAGGGGATTCCCGTGCCACTGAAAGGGGGGACTTGACAAGCTTAGTGCCTATGGAAGGCTTCGTCGGATCCTGAACGGGATCACCCCGAAAAGCCTATGAAAATTATCTCTCTTATTGTCTGCGGACTGATGCTGTCTCTGCTCCCCGCCTTCGCCGGCCCAGTGAACAAAATCTGCCCCGTGAAAGGAAAAGCTGCGGACGGCAGCACTGCCGTCGAGGTGAAGGTTGGTTTTTGCTGCGGGCGGTGCGTGTCCAAGTTTGAAAAGGATCCAGCCGCTCTTCTCGCCAAGGTCGCCAAGGCCGCTGATGGGAAGTGCCCAATTAGTGGCCGCGATAACGACCCAGATGCCACTGCGACAATCTCTGTGGCGGTGTGCTGCGGAGGCTGCAAGGGCAAGGTGGCAAAAGACCCCAAGAAGTTTCTCGCCAAGATCGCCAGCGAGAAGAAGGGCTCCTGAACCTACCATAAATATTCTTTAAACTCCTCGACCGTTGCGGCCGGGGAGTTTTTTGTGGACAGCTGTCGCGCATTCCACGGCAGCCAGAATCGGGTCACTGATTCAGTGTATACTCCCCGCATCTTACCCAAAAAATCGCCACCCCAGCTGGATGGTTATAATTCACGACAAGCGCCTCTCCCTGCTGCTACCCGAACGCGCAGTAGAGAATACAACAGTTATATGAAAAGACTCGCAACTGCTATCACACTCTGTCTGCTCACCGCCACCTCTTCCATTGCTCAAGTGATTGAGAAAACCGCTGGTCCGAAACGCGAAATTACGGCTGCGAGCATTGGGATACCTGAGAAGCTCGCTGTGGACCTGGGCGGCGGGGTAAAAATTGATATGATCATGGTCTCGGCAGGTGAGTTCACAATGGGTGACAACGAGAGCAAACCTTCTCATACCGTTAAACTTACCCGGCCGTTCTATCTTGGTCAGTTTGAAGTGACTCAGGAGCAGTGGAAAGCCGTGATGGGCAACAACCCGAGTCGATTCACAAATCCCTCTAACCCCGTGGAACGGGTTAGCTGGAACGACTGCCAGGAGTTCATCGCGAAACTCAACGCCAAGGCGGGAACCAAGGAGGGCAAGTATTCCCTCCCTACCGAGGCTCAATGGGAATATGCCTGCCGAGCCGGAAGTGAAAACAAGTTCTGCTTCGGAGGAGATAAACCCGGGCTCCTCGACTACGGTTGGCACGTGAAGAATTCCGAAAGCACGGCCCATCCAGTCGGCGGGAAGAAACCGAACGCATGGGGCTTCTATGACATGCACGGCAATGTCGCGGAATGGTGCCACGATTGGTATCAGCCCGAATACTATGAGAAATCACCGACAGAAGATCCCAAGGGTCCAGCGGCGGGGACAGTCCGCGTGGTGCGTGGCGGCTTCTGGGGCGCCAGCGCATGGAGGAGCCGCTCCGCCTACCGCGACCATAATTCACCAAGGCGCTACGGCCGCCACCTGGGCTTGCGCCTCTGCCTGGTTCAACCGGAATAGCCGCCGACGAAGCAGGGGTTGCCACCCGGTTACTCTCCAGTGCCGCCCTTCCAATCCTTGGTTTGGAAGGGTGACGCCGGAAGTCCTTCCTTGTTGACGAGGTTGGGATAGGCCTCGTTCGACCAGCCGAAACGGACATTGACTGGCACGGTTACTTCCCTCGACTGAACCACCACCGCGTCGCCTTCTATAGTTGCCGTGGCCGTCACAAATTCGCCGTCCGCGCTAGCAATTTCGAACTCGACCAGAGGGTTGCCATCTCGCGACTTGAGCCCGCCCCCAACATGCGCAAAGGACAGTCGGATCTTATCTCCCTCAACCTCCATCGACTTATAGATCGGTCCTGAGAAAACGACATCGGTCTTGTAAACTTTGGCCAGAGCCCACAGGGCGAGCCTCTCGCCCACATCAATCTTGTTAACCGGATGAATATCGCTGATGGCGGGGACCAGGTCGGTCGTCACTACCATTCCCGTCTTTGGAATCTTCAGGTTGTTTACTTGAGCCTCCCACAGCACAGGGAGGCTGCCTGAGGAGTAGCCCGAGAAGGGTGCAATCTGGACAAAATAGAATGGGATCTCATACCCCCACGCTTTTCGCCAGCCCTCAATCAAAGCCTGCATCCTGGTTGCATACCGTAAGCCATCTCCCACGTTGGACTCGCCCTGATACCAGATTGCTCCTCGGATTGCCATTGGAGTCACTGGAGCGATCATGCCGTTAAATAATCTGCCGTCTCGTCCTGGCGTCCAGGACTCACATCGCGTGCCTCCGACACTTGCGGCAATCATCCCGATCGGGACCTTCAGCTCCCTGTGCAATTTCCGGGCAAAGAAATAGGCGCAGGCCGAGTAACCAGCACCACGCCCTCGCTGCACCATGATGTTCTGCGGCGAACAAGGCAACCAGTCGCAATCGGCGTCTGATGCAGGCTCTTCCGCATCTCTAGGCAGCATCTCTAAAAGACGAATCTGGGGGAAATTAGCGGCTGAAACTTCCTCCTTCCAATCATTGCATGGTGTCTGGCCGATAGCAGGCCCTAGCGGCTTTTCCATGTTCGACTGCCCCGAGGCTACCCAGACTTCGCCGATGAGAATATCATCCAGCTGGATCGTATTCTTACCACGGATCGTCATGCCGCGGCCTATGCGATCCGCCTTCATGGCGGGTAATACAACCCTCCAGCTCCCCTGCTCGTTGGCCTTTCCCTTCGCCGTCGCTCCTCCAAACTCCACAGTGATCTCCTCCTCTGGATCGGCCCAACCCCAGACTGGCACTGGTCTATCCCGCTGCAAGACCATGTGACTGCTAATCACTCCAGGCAAAGTGACGGCTCCCTCGGCTTGACCGAGGGTCATCCAGAAGGCCGCGGCAAAACACCAGCATACACTCTTTATCATTAAAGACCTCCTGCGATTACAAGTTTGGGTGACAATTCACGGAACCTCATGAGTATTGATATGATCTTCCCTCTGAACCACGATAAAATTTAGAACACCAAGATACGGAAGAGCTCTCTTACCACTCTATCCCATGCCATCTGACACCCGCACCATAAGTAATATCACTAAGCGTTCTGTCACCATCCAAGTCGGCGGCAAGAATCGGGTTGCGGAGTGAGAGCTTCTTTCGGAAATATTCTCATAACCGTATTCAGCTCCTCCGTATAAAGCTGATCGCCGCAAGAAACCTCGAGACCACCTCCCGACCTTTAAAATAACTAAGCATGCACCGCACAATTTTTCTTGCTCTGATAATCACGAGCTTTCCGCTGGCGGGAGAAACCAGACGCTACGCCTTCTTCATCACTGGTGACCCTCAGTATCTCGCCGAAAAATCTCCCCAGCCCACCAAACTCGACCCCTATTCTGAAGAAGCGAACTCTCGCTTTGTTACGATTCTTAATGAGCTTCCGGGACAGCCCATGCCTGAACGTCTCGGCGGTGGCCATACTGCTAAAACTATCCATGGCGTCATCGTCACGGGCGATCTTGTCGATAGCTTTGATAAAACTGGCGGTCACTATGACGCCATGGGAAAGTACGAGTGGAGCCGCTACGTCGACGATTACGGCCTTACCGGCAAGGATGGCAAAATCCCCTGGCCGGTCTACGACCTCCATGGAAACCACGATGGCCCACAGGGGAACACCTTCATCACCGACGCCCTCATCGAGCGCAACAAAACCCGTCCTCACGTTCACCATATTTCATCCAATGGCCTCCACTACTCGTGGGACTGGGGCCCCCTCCACGGAGTCTCAGTTGGGATGTTCGCCGGTGAAGGCGAGAAGCGCCGGGAGGGACACCACTATGCGGCCCGGGCCAGCCTTGAGTTCCTGCGAAAAGACCTCGCCGAGAAGGTCGGCAACTCTGGGAGACCTGTTATCGTCTCATGCCACCTCCACCCTAACGGGCCCGAATACGATTGGCCAGCCGAGGACCTCCAGGGATTCTGGGACACCTTAACCAAATATAACGTAGTGGCCCTCGTCCACGGCCACACCCATGGATCACCGCCAAGCAAACTCACCTGGGACGGCAAGACGTTCGGGCGCGATCTCCCAAACTCCATCGACGTCTTCAATCCCGACGACTCTGGCGCCGCAAAAACCGACCGCCGTCATCCAGGAAAAGCAGTCGGCATTAACCATGGCCTGCTTTATGCCGAGCTCGTCGACGCCCCTGGGACGCAAAACGACGCTCTCGTCGTGCGCTCCTATATCACTAAGGACAACTGGGCTACCCACAGCTGGCATACCCGATGGGAGCGGGCTATCTCAATCCCATGAGACGCAAGGCTAGTGGCAATCTGAGGCACATCAACAGCATAATGTTTCATGCCAGTTTGGAAACTTGTCAGCACCCTCGACCTCCAGCACACCCGTGACGGTTCGACCAGTTGACATGCGGTCCGCAAGACGCAGAATCCCATCCATGAAGCTTTCAATCCTAACCCTCCTTGGAGCATACGCTCTGCTGCTGTCTCTTCCTGCGCAAGCGCAGTCGCAACAGGAGATGAACGCCCAGGCCCGCAAGGACTTTAAGAGGGCCGACACAGAATTGGACACGGTATACAGAAAAGTCATCGCACTGTTGCCGGATGAAAAATCTGTCGAACTCCTACGAAAGGCTCAACGGGCATGGGTCGCTTTTCGGGATGCGAATGCAGCTTTCCATGCCGATGAGATGCGAGGCGGCTCTGCAGCCCCCCTCCTGTTCTACGGACAGCAAACCCAGCTTACGAAGTCGCGTCTCAAGCATCTTCAGCGCTACCTCAAGGATTTTGGAGAGCGCTAAAATTCGTCTCTGCTTACGCGAGGCCAGACCACCTCGGGTGGGGAAACCCTTTTCCTTGGGATCCGGGAAAGGCGGGAACACTCGAAGTCTCATCGCGGGGGGACTCCTCCAGAAGGAGCAAGGTATGATTCGCACCCCTCGTGAGGTTCCACTACCACTTGGCCCAGTGGAGATTAACTCTTGGAATCTGTGACGGAACCGCCTCACCTTTTCGATCCTTCTGGCACGCGATCCGCGTATAACCAAGGCATGAACTAAGGATTCCAACATCTGATCGCCGAAAGCTGACCGATCCCTTCGCTCTCTATCAGTCCAGCGCACTCCCTTATAAGACCACGGAAAACGGCATCATGATCTGCCTGATTACCTCTCGGAAGAAACAGCGCTGGGTCTTCCCGAAAGCATACTTAGAAGGACTAGACCCTAGGGACACCGCTCGTCGTGCAGCCAGGGAAAAGGCCGGCTTATCGGGTCAACTGAGCCCCTCCCCAATAGGGCGCTACCGACGGTTAAAGGATGGACAAATATGCGAGGTGTCAGTCTACGGACTCGAGGTGGACCAGCAAGCCGGGGAGTGGAGCGAAACATTATTTCGTTACCGCAAATGGGTCGAAGCCTCAAAAGCTGCGGACTTTCTCGTGAAGCCTGAGCTGCAGGACATGCTAGGTCGGGTTCTGAGAGCCCTCTCTCCACGTCAGTTAACCGCCTGATACGGTAGTGATACAAGCGATGGGCATGCCCCCTCTACCTCTCCTTCTTTCCTAACTCTGGAGAGAATCATCAGTCTCCACGGTTACCCGGATTCTCAAACCATATGACATTCTCGCTCTGCTGCCCCGCTACAAGGATGTCCTTGTCCCCGTCACCATTGAGATCCGTGATCATTGTGTCGTAGGCCATCTGGTTACGACTAAGGACATGTCGGGTGAAATTCCCCCTTCCGTCATTTTCATACCACGCGGCGAGCTTCGAGCCAAAACCAACGCTGGAGAGGTCTATATCTCCATCCCCGTCGATATCTCCAAAGTCCGTGGAGTGAGGAAACAGGATATCCTCGTCAATCACGTGCTCCTTCCAGTCCGGCCCTTCGAACCAGACCACCCCGTTGCCGTGTCCCCGGCTCGCAAGGATGTCAGGCTCCCCATCCCCATTCACATCAGCAGGAGCCGCGTGGGTTGCACCAGTCTGCCCACCGGGATCGGGAAGAAACTCCCGGCGCCATGGCTGGGCGGGGTCTTCCGGAGCATAAAAGACGGCAAAATAGTTGCCGTTCTCAAACGGCTTTCCTTTTGCACCTAGGGTGAAGTCCGGTCGGCCGTCCCCGTTAACGTCACCAAAATCAAAATAGTGGCTACCTCCCGGCGCGCTACCTCGGGCAATTGGTATGATCGACCATCGCATTTCACCGGACTCAGGAAGGGTTGATGGCTTAAGCCAGCAAATTGAGCCTGAATACGGCCCCTTGCCGTCCGTAAAGTCGTTAGCGATCAGGTCCAGAGTTCCATCCTGATCAATATCGAAAGACCGAATGCAGTGAACACCATGGATCTCGTCAGTAATCTGGTGGGTTTTCCATGTAGTGGTGGTTGCTTTTTCCCCGGGGCACTCAAGCCAGAAGAGCCCACGAACATACGAGCCCACAAAATCCAAGTCTCCATCGTGATCCACATCGTGCAGGACACTGTGAATGCATTGGGCTTTTGACCTCGGTCGTTTCGACTCAAGCGAAGCCAGAACCTGCTTCGTCTTATAATCGGGCCCATGAAACATGAACACCTTACCAGCGGCAGAAAAGATGATTTCCTGGCACCCATCACCGTCGTAATCCGCTGCTGTAGCAGAATTGACTCGCGCGCCCGAGTAGACCTCGTGACCAACCCAGGAAACACCGCTATCAGCGGCAACCTTGGAAATCCTTGCAACCGTGAGCGTAACAACAAGAAGGCTGACCGCCAGAACTGCCGGCCACACACGAGAGGGGATGATATTCATACGTCTTGTTTCTGACAGGCAATCCCGAACGTTTCATAGCCCCCTCAAGCAGAGGGATACTAGTGCTTTGCCATTCAATCTTGCAGGCCTCCTCCAACCCTAGGGAAGGCCTTCCGGCTCGCCCATTTAAAAAATGGGTCTGTTCCAGACTCAATCGCAGTAATATCTCAAATTGCCTCCTCCCGGTTCCTGAGCTTCTTCAGGAGGCCCAAGAGCAAGATCCCTGCAGAGCTTATCGTCTTCCGCTCCGTCGACATCCAAGCTACCGAGGCGGATCGCCCTCTCTTTCCAAGGGGACTCCATTGCCCTCTGTCACTTGTTCTGCGACCGGGCTCTGGGCTCTGGCCTCGGTCCGACTGACCCGGGACGCATTATTTCCCCTGTCAACCACGCCAACCCATCAAGATTATCACTGAGAACCTCTCTCGCATCCAAGTCAGGCTGATGATCGAGAATCCCGACCGCACCCTCATAGCCACTCTCAATCAGGACACGCAGCATCGAGAGATCGTGCTCTCCCTGCCCGAGAGTCAGAATTTTCGGCTTAGCGCCGGAATTCATCCCGTTGAGATTCACGCAGTGCAGAAAGGGCAACATTTCCTTCAAGTCCTCAGTCCAGCTTCCGATCCGGGCATGGGCGTGGTGCCAGTTATACACAATTCCCACATGCCGGTAACCCACTGCACGAAGAGCCCGGCAAACCGCGATAAGATTGGCGGGCTCACCACCCCATCCTCCATGATTATAAAGCCCCAGCTTACAGCCCATCTCTGCCGTATCCTTGGCCAGAGCAAGCAGCGCTCTTGTGGCAGAGACCACGTTCTCCGCCTGGGTCGCCTTCCCGGGACTGGGAAGAGTATTCCAGATCTGAGGATGGAGATCATGCTTCCCGAAGAGCCGAAAGGCCTGTTCGTGCTGACCCCAGAAGGCGAAGTATTCAATCCCATGTTTCTCATACTCCAGGATCTCCTCCTCGAACTCAGCAACGTGTTTGCTTCGCCAATCATAGGCACACCGACGAAGCCCAAGTCCGGCAAGCATTTCTGAGCGCTCGGTGGGGCCGCGCTCAAGCGCATCAAAGGGGACAATACACCATGGCACGAGGTTCTCCCTCTTGAGATTTGCGGGAATTTCCGCAGCGAGGGTTGATGCCCCCAACCAAAGTGCCAGATAACAAAAAAGAGACGAGCTCTGAGACATGCATCCAGAATGAAAGCCCACCATGGACCTGTCGAGACAAGGAAAACACCCCTTGGCGCACAAACCCACTCACCGCTTCTTCCCGCGGACATCTAACCCCCACTTTGCAAGAATCATCCTGACAACCGATCGAGCAACGGGTGTCCCGCGCTTGCGTAAGTGAAGCGACACTTCCCTTGCGGACCTTTCGGGGTAAAACGGCTCCTCTAGCCGTGGGCAAAGTTCAAACAGGGCGTCCCAGACTTTTTTCTCCTCTGGCATCAACCCCTGTCTCACTCGAAGGTTTTCAAGAACCTGCTGTAGCTCCCTTACGGTGGACTCTTCCCTAAGATCCTTTGCGAGCTCAAGAGCATCACAGACCCTAGCCATCAGCTGCAGCGAGTCGGCCAGCGCACTCGCGTCCCCATGCTGCAGAGGAAGAGCCATTAGCGAAAATCACACCCACTCATTCCTGTTTCTGCACGATGATCCGGGTGTCAGGGGTATTCCTCGCGTAAGCAAACGCCCAACCAAGCAGAACACTCAGTTTGTTCCGGAATCCGACGAGAAAAAGGATGTGGATAAAGAGCCACCCAAGCCAAGCGAGAAACCCTGTCAGCCTCAGCTTCCCGGAACTAACCACTGCGGCATTTTTACCGATGATTGCCATGATCCCCTTGTCGAAGTATCGAAAACGAGGACGCAACTCCAACTTCTGCTCCTTGAACCGTGTATTCTCGAGCCTGCTCTCTTCTTTCAAGACTGCCGCAACATGCCGCCCCATTTGAACCGCTGCTGGTGCCACTCCCGGGATAAGATTTCCCTTGGAGTCTTTGAGGGAGACCAGGTCCCCTCCAACAAAGACCTCGGGAAACCCCGGCAGGGAAAGATCTGCCTCCGGGGCGAGTCGCCCCGCCCGATCCGCGAGAGGAACACCGAGCTGCCTTGTTAGTGGGTTTGCCTCAGTCCCCGCAGCCCAGATGATCGCCGCCGCCTCAAGCTTAGACCCATCAGCAAAGTGAACACATTGCTCCGTCACATCCGCAACCACAGTGCCTGTGCGAATCTCAACCCCGAGTGCCTCTAACCGCTTAAGAGCATACGCACTTTGCTTTTCACTGTAGGCCCCCAACAGCCTCTCACTTCCTTCCACGAGGATCACCCTGAGATCAGATGTATCGATTCGGCGAAAATCATCGCGGAGGGAGCGGTGCACCAGATCCGTAAAGGCCCCGGAGAGTTCCACTCCCGTCGGCCCCCCACCCGCTATGACTACCGTCATTAAACGGCGCCGCTCATCTTCACACTCTGTGAGTTCGGCTTTTTCTAAATTACTCAACACACACCGGCGGATCCCTTGCGCTTCCGTAAGCGACTTCAAACCCAAAGTGTGAGCCTCCCATTCGGGCCGACCAAAAAAGGACGTTTGCACCCCTGCCGCAAGAAACAGGTAGTCATATTCGTAGACTTGCCCCGATTTCCCCTGCGCTTCGTGAATCTCGGGTGACAGGTCTGTAATCTCATCCATAAGCACCGTGACGTTCGATGCCTTCATCAGGATTTGCCGCAGGGAGCGTGCGATATCCGGAGCTGCCAGCGACGCCGTCGCAACCTGATACAAAAGCGGCTGGAACAGATGATGGTTTGTCTTATCGATAATCGTCACCTCAAAACGACGGTCGTTGGACAACCTCCGAGCACATTCTAAGCCCGCAAAACCACCCCCAATGATGAGGACCCGTCTTGGATATTCTCCATGGGGACCGGGAACCCTCCGCGAACGGAGTTCTTGCGACAAGGCACCGGCCCCAGCGCTGTTCTCCTCAAGGACTCCCTCCATAACTATTCCGTTATTTGCTGCGTCTCCAGACGAGATCGTCTCTGATTATCCCTGAAACTTACGACGCTACGCTAAGCTCCGGTCTGACAGGATCTCCCACGGGATCAGGCATTGGTTTTTCAATCCTGTGAAGAGCGCGTCTCATCTTGCCGAGAGCCTTGGCCTGTAACTGACGAATTCTTTCCCGTGTAACCCCGAATTCACCACCCACTTCCTCGAGCTTCAGAGGCTTGTTGCCATCGAGTCCGTAGCGAGCATCAATGATCCGTTGTTCACGTTCGTCTAGCACTTCAAAAAGATCCCCAAGCTGACCCATCAAGGTTTTTTCCTCGAGCGCTTCCAAAGGGTGCACAGCTTTCTCGTCGCCAATAATCTCTCCAAAGCTGATCCCCTCACCATCATTCACTGGAGCATCGAGAGAAGTTGGCCTCTGCGAAGCCCGCTTCAGACGGGAAATTTTTTGCGTTGGGATACCCAACTCCTCAGAGAGCTCTTCGTCGGAAGGCACCCGGCCCAGCTCTTCGGTGAGAATCGCGGAGATTCGTCTGAGCCGGGCAATCTTGTCGACCATGTGGGCCGGAAGCCGGATCGTCTTACTCTGGTTTGACAGGGCCCGTTTGATGGACTGATTGATCCACCAGGCACTGTAGGTGCTGAACTTTGCCCCTCGATCGGGGTCGAACCGGTCCACCGCCGTCATGAGCCCGATGTTGCCCTCTGCAATCAAGTCAACGAGTGGCAACCCGTTGTTGGCGTAGTCTTGGGCGATTTTGACGACAAGTCTGAGGTTAGCTCGGATCATGTGCTCCCGAGCTTCGCTGTCACCCCGACTCACCCGATCCGCGAGCTCTGCTTCTTCTTCCGCGGACAGCAATTCTGTCTGAGAAATGTCCCGTAGATACACACGAAGACTACTGTCTGAACTTAGCTGTGCCATTCGATCTGTTCCTTTCTTGTTTGGTTGTGGAGCATCGCCTTGCACGACTTTGTAGACATAAGGCCTGCTGCCACCCTTTTGTTCACCACAAAATACCAACAATCAAGGATATCGTCGCCTTAAAGCGGCAATGTTTATTTTTTGTTTCTTTTTGGTAGAAGAAAACATGAGCATTCACACGGGAGCCGCACCTTGGTTCCGCATTGGGTGAGAGTCCATGACCCACTCCCCCTCTAGCGCTTGCGTTTCCTCCCCCCTTTTCGGCGACTACCGTGCCGCTCTTGGACCCTGAAGGATTCAGTCCTTACCTCCGGCCGCTTCCGAATCTCTCCCATTCGCTGACGGGCCATCGCATACGCCTCGCGATGCATCACGACTGGCCGGGGGTAATCCTTCCCGATCTGACAACCTATTTTTTCCTGAAGGACGCCTGGCATCCGGTGAGGCTCGGCAAGATACACCTTGGGCACCCCCTCAAGTTCAGGACAAAATCGACGCAGGAACTCACCCTCTGGATCCTGATCCACTACTTGCTTGGCGGGAGAATAAATTCGTAAGGTGTTGATACCAGTCACCCCGGACTGCATCTGGAACTGGCTAAAATGAATGCCAGGTTCGTAATCGAGAAAATGCCGGGCGAGAAATACCGCTGTCTGTCTCCAATGAAGCCAGAGGTGGTAAGAAGCAAATGACACAAGCATGGCCCGCATCCTGAAGTTAATCCAACCCGTCTGATGCAAGGCGCGCATGCAGGCATCAACCATGGGGTAGCCAGTCTCACCCCGGCACCATGCTTCGAAACGATCTTGGCGAAACTCACCCTCACGAAGACCATCGAAGGCTCGGTTCATATTCTCAAATTCGATCGCCGGCTCATCCTCGAACTTTTGCATGAAGTGACAATGCCACCTCAGCCTTCCCTCGAAGGAACTGAGAGATTGTGCCCAGCGCTTGTCCAGAGGCCTCCCCTCCTCTCTCGCGTAGCGCACGTCCATGATTCGATCTCTGGTGCTCTGAAAGACCTCCCGAATTGAGATATTCCCCCACGCGAGATACGGGCTCAGTCTGCTACAGCTTGCTTCTCCAGTCAGTGGACTCGACATCTCCTTCCTGTATCCCACACCCCGTTCCTGCAGGAAGGAGTGCATCGTCTCCCACGCCAGTTTGGCTCCGCCTTTCTGGGCATTCAGTTTTGTTGACTCTTCCAACCCGACATCCCGAGGGTCAGGGATATTGCCGGGCGCTAGCCCGTCCGGACACTCGACTCTGTCCGGGGTTTCGGTCAACGGTTCAGCCATCCTCTTCTTCCAGAGTGCGGCCCATCCATCCCGGGATTTCAATCCTCTGACCACTCCCGTCTGGGGAATTTCCCGCCATCGCACGCCCCGCCCTTCGGTCCAGCTCTTTACGCGCTTGTCTCGGTTAAAAGTCAGGAGGTTCCCCGTCTCTTCATGGCTCCAGAGATCTTGAAATCCCGTCCCTTTCCTCAGCTCTTCGAGAACTTCCAGAACTTCTCCCACCCGGATAATGAGCTCTCCACCTCGAGCTCTTAGCCCCTCTCTGAGCTCCATGAGCGATTCGGTCACGAAGCGGAAATGACTGCCGTCGGCATCGTCAGCCCGCCAGAAACTTGGCTCAAAACAGTAGAGGCAGACTACCTTTCCTCGTTGGCAAGCTTCCTGCAATGGTCGGTGGTCGCTCAAGCGGAGATCCCGCTTGAACCAGACTACACCGACCGGTTGATCATGTGAATGAGACAAAACAGCAAACGTAAATTCATCGTGACCAGAGCACAGGGTTCGAGGGTGCGCCAATCGTTTCCGCTCCCAAAAGACCAATGTTGCGCGAAAACGTTTCACGAATGAACCACGAATAATATGGGCCTTTTGGCCACCAGGAGACAGTTCTCCTTGCTTTCCCGATATCCCGGCGAAGCGTCGAGGGGCGGAGGGTTGACCGGCTAATCCTCAGGCCACTCTATCCTGCTCGAACCCGTGGAAATCGCGCTTCTCCATACTTTTGCGACCATCTACATGACTGGGTTGATCTGGTTCGTTCAAGTTGTGCACTACCCTTTAAAAGCACTGGTCGGGTCTGCTCACTTCTCCGCCTATCAGGAGTCTCACAAGAATCGAACCGCATGGGTGGTCGGTCCCCCGATGTTGATAGAAGCCGGATCTGCCCTCTGGTTGACGATGGTTCCTCCCGGAGACACCAGCCGCCTCTGGCCCATCGTAGGGCTGTCATTACTTGCCTTAATCTGGATCTCTACTGCGCGATTCTCCATACGGTATCACCACATTTTGAGTCATGGATTTGATGCCCATGCGCACAAAATGCTTGTTCGCACCAACTGGATCAGGACCGCACTCTGGACCATACGGTCGTTCCTCGCGCTCTTCCTCCTCTATTCCATCAGCGGATCATAGCAACCTACCATCCTATGCCCTCTCGCCCTCGCCGCCGAACTCTCTTGGTGTTCCCCCATCAGCTCTTTGCAGACCATCCCGGACTCGCGGATGAACCGACCCAGATCTACCTGATCGAAGACAGCCTGTTTTTTGGCGACACGGAGCATCCAGCCAGCTTTCACAAGCAAAAGCTCTGGCTGCACCGGGCGTCTATGAAACGTTATGAAGCCCGACTCAAGGAGGCAGGACACAAGATCACTTATCTAGACCATGCTCCCGGTGGATCCTCATTGCAGCAGCTCTTCGAGAAGACTCTTCAACACACCGATGAGGATCTCCTCGTGGCCGAGGTTCACGACTTTCTTCTCCAAAAGAGATTGGATCGCTTTTGCTCCCTGTATTCCAAAAACATCGAATCCCTCAAAACGCCAATGTTCATCAATGACGGCGCGACCAACCGGGGATTCAGGGACGGCAAAAAACGCTGGTTTATGGCGGACTTTTACAAGTTTCAAAGACGGAGATTGGATATCTTGATGGACGGGGACAAGCCCACCGGCGGCGAATGGAGCTACGACGATCAGAACAGGAAGAAAGTCCCTAAGCGCATGCTTGGTGAGGTTCCCGACATACCGTTTCCCGAGCGAGACGCTCTCGACCTCGAGGCACGCAACCACATCCTCGCCAAGTATCCTGACAACCCAGGGAGTCTCGACTCTCTTTACTACCCAACCTGTCACGAGGATAGCGAAGAATGGTTGCAGCAATTCCTCACCTCACGGTTCACCCTGTTCGGAGATTATGAGGACGCCATGGTGGAGGGAAACAACTGGCTCTGGCACAGCGTCCTGACCCCCATGTTAAATATCGGTCTCCTGACTCCAGAACAGATCCTTCGCTCCGCCCTCGCCCATTCCGAGCGCCACGATATCCCACTCAATTCTCTGGAAGGATTTATCCGGCAGATTATTGGCTGGAGGGAATTTATGAGGGCCACCTATGTCGATCTTGGCGTGACAATGCGCACCTCCAATCACTGGAAACATTCCCGGAAGATCCCGGTCTCTTTTTATGAAGGCACCACCGGAATTACGCCCATCGATGACGTCATTGCACGGGTCAAGCAAACCGGCTACTGCCACCATATTGAACGGCTCATGACCCTCGGGGGATTCATGTTTCTCTGCGAATTTGATCCAGATGAAATCTACCGATGGTTCATGGAGATGTTCGTCGATAGTTATGACTGGGTCATGGTTCCCAACGTCTACGGCATGAGCCAGCACGCCGATGGTGGTGGAGTTGCCACCAAACCCTATTTTTCTGGTTCCGCCTACATACGTAAGATGAGCAACTACCGTGGCGGCGACTGGACTTCGGTATGGGACGGGCTCTACTGGCGCTGGATTCTCAACCACGCCGACTCCCTCGCGAAAAATCCCCGGTGGGCGATGATGTGTGCCACCGCGAGGCGCATGGCCCCAGACAAAAAGGCCGCCCATTTGGAAGCGGCCAACAGCTTTCTCGCTCAGCTCTGAGGAGCCTTTGATACGTCCCTACGCACCTTGCACCCCTACGCGTCGGAAGGAGTCTCGATTCTGGCCATTACCCGGCGTGCCGAGTCGAGACCAGAACTCATCGCCAATGGCACTCGGCCGCGTCCACAGAGCCCATCTCCCGCAAAGAAGAGATTCTCCTTTTCGCCGGTCCGCAAGGACTCGAGATCCACGGCACTACTCGGGCTCGCCAGCATCCAGCGCTGGCTGTCCCACCAATCCGGCTGATGCGATGCCTCCGGTAGCAAGGCTCTGACATTCTCGAGAACCTCGGGGAGAATGTCCTCCGGAGGATACTCTACCCTCCGGCTGGTCCACGATGGTGACATCTGGACAACTAGCACGCTGCTCCCCTCCGGTACATGACCGGGCTTATCCTCCTCGAAGCTCAACCACGAAACAGCATGAGCCCCGTCAGAATTCACCAGAGCATGAAATTCCCTCAAGGGACTAAGCGGCTCGTTGTAGCCCAGAATAAACGAAAACTGGGCGTGGTAACGAGAGAATCGGAGTGCATCCAGAAGAGTGGTCTGCAGAGGCTCAGCAATTTCGCTTGCCCGCAGTAATTGCATCGCCTGTGGCGCCGGCGCAGTGGTAATCACCACGTCAAAAAGACCATGACTGGTTCCCCCAGAGTCCCGGAGCAACCAATGTTCGTCTTCCCGCTCGAGACTCGCGATGCGCACCTCCCGGCGAACTTCCACCCCGGACGCGGCCTGGAGAAGCTTGCCAAGAGTATTGATTCCCCTGCGGTAGGAATACTTAGGTTCCCCATTCTGAACCGGATCACCCGGCAGAATCGCCCCAGAACGGTCGAAGGTCCAAACCTCTCCATTGATCTCCACCAGCTCTTCGGTCGGAAGAACCTCGTGAATAAGATGTGCGATTTCGGAGTCCGTGGTGCGAAAAAAGTTAGCCCCATGGTCGACACATACCGCCCCGTGGCGCCGTGTCCCTGCCCTTCCGGAGAAGCCCCTGCTCTTTTCCAGCACCACGACCCGGTGTCCGGCGCGAGTGAGCTCGTAGGCGGCAGTCAGGCCAGAAACCCCCGCACCAATTATCGCAATGTCACTCATCGCCGCTACAGTTCCCCAACCTTTCCATTCTGCAATCAGATTTCGATCGTCCCTCCACGAAGCAAGCCCCTTCTTCCCGTATCATCCCTTTGAAGAACTCAAATCTGGCTTACGGTGGATTGGAACCTGCCCGATTCCGGACCAACCATGACCACAACCAAGATCTTCCTTGGCTCTCTAATTGCAGACGCTCTCGCCCTCCCAGGACACTGGTATTACGATCGAGCCGCTCTGGCCCGAGACTACGGCCAACTGGACTGCTACCGAGCACCCCGTAACCCTCATCCTGACAGCATCTTCTGGCGCTCAAACTACCAAGCCCTCAACGAAAAGGGCGAGATTCTCCACGATCAGGCCCCTTTTTGGGGAGTCCAAGGCATTCATTACCACCAACTCCTCAAGGCTGGTGACAACACCGTCAATTATCAGCTCGCCCAGGAGCTCTTTGCTATCATTCAGAAAAACGGCTTCTACGATTCCGACGCGTGGCTACAAAAATACCTCTCCTGTATGCTCACTCCGGGATGGCACCGCGACACCTACCTCGAGGAATATCACCGCGGCTTTTTTACGCGCTACTCTCAGGGTAAGGACCCCAGCAAATGCGGAATTAGAGATGAGCATATCGGAGGACTCGCGCAGGTCCCCGCCCTCCTTGCCGCCCTGCCTGAGCACCCTGACCTCAGAGCCCTCGTAAAACAGCACGTGGCTCTCACTCATCGCCACTCCAACGTCCTACGGGCTGCGGACTGCCTTACCCGGCTCCATCTGCGCATCCGTGAGGGCGTTCCCATTCGCGACGCCATCAAGACGGAAGCTGGAGACTGGTTTTCCTCCCGCAAGGCCGCCAAACGGGAGCATCGCTCCGACCTCGAGATCATCGGGTCGGTCTTCAGCCCTGCCTGTTATATCGACCAAGCCTTCCCAGCCGCCCTCTATCTCACCTGGAAATACCATGACGACTTCTCCGCCGGTATCATTGCCAACGCGATGGTCGGGGGCGACAGCTGTCACCGAGGTGCGGTAGTAGGCTCCCTGCTCGGAGCAGCCAATCCGATCGAGGATCACTGGATCGAGGGCCTCAACTACACTCTGACGCCGCAGGAAACACCGGCCTGAGGGCCAACTTTCACTTCAGGTCCCCTTCGTATCTCCGTAGAGATCGATGTGGAGTCGCGGACAGAACCGGTAGCCGGTCTCCTTGCAAAGCTCTGCCACAATCTGGCTTCTCTCCTGCAAGGTCGCAGAATCCGTTCCCTCTGGCATGAGTAATACCCGCCCTGGCTCGGGCCGCGGGGTAACAGCCTTAAGAATCTTTTCAATCTCCTCCATATCCCCGGAGTCGCTCACCACAAACTTGAACTGGCAGCTGTAGCCCACCGCCCATGCGTTAAGCACCTCTTGTTGAATACGACTCTCCTCGTGACGCTTCGACCACCCCTCCCCAAACTGCTCCGCATCCGGGGTGGAGTCAGCCAATTTGGGACTGAGCGAAGCCAGATCACAGGCGATGCCATCTGGCTCAATCGTGCCTGCGGTCTCGATTGTAATATGGTAACCCGCCTCCTTGAGCGTTCTGGCAAGATCTTCAATTCCCTTCGCCAGCATGGGCTCCCCTCCAGTGAGAACCGCGTGACGGGCAGGATACTCCCGCACTCTCGCCACGAT
>NZAC01000024.1 GCA_002686085.1 Roseibacillus sp. | reverse complement strand
TCTGGGCTTAAACGCGTCGTCATGGCGAATTTTTACTTCCTCGGAAATTACATCCAATCCGATGCCCTCTACTCGCGAAGCAGTACGACAAAAATATTTATCAATAACTTCTTTGTTAAGGCCGACACACTCAAAAATCTGGGCTCCCCGGTAGCTGGCAACCGTTGAGATTCCCATCTTCGACATGGTCTTGACCACTCCCTTGATAGAAGCCTTGAGATACTTGGCAACTGCGCTGTCGTACTCATCGGAAAGCTCACCACTATCAATCATAGCGGCAATCGTATCGATCGCCAGATAGGGGTTCACGACATCGACCCCGTAGCCGAGAAGCACCGCAAAGTGATGCACCTCCCGCGGCTCACCGGACTCGAGCACTATAGACACTTTCGTACGGGTTCCTTTACTGATCAAGTGGTGGTGAAGACCCGCCACGGCAAGCAGCGCAGGGATCGGAGCATGCCCTCCGTCCACTCCACGATCTGAAAGAATGAGAATATTTACCCCTTCACTGATAGCGGAATCAGCTGCAGAGCAGAGACTATCCATTGCTTGCTCGAGATCTGCACCGGAAACGCTCCCCTGAGCGTTCTGCACCTCGTTCTTATCAGACGAGTCTGAATTCCTTCCCTTGAAGGTATAGGTAATCGGAAGCGTCTTACTCTTGAATCCCACACAATCTATATTCTCCAAGGCGGCAAGGGAGGAGCTGTCAATAATTGGGTTTTCCAACCTAATCATCCGGCAGTTCTCTGGTTGCGGATCAAGAATATCCTTCTCCGAACCTATAAATGTCACGCTCGCGGTGATCAATTCCTCACGGATTGGGTCAATTGCAGGGTTGGTGACTTGCGCAAAGAGTTGACGAAAATAATTATACAGCAGCTGAGAGCGATCCGATAGGACAGCCATTGGCGCGTCATTACCCATTGAGCCTAGGGGCTGGTTTCCGGTCTCGGCCGAAGGCCCAAGAATGAATCTCTTATCTTCAAAGGTATATCCAAAGGCCCGGTTGCGCTGGATAAGATCATACCCCCCGATTCGTTCTCTTTGCTCGAATCGAGGCAGATCATCAAAATGAAGCCGGTTGGAGCTCAACCATTCTCCGTAGGGATTCTCTCTGGCGATCTCTTCTTTAACTTCTTCATCTCCCACAATTCGGCCCTTATTCGTATCGACGAGAAATATACGACCAGGCTCGAGACGACCTTTTTTAACAACCGTGGCAGGATCGACTTTGAGAACACCAACTTCTGACGCCATGATCACAAGGTCATCCGACGTAACGTAGTAGCGGGAGGGCCGAAGGCCATTCCGGTCAAGAACCGCACCGATAGAAACTCCATCACAGAAAGCAATCGAGGCGGGCCCGTCCCAAGGCTCCATCATACAGGCGTGGTACTCGTAAAAATTTTTCTTGGTCTCCGTCATGTGCTCATGCTTCTCCCAGGGCTCGGGAATCATCATCATGACGGCATGCGGCAATGAGCGCCCGGACAGAACGAGAAATTCAAGACAGTTGTCAAACATTGCGGAGTCCGATCCGTCATCGCGGATAATGGGCAGAAGCTTCTCAAGGTCCTTACCCAAGACTCCACTGTCTAGGAGCTGCTGTCTTGCCTGCATCCAGTTCGCATTACCCCGCATCGTGTTGATCTCTCCATTATGCGACATGTAACGGAAAGGCTGCGCACGAGGCCAACTGGGGAAGGTATTCGTACTAAAGCGCGAATGAACCAGTGCCATGGCTGACTCCATGTCAGGATGATGCAGGTCTGGGAAATACTCACCTAGCTGACCAGTAGTCAGCATCCCCTTATAAACGATTGTCCGAGCCGAAAGAGTTGCTGAGTAAAAGAAATCTCCTCCATCAAGACCGCTATAACGAATCGCGTCGGAAGCCCGTCGGCGAATGACGTAGAGCTTTCGCTCAAAATCCTGATCATCGTCGATATCTTCGCTACGGCCGATGAAGATCTGTTTCATCAGAGGCTCACATGCTCTCGAATCCTTTCCAAGAATCTCACTTTTCACGGGCACATCGCGCCAACCAAGAACCGACTGCTCCTCTTCGGCTACAACACCTTCAAAGAGTGCCATTGCCCTGGAGCACGCGGCCGGGTCAGGAGAGAGATAAAGGAATCCTACGGCATACCGACCTTCTGCCGGCAACGCGATACCCAGGTCGGCAGAAACGGTCGCAAAGAACTTGTGGGGTAATTGGAAAAAGATCCCGGCACCATCGCCAGTGTTGGCGTCACATCCGCACCCGCCGCGGTGGTCCATATTCACACACATCTCCAAAGCTCCTTCGATAATGCCCGAGGATCTTTTTCCCTTGAGATGGCAAAGAAAACCCACCCCACATGAATCCTTCTCGTTGATGGGATCATACAACCCCTGTTTAGGTGGCACTCCTGAAGAACGCGGAAGGCTTGGACTCTCTTGCATCTTGGTTTCGATAGTCAGCCCCGCATGACGCGGGGCATTACAGCGCCCTGTCTGGGCAGGGCTTCTGGAGATTGATGGTGGAAGGGAAATATTTAGCGGCACCTTGTTCTGGTCAAGCTCGGGGTTTTCTCAGTTTTTCCGCCAGCGTGCCCTATCATCATCCCTGCAAACCCTGCCAAAAAGGCCCAGAGAACAGCTCCCGCAACTTGATAACCGTGAAAATGACCTTGAAGCGCAGATCAACACCCATTTCCTCTCTCAGACACAGGATGCTGCGGGATCTCACTCAGAATCAATTTCCACTCATAAAATCATCATGACTCATCGGCAAAAAACCCAATTTTGCATCCCCCATGCGCTTAGTGTCCGCCGGCAAAATTTATCCGCTTGGCAGAGCCTCGGAGCGCTTTATTATTCTAAATTAGGAGGCACGGAAGCTGCTTCCAGCCTCGAGAGTCAATGGACGCCCAGTGAATGAGAAGGCTGACTGGGTGTAAACCCACGTGCCGTCCAGAACCTCCAAGGTTCCACCGAAGCTTTCCCCGACAGAAAACATGAATCCCTACCATCCAGCTTTCACTCCTGACACCACCGATTCTCTACACGAATGGAGCAATGAAAGCGACAATTGCGGAATGGGAGCCATCGCTCTTCTGAATGGCGAACGGAATTACCAGACCCTGGATCACGCTATAACCTCGGTCTGCAACATGACTCATCGAGGCGCTGTAGACGCCGACATGAAAACTGGAGATGGAGCTGGGGTCCTGACCCAGATCCCCTACCCGATTTTCAAGAAAGTTGCATCCGCACTGGGACACCAGCTGAGGAGTGACACGGATCTCGCGGTAGGAGTGTTCTTCCTGCCCCGGGGGAATAAGGAAAAGCAAGCCGAAGTACGATCTGCAACAGAGTCGATTGTCGCACGACGCGGCATCACCTTGATCGGATGGCGGCAGGTGCCCGTGTATCCAGACGAGCTCGGTGAAGTTGCGCGGGAGACCCAACCAGAGATTCTTCATCTGATTCTCGAGAAACCAGCGACATGGAACAGCGATTTTTATGAGCGGCAACTGTTCCTCGTTCGACGGGAATTGGAAAAGCAGTTTGGTGATCTCACCGGATTTTACATTCCCACCCTTTCAAGCAGACTGATTAGTTACAAGGGTCTTGCGCAGCCAGAAACTTTGCGAGCCTTTTACGCCGACCTGCAGGACAGTGATTATCAGATTGGCATCTCTTTGTATCACCAGAGATTCTCTACCAACACCTTTCCGGCCTGGCCCCTTGGCCAACCATTTCGAATGCTCTGCCATAACGGGGAGATCAACACCGTCCGAGGCAACCGCAACTGGATGGCTTCACGTGAAGAATTCTTCGCCTCTGATCTCTGGGGAGACGACATCGAACTACTCAAGAACCTGCTCAGTTTTGACGAATCAGACTCAGCTTCGCTGGACCATGCCTTTGAACTGCTGGTTCTTTCCGGCAGATCTCTTGAGCACGCGATGTGCATGCTCGTTCCTCCCGCATTCCGGCATGACCCGGAGATATCCGATCAAGTCAGGTCTTTCTACTCTTACCTGAGTTCCTTCGTCGAGCCGTGGGACGGGCCGGCTGGCCTTGTTTACACTGACGGAACTAAGGTCTGCGCTTCTCTAGATCGAAACGGGCTTCGTCCCTCACGTTTTACTCTGACCTCAGATGGCCTTCTTTACATAGGATCGGAGTCTGGCGCTATTCAGATTCCGGACGGAAAAGTGATTCGACGAGGACGTCTCGGCCCTGGACAGATGCTTTCGGCTGATACCGCAAGCGGCGAACTTAAGTTTGACCGGGAGATCAAGGAAGAATTGGCGGCTCAGCAACCCTATGGGAAGTGGATCGATGAGAACCGCATAGAGTTAAAAGATTTCGTTACTCCGGATCCTCAAGTCCCGGCAGATGATCTGGATCCCCTTTACCTCTCCCGGTGCCAAGTCACGCACGGCATCACGCTCGAGGATCTCGATATGGTGTTCCCCCCCATGATCAAAGCGGCACAGGAGGCCGTCCACTCCATGGGAGACGACATTCCACTAGCTCCATTATCAAGGCACCCACGATTACTTTTCACTTACTTCAAGCAACTTTTTGCTCAGGTAACCAATCCCCCGATTGACCCCATCAGGGAATGGGCAGTTATGACACTTGCGGCCGGGCTTGGCCCGGAGCGAAACCTTCTTGAGGAAACGCCGGAGCACGGTCGCATTCTCCAGCTCGAGTCCGCCATCTTGTTCGAGCAGGAACTTGAGGCTCTACGCAATAAAGAAGAGCATGGATTACTCACCACTGCCATTGATGCTACGTGGAACCTCGAGGAGGGGCCAGGCGGCCTCAAGACTGCCCTCGACCGGGTTTGCCAGCTTGCAGAGAAGGCGGTTGATGATGGCGTTGGTATCCTTATTCTTTCAGATCGCGCTTTCTCTGAAACAAGAGTAGCCCTGCCATCCCTGCTGGTGACCGGCGCGGTCCACCAGCACCTCAACGGTGTGCGCAAGAGAATGCGCGCCTCTATTGTAGTGGAAACCGGCGAAGCCCGAGACACCCATCAGATCGCATGCCTTTTCGGTTTTGGGGCCACTGCGGTATGTCCATACCTTGGATATGCGACCGTGCGGCAGGTTGTTGCCACCGACAACAGGAAAAAACTGGGGGAGACCATGACTCCCCATCTGGCAATGGCCAACTACCGGAAAGCTCTTGAGAAAGGCCTCCTGAAAATCATGTCCAAGATGGGCATTAGCGTTCTCAATTCATATCAGGGAGCCCAGATCTTTGAAGCTGTTGGGATAGGCCAGTCTGTCATTGATTACTGCTTTGCAGGCACCCACTCCCGCATCGCCGGAGTGGGGTTCTCCGACATCGCAGAAGAAAGCATCATCCGTCACCGGGCAGCATGGGAGACTGATATTCCGGAGGGTGAAACCCTTGATCTGGGCGATCCGGGATATAACCGCTACCGGAGAACCGGTGAACGGCATGCCCTTACAACTGAAGTCATCAAGAATTTTCATACCTTCGTAAAAACCGGCGACAAAGACACCTACGAAGACTACGTAAAAGCCACCCTCGAGACTACTCCATCCACGATCAAGGACCTTCTGGAGTTCGTTCCCGGTTCGCAAGGCGCTGTGGCTATCGAGGAAGTCGAGCCCATTGAGACGATCAGGCGCCGATTCACCACGGCGGCGATGTCGATGGGAGCACTGTCTCCAGAGGCTCATGAAACACTCGCAATCGCCATGAACGCCATAGGGGGAAAGTCAGACTCCGGCGAAGGCGGTGAGGATCCCCGGAGATTCGAACCCTATCCTAATGGAGACTGGGCGCGATCCCGCATCAAACAGGTCGCCTCAGGTCGCTTCGGGGTGTCTGCCCACTATCTTGTCAACTGTGACGAAATTGAAATTAAGATGGCGCAGGGAGCCAAGCCGGGCGAAGGGGGGCAGCTTCCTGGGCACAAGGTGAACGGCCTGATCGCTAGGCTCCGTCACACTCAGCCCGGCGTACAGCTTATTTCACCGCCTCCTCATCATGACATCTACTCCATTGAGGATCTCGCCCAGCTCATTCATGATCTGAAGGAAATCAACCCACGCGCCAAGGTCACCGTTAAACTGGTAGCCGAATCTGGAGTAGGGACAATTGCAGCCGGAGTAGCCAAGGCTAACGCTGACATCATTCTGGTTTCCGGCCACGACGGCGGAACCGGGGCCTCTCCACTCTCCTCCATCAAACACGCCGGACTTCCGTGGGAGCTCGGCGTATCCGAAACCCAGCAGACTCTCGTCCTTAACAACTTACGCGGAAACGTGACCCTGAGAACTGACGGCGGCATGCGAACCGGACGCGACATTGTCATCGCTGCCCTCCTCGGCGCAGAAGAATTCAATTTCGGCACCATCGCAATGATCGCGATGGGGTGTGTTTACGTCAGGAAATGCCACCTTAACACCTGTCCCGTTGGCATCGCTACAACGAGCCCAAAATTCCGGGCGAAGTTCAAGGGGACTCCGGAGATGGTCATCCGATTTTTCGACTCAGTTGCACATGAAGCGCGAGAGATCATGGCTAGCATCGGCGTCCGTCGCATGGATGACCTGATTGGTCATCCTGGTTACCTGAGGCAGCGGGAAGTAACTGATCACAACAAGGCCAATACCATCAACCTGTCGACCGTCCTGAAAGATGTTGCTCCCGAAGCTGCCAAGACAAGCGGCGTTCCTCTCGAGCGTGTTGCTCGAATCCATCAGGTTGAGCGGAACGACGGCATTCACAAACCGGCTCTCGACCTCAGGATTATTGCCGATCTCACGAACAAAACTGCCACCCGTGGAGAAAACGCTGACGCCTCTACAAAACCAGACAGTGCTCAATGTGCCGGAGATACCTTTCTTAAACTCATGGATCGGCCCCCTATTTCACTTACATATGATGTCGTAAATACCGACCGCAACATCGGCACGAGATTGGCTGGCCGTGTTGCCGAGATCTATGGAAACAGCGGGCTGCCGGACGGCACAATTAATCTCACATTCCGAGGGTCTGCAGGCCAGTCCTTCGGATGCTTTCTCTGTAGCGGAATCCGTCTCGAGTTGATCGGTGAGGGTAATGATTACGTCTGTAAGGGAATGTCCGGCGGCGAGGTGATCATCTATCCCCCCGACACTATTTCTCCGGAATTTGATGCCGCATCCAACTCGATTGTGGGCAACACCGTGTTGTATGGAGCAACAGCTGGCACGCTTTTAGTCAATGGCTGCGCTGGAGAGAGGTTTTGTGTTCGAAACTCCGGAGCCACGGCGGTAGTTGAGGGCGTTGGGGATCACGGGTGCGAATATATGACGAGTGGTGTCGCTATCATTCTCGGCCTGACTGGGAAAAACTTTGGCGCAGGAATGTCGGGAGGAACCGCTTACGTCTACGATGTTGATGGGCGTTTCCAATCCCGTGTCAACCCGGAGATGGTTGTTGCTCTCCCCGTCAAACGTAGCGAAGACATCAAAGAGGCAAAGACTCTCATTGAGACTCATCACCGTCAGACCGGATCAATCCGAGCGCAACTCCTCTTAGAGGACTGGGAGACAGCCCTCAAAAAAATGATTCGTGTGATCCCGAAGGAACGAGCCGAACTAGAGCGCCAGGAGTCCCAACACGAACACGCCAGCGCGCCCCAGTAGTGAAGTAAATCATTGCCCCTTACGGGTGTTATCCAGCATGGTCCAATCGTGACTGAAGAATATCCTGAAGAGGACGACAATCCTGCGACCCCGGATAGCGAAGCTGCTCATCGCAGGGAGAGCTCTCTCCTTTCTAAAATCAGGATTTTTATTCTCCTTATCATCGGAGCTGCCTTTCTGGTCATCGCCACTGCAAACAGGCAGTCCATCACTATAGATCTTATTGCAAAAAAAATAGAAGCTTCACTCTCACTGACTTTAATTCTGACATTCTTCTGCGGAACTATCGCAGGCCTTTTTCTCGCCTACTTTCGTCCATGGCGGAAACGGGATTAACCACTACCACCCACTTATGCCTTACTCTCAATCCGTCAGCCGTTGGTGCTTCGAAAAATACTCCCTGGAAGAACTCGCCGAGCATGCTGCAGGCATCGGACTTGCAGGCATCGACCTTCTCCATCCAGAAGAGGTTTCCGCAATTCGCCCCTTTGGGCTCTCCTGCCCGGTCACGGCTGCACCAGAACATGAAAGTGGACTCGGCTGCATCGAGCGCGCCTTTAATCACCGTGAGCACCACGACACCTTGTTCCAAATCTACCAAGAGCTGATTCCTGCCGCAGCACACTCCGGAATCCCCCACGTGATTACCTTTAGCGGAAACCGCGAGGGAATCTCAGATCAGGAGGGATTGGATAACTGCGCCCTCGGACTGGAGAGAATTCTCCCCCTTGCGGAAGAGCACAATGTTGTTCTCGTTATGGAACTCCTGAACTCCAGGGTTGATCACCCCGATTACCAATGCGATCACACAAGCTGGGGAGTAGAGCTCTGCCGCAAGATTGGGAACCCAAGATTCAAGCTTCTCTACGATATCTATCATATGCAGGTGATGGAAGGAGATGTGATTTCTACCATCCGGGAAAACATCGAATACCTTGCCCACTTTCATACCGCTGGAGTCCCCGGCCGAAACGAGTTGGGGCCGGATCAGGAGCTCAATTATCCGGCCATCGCTCAGGCCCTCGCCAGCACAGGGTATACAGGCTTTGTGGGCCACGAGTTTATCCCCACCGCAGCTGACCCCTTCGCATCTCTCGTTGAGGCGGCTCAGGCATGGACCCAGCCGTCCTGAATTTTCACCACGCACTCCAGCTGCTCATCATGAACTTTCACTGCCTCACAGTTCGATCCGGCACTCCGGACTTTTGCCTCAGATCGCTGGCCGTCATTACCGTTCTGGCACTAATGACCGTTTCTGCGTCAGCCATCCCCAACGCGGTGGGAGGCTTTCTGGCTCAAGCAGAAAGCCCCCTCAACGACACCGAAATTGGCGATCAACTTCTAGACCCCAAGCTCTGGGCCGGTCAACGCGAGCTCCCTGGCAACTGGCGAAAAGAAGCGCCGATCGCGAGCGTCGAGGGAAGCTACCTCGCCGCCCGCCCGAAGGTATTGGGCCTCCCCGCCGTCATGGTCCAGGCTCGCCACCGTGAGGGAAAGTTAGACTCACTCTCCGTCACCTTTGCCGATGCCGGATCCTACTTCGGCTACCTTGACGAGAGACTTCCACCCGGCCTGAACCGCCGACAGCAACAAAAGGAACTGCAACTGCGTCTCGCAGCAAAGCAGCAGCAATTTTCCTCGTTCTTCGCCGAAACGGAAATATCGCTCAAGAGGACTCTACAGGGACTCTCCGAAAAACGCCCGCGGGATAATTATATCGGAAAAACCAGAGCTCTCCGGGCGGAGGTCGTTGACTACCGAAAGGGCAATCTCACTCTTCGACTCATTGTAGGAAGCCAACGATTGATCCGCCTCCTGATTCAACCTTCTGACTCTGTCACCCGGCAATGGCTCGACCCAGATCGCAGTAGCCTCTCTAACACCGGTCTCAACCGAATTTACGAAGATGGAGTCACCAAATCCGACAACGGAGATACACGCATAGGAGCCCTTCCCATTGTGGCTCAGGGCTACAAACCCTACTGCGGCCTCAACACTCTGGTCATGGCAGCGCACTACTTCGGCCTGCATCTGGACGAAGACTGGCTTTCCGTCGCTGGCAAGTTCCAGAACACCGGATCAGCAGCAGGCTCGCAACTCCCCCGCCTTTACCTCGCAGTAGCACGAGAAGCGAAGCTGGACCTTCACAAATCTAACGACTTCTCACTCGACGAAACGCGAAAATCTATCGACCTAGGACTACCCGTGATCGTCTGGAGACGCTTCTCGAGTGCCCGCAACAAGGTCCATTCCTATCAAACCCTGACGGCAGCCAGAAATCCAGATTACCGGATCCCCAGCCCCGACACCGCAACTCGTGATTCATGGCCTGGGGAAAAGAGCCCCCTTCATGCCTCCGTGATCGTCGGCTACAATCCCACCCGCTCAGAGGTTCACTTCGTTGAAAGCTGGGCTGGAATGAAGGTTCCCCGCCGTATGAGGACTGAAGAGATGGCCGCGACGGCCTATCTAACCTTTTATTTCAAGCCATAGTCTCCGGGCTGGATTCTGGCCTTATGAGCCTACGCCATACACAAAAAGCCCTAAAAAGGAGCGAAATATCGACGGCGCGGAAAACCCCGTTGCGATTAATCGTCACCTAGGGTAGTTTCCGGAAGTCTACTGTGTGCGTCAATTCTTGGCTCGCGCCCGGACCGATGCTTTGACAAAGGGGGCAGCCCCTGCGGAGTGAGACCACGCCTTTACTGGAAGGTGTCTCTCCGGAGGAAGCCCCCAACCTATTGGGCTACGGGAACGTGGCTTGCGTAGTCAAGGACGGCATGGCGGATGACCGCAAAAGCCCGCTCGTTCACCCGAGCGGGTTTTTCATTTCTGGGCAGCAACGGAGCGGACGAAACAGTCTGGATCTACACGTTGAATCCCACACCCCAATCCAATTTCATCCAGCAGATGCGTTCACTTTCAAAGTAAAAATGCCCTCTGAACCTTTCGCCCTCAAGCATTCTTGGCAACCAGTGCTCATCGTCCTCCCACATCATGTCATAGGGAATGTCAGAAATCTTAGTCCACCGAGGAATCGCCTCTTCTGTTTCTCCGGCCTTACCTGAAAAGGCCTCAGCCATGAAAACATGAACAAAAATATCAGGCAGGTCACTCATCGCAAAAAAAAGCTCTCCCATTTTTCGCGGTTTTAGGGGGGTAACGAGAAGTTCCTCCTGCGTTTCCCGGATCGCCCCCTCGAGCGGCGTCTCCCCCGGTTCAATTTTACCCCCCGGCGCGTTGATTTTTCCCGCCCCGATGCCTCTTAACTTTCGCATGAGAAGCACTTCATGTCCGTCCCGGATAAACATCAGAGTTGCCCGCATCTCTGGCCTCCATCGCCCCCAGTCAATTGGTGAAGGCACGCTGCTGAAATCCTCCCCCACGCTCATCAATCCTCGAGATACCCCTCCATTCCCTCACAGGTGCAAACGAGGTTGCGATCTCCATGCACGTTATCAATTCTTCCTACCGCAGGCCAAAACTTATGATCTCTCAACCGCGAAACAGGGAAAGCAGCTAACTCTCTGGAATACGGACGATTCCATTCATCGCTCGAAACCATCTCTGCAGTGTGAGGAGCCCGGCGCAGGGCGTTATTCTCCGAATCCCAATCTCCCCTGATGACTTTCTGGATCTCTCCGTGAATTGAAATCATCGCTTCACAAAAGCGGTCCAACTCTTCTTTGGATTCTGATTCTGTCGGCTCAATCATGAGGGTCCCAGCCACCGGCCAGCTCATCGTTGGTGCATGAAACCCGTAATCGATTAATCGCTTGGCAACATCTTCCACCGTAATTCCACTCTCTTTCTGCAGAGGGCGCAGGTCGATAATACACTCGTGCGCCACCCGGCCCTTCGCTCCCGTGTAGAGCACTGGGAAGTAACTCTTTAGCCTATGCGCAATATAATTGGCATTGAGAAGGGCCACTTTAGTCGCAGCCACCAATCCAGCGGCCCCCATCATCCGGATATACATCCATGAGATTACATTGATCGAAGCGCTACCCCAGGGAGACGCGCTCACGACCCCTTCTTCTTCGCCCAACACGGCGTGCCCCGGTAGATACTCAACCAGATGGCTTGCCACCCCGATCGGACCAACACCCGGACCTCCACCGCCATGAGGAATACAGAACGTCTTGTGCAGATTAAGGTGACAGACGTCAGCCCCGATGCCCCCAGGACTGCAAAGCCCCACCTGAGCATTCATGTTCGCTCCATCCATATAGACCTGTCCCCCATGCGAGTGTATTATTTCGCACACCGTCTGTATCGTTTCCTCGAAAACACCGTGGGTTGAAGGGTAGGTCACCATCAAGGCCCCTAGGTGTTCACTATGCTCCTCACACTTGGACTGGAGGTCCTCCACATCGATGTTCCCCTCCTCATCACACTCGATGGGCACCACCCGAAAGCCTGCCATCACAGCAGAAGCTGGATTTGTCCCATGCGCCGAGAGAGGAATAAGGCACACGTCACGCTCAGGATCGTTTCTCCCCTGATGATACCGTCGAATCGCCAGCAATCCTGCATATTCACCCTGAGACCCAGCATTTGGCTGAAGAGAAACTGCGGCAAACTGAGTGATTTCAGCCAGCCACTTCTCGAGAGTCTTCAACATCAGACGGTAACCTCCGGTCTGCTCTTCCGGAGCGAAGGGATGAATAGATCCCACTTCAGGCCAGGTAACTGGCATCATTTCCGAGGCCGCATTCAACTTCATGGTGCAGGACCCAAGCGCAATCATGGACTCGTTCAGCGCCAGATCTTTCCCCTCGAGTCGACGCAGGTAACGCATCATCTCGGTCTCACTGTGGTAAATGTTGAAGACTTCGTTTTCGAGAAACGAAGAACTTCGTACCAGATGCTCAGGCACCCCTTGCTCTTCACCACTGTCCATCGCTAGTCCGAGACAGCCGAGAACATCTTCAACCTCTCCCAGGGTCACCGTTTCGTCCAGAGTGATTCCCACCTGCCCGGCACTTACCAGACGAAGATTGTAACCTTTACTTGCAGCGGCCTCGACGAAGTCTCCAGCTTGCCCCCCAAGCTCGACGGTAAGGGTGTCAAAAAATCCACTACCAGAGAAGTTGAAACCTGCCTGTTTTAGCGCACGCGCCATCCGCCCGGTCAAGGAGTAGATCCGGGAGGCTATTTTCCGCAACCCTTCAGGCCCATGATACACCGCGTACATCGAAGCCATTACGGCGAGCAGGACCTGGGCAGTGCAGATGTTTGACGTCGCCTTATCACGCCGGATGTGCTGCTCGCGAGTTTGAAGCGCAAGGCGGTAAGCCGGCTTACCTGCATGATCCACCGAAACCCCTACTAACCTTCCTGGCAACTTTCTCTTCAGCCGATCCTTGCATGCTATGTAAGCAGCGTGAGGACCACCAAACCCCAGCGGCACTCCAAAACGTTGCGTCGATCCGACGCATAAGTCGGCGCCAAAGGCGCCAGGCTCCTTGAGGATCGTCAGCGCCAGAGGATCGGCTGCCACCACCAAAACTCCTCCTGCCGCATGCACTCTCTCCGCGAACCCCTCGTAATCAGAGATCGATCCCAACGTATCGGGATACTGGACGAGTGCCCCTGCAAAGACCCCTTCACCTGCGGGAAATTCCTGCCACTTTCCAATCACAAGCTCAACTCCAAGAGCTTCAGAGCGGGTTCGAAGAATATCGAGAGTTTGAGGGTGACAATTACAATCGGCAAAAAAGCTCTTTGATCTGGGGCTGACAGCCATCGCCATCGCCATCGCTTCCGCCGCTGCGGTTCCTTCATCAAGCAGAGAGGCATTTGCGACATCCATCCCCGTCAGATCCACAACCATACTTTGAAAGTTGAGCAATGCCTCCAACCTGCCCTGTGCAATTTCAGCCTGATAGGGAGTATAGGCCGTATACCATCCGGGGTTCTCGAGAACGTTGCGTTGGATTACCGAAGGAGTTTTTGTTCCATGGTATCCTTGTCCGATCAGCGAGCGTCGCACTTCATTACGCGACATGACCTCTTTCAACTCTTCGAGGGCTTCGCTTTCACCAAGCGCAACCTCAAGATCAAGCTCCTTACCGAGGCGAATGGGCTGAGGCACAGCCTCCTCAATCAGAGTCTCCAAGCTATCACAGCCCAGATCACGAAGCATGTCCACACAGTGCTGCCCGGACGGCCCTATGTGGCGTTCGGGGAAACCGGGAGGGATCGTCACTCTGGAACTCTCTGGCGCCGGGGGCCCGCTGGAAGGAGCAACAGGAATTCCCATGCCCTCAACTGATCAGATCTTCGTATGATGTGGCATCCAAGAGGTCATCGAGATCCCCCGCATCTTCCAAGCGAATCTTGAAAATCCAACCTTCCTCGTACGGGCTGCTGTTAATCACCGAGGGATCACCCTCTAACTCCGTATTGATCGCCGTGATCTCTCCTCCAAGCGGCGAGTATATTGGACTCGCCGCCTTGACTGATTCTACGGTGCCAACTTCATCTCCGCTACCCACGGCCTGTCCAACCGATGGCAGCTCGACGAAAACGACATCGCTCAATTCTTCCTGAGCGTGATCCGTGATACCAACCGTGGCGAGGTCACCTTCGATGCTCACCCACTCATGATCCGATGTGTAATGAAGATTGTCGGGAATGTTCATTGCGTCTGTTGGTAGTATACCTAGCGCCTTACGCCTTCTTGTAAAAAGGCTTTTTCGATACTTCTGCAGGAATCATCCGTCCCCGCACCTCGACGGACACCGCAGTTCCTACCTGCGCGATGTCACAGGGAAGATACGCCATACCGATCCCAACCCCGACCGAGGGCGAGAGCGTCCCACTGGTCAATCGCCCCAGCTCCTGCCCGTCTGGGGCAAACACTTTGCAGCCGGGGCGGATTGGCGGCCCCGATTCGAGACATACCAACGGGGTCAGAACCTCCGACAGGCCCTCAGACTTCTGGGCGAGAAGCACTTCCCTTCCGACAAAATCCTCCTTCTCCAAGTCCACGAAAAAGCCAAGCCCACTCTCCAGAGGAGTTCGCTCCGGGCTTAGGTCCGACCCATTGAGAGGATAACACATTTCAAGACGAAGCGTATCTCTCGCCCCGAGGCCACAGGCCCGCGCCCCATCTTCAAGGGCCCTACGAAACCAGTAGCTCCCCACTCCAGCTCTGCAAAAGAGCTCGAATCCGTCCTCTCCAGTATATCCGGTCCGGCAGACGGTGAGGCGATGACCCTCAATTTCGAAGATATCCACTTCATTTCTCCTCGGGAGCGTTCGACCACCCATAATTCGGGAATAGACCTCCGCCACTAATGGCCCCTGCACGGCCATGCCAGCCATCTCCGCACTCTGGTCCGTAAGGTCTATCTCTTCCTTAATCTTGTTCGCCCTCATCCATGCAAATGCTTCTGCAACCCGCGCCGCATTCACCACCAGCAGAAAACTAGTTTCCTCGAGGCGGTAGAGAATGAGATCATCAATCACCCCTCCTTCCTCATTAAGCAGAAAGGTATATTGAGCCTCTCCGTCGGAAAGCTTATCCACGTTGTTAGTGAGCATTCGGTTCAGCCATTCAGAAGATCCCGCCCCCTCTACGTGCAGATGCCCCATATGGGATATATCGAAAATCCCTGCAGCTTGTCGCACTGATTGATGCTCTTCGAGAATAGATCCATAGCGGATCGGCATCTCCCAGCCGGCAAAGCCTACCAGCTTGGCTCCCAGCTCAAGATGCACCTCGCGCAGCGGCGTCTCTTTCAGTTCCCGGCTCACCTCCGGGATGCTGTGAGGCCGGATCGGGCTTGTCAATCAGCGCTTCCCGCCCTTTCTTCCTTCTGTGCCCCTCTTCAAATCGCTGGAGCCGAAAATCAGGTGGATGGCCTTTCCCGGGCTCATCAGGGCAATTGGCATTATTCATGTCTTTGTTTTCTTGCTTCTGGTGTTCCTGCCGTCATCTGCCGGTTCCTTCGCCTTTGATTATCAGCGGATTGTATCTGGAGAATACTGGCGTGTGATTTCATTTGCTGCCCTCCCCCCAGTTCCCCCCGGCGGATCGCCCCTTCTGTCCGCCTTGTTTATGTTTTTCGCCATGAGGATCACCTTCATGTTCAACGATGGCCTCGAGGAGGCGTGGGGAGAGTTGAAGGCCTCGATCTACGTCTACTCCGTGCTCGCATGCATGATTTTCGCTCAATTTCTCGGCAAAGGCCCGGGAGGATTCGGGGGAATTACCCTTTACGCGCAACTGTTTTTTGCTTTTGCCACCTTGTTCCCCCGCGTGGAATTCCACTTGTTTCTCATCCTCCCAATCAAGGTTTGGGTTCTTGGATTAATCTCGGGAGGCATATTGCTCATAGGCGTGCTCCAGGCCCCTAGTTACGCTCCCATAACATTGCTGCCCACCCTGCCCTACCTGTTCTGGGCGTTCCCTCGTCTGCTCAAATGGTATGTGACCCGTGGTCAGACCGTGGCACGGAGGGCTAAATTCCAGCAAGGTGTCCTGCCAGAAGGGCAGGCGTTTCACCATTGTGCCCAGTGTGGCGCCACGGATTCCTCTCATCCTGAACGGGAGTTCCGAGTTACCGAAGAAGATCAAGAGCTTTGCAGTAAATGCCTCGACTGATTACCCTCGGCCCCTCTCCCTTTTTGTGACATGCCCGACTTCCGTCAACTGCCCTCCGTAGAGACGCTCTCCAAGCACCTCACGGGAGAGAGCAATCTTCCTCGTCCTCTTGTCACGGGATTTGTCAAACGCCGTCTAGCTGAATGGCGCACACGGCTCGCCGAAGGAGAAGTTGCCGATAAAGCTTCCATCGAGCAGGAAATCCAACGTGGCCTTCAGGATTTTTCTTCTTCGAGGCTCCAGCCTGTCATCAACGCCACAGGAGTGATCATTCATACCAACCTCGGTCGGTCTCCTCTCGGCCAACGTGCATCTGAAACCTTAAGCGAGATCGCCACGGGCTACTCCAACCTCGAATTCAACCTCCTGGACGGGAAACGGGGAAAGCGGGCGGGCTACCTCGAAACCGCACTTGCCGTTCTCCTGGAGACCGAGGCTGCTACCGCGGTCAATAATTGCGCCGCGGCCCTCGTCCTCACGCTGCGCACTCTGATCTCTTCCGAAAAAAACGAGGTGATAGTGAGCCGGGGAGAACTGGTAGAAATTGGGGGTGGTTTCCGTATCCCTGAGGTTCTCGAGACTTCCGGGGCGAAACTGGTTGAGGTGGGAGCCACTAACAAAACCCATCTCAAGGATTACGCCAATGCCATCAGTAACCGCACGGCCCTGATCCTCAAGGTGCACCGGTCCAATTTTTACCTCGAAGGATTCACTGATGAGCCCGACGTCACTGAGATTTCAGCCCTCGCCCACGATCACGGCATTCCCCTTGTTGAGGACCTTGGATCGGGAGCGGTCATGCACACTGATCAGCTCGCGCCCATCGATCATGAACCAACCCCGCAGGATGCCCTACGTAACGGCATCGATCTTGTTATATTTTCAGGGGACAAGCTTCTTGGTGGCCCCCAGGCAGGAGTCATCGCTGGAAATGCAGACTTGGTAGGCCGTATCAAGTCTGAGCCTTTCTTCCGGGCAGTCCGCTGTGACAAGCTCATCCTCACAGTATTGCAGGAGTGCATCGACGACTACCTCGCGTGCAAGGGCAACACAAAGCCCCGTCTTCCCGTCCTCGATTTCCTCTCCACGCCCGTGCAAGAACTTCGTGTTCGTGCGGAGAAGATCTCCTCTCAACTAAAAGACCTCTCGCCCCGAATCACCATCGTGGAAGCACTCTCCCGAACCGGAGGGGGCACCATGCCTCGCGCGGAAATCCCATCCATCGCCCTGCAGATCGAATCAGATGGAACGTCTCTCAAAAAACTCGCTCACAGCCTGAGGCGCGCCAACCCTGCCGTCGTCGGTTATGTCAGTGATGACACCTTTCTTCTCAACCTGCGCACGGTCTTCCCGTCGCAGGACCAAAGCATCGTCAACGTTCTCCTTGAGGTTCTGCGATGAGGGCAGGCGGTCTCATTGGGCTACTCGGACTGACTCTTCTTTCCTCCTGCGGGGAGTCACTTAATAAGCAACGAACGGAAATCCGTCTGTCATTCGTAGAGTTTAGTCAGGCGTTTTACGCGCAAAGAGGCGAGGAGGCCCTCCACTATGTCAGCCAGAGAACGTTCGACTACTATGATCGGCTTCTCCCCCACCTTCTTAATGCAGATGAAAAGCGCTTGAGCGACCTCCCTCCCTTCGCCCTCTTCGCCTGTCTCTCGCTTCGACACAAATACAGCCCGGAGGAACTGAATACGACAACGAGCCAAATGATTGTCCGGGAGGCCTTCGACTCTATGACCTTTCCGGGCGGAGCGCCCCACTTCCTGGATATCGGAGAGATTCTTATCAGGAAATCTGGAGAGGAAGCAGCCGCTACTGTCTTTCTCGCTCCGGGCGAGAAGCATGATGAGGCCCTCGTCTCTTTCATCCGGGAAGACGGAATGTGGAAATTGGACCTAACCTCTGTCTTCGAAGTGCTCTCGACCCAGCTGGAGCCCTATTTGAAGGACCCGACGGCTAGCAGGGCCGAAAGGGCCCTTCATTATCTTCAGATCCACGAAAACCGCCAGATTGGAGGCGAAATCCTCCAACCACGGAGGCGATAAGGACTCCTCAGGACACTTTCCTGATAAGACTTTGCTGCCTGACGGGGGGCAATCTCTTTTAAATCTGCAAAAAACCGTAAAATCCCTTGAAATCCCACTGTCGGCGGATAGCCTCCGCGCCCCATGGCTCGCGCTGCAGGAAAAGCCAAAACCCGGAAAGCCGTCGCTAAACGTTTTAAAGTGACTGGTTCCGGCAAAATATTGCGGCGGAAACAAGGTAAGCGCCACATTCTTCAGAAAAAGAATCGTAAGCGTAAGCGGAACCTCGGTAAAGCTACACTTGTCTCCGAAGCAGATCTCAAAAACGTAAGGGCGAACCTGCCTTTCTCTTGAGAAGAGCTTCTCTCTCGCTGCCACGGGACATAAACGCCATCCGGGCGTTGCCTCTTACACAGCCTTCCCGTCCATGCGGGATATGAGCGAATGAGACTGTGGGAGGACTACTAAAACAGTTCGCTTCAGAAAGAAAAAGAAATGCCACGCGCAACCAATGGTCCAGCCAGTCGTAAACGACGTAAAAGAGTCCTGCTTCGTGCGAAAGGATTCCGGGGCTTCCGTTCGAAGCTCTACCGTTATGCCAAGGATGCTGTCTACAAGGCTCAGCAACACGAGTATTACGACCGCAAAAAGCGTAAAAGCCAATTCCGGCGTCTCTGGATTCAGCGTATCAGCGCCGCGGTCCGAGAGCGTGGGCTGACCTATTCCCGATTTATGGAGGGCCTCAACGCGGCAAGCGTCGAGGTCGACCGAAAGATCCTAGCTGACCTCTCGGTAAATGACCCTGCTGCGTTCGATGCCATCTTTGACAAGGCCAAGATGGCCCTGGAAGGCAAGGCAGCCTGAGTCCCGATCTTGAAAGCTGCAGTTTCCTACAGGGTCGCTACGTGCGACCCTGTGCTGTTTACGGCATAAGCCTCCACTTCGACCGAAATTCCAGATCTCCTAGACCACCAGAACCATGTCTCTCCACCCCCAGTCATGAATCTGTCGCGAGGAGCCGGTGATATCTGACTGAGAAGAACCCTTTCCCGTATTCGTCCCGATGAAAGAAGAGATCGCCAATATCCAAACTGACGCCCTTTCGGCTATTGAGACCGCAGCAGGTGAGCAGGAACTCGAGGAGGTCCGCATCGCGTTTCTGGGGAAAAAAGGCCGTTTGACCGCGGCCTCGGCTGGAATGAAAAATCTTTCCAAGGAGGATAAGCCCGTAATTGGACAGTTACTAAACACCACTCGAGCGGCCATCACTGACGCCCTCGACACCAAGGGCAGAGTGATCCAGGACCATGCCGATTCTGCCTCGGTGGAGGGCATCGACCTTTCTCTCCCTGGACTACCTCTTCATCCCGGCAATCTCCACCCTCTCACCCTCGTAAAGGATCGCGCCATCAACATTCTAAGAAGGCTTGGTTTTTCGCTGGCCGAGGGGCCTGAGATTGAAACGGAGTTTCACTGCTTCGATGCGCTAAATACCCCCCCTGAGCATCCAGCCCGAAACGAAAAGGACACCTTCTACTTCGATAGTGGAAAACTGCTACGAACACACACATCCACAGTTCAGGTTCGTACCATGGAAGATGAGGTTCCTCCGGTCCGGGTCATCGCTCCCGGATCATGCTATCGACGTGACGAGGTCGACAAGACACACCTTCCTGCATTCAATCAATTGGAGGGACTTTATGTCGACCACGATGTCCAGATTGGCGATCTCAAGGGAACTCTGGAATTCTTTTATCGAGCTATGTTCGGCGAGGAAACTCAGGTTCGATTCCGTCCTCATTTTTTCCCCTTCACTGAGCCCAGTTTTGAAATCGATGCCCTGCTTAAACTCAAGGGCGAGGAGCCAAGATGGATTGAAGTTGCGGGTTGTGGAATGGTGGATCCGGCAGTCTTCGAGGAAATATGCAAGGTGCGAGGTGACCACTTCTACAACCCTGACAAGGTCACTGGCTATGCATTCGGTATGGGCCTCGACCGCCTCGCCATGATTCAGTGGGGAATCAAGGATATCCGTCTTCTGATCGAGAACGATGCACGATTCCTCTCCCAATTCGCCTGAGCCCACGCTGAGCGGGCAGGATATAGATCACTCGCCTTGTCGCTAACCTTTCAGACCTCAAAGAAATGCTAATCTCCAAAAAATGGCTCAATTCGCATCTCGATGTCACGGATCTCAGCAACAGCGAGTTCGATGATATCCTGACCTTTGCCGGCGTAGAAGTAGAGGGTATCACCGAACAAGGCGTCGCTTCTGATCTGGTGGTTGTTGCCGAGGTGGTTGCGAGTGAACAACACCCTAACGCTGACCGGCTCAGTGTGACAAAGGTAGACGCCGGGGAACCTGAGCTTCGGCAGATCGTATGCGGAGCTAAAAACTACAAGGTAGGAGACAAAGTTCCATGTGCGCTTCCAGGTGCTGTGCTGCCCGGGGGATTTGAGATAAAAGAGACCGTCATGCGGAAAGTAGAATCCCGAGGGATGCTCTGCTCTGCAGTCGAAGTGGGACTCGGCTCCGATCATAGCGGGCTGATGATTTTGCCTGCCGAGTGGCAGACAGGTAAGCCTCTCCGACAATTCGTGGACGACGACACCATCTTTGAAATCGAAGTAACCCCCAATCGTCCAGACCTGCTTAGCCATTTCGGCATGGCGAGGGAGGTCTCGGCACTCACCGGCCGGCAGATCAGGGCGATTGATATTCCAGCTATTGAGCTCAAGGCCGCTGACAAGGCTCTCTCTCTCGAAGGGCAGGAAGTATGCGCCTTTTATACCGCCACAAGAATCAGAGACGTTAAGGTGACCGAAAGTCCGTCTTGGTTGAAGGAGAGGCTGGAGGCGATTGGCCTTCGCCCGATCAACAATATTGTCGACATAACAAACTTCATTCTCCACGAGGTCGGCCATCCTCTTCATGCCTTCGACGCTGCCGAGGTAAAGGGCGGAATCAGGGTTCGCTACGCGCACGAAAATGAATCCTTCGCCGCGCTCGACGAGCAGAGCTATGATCTTGAAACCTCTGATTGCGTGATCTCGGATGAGTCAGGAAACGCCCTCGCCCTGGGCGGAGTGATGGGAGGAGAAACTTCGGGTGTTACCAATTCTACCACCGAGGTAATCCTTGAGTCTGCATGGTTTGATCCACCTAGCATTAGGAGGACTGCACGACGACTTAACCTGCACTCTGATTCATCATACAGGTTTGAAAGAGGAGTCGACCCTCAAGGAGCAACCAATGCCTCTGCGCTTGCGTTGAAACTCATTACCGAGCTGGCGGGCGGAGTCATTGATGGCCCTACTGCCTTTGTCGGGGTTGCACCGGTATTGACGGGTACAGTCTCACTCGATCCGGAACGGTTTCATCAGACGGTTGGGGGAGCTATTTCCATGGATTCTGCTCATAGGGCCCTTGAACGCCTCGGGCTGATTCACGAGGGAGACAACCAGTGGCAAATTCCGAGCTACCGAATGGACCTTCAACGACACGTGGATCTTGTGGAGGAGGTCGTTCGAGTCAATGGCCTCGATTCTATCCCCTCTCGGAATCTCGCCCCCTCTACTTCTCCCGGGAAGATTGACGAGCGATACGACCTCGAAATCGACCTTAAAAAACAGTTGGTAGCACAGGGCTTTTTTGAAGCTCAGTCCATCAAGTTGATTTCTGAAGATCAACTGCGTGATGCCCTGCCTCTCAGACCTCTTCAGGAAGGAGACGTGATAAAGGTCCGGCTACCCCTTAGCGAAGATCACAGTGTGATGCGCCCGAGCCTGAGCCCCGCTCTTCTCTCAACCGCAAGTCGGAATGTCAGACAAGGCGCAAAGGAGATCCGCTTTTTTGAAATTGGGAGATGCTTTCGCAATGCCGGGGGGGGAAAGGCCACTGACTTGGAAACTGACGTTGTCGGGATTATCCTCGGCGGACGGAGAAGCCCGAGCTCATGGCAGGATAAGGATGGCGAAATGACAAATGCATTCGACCTGAAAGGTGCTCTTGCATCGCTTCTCCCGGGTGTAGCAGTCCAGCTTTCGCCGGTGAAGCCGGGAAATTTTCTCCTGAGCGCTCAGGTTCTAGCCAACGGAAAAACGATCGGGTCTTTTGCGCAGCTATCACTCTCCCGTGGTCGCGAACTGGACTTGGGATTCCCCGTCTACCTTGTAGAACTGGACCTCAATAAAGTATGCGATCTTCGGAAAAGAAGTTCACATATTAAAGAGCTTCCTCAATTCCCCGGCTCCTCTCGGGACGCAGCCATGGAGGTTCCGTCGGACCTACCCAACGCCGATATCGAAAAGGCCATCCGGAAAATCAATGAGCCACTTCTAGTCTCATTTGGATGCTTTGATGTATTCCGGGACCCGACGGGAAAACAATTGGATGCAGGGAGAAAATCTCTCGCCTATACCTTTCACTATCGGTCCGACGACAATACTCTAACGAGTAAGGAGGTTGATGCGGCCCACCAGAAGGCCTTGGACCACCTCAGCAGCACACTCCCTGTCAGCTTTCGCTAACGGAAACGCCGCTTGGTCTCAGGCAAGGTCCTCAGCGGTAACTGAGCGCTTTTCACGAGAACCCAACAGAAGAGCTTGGTCAACGACCCGGGCTGAACTTCTATCGAAGCGATAGCTGTGGCAATTTGGACATACCGCTGTGGTGAGGCCTACAATCGATTCGCAGCCTTCGCAGACCTGGTATTCCCCAGGGTTCGAAGCAATTTCCTTTGCCTTGGCAAGACGCTCGCTTGAAGCAGTTTCCACAACGCTTAGGGCATTCGTGATTCAATTTGAGCAACTCCAAGGATAGAGCAGCTCAGGTCGAATCAAGATCAGTCAGGAAGCGGAACCGGCTGCAGCCTTGATTGCCTTGACTGTCTTTCTCTTGATGTTGGCTCCCTTGTTTTTGTGGTAGAGCCCCTTAAGCGTTGCTCTATCAACCGCCGAGGCCAGCTGCTTCATGCCGCTCTGCGCCTCTTCTGCATTCCCAGCTTCAGCAGCCTCGAGCGTCTTCTTCCTAAGGGACTTCACCCTCGTTCTGAGTGTCTTGTTGCGATCGGTCCGACGTGCTGCCTGCCGAACCCGCTTGAGCGCTGATTTTGAATTAGCCATTATAAATTCCCCGAGGGGCCGACGAAACTAGGCCACAAGAGGCCCCTGTCAAGCACCCGCAACTGAAAATCAAGGAATCCTCGATAATTCCTGGTCCGTTAAATTGAGGGTCCACCCCTGAAAATACGAGTTTGCCCCGCTCCGCCTCCGCCTTCGGGACCCCGTTGCGCAAATCCCCCGCCAGCCGAAGAAAACGTCAGCCCAAAAAGGGAGCCCTTGATAACGCGGACCTCAGCGCCGACGCCAACGCGCTTGTAGAGGTCTATGACATCTCGGGACTTCATTCGAATACACCCATAACTGGAAGGCCTCCCTATCGTCCTCTCCTCGGGGGTGCCATGGATATAAATATATCGACGGAAAGCATTCCTATTCCTTCTCTCGGTGCCTTTAAGCCAGATAATCCTGGATACGATAGGATCTCTCCCTGGCGAATTCGGCCTCAGAATTTCTCCAGTCGGACGCCGGCTTTTGAAGACGGCTCCCGAAGGAGCTCCAGCTCCTATTTTCCGAGCGATTCGCATCGTTCCAAGAGGGGTATTCATGCTCCCTGGCTTATCCCCCAATCCAAACTTAGAGGTCGAAATACGGTAACTTTTCACCGGTGCCCCCTCCTTTAAAACCATCATTCTCTGATCACGCACGCTCACAATGACCTCATTCCCGGGAACGATCTTTGCGCAACTGCTGAGGAGGACGGAGAACAACACACCTACCAGGAGCATTCCTACCCGGCTTGGAAATGTTATTTTTGTCATCAAACAGTATAATTGAGAATCGGCTCCAGAGGCTACTCTACCTGGCGATCCCCCGCGGCAGCTCTCCATGATATCGCGAAGGATGATAGCGATGTATAAAAGAAGCCAAGAGGAAAGGGAAGAAGGAATATAAAGGAAACTATATTACCGCTGAGGAGCGCATCGATCAGCACAAAGAGAAAGAAGACCCCAAAGAAAAACTCCACTAGCGGAGTAGCCGATTTGATTGCCTTATAACGACTCTTTCTCGGAGACGGGGCTTTTTCTTTCTTCAACTTTTCCACTCCGTATTTGGGCGTCCTCACAAAACCAGACTGCATGTTGAGCAGAGCTTCTATCACAGCTCGCGCATTGTTTATCGACATCCCAATCCCAAGAGCGAGAAGGCAGGGTAGATAAACGATCTCTTTCCACCAGCTCTTTGGGTGAAGAGCCTTCTGGGACATGAGGTAAAAGAACACCACTGACCCGGAGGCAAAAATAAAAATAGGGATATGAATCAACGCTTTCACCCAGAGACTCATCTCTGGCTGGTATTTTGTGTTTGGGAAAATGAGGAAGCACAGAACCATTAGAAGCAACCAGGCAAAATTCGAAGTCAGATGGGCTGTTGCCTCTAGCTTCACATACAAGGGAAACTTACTCCTCCAGATCGCTGGTAGAACTTTTTTACAGCACTGGATCGACCCCTTGGTCCAACGGTGCTGTTGACTCTTGAAGCCATCCATATCCACCGGAAGTTCCGCCGGTGTCTCCACCTCATTGAGAAATATAAATCTCCAGTCCTTCAACTGCGCGCGGTAACTGAGGTCCATGTCCTCTGTGAGAGTGTCATGCTCCCACCCTCCGGCATCGCTGATGCATTCCTTGCGCCAGATTCCGCCAGTTCCGTTGAAGGTGAAAAACCGACCACTACGGTTTCGAGCTGTTTGCTCTAGCTCCAGGTGCCCATCGAGAAACATCGCCTGAACTCTCGTGAGCAGGTTATAATTACGATTGAGGTGTCCCCATCGAGTCTGGATAAGACCTATCTTTTCATCCGTGAAGTAGTGGATCGTCTCTCGCAGGACATCAGCATTCGGCACGAAATCTGCGTCAAGAATGAACACGTAGTCCCCCTTCGCGGTCTGCAATCCGTTCTCAAGGGCTCCAGCCTTGTATCCGGTCCGGTCCTCCCGGTGGATGAGTTCAGCATCAAAGCCATCAGTCTGAAGCTTGAGGATCTCTCCCTCGGCGATCGAGGTTGTTTCGTCGGTAGAGTCGTCCAGAAGCTGAATCTGAAGTTTCTCCTTGGGGTAATCCAGCTGTGCCACCGAAGTGAGCAAGCGCTTCACGACGTGCATCTCGTTGAAGACCGGTAGCTGAACCGTAACGAGCGGGAGCTCCGTGAACATGGTCTTGACCTCCGGGCGCCGCCTAGAATGTCTCAGATAGAGATAAACAATACACAGCCTGTGGCAGCCATAACCAGAGAGCCCGAGAAGAGCCAAAAGGTAGGCTACATACCAGCTCCATTTGAGAAATTCCATGATGCGAGAGGGAGGCTGATAATGCGAACAAGAACGGATGAAAGAGCTAGCTAGGAGCTACCAACCTCTCAGTCGCTGTGCCCCAAAGGACTTACAAAGTCAAGTTCTTAACCTTTATCCACAGCTTCTGCGTGTTTATGATTTCCGTTGTGGCAGCTTTCCCTGCGGACAGCTTGCCTGCCTGCTTAGTCACTCTTGCAAGAACTCAGTGTCGCCCTTAGACGAATCAAATGAACCAAAGCCAACCCTTACCTACTGTCGCCATTTTTGGTCTGGGAATCATCGGATCTCAAGCTGCAGACCACATTGTTAAGAAAGGTTACCCCTCAATAACATGGAGCCGCAACACTCGAGACCGATCAGATTACGAGCCTGACCCAAAGGTGGCAGCTGACAAAGCCGACATTATCGCCTGCTACCTTAAGGACGTAGAGGCAGTGAAAGAGATTTTCGACGTAATCAAACCCTTACTTGGCCCTGCTAAGACATTCATCAATCATGCTACAGTTGACTACGAGACTACCGAATATCTGGTCGCAGAGTGCGCACGGATGGGCTGTGCATTTTTGAATGCCCCTTTCACCGGAAGCAAGGTGGCAGCAGGGAACGCTTCACTGGTTTATTACGCTGGGGGCGACAAAGAGCTGATCGAGCGTCTACAGCCTTTCCTCGAAACTACCGCCACGCAGATTATGAAGGTCCCATCTCCTCTCGCCGCCACAATTTTAAAGCTGACCACCAACCTGATTACGGCCTCAACCGTTCAGGCGCTCGCCGAAGGGCTAAGTATCAACGCTGCCCATGGGATCCCAGCCGACACCTATCTTTCAGCAATCGAACCAAATGCTTGTGCCTCTACCCTCGTTCAAATGAAGGGCCCATCCATGGCGAAAGGAGATTATAGCCCGCACTTCTCTCTTTCCAATATGCTGAAAGATGCTCGCTACATGCTGGACTTGGCTCGAAGAGCAGGGCTGAAAACCCCCGGAATCGCAAACACGACTGATCAGATGCAAAAGCGTAATGATCTCGGTGAAGGCGAGAGTGACTTTTCCATCCTCTACAGACAATTCAAACAGAAATGAGTGATCCATTTCTTGAGCAAGACAGCTCGCCCTTGCAAATCCCCCTGTCTCCGCGCGCTGTCCTGCGCATGACCGGGCCAGACCGTTCCCGCTTTCTCAGCGGTCAGGTAACCCAGGATGTATCGCTCGCTACCACAACGGAAGCGGCATACGCCTGCGTTCTTAACGCTAAAGGCCAACTTGATGCGATATGCTACATCCGGGCCTACGAGGATAGCTACCTCATCGACGCCCCGATTGAATTACGGGAGCATCTTCTGACACGCTTCGAGCGTTACCTTATAGCTGATGACGTCGAGATCCGGGATGAGTCAGATGATTGGACTATTACCCACCTTCTCAACTACGATGAGCCTCTGACGGGAGAACTTTCCTGGTTGACGAAACGCCTTGGACAACAAGGTCTGGACATTTTTTCCCGGACAGAACTTCAAGTCGAGGGAGTAACCACCGCGACAGAGAAGCATCATGAAGGCCTGAGGACGTTTCGCGGAATTCCCAAGTGGGGATCGGAGCTTTATTTCGGACAAATGCCACAGGAGGCAGGACTCGAGGACGATACAATATCATACGCCAAGGGATGCTACATCGGGCAGGAAGTGATTTCCCGGATGAAGCGGGCAGGCAAGGTCCCGCGATATCTAACCAGGTTCCTGGCCCCTCCCGGAACCAATCCACCCTGCCCGATCTACTCCAACGGCGTTGAGGCTGGAGAAATCACCACCGTCGCCGATCTCCTGCCCGGGGATTCAGCTCACTTGGCCCTCGGTTACCGCCGGCGTAAATTTAAAGAGGCCGAATCCTTCGACCTCAGGCCTGACGCGGAAGCTCCAGAGAGCTCGCAGGCAGCTGTGCGTATCCGCTAGTATTGATAGTTCACGTAGATCTGAAGACGGGGACCGTCGTCAGCCAAGCTCTCGCTTTGTATCGGGAAGGCGTAATCAAGCGCCATCGGCCCAAAGAATGGGATGCTCGCCCTCACTCCAAGACCCACATCACTGTGGATCTGCTCCGGACTGAAATCATATGAATCGGAATTGACGAATCCTATATCCCCGAAGAATGCACCCCTCACCTCTCCCACGATCGGGAACGTTACCTCCATGGTGCCATACGCAGAGGTATTTCCTCCCAACACTGATCCTGTTGCTGCATCTCTGGGACCAACATCCCGCGTATCAAACCCGCGCAGGTTCCGAGCACCTCCAAGCATCTGTCGTTCGAAGATCGGGACGTCGCCACTGATAGCATCCACCACGTTTACAGCTCCGCTGAGATTAAAAATCAGATCCCAAGGAAGATTCCAGTGCTTCGATCCCGAAGCACTTAAGGTATAGGTGTCGACATCTCCACCAAGAAAGCTACCTGCCAAGGTTGCTCCAAGGTTGAGGCGGTGCCCACGCCTTGGCACCATGTTGCTATCCCTGCTGTCATACACATAATTCAATGAGACTGCGCTTCGGACGTAGTCTCCATCCTCAGCAAGGAACTCCGAACCGGCAGGCACGGGCTCAACGTCGATTCCTACCTGCTCGAGACGATACTCAGCCTTGATATATCCTCTTTCCCCGAGTGGGCGGCGAACAAAAACCGCTCCTCCAGCATTACTCTGGTCATATTCATCGCTGAGGAAAAGGAGGTCGCGATAGAACACTTCCCCACCCAAAGAGAGCTTTCGCCCCATGAACCAGGGCTCAACGAGAGAGAGGCGCAGATCGCGACGCTCATTACCAAGCTGCAGACGCATGCTGAACCGTTGACCTCCTCCCCTGAAGAAGTTCTTGGGATTGGCAATGTCGAAGTTCGTCTGCTCCAGGAGCAGATATCCCACGACGCTATCCACTGAGCTGAAACCAGCCCCGAAACTTACCTGCCCGGTCTTGGCCTCACTGACCAGCACATTGACATCGCGATACCCCGGCTGACTACTACGAGACCCGGTGACCTGTACCTGCTTAAAATAGCGCAGGTTCTGAAGGCGTGATTTGGTCGTCTCCTCGTCCACGGAGCTGTAGTAGTCTCCGGGACGCATCGGAATTTCCCGGCGGATCACCTTGTCTTTCGTCACAGTGTTCCCCTGAATATTCACCTTTCCAACGCGATACAGTGTGCCTTCTACCACCTTGTAGATAATCGACACAACACCCGGAGAAACATCCCGCATTTCCGGAGTGACACGCGCATCAGCATAGCCACGCGAACCGTAATAACTCCGGATCATTCGGACGTCGTCGTTTACCCTATTACCGGAATAATCCTGTCCCTCTGCCACGCTTAATGCAGGAGTCAGCTCCTCAGAGGTAAAGACGGTCATCTTGCCAAAAGCAACGCTGCCAACCTTGTATCTGGGGCCCTCGTAGACCGGAATAACAAGATCGACCCGCCCCCTTGTGGCTGGTTCACGACGTACAGAATCGATCCGCACCATCCGGTAACCTCTGTCCCTGTAGAAATCCTCCAGCTTGAGTAAATCCAACTGTAGCTTTTCTGTGTCAATGCGGCCGCTTTTGCTGATGAAGGAGAGCAAGCCCTTTTGCTTAGTCTCCATTTGCCTTCGAAGCTCGGATCGCGAAAAAGCGGTGTTGCCCTCGAATAAAATCTTGCGCACTTCGCTCTTGCTACCTTCCTCAATGACAAAGACGAGTTGATACTGGCCGGGACGATCTGTTTCCTTCAGTCGGTGAGAAACAAGCACGTCCGGATACCCATATCCGGTGTACTGCTCCTCGATCTTCCTCCGCGCCTCCAGAATCGCTGCATCACTGACAATACCGGCCTTGACGGTAGCCTCTCCAGCCAACTTTCGATCGCTAAACACGGTATTACCCGAGAATCCTATTTCAACGATCTGTCCGCGGGTCGCGACCTCCACGATAAGCACGATCTGCGCGTCCCCGACAGGGTCTCCCAGAAAGCTGACATCGTCCACCAGCCCACTCTCATAGAGGCTTGCAGCGTCTTTATCGAGGATCTCAGGGTTATATTTCTGACCTGCCCTCACCGACATATAGTCCCGTAACCGGGACTCATCCACCGTCTTGGCCCCCTTGTAGCGGATTTTAACCGTCGAAATTGTACGCTCTTCCAGATTAAGGGATCCGGGCGCCCGCTGGTTCTCCTGAGCCGAGAGAACTCCTGAACCGAGTAATAGCGTAGGAATTAAGGTTGCTGCAACACAGCTCCTCAAGCGACAGATCCAAAGCGTAAAAATCGTCATGACTAACATGCTGGCAGGGCCTTTCCTGCGCCCGCGGTCCAGACCATTTACCTGTCTCCCAGCCAAGGTCAATGAACATAAAATAATATTGCCATTTTTTGCGTCAATTTTAACCCTTGGTGCCTATTCATTGCAGCATCCCACTTCCAAACTCGTCACTGGATTGCGGCAAGCCTGATGACGGGCAGCGTCCTTGACCACCCTCCATTCGCGCTCTAGCTTTCCGCCCCCGCGACCGGACGGAATCCGGCAGACAACATGAAAATCACCGTCGAAAGACAGTCTGACTGTGCCGCCCGGCTCTCGGTCGAAATCCCTCCTGCAAATCTGAAGGAGGAGCGTCTAAAAATCATCCGAGCCTTCGGAAACCAGGCTAGAATCTCCGGATTTCGTCCGGGCAAGGTCCCACGTACGGTCATCGAAAAGCGATACGGAGAGCAAATTACCGGGGAACTGGAACAGCGAATGATGCAACAGGCCCTAAACGACGCTACTCAAAAAGAAAACCTGCGAGTCATCGATGCCAAAAAGCCGGAAGATACCGTCCATCACCCTGACGGAGCCCTGACATTTTCCTCGATGCTGACCCTGGCGCCTGAATTTGAGCTTCCGGACTACAAGAGCGTCCAGCTGGAAATTCCTGATCGCGCCATTGGAGAGGAAGACATTGAGAATGAAATTCAAAACGTAAGAGCCCGCTACGCGGACTACACTGAAGTGACAGACCGCCCTCTCAAGGCGGGAGATTTTGCCGTAATCGATTACCGTTCAGAATTGGACGGCAAGCCGACCGAAGAAGCGGTTGGCCAATCGGTGGGCTACCTTGGGAACGGGGAGGATTACTGGCTTAAGATGGAGGATGACTCGATCCTGCCAGGGTTCTCAAAATCACTCGAAGGAGCAAACCTCGGAGAGGAGCGGAAGTTTTCGTGCATCGTGCCGGAGGAGTTTCCAGTGGAAGAGTTACGTCAGGTGGAGCTCGATTTCCATGTTACCGTCAAAGGAATCAAGGTTCAGGAGCTCCCCGAGCTTACCGACGAACTTGCTGGAGAAATTCTGCCCGGATCTGATATCAACGGCCTGAGGGAGATGATAAGGGGCAATCTGGAACACCAACTTAACCAGCAGATTGAGGAGTTCAAAGTCAGCCAGCTTCTCGAAAAACTTAATTCCATGGTTCAATTCGAACTACCCCCAGAGTTAGTAACCGCAGAGACACAGGGCCAGGCTGATGAAATGGTCGAGCGCGGTCTCGGCTCTGGAATGTCTGAAGACGAAATCGAAGGGCGGCAGGACGAGATTTTCGCTGCGGCATCACAGAGAGCTCAGACCAACTTGAAAACAGATTTCCTCCTCCAGAGAATCGCGGAGGCCGAGCAGATCCAGGTGACTCAGGAAGAGATGGCTAACAGGGTGGCCGCGATGGCGAATCAGGCAAAGAAACCGATCAAAACCTTTGCATCAGAGCTCCAGAAAAGTGGGCGCCTGAGAGAAATTCAGCACTCAATGATCCTGAGTAAGACCATTGACTTCCTGTTGGAGCACGCGAAGGTCACAGACGCCAGCGAGCATCTGGAGACCGACTCCGAGGAAGAGGCTACTCAAGCCGAACCAGGAGAATCGGACAAGGAGTCCGGCAGTGACTCTCCAGACAGCGACGCAAAAGAAGAATCTGAAAAAAACGATGAGTAACTTCGATCCAACATCTGCGGCCCCACCATCGCCACAAAATTCCTACCTTGTTCCAACGGTCATCGAGCAGGATGGTCGTGGAGAGCGTGCCTTTGATATTTACTCCCGACTCCTGAAGGACCGTATCATTTTTATTGGGACGCCAATCGATGACTTCGTTGCCAATTCGGTAATCGCCCAAATGCTGTTTCTCCAGATGGCAGATCCTAAAAAGGATATTCACATCTATATCAACTCTCCCGGAGGGAGCGTGACTGCAGGGCTCGCGATTTACGACACTATGCAGTTCGTCACCTGCGATGTGAACACCTACTGCATAGGAATCGCTGCCTCAATGGGGGCTGTCCTGCTCACAGCGGGTAGTGAAGGAAAGCGCTTCTGCCTTCCCAACTCTCACGTGATGATCCACCAAGTCTCTGGTGGTGCCCAGGGAACTGCCTCCGATGTCGAACGAACAGTCGAATTCATGTTTGAGCTGAAGAAGCGCTTGAACGGGATTCTTTCCAAGCACACCGGGAAAGACCTTGATACCGTTGATCGGGATGCCGATCGAGACAACTACATGTCGGCGCAAGAGGCCGCTGACTATGGACTCGTGGATCGGGTTCTTGAAAACCGGAAGGAGCTTGGAGACGCAGACGAGGTCTGACATTCCTGAAAAAAGAGGAGGCAGAGACTCTCGTCATCTGCTATTGTNAGTTGTAGCGAGGTTTTGAAAAGAGCCTTGNTTCATNATTGTCTGTAACNGCTATGGCACGTGCATCAAACCTCACCATGTGNTCCTTCTGTGGCAAAAGCCATTCAGAGGTGAAAAAGCTTATTGCAGGGCCGGGAGTCTATATCTGCAACGAGTGTATCGAGGTTTGCTCCACCATTCTGGACAAGGAATTCTCTGAGGAACAGCAGTTGGATTCAGAGCCCTCTTTCGAGGAGGCCGTTTCTACTCCAACTCCCAGCGAGATTTGCAAGAAGCTCGATGATTACGTCATAGGTCAGGAGCAGGCAAAAAAGGTGCTGGCGGTCGCCGTTTACAATCACTACCAGAGAATACATCAAGATACATCCCACGCTCCGCCTGAACTGGCGGACGTCGAAATCGAGAAGTCCAACATCCTTCTTCTTGGCCCAACAGGCTCGGGCAAGACTTTACTCGCACGAACGCTGGCTCGAGTGCTGGACGTCCCCTTCTGCATCGTTGATGCCACGACTCTGACCGAAGCAGGATACGTAGGAGAAGATGTGGAAAACATTGTTCTACGGTTGCTCCAAGCTGCAGACTTCGACGTAGAAAAGGCAGAGCAGGGTATTATCTACGTAGATGAAATTGATAAAATCGGGAGAAAAACAGAGAACGTCAGTATTACCAGAGACGTTTCGGGAGAGGGAGTGCAGCAGGCTCTCCTGAAAATTCTCGAAGGCACCGTCTGTAATGTGCCACCTCAGGGAGGGCGCAAACATCCACAACAGGAATACATTCAGGTGAATACAGAGCGCATTCTTTTCGTCTGTGGCGGGGCATTTGTAGGAATGGAAGATATTGTTCGAAGACGTCTTGGCCGAAACGCACTTGGATTTGCAGCCGCAGAAAAAACTGCGCTCGCTGAAGGATCCGATGAAGACCTGATGAGCAAGGTTCAACCGGAAGACCTTCTGCACTTTGGCCTTATCCCCGAATTCATCGGGCGACTCCCCGTTCACTCGTCTCTCCTGCGACTCGACGAGGATGAGCTGGTTCGGATCCTGACCGAGCCGCGGAACGCGCTGGTGAAACAATATCAGAAGCAACTCGCTCTCAATGATGTAAAACTCAAAGTTTCCCGGGATGCTTTGCGAGCGATGGCGGAAGAAGCAGTAAGGAGAGGAACCGGGGCACGGGCTCTTCGCTCCATTTTCGAAGGCATTACTCTCGACATCATGTATGATATCCCTTCGCGCAAAGATATTGATTCTGTGTCCATCAGCCGCGGAGTTGTGGAAGGAAAAAAATCCCCGGCGATCCGTAAAAAGCGCGCAGATGCGGCTTAGGCTGCACACCTTGGGAAGGCTCTTCACTTTCCAGATGATCTCCCTAGGGTAGGTGCATGGCATTACCCACCATTATTGCGATTGCAACCTTCCTGCTTCCGCAGCTGACCAGCAGCCACCAAAAGGTCGACCCCTCTCCGCAGCCCCTCCTCGACGAAGGGATGGGCTACGAACACGTGGAGCGCCTCATCCATGTCCTTGTGCAGGTCCGGTCTCATCACCCTGATCGTGACAAACTCAGCTACGAACGCCTTATAAATCATGCCCTTGAGGGAATGCTGAACTCACTCGATAGTTTTTCAGGATTCTATCACCCTGAAACCTACTCTTTTATCAGCGAGGAGAAACGTGAACCATCCCTGCCAGGACTCGGAATCACTCTGGCAAAGAGCCACGATCGGATCATGGTAACGGCGGTCCACTCAGGATCTGCCGCAGAGGAAGCGGATATTCTACCTGGCGATTCCATTCTGGAAGCAAAGGGTCACCCCGCCTCCAAGCTGACGCTGGCAGAGATCCTTGAAACATTACAAGGCCCTGTGGGTGAACATGTCCCTCTTACCCCTTACCGTGCCAGTAACCGGGAGCCTTACGAAGCGTCCATCCTCCGTAGAGTTGTCAAAACTTCGGCTGTGCCAACAGCGCATTTTCTCGACGGCCGCCTTTCTTCCAACCTGAAGATTGGTTATCTCTACCTTTCCAAATTTACAGCGGCCTCCCATCGCGAAATCGAAGCAGCATTGGACGATCTAGAGGATCGCGGCATGGAGGCACTTCTCCTTGACCTGCGAGGCAATCCCGGGGGACTCCTGACCGCGGCGATCTCCATCCTTGGAGAATTTCTCCCTCCTTCGACAGAGGTGGTATTTACCAGAGGACGGAACCCCGAACATACATCTCCGGCCATGAAGACTCCCGCACGCAAACGGAGGAATCGTAGCTACCCGGTTGCCGTCCTCCTCGATCGCGAATCAGCCAGCGCCTCAGAACTCGTCGCAGGAGCCCTTCAGGACTTGGGGCGTGCAACCATCGTTGGGGAAACCAGTTACGGCAAAGGATCCGTTCAACGTGTCATTCCGATGGGCAACGCAGCCCTGAATCTCACCATTGCAACTTACCACACGCCTTCGGGTAGAACTCCCCAGGCACGCGGAATTATCCCTGACGTCAAAGTAAGTATCTCGGATGAAGATCGAGCGAACCTTGGAAGGCAACGACGACGTGACTCGCTGACTCCTGACCAGCGACAAATTCTTGACTCGTGGATGGACCCCGTAGTTACCGGAGCTCTCCAAGCGGTCTCGAAACAATAAGATCCTCAACCTCATGCCTGTTGCCAAGCAACCAGTCCCAGAATTGAAAGCGGGAGCTCTGACAATCCTCGCAATCGAAACGTCATGCGATGAGAGCGCTGTGGCCATTATCAGGCAGACCGGCACAACACCTGCAGAAATACTCTGTTCCCTTGTTTCTTCCCAAATACAACTGCACCGGTCCTATGGCGGAGTTGTCCCCGAGGTAGCATCCCGAAACCACTCTCTCATTCTTCGTAGTCTGGTGGAGCAAGCGCTTGATCAAGCAGATCTACAAACCTGCGATATCGATGCTTTTGTTGCTACCAAGGGGCCCGGATTATCGTCATCCCTCCTTGTTGGGCATAGCATGGCCAAAGCTCTTGCTGCTGCGTCTGGAAGAAATTTTCTCTCGGTGAACCATATGGAGGGGCATCTTCTCTCACCCTTTCTTTCCGATCAAAGTACCTCCTGGAAAAGCCCCGGCATAACAGTTCCCCCTCATCTGGCTCTGATCGTATCAGGAGGCCATACCATGCTGGTCCACGCCAAACAGGCTGGTAATTACCATCTCATCGGGCGTACGGTAGACGACGCGGCGGGCGAGGCCTTCGATAAAGTAGCGCGCATGCTGGGACTCCCCTACCCGGGAGGTCCCGAGATAGAAAAACAGGCCCAAACTGGCAACCCGGAGGCATTCCAGTTTCCACGTTCGATGCCCGGGAACCTCAACTTCTCCTTCTCCGGGCTCAAGACCGCAGTGCGTTATGCGCTCCCCAAGATCAGCAACCTCACCACAAGAATCCCTGATATTTGTGCCTCTTTCCAGAAGGCCGTTACAGATGTCCTCGTATCGAAATCTCTCCGAGCCGCTGAAGAATACGGATGCAATATGATCACCTTGTCTGGAGGAGTAAGTTGTAATGAGGCACTCCGCTCCACCCTTCGCGACAAGTGCATGTCCGAGGGGCTACGTTTTCTTACCTGTCCTCCCGGGTTGTCTACAGACAATGCGGCTATGATTGCATTTGCTGCGCTTTTAAAGTTCCGAAGCGGCGCCGCGGGATCCATGAGTGAAGATATCGACCCGAACTTTTCCCTGTGTCAGCAGGACTCAACCTTGTAAGAGGAGATTCATATTGAGACGTTGCCTTGTATTTGATTTCGATGGGACCATTGCCGACACCCTCGGCGAGGGGCTGATCATCTATAATGAACTCGCTGAGAAGAATGGATATAATCTCATCAACCCTGATCAGTTGGATAACCTGAGGGAATTGGATACGAATGGACTGCTGAAGCATCTTGGCGTCCCAAAACGCAAGCTTCCATTTCACCTCGCTACTGCAATGCGACGTCTCCGAAGCCGCATAGAGAAACTCTCTCTCATTGAGGGCGTCCAGGATGTTCTACCCCTCTTGCGTGAGCGGTCTGAACAGATGGGGATTCTCAGTTCAAATATACCCGAGAACATCGAAAACTTTCTCGAGGTTCATGGCATTCGGGACGAATTTTCCTTTGTGAGCAGTATTGGAAAACTAAGCGGCAAGGCCCGGCACCTGCGCTCGATCGCCCGCACTTTCTCTCTTGCACCAGGGGAAATCATTTACGTTGGTGACGAAATTCGCGATCTTCGGGCAGCCCGCAAGGCGAAGGTTGAGGTCATCGCCGTCACTTGGGGGTTAAATTCCAGGAGATCACTATCCAGAGAAAATCCCACTTTCCTCATCGATCAGCCCTCTGAGCTTCTCGATATCGTCTAGCAATCAGATCTAGCGCTCAAGGCACCCTTGCTCTTACCATGAATCGGAGATAGGACCTCCGAAGGCCTCCCGGGAGATTTCCAGGTGAGAACAAGACCACATCCCTTGTCACATGAAAATTGAATCTTCCGACAACGCCTCTGCCACGACGCCAGAGCCCGCCCTCCCCTCTCAAGCAGGTTCCAAGAAAAATCAAAATCTCGTTGTAAGCCTCATTCTCGGGGGAATCGTTATTGCCCTTTCTTTACTGGCTCTCCAAGTCACCGGCACTGATTTTGGCGGGAAAAAATCAGAAGTTGAGAAGCTTCGTGAGGAGCTCAACGCCAAACGGCAGAGTATGGGATTTGTCGAAGGCACAACTGGCCCCAGCGTGGAATCGCCAGCCCAGTTGGCCACCCGCCTTTCGACCGAATCCTCACAACTCGCAAGGTTAGTGAGTCAGCTTCAGGCATCTGTGGAATCGCTCGGCCGGGAGCTCCAAATATCACAAACAACTGTCCGCTCTCTTAGCAGCCAACTAGCGAGCGCAACAAATGCGACAATCGACACTGATGACCTGCGCAGGCAGCTCACAGAAGCCCTCTCAAGGGCCGCCGCATCGGAGGACCGTCTCCGTCAGATACAGAAACAGTCTGCTGGTGCACCAACGCAGAACCAACTAGAGACCCTCCTCGCAGAGCGGGATCAGTTGCGCGCCATGGTTGCTCAGCTCAAGAACAAGGAATTATCCCCTGAGAGCACAGAGTAGACTACCTTGAAAGAGGCAACGAAAACTGTGACTTCCTTCGCTAATATTAAGATAGTTTCAGGTGTATTCACCCGTCTGTCCTAGGTGTCTGGCTCACTTACGATGTGTAGACATGGAACCCCAGAATATTATTCGCCGCCTTCCTCAATTTCTTCCATCAAACGTCGCATCTCCTCTAATCGGCGACGCATCGCTTCGAAGGGATCCGCCTCCGGACCTCGAACTTCAGGAAGGGGAATTCTTCCAGCCTTACTAAGCTGAGCTTCAGGTGGAGCTGGTTCCAAGGCAAGAGTCTGCTCTATCGCGGAGGATGGAATGATGAACGTCTTGATTCTTCCAGCCCGCGCAATGGCAACCCCAACAACTCTTCCTTCCAGATCCACGACGGGAGCGCCGCAGTCTTCCGGTGCGATCTGCATATCCGACTGCAGCACTCTCGAGAATCCATCTCTCACTTCATTGTATCTGTGCCCTCCCATATTATTCATCTGCTCCATTCGACTGTAGGGTATCCGTGGCGCTCGTGGTCTACCACCCAGCTCCACTTCAATTTCTCTCTCTTCTTCGCCTCGGGCATAACGAATCTTCACCTTCTGACCCGGCTCGAGCCGTTGTAAAAGAGTACTCAGCTCAAAGCTTCCGTTCACCTTTTTCCCAGTCACCTCCAGAATGACATCGGAGGCCATGAGACCCGATCGTTCAGCTCCTGTTCCCAGCTCTACGCGGCGCACGAGCACTCCAGGCCCTTTAAATTCCAGATCCATTGCGACACCCAAGAAAGCTCGGTCAGAACTACGAAGGCTCCGCGGCATGACACTGACCACTCCCATTCCCGCAGCTTCTCCATCGGGGCGCGCGAGGCAAAGAAAGCTACCAGGACGCAAATCCTTCTCCCCCCCAAAGATCACAGGATCGACTTCCAATCCCGCAACTTTGACCACTGCCAAATCGGCATCAGGGTAGACACCACTGACTACAGCAGGCAACCACTCCCCTGCACCTGTTCGGCAACTTAGACTTCGGAGATCGCGACTCACCTCACTCCACTTAGTGAGCACCGTTTCGGGCCCTACGATGGTGCCGTAGCTCACCCTCTTACGCCAGACTCTCACTTCCACCGTTCCGGCTGAGGCCTTCTTCACGACTGGAACTAGGGCCCTGAAAATGCCAGTAGCCTGATCATCGAGAACTGCCTGACTTTCAGGAGAAGATTCGAGATCCTGTGCCAAGGACTGCGTCCAGCAGGCAAGAACGATAAATACTAGAAAGGAAATGATCTTCATAGTCGATAGGCTCATTCGTGCAGATTATTTCTGTTCTGGCATCACATCGGCGAGCCGAGCCAACTTGACCCTGCAGGTCCTGCTTTCCCCCCCACGATTATAGGTCAATTTTACCTCATTGCCCGGCTCGTATCCCGAAAGGATCCCCTGTAAACCCCGTAGACTCTTCACTGGCTGGCCGTCAATGCTAACCACGATATCGCCCCGTCGCATCCCTGCCACGTCAGCAGGAGAATCGGGATAAACCTCCCCGAGTCGCACTCCCTCCTCGACAGCTCCCGCCACATTGAAGCCGATTACCGGCCGGTCAGGATTCATCAATGGATTCATCGTCAGCCTACCCCATGTCTCTCCATTTATAAGCCTATCCCAATCAGTTTTAAAGTTCTGCACCCCAGTATGATTGTTCGCCGTGAGGCTGGCTCCGATGGACGAGTGAATGGCGATCACCTCCCCCTTGAGATTGAAAAGAGGCCCTCCAGAATCACCACCAATAAGTGCACAGTCGCTTCCAATAAATCCGAGCGGATTGAGCGCGACAACCCTCCCAAATCTCACTGGAGGGGTACGGAGGGCATCAAATCCTCCCGCGTGGCCAAGGGATACCACAAAATCTCCAATCTCAACGCCTCTCGAATCCCCTAGTTCCACGAATGGCCACTCTGTCTCTTCCGCCAGCTTCACCATTGCCGCGTCCTTCGATAAATTGGAACCCAGCACCTTGCCTCGCGCCTGCTTACCGTCGGAAAACACAACCGTGACTTCCTCCAACCCCTCAACGACATGCCCAGCGGTAAGGATCAGTCCATTCCTTGAAATTATTACGCCACTACCGGAAGACTCGCTTGCCTCCGAAAAGAGTGAGACAGTCGCAGTAAGCCCCTTCCCTGCCACGTCGTGGACCTTGCTCTGCAGCGCCCGCAGATGCTCCGGGCTAAAAGCCGGACCTTCGGCAGCCGCCTCCGAAAAGATGGCCAGCGCTGACAGAATTAAAGCTGCTTGCTCCCCAAAACTTGCTAGTTTCATCGCTGTGAAATATGATGCTTACTCAGCAAGCGTCAATGCCAGTGGTTTTCGTCTAATCTGGTCAGCCAGACCAAAAGCCTCGAAAAACTAGCTGAGCCGCTACCACGCGTCATTGCCTCTCCTTTTCCGGGATGTCCAGCCGCAGACCAAGAAAGAAAGCGACCCCTCGCCAGCGACCACACTCGGCGAGGCGGAAACCGACTCGTAAGCGAACTCGAAAAACGGCTCGCTCGAAAACTAGATCGCGGAGGCCCAGCACAACGGGAAAGCGAAAAGCGGCAAGAGGTCATAGCCCACTTTTCGTATTCTTCTTCTGGCCCTACCTCATCATCAATCGATTAGTTGCTAACTGGCCTGCCCTTCTTCGAATCCCTGCAAAGGGTATTTCCTACGGCGCCTGCGGCGGGGCCACAGTCCTAGTTCTTGCCGGTCTCTTCTACTTTCTCAGGTCTTTGAGATATGACATGAGCCAGGTAGCTGAAATGCCGCAACGCTCGATTATTTACGATAGGAACATGAAGGAACTCGGGCGCCTGCATGGAGCTCATCGTCACGTCGTTGATCTTACACAGGTATCTCCTCATTTTCGAAGGGCTCTTCTTGCCCGGGAAGATAAGAACTTTTACCAGCATCGAGGCGTAGATCCACGGGGCGTGGCTCGCGCTGTTGTCGAGAATATCAAACGAAAATCATTTGCCCAGGGAGCCTCGACTCTCACTATGCAACTGGCTCGAAACGCCTTCGGCTTGTCCACCAGAGGACCCAAGTGGCAACAGCTCGATCGAAAGTTTCTCGAGCTCGCCCTCGCCTTGCGAATCGAGGAAGCCTACGAAAAAGATGAGATCATGCAGCACTACATGAATCTTATCTTCTGGGGTGGATCTATTCACGGAGTAGAGGCAGCTTCGCGGGCTTACCTAGAAAAATCTGCAGAGGCCCTTACGCTCTCCGAGGCGGCCATGCTTGCGGGGATCATCCGCGGACCCAACGCGTTTTCTCCATTCGACGATGTCGAAAACACTAAGAAGGAAAGAAACTCGACTCTCGATTCGATGGTCGCGAATAGCTTCATTACCGATCTGGAATCCAAGGCCGCTAAGGCTGAACCCCTGCACATTCGACCGGTAAATCGTCGTATTACAGAAGACAGCTATGCCATGGATGCGATCAAGCGGGATATTGAGCGCCACCTTGATAAGAAATATATTAAACAAGGAGGGCTGAAGATTATCACCACGATTGACAAGGATCTCCAAGAAGCCGCTGAACGCCACCTGAACTCCAAGCTGAGCGAAATCGAAAGACGTCCGGGTTACCGCCACAACACCCGCAGTAACTGGCAGTCCACTCCCTCCGAGCAACGCAAAACCCCTGACTATCTACAGGGGGCAATAGTGGCTGTTGAGAACGGCACTGGTGCGATCCGCTGTATCGTCGGTGGACGGGATGCGGATGAATCAAAATTCAATCGCGCTATCCATGCCCGTCGTCAGATAGGGTCTGTATTCAAGCCCTTCGTTTATCTCGCAGCCTTCGACCAGGGGATGCGTCCCGGCTCATACGTAGACGATTCAAGAATCAAGCCCGGACAAATCAGATACGCACCCCGTGACTGGGACCCGAGGAACTCGGATGGAAAGTATTTACCTACTGTTACCGCAAGAGAAGGCCTGATGAGTTCCCGCAATACATCGTCTGTGCGCATTGGGAACTACGCGGGAATGGAAAGCGTTCGCTCGGTGGCCCACCGGTCTTTCGCTATAACCGTTCCCAGCAAGGCGTCATCCTATCTTGGCTCCTGGGAAGCTACACCCGAGCAGGTTGCAAGCGCCTATACGATCTTTCCGAATGCAGGGACGCGTTATGGCCCTCACTTCGTCAGTAGAATTCTTGATGAGGACGGTAATGAGCTTTGGGCACATAAGCCATTGGGTTATCAGGCAATCGACAGAAAGGGTGCTGCGTGGACCACCTCATCCGTTCTGCAGGACACCACTCGTTCGGGAACCGCCTCGAGCATGCGACGCCAACTCGGATTTCAGCGGCCAGCTGGAGGAAAGACGGGAACGACTGACGGATATCAGGATGCGTGGTTTGTGGGTTACTCATCCGGTCTAACCTGCGCGGTTTGGGTGGGACACGACCAACCCAAGCCGATCGTGGAAGGTGGCTACGGAGCAGATCTTGCCCTTCCTATATGGGTCAAGGTCATGAAAACTGCAGATCGACTGGGGAGATACGAATTCAACAAGTTTACACCCCCGGTAGAAATGAAAACTGTCCGACTCTGTCGATCGTCGGGCAAACATGCGACTCCAGGATGCGAAAAGGCGAAGACTGCCTACGATGACCCAATCCCCATTGACCTCGAACCACACGCAGCAGACTTCTGTCCGAAGCACCCCATCAGAGCGATCCCCGTGGAATAAATGCATTTTTACCGGAGGCCGAGATCATTCTTTCTCCAACTTGCCATCAAGTGCCAGACGACCCAACAGCCCGGGAGCTTTCTTCAGCGCCCAATGACGCGCGACCGGCGAATACCCTCGTTGGAAGCAAGTCTGAAGACGAATTGAAATCCAGCGAAGAGTCCATCGGGAGCAAGAGCAGCAAGGGCGAGCCGAATTGGAAGCCCGCCAAACGGAAATCTATATTCCTCCAGTGGCTGCCACTCTGGGTGAGGAAGCTCCTTCGATTGGGGATCCAGACGGCAATCATTGGAGTCTTACTAACTCTTGGTGTGGCTACCTTCTATTTCATCGCATCACTCAGTTACGATATCGGTGAAATTCAAAAGATGCCCGAACGTTCCGTCATTTTCGATATCGATGGGAAGGAACTCGCTACGCTACACGGAGAGAACCGACGCCTAATTTCCCGCATGGAAGTACCGGATTTCTTTGTATCCGCTCTGGAGGCACGGGAAGATAAACGCTTTTTCGATCACAGTGGAGTCGATCTTCGAGGCGTCCTTCGGGCAACCATCCGTAATGCTTCGGACATGTCCTTCACTCAGGGAGCCTCCACCCTGACAATGCAACTCGCCCGCAACAGCTTCAATCTTCGTGAAAAAAATCTGCATCGCAAACTGATAGAAATTGCAATCGCGCTACGAATCGAGGCCTCTTACTCAAAAGACGAGATCCTCTCGGCGTATGTCAATCGAATCTACTTTGGCTCCGGCTGCCATGGTCTGGAGGAGGCTTCTCGGCGCTACTTTGGAGTGAGTGCATCTGATCTTACCCGCCGCCAATGTGCACTTCTGGTAGGCATCATCCGTGCTCCCCATGCCTGCTCGCCCTTACGAGCACCTGCGAAAGCCATCATGCAGCAAGATGAAGTGCTTGCCCGCATGGTTACTGAGGGGACGCTCAGCCCGGAAGAAGCCTTAAACATTCAAGCAAGCGATCTTGGTCTTACCGCCTCCGGAAGCGGAGCCGGAGGAAACCGGGCACTGCAGGCTGTTCGTCGGCACTTTGAAGAGCTCATCGACGCAAGGGACATTCGCAATGGCGGTCTGCGCCTCCAGAGCACGATCAGAACCAACATGCAGGAACTTCTTGAAGCGGAAGCACACGCGTTTCTCGAAGCAATCCCGGGATCGCCCGAAATTGCAGCTGTCTGTATCGACACCAGAACCGGGGGAATCCGAGGCATCGTGGGAGGACGTGCTAGCGGAAACACCTCTTTCAACAGAGCCCTTGACGCTCGACGCGACCTCGGTGAAATTTTCGCTCCCTTTGTGTATGCTGCTGCCGCAGAAAGAGGCATCCCTCCCAGAAAAGGGCAACCCGTGACACTGGGCCGGGAAATAGGCACAGAGGACCTCATCAATCTCATGGAGAGATTTGGATTCAGGGGCCCCTTTCTCGAGGGAGATGATTTATTCCGGGGAGGTGTGAGTGCCACCCCGCTTGAGGTTGCCGCCGCGGCCGCCACCCTGACCGCTGCTGGCCAAAAACCCCGGACATACTTTCTCCGCCAATTACTAAACTCAGATGGAAATCAGATTCTCTCGATCGGGCCATCGACCAAATCGGCTTTCGCTTCGACCTCGGTGAGAACGGCTCTCGAAACCCAGTTCTCTGTTGATGAACCCCGAATCCTCCTTGGATCCAGCCCATCAAAAACCGATGCCTGGGCGGTCTGGCTCGGCTCTAAGCGAACCATTTGCCTCTGGGTCGGACACGATATCCCAACCCGCCTTGACTCGCCCAGTATACTCTTTCCAGCACTTCAAGAGTCCATCCAGCGCTTGGGAGCAGCCCGACCAAAACTAGTTTCTGCTTCTCAAGCTAAACGATAAACCCATCTAGAAATCATGCAGGCTTTGCGATTCGACACCGCTATTGAAAATATCCTCAAACGCGAGACACGATTTGAGGCAGGTGCCTACTTTCTCCTCAAGGATGCTCTCGACTTTACTCTAAAACGCACCCGAGAGGAGCATGGTGAAGAGCGCCATGTAAGTGGGGCAGAACTTATTCATGGGTTCCGTGATCACGCCCTCGAGGAATTTGGGCCCATGGCTCTGACCCTGCTTGAGGAATGGGGAGTCACGCAATGTTCCGATGTTGGAGACATGGTTTTCGAGCTGATTGAGGAGGGCATGTTTGGCAGGCAGGATTCTGATACGCGCGAGGATTTCGCCAACCATTACGAGTTCTCCGAGGCGTTTCTCAGTCCTTATCTCCCCAAAGGCACCCTGACCGCCGGACTTGATTCCGGTGAACCTGAATCTGATGGAGATCGTGGCTCGGCACTTAGCCCCGTTCCGCGAGACGCGTCCTGAGGTCAGCGAGAAGTTGAACCCAGGCAGGCAGCCGAGCCCCTGCTCTCTCGGCCCTCCTCAGTGGCTCTGCCCAGATGGCTTGGAGTTCGAGTTCACGCCCCTCCAGATAATCGATCAGGCTTGAGGGACGGTATGAGCCCATCTCCTTCGTCGATACAACCTGCTCGTCAATGGTGCTGACGGGTATGCTCATTCCCAACGCACTCGCTCCATCGATTACCTCTGCCATGATTTTCCTCACCAGAGATTCACCCTCATCACTTGCAAGCAACTCTGCAGTAGTAACCCCTCCTTCCGTGATACAGAGCCCGTTAAAAGCCACATTCCAGATCAGCTTGATCCACTGAGCCTTTTGGAGATCTTCGACCGCTCTACAGGAGATCTCAGCATCGCTGAAGAGCGATACCAGCTGCGCGAGCCGCGCCGGCTCAGCTTCATTATACTCTCCGATCGTAACCAACCCCTGGGCGATATGGTTGATCTGCTCGGGGGCCAGACGATTGATGCAGACGAAGCAGAGTCCCCCATAAATCCGGTCTGCCCCGAAAAGTTGCGCCAGATACTCAGTAGTCCCAAGTCCATTCTGAAGAGTAAGGATCACCGTCCCCTCATGCAGCAGCGGGCTGATTACATCACGACATGCTCCATTTGAGGTGGTTTTCCACGCGAGGATAACCAAGTCCACCGGACCGATGTCCTCGGCTGAGAGAAAGGCCTGAACGGAAGGAAGTTCAAGATCGCCATCCGGACTTTTAACCGTAAGCCCCTTTTCTTTCAGGACCGAATACCCGGAGCGCACCAGAAATCTCACATCGTAGCCAGCCGCCGATAGCCGGGCGCCATAGTAGCAACCGACCGCACCTGATCCGACAATCGCGATCCGGCGCACGACCTCAGGAGACAAGCCCTTGCACCTCGCCAAGAATTCGCTTGGCTGTCACGACCGTGTTCCGGTGCAATTTTGCTGTATATTCAGGCTGACGGTTGTAGCCCCCACCATAGAGCATCGCAATGGGGATACGATTGCGAAGCATGGCTCCGAGAATCACCTCATCTCGCCTCTGAATATCCTTCACTGTGAGCATCATCTGCCCAAACTGATCATTGCGATGGTTGTCTGCCCCTGCGATCCAGATAACAAGGTCCGGTGAAAAGACATCCATCGCGGCAGCCAAAGTTGAGAAAAGCTGCTTTAGATACATCTCCCCCTCTACATACCGCACGGTCTCCACATCCATCGAGCCCTTGACCTTGCGCGCCGGGTCATTGCGCCCAACGTGAATCGAATATGTAAAAACATTGGGATCGTTATCGAGCAGGCTATTTGTCCCGTTCCCCTGATGGGCGTCAGTGTCGACCACCATAACCTTGATCCCAGGCCTCTTGACCTGCAGGCTGCGAATCGCTACCGCAATGTCATTGAACACGCAGTAGCCCTCTCCGTGTTCCCGGAACGCATGGTGTGTTCCTCCAGCCAAGACCACCGCAGCACCATCCTGCAGAGCTGCCTCACAAGCAAGACGAGTGGCCTCGACTTCAAGAGCGCTTCGCGTGTAGAGCTGTGGTGTTAGGGGAAAGCCAAGCCGAATCTGTTCTTTCCGATCCAGTTGGCCTGAATAGATCTTTTGCAGATACGCCGGAGTATGAGCCCGCTCCAGCACATGAGTTGCCGCCGGGCGCACCTCCACGATGTCTTCTGGCCTGACCGTTCCGCGCTCGAGAAGCATTTCCTTCGAAATACGGAACTTTTGCATGGGATAGGGGTGATCTGACGGAAGATCGAGGTAGAACTCCGGGGAGTAGAAGCAGCGCATTGAGTAGCCCATAACAATCAGCAGATGTTGATATTCTGGCAAAAATCACCACTTGTGGCAATACTTAGGATTTCCTTAATATTTTTCCCCCCTCGTGAAATACCCTCATTTACGAGGGCTTTACCCTTCTTTCTGCCATCCTCCGACACCTCCGGACTTTGTGAAAAATTTCACAAAGTCCTTGCGCGAACGACCTGTTTGGGGCCTTATTCTTGTGACTCCCGTCAATGAGCGAAACCTCTCCTACAACGATTTACGAGGTTCCCGATGCGGCCGCCACCGCGGCGCAGGCTGCCACAGACTATCAGTCTGGGACCGAGGATCTTCTTGGGGAGAAAATGGTGCTCAACATGGGCCCATCTCACCCGGCCACCCACGGGGTTCTCCGTCTCATTCTGGAGCTCGACGGTGAGGTAGTTACCAAGGCCGCCCCGGATATCGGCTTCCTTCACCGGGGTGACGAGAAGATTGCTGAGAACATGCATTACAACCAGTTTGTTCCCTACACGGATCGGCTGGATTACCTCGCGCCCTTGGCCAACAACGTGGCGTATGCCTGCGCAGTGGAAAAGTTGATGGGATGGGAGCTTCCGCCCCGGGGCCAAGCGATCCGCGTCCTCGCCTGCGAACTTGCCCGCATTTCCTCCCACCTCCTCGGAGTTGGTGTCTACGCAATGGATGTGGGAGCAATGACCGTCTTCCTCTACACCTTTACCGAGAGGGAAAAGATTTACAACCTTTCTGAGCAACTCACGGGCGCCCGCTTCACCACCTCTTACACACGAGTTGGCGGTCAGATCCGCGACCTTCCCGAAGGCTTCACCGACAATGTCCGCACCTTCCTTGAAGAATGCGAAAACACGGTGGATGAAGTAGACAGACTTCTCACTAGAAACAAAATTTTCCTGATTCGGACGAAGGATGTGGGGATCATATCCGCTGAGACTGCTATCTCCTACGGTCTGACAGGCCCGAACCTTCGCGCTTCTGGACCCAGCCGTGACCTGCGGAAAGACCGCCCGTACCTCGGCTACGAAAATTACGAGTTTGATGTGCCGGTTGGAGAACTGGGGGATTGCTACGACCGCTATCTCGTCCGGATGGAAGAGTTGAAGCAATCCATCTCCATTGTGAGACAGGTTCTCGACACTCTACCTGATGGCCCAGTCAATGTTGTAGACACCAAAAGTAGTCTTCCTGACAAAGAAAAAGTCATGATGAAAATGGAGGAACTCATTCACCATTTTATCGTTGCCACACAGGGAATAGAGGCTCCGGAAGGCGAGGTTTATTTTGGCGCCGAGAACCCCAAGGGTGAGCTAGGATTCTACATTAATTCCAAGGGAGGAGGGGTCCCTCACCGGTTGAAAATCCGAGCTCCTTCCTTCGTAAACCTCTCGATTCTTTCCGACCTCCTCGTTGACCACATGGTCTCTGACATTCCAACTATTCTGGGCTCTCTCGACTTCGTAATGGGAGAGTGTGACCGATGAAAATCCGAAGTGTCTGAATAGCCACTCCCTCGGCGAGTTAACACCATGCCTCAAACAATCCTTACCGACCAGGTCACTTCTCATGAGACCAGCGGGACAAAGCATCACCCCCCTTTCGAGGTCGACAGCACCATCGAAAGAGAGGCAAACGCACGTATCCGGCAGTATCCCGCTGAACATAAACGCTCAGCTGTTCTCCCTCTTCTACACATCGTGCAGTCGAAGTTCGGCTATATTTCCTCGGATGCCATAGAGTGGGTAGCAACAAAACTCGATCTGGAGCCCATCAAGGTCGCAGAGGTTGTGACCTTCTACCCGGGACTGCGCCAGCATGCTCCGGGTAAATATCATATCCGGGTCTGCCGGACCCTGAGCTGCGCTATGGGTGGAAGTTACGAACTCATGGACAAAATTTGCGAACTGGCCGGAATCGACCGATCTCAGACCTCGCACCACAACCCTGTCGCGGTGTCTCCCTGTGGAACCTGGTCGGTGGAATTCGCAGAATGTCTTGCGTCCTGCGGGACGGCACCGGTGTGCCTGGTGAACAATGACTTTCACGAGGACCTTCCTGCAGAGAAAGCATCGGAACTTCTTAAGAGCTACAAGTAGTCGGTCAGAATGCCAAAAGTTACCTATATCGAGGGCAAAGAGCCTCATGAACTTGAACGTCGCCTGATCTTTCGGAACATCGACCGGAAGGGTTGGAATGCCTCGCTGAAAAAATATGTTTCTGAAGGGGGCTATAAGTCCCTTGAGAAATCTCTGCGAATGGAGCCTGGCGAGGTCACACAGGAAGTAAAAGACTCAGGGCTCCGGGGACGTGGAGGAGCCGGCTTCCCAACTGGAGTGAAATGGGGATTTATTCCACCCGAAAACAAAAAGCCGGTCTACTTGATCTGCAACTGCGACGAGTCCGAACCCGGAACATTCAAGGATCGCTACATTGTTCATCAAGACCCTCACCAACTTATCGAGGGCATGGTTATATCCTGCTTCGCGGTTGGTGCCAAAGTTGCATACATCTACATCCGCGAAGAATTTCCAGAAGCTGCAGAGATCGTCGAAAAAGCCATCAAGGAAGCGAAGAAAGCAGGTTTTCTGGGTAAAAACATCTGTGGAACTAACTTCAGTTGCGAATTCTATGTCCATCGGGGAGCCGGTGCTTACATTTGCGGTGAGGAGACTGGGTTGATCGAATCCCTTGAAGGAAAGCGTCCTTACCCCCGCATCAAGCCTCCCTACTTCCCCGCCGCGATGGGCCTTTATATGTGCCCGACGATCGTCAATAACGTAGAAACCCTGTGCCACGTGAAGCACATTATTGAAATGGGTGGGAAGGCTTACGCTGATATTGGCACGCCGCGTAACACCGGAACGCGAATCCTCTGCGTTTCAGGCGATGTAAAAAAGCCAGGTTACTACGAGATCGAGGTCGGCAAGATGACGATGGGAGAGCTCCTTCATGATGTGTGCGGTGGCCCCCTCGAAGGGCGAACGTTCAAGGCAGTTATTCCCGGAGGATCATCGGCGAAGATCCTACGATGTTCAGACACCTACAATGTCTCCAGTCCGCCGGGATCAGACAAACGGGAAATCACCTTCGATGAAATCCCTTTAGATTTTGACACAATGGCAGCGTGTGGGTCAATGGCAGGGTCCGGAGGAGTTATCGTTATGGATGATTCCCGTAGGATGTCGTGGGTTTTGAACAATATTAATGAGTTCTATGCTCACGAAAGTTGTGGCCAGTGCACACCCTGCCGCGAGGGATCCACTTGGATGAAAAAAATCACTGATCGTCTGGTGGGAGGACAAGCAACCCCCACAGACCTCGACACCCTCGAGTCAGTCGCGTACCAGATTGATGGCCGCACGATCTGCGCCTTCGGGGAAGCCTGCTCATGGCCTGTTGAAGGCATGATAGACAAGTTCCGAGATGAACTCCTTGCAGACACGGCCAAGGATGATGTCGGTATTAGCCGGAACCCGGAACAGGAAGCACAGAGGCGCTACCTCAAGGAAGCCCCTGCTCCGGTTGGAAGTTCCTGAAGCGAGGACCTAAGCCCACGGGACATAATGATGCAATATACAGAAAATAAGGAACTTATGCCGCTTGTGAAAAATTTCACAAAGTGCGCTTGTCGCTATTCGTTCCTCCATGCATATTTTCAACCGAACCGAATGGAAGGTTCCGCACGCATCTGACTCATGGCAGACTCCGCTCCAGCAACCGCTGAAAAGCTGCCCAAGGACCTCGCTGCAGAAAAAGGTCTGGTTAATGTGCAGGTCGATGGCACCTGGGTTCAGGTTCCCGCCGGCACCCGGATGATTGAGGTATGCAAAATTGCTGAAAAAGAGGTTCCCCATTACTGCTACCACACCAAGCTTTCATCACCCGGAAACTGCCGGATGTGCCTCGTCCAAATGGGCATGCCGAATCGCCCTCCTCCGGGTGAATCCCCCCACTATGAGGATGACGGCTATCAGCAGATCTCATGGATGCCCCGACCCGTTATAGCATGCGCTAACACCGTTACTGAAAACATGGGAATCCGCACCACAGGCGAACTTGTGGAAGAATGCCGTAACGGGGTGATGGAATTTCTCCTGATCAATCACCCCCTCGACTGCCCTATTTGCGACCAGGCTGGTGAATGCAGCCTTCAGGAGTTCTCTGTCGAACACGGGCGAGGTTCCTCAAGATTTGAGGAAATGAAAGTCAAGAAGCCTAAGAATGTCGAGATTGGTCCTCGCATCAGGCTCGATGATGAACGCTGCATCATGTGCAGCCGGTGTATCCGCTTCATGGATGAGGTAGCCGATGATCCCGTTCTCGGGTTCATAGATCGAGGCACTCACACAACTCTGACAGTCCATCCAGGACGTCGTCTGGACAACAACTACTCACTCAATACCGCAGACATTTGCCCGGTGGGAGCCCTCACCTCAAACGATTTCCGCTTCCAGATGAGAGTGTGGTTCCTGAAGGAAACCAAGAGCATTGACGTAAACTGCGGCACAGGATGCAACACGGTCATCTGGACCCGGGGCAACGAAGTTTTCCGGATAACTCCAAGGGAAAACAATGAGGTGAATTCCTCATGGATGCCAGACAGTCACCGTCTTAACTTTCACTACCTGCACGCAGAAACCCGCCTCGGCGATCCTTTCGTGAAAATCGGATCGAAGCACGAAATTTCCGACTGGCCCGGTGCAATCGCAAAGACCGCTGAGGAATTGTCCAGGTTCAAAGGGGAAGAGATAGCCGTGATTGGCTCCGGCCGCATGACAAACGAGGAACTTTATCTTCTCCGGCGGCTTGCTGATACGCTTGAAACAGACCTCCTCTCCTTGGTTCCAAGGGTCGGAGAGTCCGACGGAAAACTGATTTCTGCTGACAGAAATCCCAACACTTCAGGCGCAAAGCTGATCTGGGCCTCCAGAAACCCTTACGCCAAGCTTGAGTCAATCCGTCAGGGAGTGGTGACTGGCAAAATCAAAGCGCTAATTGTTTTCTACGAAGACCTTCTGGGAGACGCTCAGTTTAAGGCTGACGACCTTGCCAATTTAGATTTTCTCGTATCAAACCATATCCTGACCAACAAAACCGCCAAGGCCAGCGATGTTGTTCTTCCCGGTGCAGGTTTTGCTGAAAAAAGAGGATCCTTGGTGAACATCACTGGACGACTCCAGCGACTCAACCAGGCAATTTCCCCACCGCCCGGAGCAATGGATGATTGGGAAATCCTTCGAGATCTGGTTAAGGCCCTTTCTCCGGACGAACCCTCGCGATACCTGCTGGAGGAGGTCTTCGGTGAAATCGCAGACGAGGTAGAGGAATTTGAAGACCTGACTCTTTCAAAGATCAGTGACCTTGGAATCCCTATTGTGGAAACCGGAGAGAGCATCCCTCTCCTTGAGTCAGAAAAGGCCCGGATTACTGCGGGGGAAATTGTTGGCTAGATACTCGAACTGATTCCCATGGATCTCGCTTTCATTATCGCCTCCGCCATCAAAATTTTTGGATTCACCTTTCTGGTGGTGCTTCCCCTCGTGGCCTACTCTACTTACGCGGAGCGCAGGGTATCCGCTGTGCTCCAGGATCGGGTTGGCCCAAACAGGGTCGGCATCCCCACCACTCTTTTTGGTTTCAAAAAGGATTTAAAGTTCTTCGGTCTGATCCAGCCCCTCGCCGATGGGATAAAAGGACTCTTGAAGGAGGACTTCACCCCGGCTCACGTCCGAAAATCTTTCTATTGGATGGCGCCGGCCTTTACCGCTGCTCCCGCATTCATCAGCCTGTGTGTGGTTCCTTTCGGAAGTGCCGTCACCATATTCGGATATGAGGTTAAGATGGTTATTGCCGATATTGGGGTCGGGCCGCTGTTCATTTTCGCGATTGCTTCCCTCAGCGTATACGGAATCACTCTTGCAGGTTGGGCCTCAAACTCGAAGTATCCATTCTTCGGCGGGGTGCGTTCATGTGCTCAGATGATCTCCTACGAGATTGCTCTGGGCCTTTCGCTTATTCCTGTTCTCCTCTTTTTTGGAAAACTCAACCTCAGTGATATTGTCGCATATCAGGCATCCAACGGATGGCTTCTCCTCCCACTCTGGAATGAAAGCGGAACCCTGATCCACGAAGGATACTGGCAGAACAGCTCGCAACAATGGCTCCTCCTCCTGCCCATGGGGATCTCCTTCTTTGTATTTACGACTTCTATTTTCGCCGAAACGAATCGAATGCCCTTCGATCTCCCTGAATGCGAAACCGAACTCGTCGGTGGTTATCACACCGAATATTCGTCCATGAAATTCGCTCTCTTTTTCATGGGTGAATATGCAGCCATGATTGTTGGTTCTGCCCTTATTGTAACCGTATTCTTTGGTGGGTGGTCGCTTGGGTTCGGCTTGGATAGCTCGTTGCTGCAGACCGCGGAAGGCAACTGGAAATGGTATGCGGGTTTCATTCACATGGGAGCCTTTCTAGCTAAGACGGTAGCCTTCATTATTTTCTTCATCTGGGTGCGCTGGACCGTTCCGCGCTTTCGTTACGACCAACTTATGAAATTGGGGTGGGTCGTATTTTTTGAGTTAGCTCTCTTTAACATCTTCTTGGCCGCCCTGATCATGGCAGCCCCACATATCGGCATCCTCAACACGTTTCTTTTCGGATTACCAGCCCTGATCATCATCGCTTTACTGATGTTCTTCATAACGAAGGCGAACGAAATCAAACGCAAGGCGAAGGTTACATGATTATCCCTCGATCCCCTCTTCCTTTTTTTATTTAAATCCAAAGATCTTCCACCTCCCCTTCCTGATGGCCACCGTCAAAGTCAAACGCCCGAAGCTGCATTGGTATGAGCACCTCTATTTGCCAGCGATCCTCAAGGGCTTGATCATTACGCTAAAGCACGCCATGGAATCGCTCCGCGGAAAGGCTCAGGGCGGCAAATCCTTGGCAACATCCGGCCTGGGAGTCACCATGCAGTATCCTGAACAGAAGTGGGACGACCAACTACCCGACTACTATCGAGGAGTTCCCGCTCTAGTCACAGATGAACAGAAACGAGAGCGATGCGTCTCCTGTCAACTCTGTGAATTCATCTGCCCCCCAAAGGCGATAACTATCACGCCCGGTGAAATCCAGTCCGAAGACCCATGGGCAAAGGTGGAGAAGGCGCCGCAGAAATTCGATATCGACATGATTCGCTGCATTTACTGTGGAATGTGTGAGGAAGTATGCCCCGAACAGGCCATTTTCCTCAGGCAGGACTATGCTATGACCGGCACAACCCGCGGGGAAATGGTCAACGACAAGAAACGCCTATACGAAATCGGAGGCATTCGGGAAGGTTTGGTCAACAAATGGAACGAGCTGAAATAATGAGGCACCCCGTTACTGTTGGCCTAATCGAATCCTCTGAGGAAAACTCGGACAGTGAGACGCTAGAAGGATTTATCTTATAGGCATGCCTGTTTTCTTTTACGCGTTCGCTGCTGTATCCGTCATTGGAGCAATCGCTCTCGTGTGCTTTCGCAACCCGGTGAGCTCCGCGATTTCCATGGTCGGCTCCTTCGTTGGCCTCGCAGCTCTTTTTATCGGATTGAATGCCTATTTCGTGGGGATCATCCAGATCCTTGTCTACGCAGGAGCGATCATGGTGCTCTTTCTTTTTATCATCATGCTTTTGGATTTGAAGGCCCCCTCTGCCTTTAAGCGATCAAGCCCACTGATCTTGGTAGGGGGCTTAATCATCCCTTTTTCTTTTGTCATCCAACTATCAACAGTGCTGTCTGAAGTTCGTGGTGGGGACCCGAAAGCGCTTCCTCTCCAAGATGCCGCGGAAAGCTTTTACGACCATGAGCGCGACCCGGACAACCAATCGGAAATATACAACAGCCTACAAAAAAAATCGCTGCCAGATGTAAACCTTATCGGCCTCACGCTCTTTGGTCACAAGGGTGACAACGCCTCCATCCGAACGCCGGGATACAACTTTCCTCTGCAGATCATTGGGGTCCTTCTACTCGTGGCAACCGTCGGAGTCGTTGCGCTCTCTTTGAAGAGGAAACAATCTAAATCCGGAGGGCCTGAAAGCTAAACGATGGCCTCTCTTCAAGAATACCTTTTCATCTCTGGACTCCTCTTCGCCATCGGGCTGGCCGGAGTACTCATTCGCCGTAACATTATCGTTATCTTCATGTGCCTCGAGCTCATGCTGAGCGCCGCAAACCTCACTCTGGTAGCGTTTTCCCGTTTCAATACCGGAGAGAATGGACTGCCCGATTACAACGGTCAGGTGCTGGTCTTTTTCATTATTACCGTTGCCGCGGCGGAGGTCGCAGTTGGACTTGCGATCATCGTTGCTCTCTACCGCGCTCGCCAGACAGTTGACGTAAAAGAACTCACCTCCATGAGAGGATGAAAGCTCGACCAGAGAAACCCTCCGAATCAAAGAACCTTCGAACTTATCCCAACTCCTAGGAACTCTTAGCCATGCCCGAATTTTTCTCCTGGTCGATTTTGCTGCTCCCGCTCTGCTCTGCAGCGGTGATCCAGCTGTTGCTGCGGGAGATGGCCGGAATAGCTGTCCGAATGTCGGTGGGATCTGCTGCCACGACCTTTGTGATTGCACTTGTCATGCTCGGAAGCGAGGACAGAACTTTAGCGGTTCAATGGGCAACGGCTGGGAGCTTTCACATCGAGATCGGTCTGATCATCGATGACCTCTCACGCGGCATGATGATCGTGGTGACAGGTGTTGGCCTGCTAGTTCATCTTTTCTCACTGGCATATATGAAGGAGGACGAGGCACGAGCCCGTTATTTTGCCGGACTTTCCATCTTCATGTTTTCGATGACAGGCATCGTACTCGCGAGCAACTTCATCATGATGTTTATCTTCTGGGAGCTGGTCGGGTTCAGCTCCTACCTTCTCATCGGTCATTGGTTCCAAAAGAATTCAGCTGCTGAAGCCGCGAAGAAGGCGTTTCTTGTCAATCGAATCGGTGACTTCGGCTTCATGATCGGCATTCTCATGCTCTGGGGCATCCTTGGAACCTTTGCCTTCAGGGAGATGTCGGAGAGCACAACAGTGATAGCGCAAAACAGCAGCACGCTTACCGGGATTGCGGTCCTTCTTGTCTTCTGTGGAGCACTGGGGAAATCTGCGCAAGTTCCGCTCCACGTCTGGCTACCTGATGCCATGGAAGGGCCCACTCCGGTATCCGCCCTGATTCACGCTGCGACCATGGTCGCCGCCGGAGTTTACATGCTGTTCCGGTTACAGCTCTCAGCCGGCATCGAAATTTTTGAGGGGTTCGCTGGAACTACCATAGCGTGGATTGGTGGGATTACCTCCCTTCTGGCCGCTTTGATGGCCACTCAGCAGGACGACATCAAACGGGTCTTGGCATACTCCACCCTTTCTCAACTCGGCTACATGGTGATGGCCGTAGGACTTGCGGGAGAGCACAGCGCCGAAGCCGGGATGTTTCACCTGTACACCCACGCGTGGTTCAAAGCTCTACTCTTTCTTGGCTCGGGAGCAGTGATTTATGCGTGCCATCACGAACAGAACATCTGGAAGATGGGAGGGCTCTTCCAGAGAATGCGTAAGACCACAGTCACTTTTGCTGTTGGAACCGCGGCTCTTATGGCCATTTACCCGCTTTCCGGTTTCTGGTCTAAGGAACAGATTCTTGAGGCGGCTCACCACGATCAGCCCGTTCTCTTCTGGCTGGCGATCATTGTTGCCACCCTGACTCCATTTTACATGACGCGCCTCTTCATTGTCGCCTTTCTCGGCAAGGGCAGAGGACATGGTGCCCAAGCAGCCAAGGAGGTTCCACCTCTCATGCTCTATCCACTGTTCGCGCTCTCCTGCATGGCGGTTATCGCAGGTTTTACTCCCGTCGCGGAAACATTATCGCCAGCATTTCATCACCCCTCTCATTCTTTCAGCCTGGCCAATCCAGTATTCCTGATCTCTCTGGCCGCTCTCCTAGTAGGAATAGGCAGCGGCATCCTTGTCTACCGGGGCCGGGATGCCGACCCCCTCGAAGGAAACACAATATTCAAAATTTTCCGCAACAAGTTCTACTTCGACGAGGTTTATCTGGTCCTAGTCCGGGTCTTCCAGAACGCAGTCGCCATAGTTGTTCACTTCCTCGATGATTTCATTATCGGAAATCTCCTCGTCGGGGGCTTGGTGAGAACCGCATCCGGAGTCGGCAATCTTTTCCGGAAGCTCCAGAGTGGAAATCTGCAGGGGTATGCATTCCTTTTCGGAGCAGGCATCATCTTGATTATCTATCTCACCGTATTCGCTCGCTAGGAACCCATGACTGCCTGCCTTCTTTTAATACCACTCATTGGAGTCATTGCGATTCTCAGGGGTCGGGATCCGGGAGCAACAGCGAGGCTGGCAACTGCTCTGATGCTCGCAACTGGTATCCTTCTCGCAGGATTATGGGCCATGGGTATCCGGGATGGACTATCCATCGCACCGGTTGTGCTCAGCAAACCCGAAATCCGTCTCGGTCTGGGGCTCTACGACGGAATGAGCGTCATCATGATGCTTCTTTCGGTCGTAGTGGCATTCGCGGCTGCCCGTACCGGTTCCTGCAAAAAGCGCCATGAGAGCCTCTGGAACATCTCTCTTCTTCTCGTCGCGGCAGGGGCTGTCGGTGCGTTTATTTCGACTGATCTCTTTTTCTTCTACGCGTTTCACGAACTCGCACTGGTCCCTACCTTCTTAATGATAGGAATTCTTGGTCGTGGAGAACGTAAAATCATTGCGTGGAAGGCAACCATCTACTTGGCGTTTGGATCAATCGTGCTTCTTGCTGGACTACTCTGGCTCACAGCGGCCAGCGGAACTTCCAGCCTGGCCTTCGAGGACTTGCTCAAGACATCCATTCCGGCCGAAGACCAGCCGGGCATCGCCCTCTTTCTCATTATTGGCTTTGGCACTCTGGTATCTCTCTTCCCTTTCCATTCATGGGCAGCACCAACCTACGCCAGTGCCCCCGCTCCTATTTCCATGTTGCATGCCGGCGTCCTAAAGAAATTCGGTCTCTACGGCCTACTGAGACTCCACCCGCTCGTTCCAGAGGGGATGAGTCACTGGCTCAACCTGGTTATCGTTCTTCTCATCGGCAATATACTCTGGGTTGGATTTGTGACCATCAACCAGAAGCGCCTTGATCTCATGCTGGGCAACTCAAGCGTCATGCACATGGGCTACATCTTCCTTGCCTTTGCTGCTCTGATTGAGGCTGGTGCACAGACGGAAAACCCTGTGGCAATGCCTGCGGCAATCCTCCTCATGTTCGCCCATGGAGTGACCATCGCCATGCTTTTCGGCCTTACCGATCGTCTCGAGAAGAAAACGGGGACCCTCGACCTGCGAAACCTCGGAGGGCTGGCTAGCCACACACCCAAGCTGGCATTTCTCTTCGGGCTCGCGGCCATGGCATCCATAGGACTTCCCGGTCTCGCGAACTTTGCCGGAGAGGTTATGGTCTTCATTGCCGGGTTCAAGGGCTGGCAGGCAGGCAGCGGGCTGGGATCAGTACAGATCGCTACGATTATAGCCCTGTGGGGCCTGGTGATCAGCGCTGTCTACATGCTGCGAGCCTACCGTAGGACTTTTCAGGGTCCGGGGGGATCGCACATCGAAAACGCCGAAGATCTTTCCTCCAAAGACCGTCGACCCGCAATCTTTCTTGCCTTTGTTCTGGTGATAGTTGGACTCTTTCCCAATCTCCTTCTCGGTCTTCTGGAAAACTCCGGAAGCGGCGCTTCCGAACCTTCCGAAGTGCAAAAGCCCTTGGAACCGGCACTCCTGCCGGACCCCAAACCTCAACCCCGGCAAGCCATGCTGGCCAACTGAGAATTACGTCATGCCTGCCTACTGGTTAGAAGCTACTGTCGTCATCCTCGGCCTCATTCTGCTCTTGATTGAGGCTTTTGGAAAATCAGTCAGTCGAGAACTGGTCCGGAGGGTCTCGATAGGAGGGCTCGCCTTTACTCTTGTTCCCCTCTATTTCGCGGTTACTCCTCCTACCGACAATGCTGAGTTAGCCCGCTTCTACATATATGACAACTGGGCCGTTTTCTTCAAGATTCTTGCCATCGTGGCCACGATCCTAGTCCTCCTCATGGCCTATGATTACCGCAAGGTCTTGAACCAGTTCACGGAAGAGCCCGGAACTGACCACGGCACAGGTGAATTCTACGCTCTCCCGGTGTTTGCGTGTGCGGGCATGATGTGGATGGCCTCGGCCAGAGACCTTGTCTCCATTTTTGTCTCTCTGGAACTAGTCACCATCACTTTCTACATTCTGGTGGCCTACATGCGTCGCCAAGTCGGATCCCTTGAGGCCGGCGTGAAGTATTTAATCCTCGGGGCCCTGTCTACTGGCTTCCTTGTCTATGGAATCGCCTGGATCTATGGCGTAACCCATACCACAAATCTCGCCGAGATCGGGATTGCAATTTCTGACCCCGATTCGGCGCTCGCAGCCAATCCTTCGCCTCTGTTCTTTGGGCTTTCGTTAATGCTTCTATCCCTTGCCTTTAAGATTGGAGCAGCGCCCATGCACCTCTGGATTCCTGATGTGTATCAGGGAGCGCCTACCCCAATTACTGCATTTCTCTCGGTTGGATCAAAGGCAGCAGGATTCATCGTCGCCCTGCGAATCCTCGAACCCTTCTTCAACTCAGAGATCACAAAAAGTCAGACAACACTTATTGTCCTCATCATGGCCGGGCTTACTCTTCTGGTAGGTAATCTAGCCGCACTTGGGCAAACCAACTTCAAGCGTCTTCTCGCCTACTCCTCGATCGCCCATGCGGGATTTCTCCTTCTGGCCATAGCGGCGTGGCATCCTGGCGATGCTGGTTCTCTCAGCACACATCAGGTTGTCTCACTCTACCTCGCAACCTACCTTGTGATCACCTTGGGAGCCTTTTTTGTCCTCGTAGTCGTGCGCAATGCCGACGACAGCGACGAAATCTCAGCTTTTGATGGACTCGGCCGTCGAAACCCTTCCCTCGCGGTCTGTGCCACGATCCTTCTCTCAGCTCTCGCAGGCCTTCCCCTCACTGCGGGCTTCATTGGGAAATTCTTCGCTTTTCAACTGGCGATCAGCTCCGCTTCCGCCAACAAGGTTCTCTGGCTGGGTATTGGCATCGGCTTCATCGGTGTCGCTGCCTCCTTCTACTATTACCTCAAAGTCGTCCGTGCCATCTACTGGCGGGAACCTGCTCATGAGAAAGAGCTTCCAGTTCCCCGGATCAGCCGATTCGTCATACTGAGCCTGACTGCACTTACTATCCTCCTCGGATTCTGGCCCAATCCCATCCTCTGGCTTATAGGAGGCTAGGAGAGGGAAACTTTCTCACCGAACACTCAGCCGCTAACTTTCACTCTTTCCCGATCAGGCTGGAGAAACTGCGCCCAGCTCTCATCTTCGGAAAGTTCCGGACGCTTTCCAAATATCGGCCGCCAACGCGGAGCCTTTGGCTTCCGCAGCAGGTTCATCCCCACTTCATAGGCCAACTTATTGGCTTTCCTGGTATTGCAGCGGATACAGGAAGTGACGATATTCTCCCACGTAGTTTTGCCTCCCTTATCCCGTGGTACAACATGATCAAGGTTGAGCTCACGGTCCCCAAACCTCTTCCCACAATACTGACAGACAAAATCGTCCCGAAGAAACACGTTTTGTCGGGTAAACTTCACCTCTTTCCGGGGTATCCTGTCGTAAAGTGCCAGCACGATAATCCTAGGGGCTCGGAACGCATGGCGCACGGTCCTGATTAACTCACCAGCCAAATGCCCGGAGGAGTGCTCCGCCCAAGAAATCAGGTCGTGAGTCTGATACCGGGCGTCTCCATCAGTTTGGACGATCTGAGCATGACCGAGACAAACGAGCCTGATTGCCCGCTTCACTGAGCAGGTATGAATCGGCTGCCAAAGGCGATTCAACACGAGAACCGGGCAATCCAGTAACAATTTATTAGCCTGCTCAGGCACTACAACAGAGGACTCTACCATGGGGTTTACCCCGAACAAGGGAAAGCGACCGATCACTCAATAACCCGTCCGGAGACGCCATACCCAATCATTCCGAAGCAGGGATTGCCTTGATAATCTTATACCCTTAAACTGCTCCCGATGTCTAGTTTCCTCGGTCGTTGCTTTCATATCGCTACTTGGGGTGAATCCCATGGCGGCGGGGTAGGAGTCGTGATCGATGGATGCCCTCCACGGATCCCTCTCGCCGAAGAGCAGATCCAGCGTGAACTGAACCGACGACGACCAGGTCAGAGTGAGATTGTGACCCCCCGGGATGAGGCTGATGAATGCGAAATCTTGTCAGGGGTCTTCGAGGGCGTAACCTTGGGCTCCCCCATCGCCATTCTGGTTCGAAATAAGGATGCTCGTCCCGCGGCCTATGAGGAGATGGCCACGAAATACCGGCCTTCCCATGCGGACTATACTTACGACGCAAAGTATGGAGTTCGAAATTGGCAAGGTGGGGGCAGAGCCTCCGCACGCGAAACCATAGGGCGCGTTGCCGCGGCTGCAGTCGCCAGACAAGTCCTCAACGCCCTGGCTCCGGGAATCGAAGTGCTCGCATGGGTTTCCTCTATTCAGGACTTGGAAGCCAATGTGGATCCTGAATCCATCAACTCTGAGCAGATTGAGGACAATATCGTGCGAACTGGAGACCCCTCCAAAGTCGAAGAAATGATTTCCTTGATCAAGAAGGCCCGGAGCGAGGGGAACTCCCTCGGTGGAACAATCGAAGCCGTCGTTCGCGGTTGCCCCCCAGGCCTCGGAGAGCCCGTATTCGACAAGTTAGAGGCCGAACTCGCTAAAGCGATGATGAGCCTCCCTGCAACTAAGGGATTTGAGATCGGATCCGGGTTCAAGGGCACCTTACTCACGGGAAAGGAACACAACGATCACTTCTACATGGAGGATAGCCGCGTGAGGACTCAAACGAATCACTCCGGCGGTATTCAGGGAGGCATCTCGAACGGAGAGCCTATCTTGTTCAGGGTCGCCTTCAAACCAACAGCGACTATTATGACCGAACAGGCAACCGTCAGCAACACGGGCTCTGACACAGAACTGAAAGGTCGTGGTAGGCATGACCCCTGTGTTCTTCCCCGCGCTGTTCCCATGATCGAGGCAATGACCACTCTGGTCCTCTGTGATCACCTGCTCCGTCATAGAGCTCAATGCGGTGAAGTATCTGCTGCGTCTCAATAATTTCTTTTCTATTCAGATATGCTCGAGATCTCCTCCTCTGACCTCACGATTTACGGCGTCCTCGGGCTCATTATCATCGCGTTCATTATTGTCGGACTGCTTAAGGGATTTATTCGCATGACCTTTGGCCTTGTTGCGCTCTCGGTGGGAGCTGGGGCTGGATTCTGGGGCTTTCAGAACGGCTTGTCATGGGCTGGAAAACTGATTGACGATCCAGACCCATGGATGGCGGGAGCGGTAGGTCTCATTATTGGATTTGCGTCCTTCTTTGTCGCCCGCGCCCTGTTTGGAATTATACTGACGCCATCGAAGCCTAAAGAGGGCGCAAAAAGAAAATTCACCCCAGGCGGAGGCATCCTCGGCTTTGTCATGGGGATTGCCTTCACGTGGTGCTGCCTTTCTGGAATCCGCTACGCGGGCACCCTCTCTGAACTGGAATGGGTAAGGGCCGCTCTCTCAAGCAAGGAATGGCTAAATGCATCAAGTCCCGAAGACCGCCTCGCCAAGCTGCCCACTCAACCTGCTCTTTCGAAACTGAAGCGGAAACTGGATGCCAGCCAAGCTGGACGATTTCATATTGATAAACTGGACCTTATAAACAATCGAGCCCGCGCAAACCTCTCCAAGCTCACCCTTCTTGTGGACAACGAGAGAGTGTGGACCCGCGCAAACTTGAAGGCAGATGTCCGGGCAGCAGCTAAGCAGGCTCAGATTAATTATCTTCTTACGGAACAGAAAGCTCAGCTGAAAGCCCTCTATAGTCAGGGGCAAACTGCTCGATTACTCCATTCCGACTCAATCAAGGAAGTCTGTGCGGAAGAAAGCGCTCGTGCCAAGTTAGAGGATCTTGATATCGAAGCCGCTATTGGTTTGTTACCGGATCAGGAAAATAATTAAAGCCTGAGCTTCGCAGCGGACCACCGTGCTATCCGACAAGGTTCTCCCTTGATTGGGCAGGCGGATCCCCCACCCTAGTCCCCGCCCTTGCACTTATCTCCCTCGGGCCTCACAATTCGTAGTCACAAAGCAACGTTGCCTTCCCTTTCCTGTCGATGCACAAGGACTATATCGCTACTATCGGGCTTGAAGTCCACTGCCAGGTCAACACCAGGAGCAAGATGTTCTGTTCATGCAGAACCAGCTTTGGAGAAGAGCCAAATAGCAATGTCTGCCCAACCTGCATGGGCCTTCCGGGCGCTCTTCCAGTTCTCAACAAGGCCGCGATTGAGCAGACGATTCTAGCCGGACTTCTTCTCGATTGCACGACTCCCGAAATATCCAAGTGGGATAGAAAAAATTATTTCTATCCTGACATGCCTAAGAACTACCAGATCTCACAATTTGATCTACCTCTTTGCCTTGGAGGCTCCGTCCCACTGCCAGACCACAGTTATCCTAAAGATTATCAGCAGAACATTGCTCACCCGGGAAAGAAAATAGGACTGACTCGTATCCATCTTGAGGAGGACGTCGCCAAATCCACTCACTTGGCGAATTCCAGCGTAATCGATTTCAATCGTGCCGGAACTCCTCTCATGGAAATTGTCTCTGAACCCGAAATCGAAACACCGGAAGAGGCTTTCGCCTACCTCAAGACTCTTCAGCAAATCCTCATTTATGGAGAAATCTCGGATGCTGATATGGAAAAGGGGCAACTGCGCTGTGACGTTAATGTGTCTGTTCGTAAAAGAGGCACCGATAAGCTGGGCACCAAGATCGAACTCAAGAATATGAACTCCATTTCTGCCGTGCGGCGCGCTCTTCACCACGAAATTGAGCGTCAGATCAGAGTCCTCGAGGAAGGTGGGTCGCACGCACAAGCGACCTGGCGATGGAATGATGATGCTGGTGTCACCGAGTTCATGCGAGGTAAGGAGGACGCCCACGACTATCGATATTTCCCTGATCCCGATCTCCTTCCAATCCGGACGGCAGAAATTGTTAAGCGAATGCGGGATCATGTTCCCGAGCTTCCTGCGGCTAAATCGGCACGTTTTGAGAAGGATTATGAGGTGACGAGTTATGATGCCTTTGTTCTTTCCTCTGATCGCTCACTTGCAGACTACTTCGAAAACGCTGTGAAAGCATCGCAGGCACCTCCCAAGAAAATTGCCAATTGGGTAATCAACACTCTTCTCCGGCATCTCAATGAAGACGACCTTTCTCCTGAAGCCTCTCCCCTCTCTGCTGAGAAACTGGCCAAGACGGTAGACCTCATCGAGGAAGGAGCGATTTCCAACAATCAGGCTCGCGAGGTTTTCAATTCACTCTGGGCAAATCCCTCCCGGAACCCTGCAGAGGTTGCCAAGGATCTCGGATTTGAACCCGCTGACACCGGAGCGGTTGATGCACTCATCGACGAAGCCATCGCGGCCAACCCAGACAAGGTATCTGAGATTCAAGGCGGTAACGAAAAACTCGTCAACTGGCTCACGGGGCAAGTCATGAAGGCTTCAAAGGGCAAGGCCAACCCGAAGCAGGTCACCGACTCGATCCGGGCAAAGCTTCTCCACTAGGCCCCTCCCCGGCTGCTCAAGAACTTCTCGCCTCATGACCCCTCCCCTACTTCAGGCTCGCTCCCTGACTAAGCGCTTTGAAGACATCGTTGCCGTCGACGGCCTTGACCTGAATGTCCAAGCCGGTGAGGTCCTCGGTCTTCTAGGGGTCAACGGTGCCGGAAAGACCACTGTCATGAACATGATTCTCGGTCTGACCATTCCCAACGAGGGAAGTATCGAGGTCTTCGGGAAGGACCTCCAGAACCACCGGATCGAGATTCTAAGGCGCACTAATTTCTGCACGACTTACGCCAACCTCCCCTCGAACCTCAAGGTCTGGCAGAACCTTCGGGTCTTCGCCGGGCTCTACGGAGTTAAAAATCCAAGAGAGAAAATCGAAGAGCTTCTCGAGATGCTTGGCATCGACCACCTTCGTAACAGCGTTACGGGGCGCCTTTCCGCAGGGGAGAGTACCCGGGTAAATCTCGCCAAGGCCTTACTCAACGATCCAGAACTCCTCCTGCTCGACGAACCCACCGCCTCTCTCGACCCCGATATTGCTGACAAGGTGCGCAAACTCGTTCGCCGCCTTCAGAAAGAACGCTCTCCAGCCATTCTCTATACCTCACATAATATGCGAGATATCGAGGAGGTCTGCGACCGCGTTCTTTTTCTTCACCAAGGCAGGATCCTTGCCTCTGGAACGGCGGGAGAGATTAAGTCCCAGTTTGAAGGCAAAGATCTCGACGATGTGTTCATCAAGGTCGCCCGGAATGAAGTCGAAGCGCTACGGCAGTAGTATTAAGATTTTGTTCGGCAGAGTCGCTGTCGAAAAAGACGGAAATACCTAACGTAACTCCACTCGAACCCGGCCAAAACGCACCGTGTCTGCATGGCCAATACTCTCGTCCACGACAACAACCCGTTCCCAGGTCGAATCGACTGGAAAGACACTTTCAGCCCCTGCCGGCGCCCAGCCAGATTCGAGGGTAGACGAAAACTCAGGATAATAGGAGAGGCGTGGTGCTCCCTCCACTCTCCGACGTAGATATTCGATAACCAGTCTCGGTTGTGAGGCGGACTGATCAAGACGAACTGACGGCAACCCTCCCTCACCTGAATCGGGGGTGAGAACCCGATAATCGGATTCAGCCGGAGAAAGGTTAAACGCGTATTCCAAGAGTAAAGGAATTCCATCTCCATCGCTATCTCCGGTATAGCGGGTAGCTTCAGGAACTGGATCGGAGGAGCTCGCCCCCACCAGCTCATGAGGTTCGAAATAGGTCGCCTTCCACTCAGCGTAACTACCAACCGCATAGTAAAAACTCTGAAGCTGACTTGCAACCAACCGGGTGCCAGCCGGAGGATCTCCCCCATCATTAGCGAGGAACCCTGTAGCTCTATAAGCTACTCGATACACCCCGGGATCGCTGAAACCTTGATTTGTATGGGCATGGCCTGAAGAAAAATAGTAAACATCGTTCTCCGAAATTCCATCAGCAGTCGAGATCCATACCTTGGTGATTCCCCCCGTCTGATTACTCCACATTGAGTAATGACCCGCACCCAGCCCGGAATAGCTGATATTTTCGACCGAGATGCCAACGAAGGGAGCGGAAAACCCCAGCCTTGCATCATCGTTGTAGTAGGTCGCAAAGGCCCCCTCTGACCGCCACCCCGGCCAGACAAAAGGGTTGAAATTTTGCGGAATGATCCAGACATCTTCATTCCCAGCAACCCCCAGAAAATCCCATTGCTCGCTCGATGGCCGAGTCGCCCTACCTCCCTCTTGGGGAAATGGCCTGTCGAACACCACCATGACAGCTTCATCAGGATCGAGGTCATCATCTCCATCATTACCGTGTATCACGATCTCCCATTCTTCATTTCCCTGATAGCGAAATGCATGGTCAACGTGAATTCGCTTCAGCAGCGTCCCAGCTTGCGCCCCCTGAATCAGGAAAGCCGTAATGAGGACCAACCAAATCTGCCTACCAAATTTTTCTCCACTGATGGAATTCCAATTACTATTCATCACTTACGCGTCCTCTCTCAAATGCGGAGGCTCGGCAAAGTTTTCCCCGGACTCGATACGTCGCTTCACGTCGCTGGCCTTCCACGTCTCGACGTGGCCGTCTATAAAGAGATAATTCGCAGATCCCCTTGAGTGGTCATCGTTTGGCCGTCCGGTCCGATGTCGATCTGGCTGGATATCCCTCAATACATTCTCCCAGCTTCTCGTCCAGCCCCGCGAGTGCGTATGGTCCATCGTAGCTTCTACCGTCTGCCCTTCAGAGACAATGAATGCCATTAAGGTGCGGGCGGGCTCTTCAATGCACTGCATGTTGTTGCATGGAGAACTGAGCTCCTCGCCAAAAGGCCCAATTTCGGGCACAAAGATGTAGCTGTTGAGAATGTAACTCGTTCCTCCCCGCTCCCGTCGCTCCTCCCTGAATGGATCTGCTGGGCAAAGGCGTAGTTCATCGTAGTTCGGACCCATTTCGTCCTCCAGCGCGGCAATCCAAGCCTTGTTCACCGCTACAGTATGGGTTGTTTCTGGAAAGAACCCGTTGTTGCTTATTGCATGTGCCGTCAAGGCCACACCAATCTGCCGCATGTTACTAGTGCAATGAACCTGTTTCGCTCGAGCAAGACCCGCAAAAACAGCGCTTGAACCGAGAGCAGCAAGAATGGCGATGATGGCTATCGCCACCAACACTTCTACCATCGTAAAGCCACGCGTCCTCATCTTGCCCTGTAGTTCACGGGCCTCCCCCTCCCTCAGGGCGCCTCGCTCTACACTCTCCTTCTACGAAGTGTAGCAAACGCTCCTAAGGCAAGCAGGAGAACCGAGGAGGGTTCCGGCACCACGTTGAAGCTCACCGTGAAATCAGTACCAGTCTCGACTCCATCGACAGTTGTCCCTGAACTATTGAAGGTCACGTCGTAGATGCCCTCCTCGCTAAAGCCCATATTGAAGTGATAGTGGCCAGGCTCCAGAGGGAGAGCCACGCTGTCCGGCGCATCTGACCCAAGAGCACTAGACATGAGGACACTGTCGCCACCAAACGAGTCGGTAGTCCAGAGTGAATACACTCCAGGACCCGACACATCGACAAGGCTCAAGGTCACCAAATCATTGAGAAGCAGGCCCGGAGCGATCTCCTCAACAGCGATACCAACCCAAGGCGTTCCCTGCGCGACTGCAAGAGACTCATCCTGCGCTAGGACATAAATGTCTGCCGCTCCAGAATCTGCAACACCTGCACCCGGCAGACGTCCCCCTGAAACCAGTAGGGTTAGCGCGTCAATTTCATACTCCTCCTCGGTGGCTTCCTCTCCATCGATAATGGGGTGGTTATCTCCCTCATGGTCGTGGTCGTGGTCGTGGTCGTGGTCATCCTCGCCCTCGTGGTCGTCATCGTCCTTGTGCTCCTCTCCCTCATGCTCCCCTTCCTCTTCGTGGAAGTGGAAGTGTGGATCCCAATCCGTTCCGTCGAATCCGATACCAATGTCACCGTGCCCAGATTGCCACAGGGCACCCAGAGACCACTGACTCGCCAAAAGACTTAACATGCAAATCGAGCTAAAAAGAAATTTCATGTGTGTTAATGCAAATTCTTTGCAAGAGTTACTTATCTGTTGATGTTATCAAGTGCCAATTGCGATTTTTTTGCATTTAGAAAAGGGCTACCCACAGTGATATCGGGACCGAAACCTTCATTCCGCTTGGAAGATTTCCTCTGGTCCCTGTGAGACCATTAAAAATCAAAGAATTACGACTACCCTCCTTGTAAAATACACCGATGCCCTGTTAGCTCCAATTGAGATGATAAAGTGCGTGGCTATCACAACAGCCCTCTTAATGGCCTGCTCCTTGCAATCCGTGGTGCTGGGGCAGGACCGTCAAAACCGGCGCGGTGGCGAGAAAATGCCAGCGGTGGGTAGCCTGGCACCCGATATCAGCGTATTCGACGCCGAGGGGCGAAGCTTCGCTCTACGAGAAAAACTCAAGGGCCGCCATGCGGTGATTGTCTTCGGCTGTCTGACATGACCCCCCTTCCTTCGTAATGTCTCCGGTCTGGAGGCTATCTACCATGATTACCGGGAGAGGAGTGAGGAACTGGATTTCTACTATGTTTACAAATCCCTTGCCCATCCGGAACGCGACCGACTCGTCCAACCAATAACGATCCAAGAGAGGCTCAAGCATGTCACTGCAGCCCGCAGGCAGCTCGATACAAAAATCCCATGGCTTGCAGATACCATGACGAACGATCTCAAGCATGCGCTTGGCGATCGGCCCAACTCGGAATTTATCATTTCCCCGGAAGGCAGGATCCTGGTCTCCCGAAGCTGGAGCGATCCTCAAACCCTGAGAGCTGACTTGGAAAAGCTCATCGGAAAGACCAAGACTGTCACCTCCCCATCCGACCTGAATCGAAAGATCAGGTCCGCCCCGACAAGCAAGATCGCCAGCGGCGTCGTCCCCCGGACGCAAAAACCCGAAGGATCAATGGCTGTGATTGTCCGTCCCATCACTTCAAAGAGCGACAAGGAAAAGGCGAAGGAGATATTCTATGTCAAGCTCCGGGCCGAGGCGGACCGGGGACTAATGGACCAAGGAAAGGGGAAACTCCATATCGGCTTCCACCTTGACCCTCTCCATACGGTGCACTGGAACAACCTTGCAGATCCTCTCTATTTCGAATTCAAGACTCCCAAGGGAATCAAAATGAGCACAAGCAAAGGGTCCGCCCCTAAGGTCAAGGCCCCCTCGGACATTGATCCACGCGAGTTTTTAATCGAGGTCGATTCCTCCGCTGGACGAATTGAGCAACCCCTCGAATTGGAGGTCTCCTATTTTGCCTGTGATGACGAGGAAGGCTGGTGCCGGGCGGTCACCCATCGCTACGAGATAGAACTCAGGCGTGACCGGGATGCCGGTTCGGTACGATCCTCCGGAGGCGGCAGGGGTTTTGACAGACGCCAGCGACCTGGCGGACGGGGAGGATTCGGTCAACGCCGCCGACCTGATGTAGGGCAGATGCTGGAACGAATGGATACCAACGGAGACGGGGTCATCGCCCTTGAGGAGGCACACGGACCGATGGCCGACCGCTTCAAGATGATGGATACTGACGAAAACGGTTCTCTCAGTAAAGAAGAGCTACAAAAGCACTTTGAACGCCGAGGCAGCCGCCGTTAAGCCTCCTCGAATCTACTTGGTCTTCAACTCCGGTATGGGGCCGTCACCTGTGGACTCGCCCCCGAGAAGCCATCCCAGGTTGAACCGGACCATATGGGCACCCTTGATGGGGTCGTGCTCATAGAAGAGATAGATCCACCCCTCCGAGGGAGTCTCTCCCCTCCCGGCGGCCAGCGATGAGTATCCACTTCGGCCCGCGTCTACCAACCTCTTGAGAGGCCAGGTCCGCCCCCCGTCAAAACTCGCCCATACGGTAACTCGCTCGCGGTAGGCGGCTTCGGTATCGAGGTTACTGAAAAGAAGGATGTCGCGATCTCTCAACGGCAACCGGGTCAATCCTCCCATGCAACCGTAAGTTCTCCCCTGATCCCCGTCCGGCAGCACATCTATGATGCGCCATTTCTTCCACGTCACCCCCCCATCGTCGCTCCACGCCTCCCGTCGCCTTTTATTCCGCGGCCGTTCAGACCAGTGCACGCGCGAGTTATAGTAAATGCGCCCATCCGATAACTCCACAAGAGTCGCCTCCCCCGTCCCCTTTTCAGGAAAAGGGCTGCTCGTTCTCCATGACTTTCCACCGTCGTCACTGTAGATGGCATTGGTGTACTGCAGGGGCCATTCCGCGCCACCTCCATTGGGTCCGTAGTAGCGAGTCGGTCGCAGCAGGCGCCCCTTATGCTTCCCATGAAGCAGCGTGATACCGTGTTCATTCATGTGCATGGAAGGAGTGTTACCGTTTGTGTCCTTCCCAATCACCGTAGCTTGCACCCGCCACGTTTTACCATCATCCCGACTGCGATACACAGTCAATGGTGCCGGCGGTTGCCGGTCCTCCACAAAGACCAGGAGATCCCCTGAATTCTCATCAACTGTGGTGCCTCCACCATGGTATCCCTTTTCAGAGACCGTAATGGCTCCACCCCACGTCCTGCCTCCATCCTCACTACGGCGCACCACAACCCCGTCATTACCCCAGACCGCAACCACCGTGCCCCGGGTCGTCACCACTATATTAGGATAACGCTGGTCATCGAACAGACGCTGTTTTTCGAAAACTGGTTTTCCGAGGAACGCTTCCAACCCGTCATCGGCACGGGAGGCAACCGATAATCCAGTAACAACAAGCAGGGCAGTGACTACCGATCGCAAATGGTTCATTTCTGCTAACACGTTGGTTCTCCCGACTTTATATTCCATCTCTTTCGAGCCTCACGAAAATCAGAAGATCTCAGGCGGCTATCGCTGAATCACGCGGCCGCGTCACCGATAGTATTCCACCGGGTGCGGTTTAACTCCCAGCTTCTCGTAATTAAACCCGGCCTTCAGTGGGTTATAATCGCCGATGATGGCAATTGATCTGTCCGCCTTGATTGCTTTTTCCATACCTAACCCCCAGTAGACGGCGTTTACCGTGATTCTTCGCACTCCGTCATTTTCCAAGTCCATCGCGGAGCCCATGGTAAAATGAAATATTCTGGATTCCAGGCCCTTGTTCCCGGTCCATGTTTTCGTCCAGGCGACCGGCAATGGCTCCTTCTTGGTATTGGGTGGAGCGTCCTTCTCAAGATTTATCAATGGCTGACCGAGGACCAGGGAATCGCAATTTTCCGGGAAGGGATGCCTGTCATTATGACAGCGATAGACGTCGGACGTTCCCCAGATATCCCCGACTCCGGTAAGAATAGGATGTTTCCTCTTCTCAGGAACGATCACTCCACGTGTTGCTTCCCGATGCCACCCCCCGTGATGCCCCATGAAAGTGCCACCCAACAGCATACGTAGAGAAACGTTTTTACCTCCCTTCCTGTATTTGAAGCTTCCCCAGAAACCATGATTGGCAGTTCGTAGAGCGATGAGAGGTTTTCCTGAATCAAAGTAGTCATAGAAATGCTGCATCTGAGCTTCAGGGAGATGCATGAAACGCGAGATCCAGATTACGCAATCTGCCTTTTTCAGGTGATCAAGACCCGGAATATTATGGCGCTTTTCTTTGTCTTTGAATGGAGCTGGGACCGTTGGGTCGACTTCCCCTTTTTCGTTCACGGAAAACAGAACGGTGCAATCAAAGCCATGATGACTGGAGAGAACTTTCGCCAGCATTGGCATGGATTGTTCACTGCGGTACTCCTGCTCAGCAGCAATCAGGACAACATGCTTCCCCTTTCCCGGCCCATTTGACCCTGGATAGGTTAACCAAAGGTCCCCCGGAGCAGGATGTCCCTGCTGAGCATCCAAGTCATTGAGCAAAAAAGTAGAGAGTAGAAGCAGTAGAAACAAACGGGTCATACTGATTGGAAGAATAGGTTTTGTGGTCTAATTCATTGCAGCGAGCGCGTCAGCAAAGGCTTTGCCGATCTGCCCAAGAATTTTAGCTGATCCCAGGTAATGATAGGCCGCATTGGAAACGCCAAGCTCCAGGATCTGCAGCTCTTCCTTGGTAAACAGCTTGGCATTGAAATCAGCAAGGGCCTTGTCGCGTTGTTCCCGGTTGAGTGATTCATCGTTTGAAAGCTCGCGGCGTTTGGCGTTAATCTTACTACGACGATCGACCAGTTCGGAGAGCTCTCCATCCCAGTAATTTTCAGTCCGCACGGCAGTAACGTTACCCCTGAATTCTGGCAAGTTGGCTGGCGCTGCCATAGCCTTACGAAATTCACCGTGAATATCAGCGTAGCGTTTCTGGTCCGGACCATACTTGGAGATGGGGCCACCCGCCCCCATCACTCCGATCACAAACGGCAACTTCGGAGCGTTCAAATCCTTACGCACGTCACGTATGAAATGCGCGAGATTACGGCTGTAGGCATCGTAACTTCCCACCTGTCCCCGCGAGGGATAGGTTCCCGCATCAACCATATCGTTCCAACCTTGAAACCAGATAAAACCCGATAACTCGTAGCCGGACTTGGCATCATAATCTGGATACACGCGTTGAATGTCACCAAGCACCTTGCGGATATGCTCAAGCATGGCCCGGTAATACACCCCTGTAGAGTTGACTTTTTCCTGGCGCACCTCCGCCAGATTCCTATCTCGTTTCTTAAAATTCTCGATTTGCTTGTCGTTGAAAACATAGGGGCCCGCACTGGGTGGCCGGAAGTCCGTGTTCAGCGACTTGCCGCCCCATGCAGTCTTGATTAAAAGGACTGGCTCACCGACGTGCTTTTGCATGGTGATGCCGAAAGTCAGCTCTGGACCGATCTTGGGGTCACGGCCACCCGCACCATACCCAACGGTGAGCTTCCCCTCCTTAACCCCGGATTCCTCGGCTATCTCAATGGATGAAATCCAAATCTGATCATGAACCTTGGCCGATCCATCGGCATTCTGAATCGCCTTCAGCAAGGGCACCGTTTTCGCATCCATTGCCAGGTGCCCCAAGGTTCGCTCGGCCGCATGCCCCTGCATATTTGATTGGCCAACCAACAGGTAGACTTTCAGTGGCTTAGCCCACAGCGGGCACGAGGCAGCCCACAGGGCAACAAGACTGATCAGGGTTACTTTCATGGTTTCGGTGTATTAATGGGAGCCAACTTCAGGTGTTTGTGCATAATTTCACGAATGGGCGGATGGATGGCCTTGCGATCAAAGAAGAACGGGTCAGCTCCATGACTCGCAGGCTTATTCATGTCAATCAGGCTCCTGACAAAGACGTACATGTCGTTGGTAGGAATTCCATGTCCTGCCATTACCTTAGCAGCAATGGCGTTATACTCGATCTCGGTTCCCTTGGTGAAGACGTTGGTGGAAGAATGCCGGATGGGGGTAGTACTTGCCCAGACAAGCTTGGCCCCCGTCGCCTTGAGGCGGGTAACGAGCGCATGAAGATTTTTTTCATACTGTCTGGGATCCGTAGTACGGATGCCTCCCGCATGCTGCGGCATCACCCGAAAGGCCTTCACACCCGGGACACGGTGAATCAGGTCTCCCAGGCCGCAATTGAAGTGGATTAGATCCCATCGACCATCCCCAAGTTGGCGGTCGATCAGCTCCAAGGCAGTGGTTGAATTCCACACCTCACCGGGCTTCATCCCCGGGAAATTCACTTCTGCTTTGCCCTTCAGCTCTTTTCGCAGTTCATTGGCAGGTTGCTGATAGATCTGGTCACCAAGGATGAGAACGCGCGGCAAAGCGCTTTCCTCCGCCGTGATTTCCTCACTCAAGAGGAACGCCAAGAAAATCGCAATCCAGCTGATACTCCGCATCATCACGCGAGCACTTCAGGCATAGGGCCAGTGCTGTCAGCAAAGGATTTCACCGGAACGTCCACCGCATGGAGCATGGAGACAAACAGGTTAGCCAATGGTACTTTCTTCTCGCCTTCGAAGGAATGCAACTGACCGTGCGCGAGCCCAAGCTTGTTTCCTCCTGCAAGGTGAATCGGATAGTTCTTCGTACTGTGTGAAGCATGGGGATGAGCCGAACCCCAGAGCACAACCGTGCGATCAAGCATGTTGCCCTCTGCCTCGGGAGTATCCCTGAGTCGTTGCAGAAAATAAGCATGCTGCTCAGCCCTCCACTGGTCCCATCGTCCTGAGTAATCTACGGGACGCTTGTGAGCAATGTCGTGAGTGGCTCCTTTGTAACCAAGGACATAGGTGGCGTAGTTCCACAGCTCACTATTGCTCGAATTTTCGCTTTCAAGCATAAGTGAGGCGAACCGCGTGGAATCTGTCTGAAAGGCCAGATACACCAGATCATACATGCAACGGATGTATTCCTTGGGGTCTTTGTGCGAAGCCGCAAGATTGAGCCCCTTGGTATTAACATCCGGCAATGGCTGGTGCGTCCATTTGCTAGTACGCTCCACGCGGTGTTCCAGAGCTCGGATCGATTCCAGATACTCATCGACCTTCCCCTGATCCTCGCGGCCGAGACGATTTTTCAGGCTACGGCTTTGATCCATCAATAAATCGAGAATACTGGCCTCGCGTTTGAGCCCTGCACGCACCTGTTCAACCCCATTACCAGCATAAGGGCTGAAAAGCCGATTGAAAATCTCCTGCGGCTTATCCATGGACGGAATTGGTCGGCCGGGGCCGCGGTGAGAAAGCGTCTTGCTCCGTCCATAGGAGCCCGTTCCGCCCTCAGTGCCCAGCACCATGGAGGCATATCGAGTCTTGTTTCCGTGGACGTTGGCAGCGACTTGATCGATCGAGATACTGTTCGTCTTCTGGTTACCCACCATGTCTGCGCCGGTAGCAAAGACATCGCCCGAACTATGGCCTCCAAGAGCCCAGCCGCCGGCATGATCCAGACCCCGGTAGTAACTCACGTAATCCTTGAGCGGCTCAAAGGGCTTGGAGGATTGGTTAAAGCTGAGTGGTCCCGCATCCCGACATGGCCACCAGCTCCAATCGTGGTGCGGCATATTCGGGTTGGGAATGCCTGCCGGACCATTGGGCATGTAAGCACCATAGGAGAAATAACTTACCAGCATTCTCTTTGGCATAGCCCTCGATGGAGCAGCCCAGCTCATTCCATTAAGAAAGGGCAGGGCCAAGGCGACACCGCCCCCCTTCAGCATTTCACGTCTATTCAGATGCCAGGCTTTCGGTTTCATATTCAGCTCAGTTCACTTACTCGCCGTTCCGCTGAACACACGACTCTGGCAAATTGCGATAATCATGTCGAGTAATCGGTAATCATTAACAGCCGAGCCCTCAATCAGTTCTCCCACCACAAAGCGGTCGTGGGTAGTCAGTTTCCGACCAATTCCATAACTGAGTAACCGGCGCAAAATGTTTTCAGCAATATCGTTTTTCCGATGCTCGAGGAGGTAGTTTTTCAACCCCACCATTCCCTCGACTTCTGGCCCGTTGGGCACACGGGCAACAGCCTCGACCTTTTCGGTATTGATGCTCCT
>NZAC01000023.1 GCA_002686085.1 Roseibacillus sp. | reverse complement strand
GCTTCTGCCAGCGCCAGACCACAGGTCGGCAGAGCAACACAGGCCAGCGAGTGAAGTCGTAATCCCGTATGGTGCTCATGGGCATCGAGACCGTATTCATTGATCAATTGCTTCACTGCAGGACGCTGCTCCTTGGAAATCCTTGCTACGACAAGGTTCTGGTTTCCGGTCAGACGAAATTCACCATCGAGCATTCTGGCAATCGCGAGAAACCCACTTCTCCAACGAGCCTCGTCTGTATCGCACACCCGCCCTCCCGGAACATAAAACGTATAGTTGGCCGTGCCATCCTCGTTTTCCGACCACCCGTAGCGATCTCCATTTTCGGTAAACTCATAGGGCCTCTCGTCTTCCAGTCGATAACCTAGTCGCTGCTCAACGAGTTCGCGGAATCCATCTACGCCGTGATCGTCGACCGTATATTTCAGCCGGGCGTGCTTTCGTTCGTAACGATCCCCGTGATCTCTTTGAACCAGGACAATTTTTTCCGCAACGTCAACGACCCTGTCAGCCGCCACGAAACCAATCACATCTGCCACCCTGGGGTACGTCTCTTCCTGACCATGGGTCATGCCCATCCCCCCTCCTACCGCAACATTGAACCCTTCAAGTCCATTATTTCCCACAATGGCTATGAAGGAGAGGTCGTTGGCATATACGTCGACATCATTATTGGGTGGCACCGCAACTGCTATCTTGAATTTCCGAGGCAGGTAGTGCTTTCCGTAAATGGGCTCTTCCTGTTGCATGCTCGACTCCACCCTTTCTCCATCGAGCCATATTTCATGATAGGCACCAGTAGCAGGGGTAAGATGATCGCTGAGCTCCTTTGACACCTGCAGGATTTCTGCGTGAAGCGCAGAGACATCAGGATTCGCATTGCACATCACATTGCGATTCACGTCACCACATGCCGCAATGGTATCAAGAGCTGCTTCGTTGATTTCCCGGATCGTTCTTTTCAGGTTACTCTTAATGATTCCATGAAGCTGGTAAGCCTGCCGCGTCGTAAGCTTGATTGTATCATTCGCATACTCTGTGGCCATACGGTCGACTTCGATCCATTGCTCCGGGGTAGACACCCCTCCTGGAACACGGATCCGGATCATGAATGAAAATGCCTTTTCCAGTTTGTGCTTCCGCCGAGCCGACCGGGAGTCCCTGTCATCCTGCTGATAAGAACCGTGAAATTTGAGCAGCTGTTGGTCGTCTGCAGAAATGCCCCCGGTGGAAAGATCTGAGAGCCCTTCCGCGATCGTTCCTCTGAGATAATCGCTGCGGTCTTTAATCCCTTCATTTGCCGCCAGTTTACGGTCTGCTGCGCTCATTCGACTGAAGTGTAAAATTAGTAAACGTCTCGTTGATATCGTCCATTGCTCTTCAGTTCCCCAAGGTAGGTGTCAGCTGCCTCGGGAGTCCGGTCTCCCCATGATTGAATCACTTCCAAAAGTGCCGCGTGGACGTCCGGGGCCATCCTGGAAGCGTCTCCGCAGACATAAAAGTGAGCTCCCTTTTCCAACCAGTCCCATATCTCCTTCCCCTTTTCCCGGATCCGGTCTTGCACGTATATTTTTTCTGGCTGATCCCGGGAAAAAGCGACATCGAGCCGAGTCAGAGCCCCAGACTTGAGATGATCCTGCCACTCGAGCTGGTAAAGAAAGTCATACGTAAAGCGCTGGTCGCCAAATATCAGCCAAGCGGGCCCACTTCCTTCCCTCGTTGACCGATCCTCAACAAATGCACGGAAAGGAGCAACCCCTGTCCCCGGTCCGACCATGATAATGGGCAGGGTATCGTTCTCAGGAAGCCTAAATCGCTTATTCGGGGTGACGAAAACCGGCACCGTATCGCCCTCTTCGACCAGATCAGCAAGACATGTCGATGCGACTCCCTTTCTTACGAAGCCATGTCCCTCATAGCGTACTGCCGCCACTGTCAGATGAACTTCTCCATCATGCTCCCGTGGACTGGAGGAAATCGAATAGAGGCGAGCGGGTAACATCCTCAGAATATCAACCAAATGCTGGGCCTCCGTCTTCGATGCCGGAAATTCACGGAGAAGGTCAACAATCTGGCGCCCCCAACTCCAATCCTTGAACAACTGGCGGCTGTCCTTATCCAGCAGATTTTCCAGATCCTTGGATCCGCAATGTGACTGCCAGGCGGATGCTACCTTTCTGGACAAGGCTGTGATATCGTAATCCTCCCGGAGTGCCTCGCGCAGGACCTTATCACCCGAGGAGCGCGTCCTCACCACCTCATCACCTGTTAGGTCAGCTGCCTTGAGAAGAGAGTCAACAACATCATCAGCATTTGTCGGCACGACCCCCAGCGAATCCCCAACCTCATAACTGAGCCCCGACCCTTCGAGACTCAGCTCGAGGTGCCATATCTCTTTTTGCGACCCGGGTGCATTCAACAGCACCTTATCCAAAATGCGTGCAGGGAAGGGATTTTTCTTTCCATATTCCAGCGAGGGCGCAACGACAGCAGTGCTGATTGCCTCCAAAGTATTTGTTGCCGCCCCCCCGAGCTCTTCCAGAGCTCTCTCGATCCACTCCGTATAGGCCTCCTCGAAGTCCACGTCGCAATCCACCCGCGGGGTCACCCTCTTCCCTCCAAACTTCTCCAGCTGTTGGTCCACGTCTTTACCAACCTTACAGAAATGTTCGTAACTCGTATCTCCGAGGGCACAGACGGAGAAGTTAACTCCGCTGAGATCCACTTTCCCTGACATCAGGTTACCACAAAAGCCCTCGGCACTTTCCGGAGGATCCCCCTCTCCCCATGTACTTACGACTACCAGAAGATTCTCTGTCTTCGACAGCTCCTCAGGGACAGACTCGCTCATATTTTTGAGAGTCGTCTTAAAACCTCTGCCCTTCGCAAGCTTCGCACTACGGGCAGCAAGCTCTTCTGAGTTGCCGGATTCTGTGCCGTAGAGCACAAGAAGGTTTCCGGGGGCCCTGGACTGGGGAAGAGTGCTGCCTGCTCCAAGGAGCTTCCCTAACCATGAACGCTGCTCAACACTGCAATCGCGCAGCAATTCTGAGAGCATTTCACGCTGCGCCTCATCAAAAGGCGCATCATCAGGCAGCTTAAACATTAGTTACTTGATCAAGTTAGTTATGTTTATAATTTTGCGCGAATATCCCGCGATTGCAATCGGAAAACCAAGGAAATGGCAAAACTTCTCCTATTTCATACAAGGCCTTGGCGGGAAGAATCTCCCCCCATGCGGGCCCACACCACCCCGCATCCCCTCCAATTAAGCGCCAGAGTTCAAAATCTCTGCTAAATCCAGTGCCAGCTCAACACCACTTCAATTGCGGGGTGAATGCTGTGATGGACAGGACACCCAAGAGCCGCGCTTTCCAGCGCCTTCCTCTCTGGGTGGCCCGCTTCTACCGGCATGTGAATGGCGATATCCAACCTCGAGATCCGCCGCGGGCTGTCCTCGGACATGTGCTTAGCTACGCTAATCTTCATCCCCTCGAGCGAGATCTCCTTTCGCTGGGCTACAATGCCCATGACTGTAGCCATGCAAGATCCTAGAGACGCCGCCAGGAGGTCTGTTGGAGAGAACGCCTCGCCCCGCCCATTGTTATCCACCGGCGCATCCGTAGCCAGAACATCCCCCGAGGGGCCATGAGTAGCGGCACACCGCAGCTTTCCCTGGTAGTCTATTTTGATCTCAATCATTACTCTGTTGGTTTTTCGGTTACACTGTCGGCTTCTTCCTCCTTCTCGACGATAACCGGCACTTTGGCAAGAACGACCCGGAAACCATACATACCCGAAGTGTCAACGTTGCCTCCGCTCTGGGATGGCTTGCGCACAGGCTGCCTTACCGAGGCTTTAAGGTGATTCGTATCATAGCTTCTCCAGCAAGCCCCACGGGCAACGTCGTACTGTCCAAATGCGCTATAGTCGCTCGCGACCCACTCCAGAACATTACCCTCGAGGTCATACATCTTTTGCGTCCCCACCGGTCTTCCGGCATAGCTGGCCACTGGAGATGTGAAAGCAGAACCATCTTCGTATCCCACGAGGTGCCCATCAGCCTCCAGAGAACCTCGTTCTGCCAGACTGATATCCGCAAAATTTCCTCCGCTCACCGGCGGAGGCATCTGAGGCCCCCAGAAAAATTCCTCGGCCTGCCCATGTTTATCCATCGGCCACTCTCCAATCTCACCTTCCAGACCTACAAAGACACTCCACTCAGCATCGGTTGGGAGACGATAATGATGTCCTGCTCCAATTGCCCCCTGCTTGCGCTCTCGAAGGGTCAACCAGAGGCAGAAAAGTTCGGCATCTTCTCTAGTCACATTAACAACCGGATGATCGGGCCCATATGACCCACCATCTGCGAAATCAGGCGGTAGCGGGGGCGTGAACGACCCCGCCCAGCGATTAATAAAGCGCGCATAATCCGCCCCGGCACTTTTATCCGCGCGCTTCGGAGCGGGAACTTTCTCCGCCATACTTTCTACGAATGCATCAAAATCACTTTGGCGGGTTTCCCAGATGCTCGCAAGTAACTCAAGGTCTTCCCGGACGGGAATAAACTGCATGCCCAAGGCGTTCTCCAGTGGTTCCCGTGAATAATCAAATAGGTTCTCTCTCTGAAGTGTGACCAGGATCTCATCCGAGACCTCGTTCATCCCCAGAACGATAGACCGCTCGTAGCGTCGAAACCCTGGAAGCTCAACAATAAGCTTAAGTGCACCCTGGCCCTTGGGGTTCAGCTCTACCCTCACGCCGCGCCCCTCCACATCATCCCCCTCTAACGGTGTCTGTCCGAGGGTTTGCGAGTAGACCTCTCCCTTGTGGGTCCTTTGCAGATAGACATTTGCCCCGGTGGGCTTACTCGCGAGCCTCAGATACGCGTAGGCCCTACTTCGAACAACCGCGTAGAAGGGGTGCATCTTCCTTTTATTTGGGTCCTCCTCTTTCAGCCCTCCAATGAATCGCCGCTTATCCAACTTATACTCAAACCACTGGTCATCCTCGAGGTGTGTGTCCCTGCACTGAATCTCGAGCCACTTCACGTAGTCACGAGCCTCTCGCTCAGTCACGAGGATAATCTCTTTTTCAATTCCATTTCTAAAAAGAGTTTGAATGACCCCACTTTGCCTGTTCGTCGACTGCTGAAAATAGTCCCATGACTCCGCCGTGACATAATACTGACTGATATGGTAGTCCTCCTCGGGCTGGTAGGGCGCTCCAAAAACATCCTCCCAAGGCTCAAGTTCCCGGGGAGGGTTAAACTCGATCAACTCTGGCCCAATCACCGCTCCTCTCTCGCTGACTGTTTCGGTGACGGTCTGTGACCGATACCCCTTTAGCTCGAGCGTAAAAGTAACATTGCTCCCCTCGGGGTAATTCCTCGGATCCAGCGGTGTCAGTCCAAGAATTTCACCATCCTCGCTATAGACTGCGGCCCCCGGGGGATCACTAAGAATCGTTACGCTTCTCATCTGCAACGGGGGCGGCTCTAACGAGCCTGAATCAGAGGCCGTCTCGAGAGGGGGCAGAGAAATCATCTGGCCTACGGCAGCCATCCCAGTGAGAACCCCAAGCACACCAGCCACCAGACCCATTCGTGTTCTAAACGGACGTGAACGCCCCTCCTCAAGCCTGTGAAGTTCCTGCCCAAGGTCCGCAGCTCTTCTAATCTTTCTTCTTGAGATCCTTGGCTCGCAAATATCACAGATGACGGAATTAAGCGCTCGCCACCTTTTGAGGCTCACTCCCTCAGGCAACTGGTCTGGCAATTCGGGAAAATCTAAGCGGTCTTTACCCGTCGCCATTTCGTATAGTACTTTCCCAAGGCTATAAACATCCGCCTGAGCCGAACCAGGACCTTCCGGGGGGACAAAACCCTCCGTTCCAACAAAGGTCTGCTGTCCCCGAAGAGCCACCAAGCCTATGTCTGCCAGCTTCGCCTTTCCATCGACAAAAATCACATTCGACGGCTTTACGTCACGGTGGGCAAGACCGTTCTCGTGAAGATGCTGCAACGCCTCCGCGAGCAATCGCCCGCAGGTTATACAATCCTCTACCGCAATGCCATCTCCCCCGGCCTCTTTCATATCACTACGGAGAGTTCGTGGCTCATACTCTACCGGATTAATGTCACGCCCCGTGGCAACATCATCGCCCAACTCCATCACGTAGTAATAGAAGGGCTCTTTTTCTATCTCCGCCCGACCCACGTGTAAGATATGAACAAGTCCGGGATGATCCCTTGAGATAGGCTCATACTTGAGGATCCCCTCAAACTCTCTTTCGAATCCACGCTGGTCTTCGAAATCATTATACCAAACAGCCTTTACCGCCCGCAGCGCACCCGTCACGCCTCGGGCAAGCCAAACCTCGCCATAGGCGCCGCCGCCTATTTTTCTCAGAACTTCATGATCCGGAATCGTTAGCTCCGGGCGAACATTACTGCTTTTCATGCTTCTCGAGTTTGACCAACTCCCGTTTCAAGACCGCACCGACCCGATGCTTCGCCAGATAGACTTGGGCCATGCTCACCCCAAGATGGGCCTGAACTTTCTTGGCATCCCACTGTCTTACTACGTAATAATCGAAGATTTGGTATTGCTTGGGTGATACCTGCCCCTTGACCCGCGCGAGCGCTGCATCAGCGAGGTTTTTTTTCCACTCCACATTCCACATGCGCTCCAGCAAGTCCCCACTCGGGTCCTCAAAACGGTCAATTACCGCTGTCTTCCGCTCCTCATTCCACTCGTTTCCAGCCATCGCAGTATCCTTCTTTCGTCTACGGAATTGGTCATTAATTCGCCAGCGCGTCATATTCATCAGCCACGTCTTGAATGAACCTTGCTTTGGGTCATACAGCTGCTTTCTGCTTTGCTTGGCAATGGACAAAATGGTCTCCTGGACGACGTCAAAGGCCTCATCAGAACGCAGACCCGCCTTCAGGCCTACGGAATATATCAGGCGCCAGTAGGTCTGGTAGAATTCATCCCATGTCCTCTGATCCTCCCAGTTCTCAAGCCGGGCAATAAGACTTTTCCGCGTCCGCTCGTAGGCCTGCTCGAAACCTTTTTTACGACCCCCGCCCATGGGATCTGCTTGTTCGTTCGGAGAATCTTCGGACATTGTGAGTGAGCGTCCTTCAACAGTAAAACGTCAGCAACTACTCTGACTATCATAGAATTATTGTTTGATTCAAAATTCATCTCCAGAGAATCACCCCCAAAACGCCCGGCAACCTTAAGAAATCATCCCGGATTGTTCTGAAGCCCTACCCTTTCTGAGTATTTTTCTTAGATCTCCCAACGCCGGATGAGAAACCGTTCGCACCTGCCATATCAAACACTGAAAATGATTGCCTCCTTATCTTCCTTTCGCTCAAGGTCTCACGGTCATGTCTATCAGTTCTGATTCCATCTCCGGAACCTCCTCTCGCAAGCGTCTTCACCCAAGCCGTCGCAGGTTTCTAAAATCTTCCGTAGCCGCAACGGGAGGGCTTGTGACTCCGGGACTTTTACCGCTGCTTGCCAACGACATCACCAAAACGAAAAATCAGCCCGAGACGATCGTCAAAACGTTCTACGATTCCCTAACTCCCAAGCAACGCGAGATCATTTGCTTTCCATACGACCACGATCTCCGCCTGAAAATCGAAAACAACTGGCATATCACGAAAGCCAAGGTCGAAAGCTTCAGCAAGGACCAGCAGGCCATGATCAAGGATATCTTCATGGGAATTCACAGCGATGAATATGCTGAAAAGGTTTTTGAGCAAGTTGAGTGGGATAGTGGAATCGATGGTTTTGAGGGAGGCTCCTCAGTAGCCATCTTCGGAACACCCGGAAGCGGACGGTTTGAATTTGTCCTGACCGGACGCCATTGCACTCGCCGGTGTGATGGTGACTCCATGAAGGGAGCGGCCTTCGGTGGCCCAATCTTCTATGGCCATGCAGCCAGGGGATTCAACGAAAGCCCCAAACACGAGGATAACGCCTATTGGTATCAGGCGGTGAGAGCGAACGAGGTCTATCAGATGCTGGATGGCAAACAGCGCAAGGCCGCCCTACTGGGTAAGAGCCGGGGGGAAAGAGGGAAAAAGACCGTGGAATTGTCCGGAAAAAAAACCGGCCTTGATGGAATCAGAGTAGGCGACCTAGCAGCCGACCAAAGGGGACACGTTATGAAAGTTGTTGGCGACCTCCTCGCCCCTTTTCGAGAAGAAGATGCTCGGGAGGCCATGAAACACATCAAGGCCGGGGGCATCGAAAACCTTCACCTTTCTTTCTATCGAGATGAAAACCTCGGGGATGATGAAGTCTGGGACGTCTGGCAACTGGAGGGACCCAGTATGGTCTCGTATTTCCGGGGCTTACCTCACGTCCATGCATGGCTTCATATACGCGAACCATCCTGAGGAGAGAAAAGCCTCTCAAATCGCCTACAGACCCGCGCTCCGCCACTCTTTCCATCCACCTCGGTAGACAGAAGTAGAGTATCCCAAACGAGCTAACTTTCTCGCCGTGGTGAGACTGTCGGGACAGTCCTTGTCTGCACAGTATATGACAACTTTTTTACCAGAGCTCCGGGCCTCCTCAAGATATTGAAGGAATGAGTGGACCTCTGTGTCGAAGGTTTTCAGCGGCAGGTTGAATGCTCCCGGAATATGTCCTAACCGGAAAAAAAAAGCCGGGCGGACGTCCACGAGCAAAACCCTGCTCTCCTCACACAATTGGAAAAGATTCTCCAGCTGTATCCCGCTTATCCGCGGGACATCCTGAGGCTTTTCATCTGTTCCAACACGGACTGAAGTCACGACTTTTTCTTTTTTCGCAGGGACACGGGAAACGGAGTCTTTCTGGCCGGCTCCCCCGGCACAGGAGCAAATGAGCACTGCGAGAAGGACAGGCATTCCACAGATCCCGCTCCTGATCCTCATTAGCACCTTGGAAATTGCTGCCATTCCGTCGCACTGGCTATCGGAAATTCTCCCGTCAAGGCACAGCGAGGCCGCCAACGATTACTTGCCGAAGCAATAGAGATTACGGCGCCCTCTGATGAAGAGACGCTTACCGATCGCAACTGGCGAGGCATAGAGGTTATCCTCCAGCTTATTTTCAGTAAGCCCCGTTAATCCATTGCTCTCAACTGTTCCCGAAAAGACCACTCCATCAACACGTGCCAGATACAGCGTATTACCCGCAAGCAGAGGCGACGCATAAAACTTCTGAGCCGCCTTCGGAAGCTGCTCCTCCCACAAGGTCTTCCCACTGCGTGCATCGAGACAGGAAACCAGACCTCTCGGCTTTTCCGAGTCATTCAGAACGATAAACGTTCCGCTTTCTTCGTCAGCGACGGGAGACACAGAGTCGGCACCAATGCCTTCCCTCTTCCACGCCCAGGCGCCTTCTGTAATATCTCCTTCTCCTCCAACCCGAATTCCTCCAGTCGCTTTACCGCGGGCATACGAAACTGCCACGATTCCCTTCGCGGAGGCCGGGGAGGCGATCACCCGCCAGAACTTCGTTTTCTTCGGATTAAAGCCCCCACACGTCCAGAGCAGTTTTCCGTTAGAGGGATCATGCCCCGTAAGGTGGTCAGCTCCCCAGGTCACCAAGGTCTCCTGCCCCTCTATTTCAATCACGAGAGGAGTCGTATAGGAATCACCGGATTCCGCTCCAACATCGAAATCGCGATCTACCTTCCAGGCAATTTTGCCGGTAGTTTTCTGAAGTCCGATCACATAAGACCCCCCCTCCGTCTGCATCACCGCGACCACAAGAAAACCACCAGCAATCACGGGCGATGTTCCCTCATCCCACCAGAGGGTATCCTCTCCAAATTTATCCTGCAAATTAAGCTCCCAAACCTTCTTTCCCTTCATGGTCAGGGCAGCCACACGCCCGGACTTGAAGTAGGCAAAGATGCCTCTTCCATCTGTCACGATAGAAGAGTTCGCCCCCGTTCCCTTCTGCTTATTATCCCCCTTGCCGGGAGTCTCACTTCCGAAACTCGTTCGCCACAACTCCTTTCCCTCTAAATCGTAAGAAACCACGGCATCATTCCCCCCGATACCGCAGGTCACCAGCAACTGATCATTCGTAATAATCGGGGTTGAGTTCCCGGGCCCCGGAAGGTGAACCTTCCAAAGAAGGTTTTGCTCTTCAGAGAAAGAACGAACTGTTTCTGCCTCAGCCGCAACGCCGCTACCATGGGTATCTCCCCGCCAACTTTTCCACTCCCCGGCCTGCAAGCANAGGCTGCCGGACATCATCATCATACCAATGAGGCTTCGATACTTCATAAGTGACCCTTAAATAGGTCAGACTTGACGGCACGGCCAGTAATAAAAGAGCCTACGGTANNACCACTATCAGAGAGCCTGGTCCTCGGCGCTTTATGCTACGACCTCGTCGTCCTATNCCATCTCTGATCATATAAAATGCCGTCCTCCCCGTATTTGGCAATTGGCTTGGCCTGCATGCCCCGCAAAATCACCTATTCAGATCACTCTATCACCTGTCATCATGTTTCGCTCTAATCTCTTTCTCCTCTTCGCATGGACCCACACGCTTGCAGCTGCACCCAATATCCTCTTTATCCTCGCTGATGACCTGGGAGTCAGGGACCTCTCTATCGAGGGCAGCGTATACCACGAGACACCTCACATTGACCGTATCGCAAGAGAGGGTGTCCGCTTCACTCATGGCTACGCTACCTGTCAGGTCTGCTCGCCCTCCCGTGCCAGCATCATGACCGGGAAATACCCCGCTCGCCACGGCATCACGGACTGGATTGGAGCCGCTACCGGGCTCGATTGGAAGCGCAACAATAAGGTCCTTCCCTCCGAATATATCCGGCAACTTCCTCATGAAGATACCTGTCTGGCCGAGGCACTCAAAAAGGGTGGCTACCGAACCTTCTTCGCAGGGAAGTGGCATCTTGGCGGCGAGGGATCCTTCCCCGAAGACCACGGGTTCGACCGCAATATCGGCGGACACCACCGGGGCAGCCCACCGGGAGGATTCTTTTCTCCCTTCCGGAACCCAAAGATGACGGATGGGCCGAAGGGTCAGTCCCTCCCGCTTCGCCTCGCCCATGACACCGCCTCTTTCATCAAGGGCAAAGCCGACACCCCGTTCTTTGCCTTCCTATCCTTTTACTCGGTTCACGGTCCAATCCAGACCACTCCAGAACTTTGGAAAAAATACCGGGACAAGGCCGGGAAATCCCCCCATCAGGGCAACCGCTTTCTCATCGACCGCACGTTGCCAGTGCGGCAGATACAGGACTGCCCTATCTATGCGGGCATGATGGAAACCATGGATGATGCTGTCGGCATCGTATTGAAGGCCCTCGATGAAGCAGGGATCGCAGACAATACCATCGTCGTCTTCACCTCTGATAACGGTGGAGTCTCCTCTGGCGATGCTTTTGCCACCTCTAATCTGCCCTACCGTGGTGGCAAGGGCCGCCAATGGGAAGGTGGCATCCGAGAACCTTACTACATCAAGGCCCCAAGAGTAGCACGACCCGGCACAATCAGCGAGACCCCGGTAACAGGAACAGATTTTTATCCTACCCTGCTAGAGCTGGCGGGCCTTAAACCGCTTCCGGCCCAGCACGTCGATGGAGTGAGCCTCGTACCTCTTCTCAAAGGAGGTAAGATCCCTCCCCGCGACCTGTTCTGGCATTACCCGCACTATGGTAACCAGGGTGGAGAGCCCAGTGCTATTATCCGCCGGGGAGATTGGAAGCTCATTCATTACTACGAAGATGGCAGGGACGAGCTCTACAACCTCGCTCGGGACACCGGGGAGAAGAAGAATCTCGCAACCGAGGAGGGCCCAAGAGTCAGGAAACTTCGTGCCGCACTCGACGCATGGCTCGCCGAGACCGGCGCCCGCATCCCAAAAAAGGATAGCCGCTTCGACTCGGCACGACGGAAGCAACAGAATGCCATCATCAAATCAAAGCGTCTCCCCCAACTTGAAAAACAACACGCCAACTTCCTCGATCCAGCCTTCCAGCCCAATCCTACCTGGTGGGGCAGCAAGGCAACCAAGGACTAAGCCCAATCACGCCCAGAACCGAAGCTACATCCTTGCTCCCGGGCAACCATATCGCCATCTTGCCACCATGCGCTTCCTCTTCCTCTGGCTCTTCGCTGCCTTCCTCTTCCCGGCCTTTGCCTCCGCCAATCCGCCCAACATTATCTTCATCCTCAGCGATGACCATCGCTACGACCTCATGGGCTTCCATCCGGATGCCCCCGAGTGGCTGGAAACTCCCGCCCTCGACCGGCTCGCCAAGGAAGGAGCCCACCTCGCCAACGCCTTCGTCAGCACATCCCTCTGCTCCCCCAGCCGGGCATCCGTCCTGACCGGCCAATACATGCACCACCACCGGGTGGTCGACAACCAGCGCCCCGTCCCCGAGGGAACCGTCTTCTTTCCCCAGCACCTCCAAAAGGCCGGCTACCGCACAGCCTACGTCGGCAAGTGGCACATGGGCCACGACAACGACGAACCGCGTCCCGGCTTTCATCACTGGGTCAGCTTCAAGGGCCAGGGCACCTACTTCGATCCTGAACTCAACATCAACGGCAGGCGCCAGGCCTTCAAGGGTTACAATGCGGATATCCTGACCGACCAGGCCATCAAGTGGCTCGGGGAACGACCTGCCGATCAACCCTTCCTCCTTTACCTTGGCTATAAGGCTGTCCACTACCCCTTCACCCCTGCCCCTCGCCATGCCACCCGTTACGAGGGCAAGAAAATCCCCTACCCCGCCACCATGGCCAATACCGAGGAGAACTACGCCACCCAGCCCCGCTGGGTCCGCGAACGCCGTTTCGGCATCCATGGGATCGACCACATGCAGACTGGCCCCCTAGACCACGATCCGGTCCCTGACTTCGACGAACTCTACTACAACTTCTGCGAAACCATCCACGGTCTCGATGAAAACATCGGGCGCCTTCTCACCCACCTTGACCAGAGTGACCTCACCAAGGACACCCTCGTGGTCTATATGGGAGACAACGGGTTCGCCCTCGGCGAACACGGCTTCTACGACAAGCGCGATGCCTTCGAGGAAAGCATCCGTGTTCCTCTCCTCGCCCGGGGTCCGGGCATCAAGCCGGGCACCGTAATCGAGGAAATGGTCCAGAACATTGATATTGCTCCCACCCTCCTCGAGGCGGCCGGAACCATGGCTCCTGCCAATGCCCCCAAGTTCGACGGACGCTCCTTCCTCTCCCTCCTCAAGGGACTCAAGCCTCCCACCCCATGGCGCGACCACATTCTCTACGAATACCACTGGGAATGGAACTTTCCCGCCCAGCCCACCACCCTTGCCATTCGTACCAACCGCTGGAAATATGTCTACACCCATGGCCACTGGGACATCAATGGCCTCTACGACCTCGAGACCGACCCCCACGAACGCCACAACCTGATCAGGGTTCCCGCCTTCCGCGAAAAAGCCGACTCCCTTCGCACGCAGCTCTTCAAGGAATTCGGTGAGTCCGGCGGACTCCTGATGCCCATCCGTCCTCCGGCCGGCGACCCCTATCACGACCGAAAACTAAAGAGGTAGCCCGTCGGACCCTCCCGATCGGTCAGCTAACAAAAGCTTCAGTTTTCCCTATGGCTCGCAATGTCGAAATCAAGGCCCGCGTGCGCGACTACCAGCATACCGTCCAACGAGCCCGGGAATTGGCCTCCTCCGAGCCGGTCATCATCGCGCAGGAAGATGTCTTCTTCCCCTGCCCGTCCGGCCGCCTCAAGCTTCGCATCCTCGGTCCCGAGCATGGTGAACTTATTTTCTACCAGCGCCCGGATCATGAGGGGCCCAAGACCTCCCACTACTCCCTTACCCCCACTTCCGATCCCACCGGTCTGCGCCATGTCCTCGCTTCCGCCTACGGGGAAAAAGCCGTGGTCCGGAAGACTCGCCACCTCTACTTCGTCGGTCGGACCCGTATTCATCTCGACCGGGTCGAGGGACTCGGGGACTTCCTGGAGCTCGAAGTCGTCCTCACCGAGGAGGATTCCATCGAAGGTGGCGAGGTTGAAGCGCACCGGCTCATGGAGCCTCTGGGAGTAGACTCTGAAGATCTCGTTCCAGACGCCTACGTAGATTTGCTCGGTAGACTACATATTTCCAAGAGCCCCTGAGGGAAGACCCCTCTCTAGCGCTCCTTCCGGCTACGTGACTTGGATACCTCCCTCCGCGCAATCTCTGCTTTCTGTCGTAGCGCAGCGGCCTGAGCGCTTGCTTGTGCCTTGGCTTTCGCTTGAGCACGGCCCAATGCCAGTGCTCTTTCCTTCGCTGCGCGCTGTTCTTCAACCCTGCGTTTAGCCAGTAAAGCCTCGGAGCGACGTTGCGCCTCCTGCTGCATGCGGCGTTGTGCCTCAATCTGAGCCTTTCGTCTTGCCTCGATCTCTGCCCGCCGACGGGACTCTTCTACCTTTCGCTGAGCAACTGCTCGACGTTCTGACTCTTCTGCTCGCTGCCTCGCAACCGCCTGGCGTCTAGCGTCCAAAGCCTGCTGCCGAACCATTTCCGCCCGTCTGGCTTCCGCTGCTTTCTGCTCCGCAAGAACTCGACGTTTCTCATCCGCGGCCTTCTCCTCTGCAAGAGCACGCTGCTTCGCCTCCACGGCCTGTTTACGAGCGATTTCCAGCCGCCTCGCTTCCATCGCCTTCTGCTCCGCAAGAGCACGCTGCTTCGCTTCCGCAGCACGCTGGCGTTCCATTTCCAGCCGTTTGGCCTCCGCTGCTTTCTGCTCCGCAAGAACTC
>NZAC01000022.1 GCA_002686085.1 Roseibacillus sp. | reverse complement strand
GCTGAGATCCGCGGCTCCCTTGTTGCATGATCCTTATCGCCGGAACCGGCATACCGGATCGTTTATTCTAATTGATCCGGGCAGTAATGAGACGGTGGGAGCAGGAATGATCCTCTGAACAGACAATGACACATACAGAACAAGTTCTTCAAAAAGTAACGGACCGTTCCGCGGTCATTGGAATCGTCGGCCTGGGCTATGTGGGACTCCCCCTGGTTCTTGGCTTTGTCGCCCGTGGCTTCCGGGTTGTTGGCTTGGATATTGATGAGAGTAAGGTGAAGGCTCTCAAGGCGGGGGAAAGCTACATCGAGCATATTCCCGGGGAGCCGATTCAGGAGGCCGTAGACAGGGGGCACTTTGAGCCCACCTCGGATTTTTCCGAGGCCTCGCGGGCTGATGCGCTCATCCTCTGTGTGCCGACGCCTCTGGATGGGCACAACGAACCGGACCTCAGCTTTGTCCTGGGAACGATCGAGGGCCTTGTCCCGCATCTTCGGGCGGGACAGGTGGTGAGCCTTGAGAGTACTACCTACCCCGGAACCACGGATGAGGAATTACGCCCTCGCATCGAGGCGACGGGATTCACGGTGGGAGAGGAGATCTTCCTCGTCTATTCACCGGAGCGAGAGGATCCGGGGAACCCTCACTTTTCGGCAACCAGCATCCCCAAGGTCGTTGGAGGAACTACGGCCAATTGTGCACGAGTCGGGCAGGCTCTCTATGAATCCGTGATTTCAGAAGTCGTCCTCGTCCGGTCGACCCAGGTTGCTGAATTTGCCAAGTTGCTGGAAAACATTTACAGGGCCGTGAATATTGGACTGGTCAATGAGTTGAAAATTGCAGCCGATCGTATGGGCATCGATATCTGGGAGGTCATTCAGGCGGCTTCCACCAAGCCCTTTGGCTTCAAGGCCTTTTATCCTGGCCCGGGATTGGGAGGGCACTGCATTCCAATCGACCCTTTTTATCTGACCTGGAAAGCGCGGGAGTATGGGGTCCACACTCGCTTCATTGAGCTTGCGGGAGAAATCAATACCAGCATGCCACAATGGGTGGTCCAAAGGACGATGGAGGCGCTGAATGGGCGAGCAAAGTCCGTGAAGGGAAGTCGGATTCTTCTGATGGGCCTCGCCTACAAGGAGGATGTCGACGATATGCGGGAGTCGCCAACCTTTGACCTGATGGATCAACTTGCAGAGCTTGGAGCGGAGATCAGTTACTACGACCCTCATATCCCGGAAATTTTACCAACCCGTGAACATGCGCAGTGGACGGGAACCAAATCGATCGCGTGGACCCCGGAAGAGGTCACCGCATTTGACTGCATCCTGATCGCTACCAATCACAAGGCCTACGATCTGCCATCCTTGCTTGACCATGCAGATCTCGTGGTTGACACCCGGAATGCCGTCTCCGGTGCGGGGTTGACCCCGCGTGAGGGGCAGGTCGTGAAAGCCTAGGGGAATAGGGCGGATCCTGCCTTCGGCACTTGGCAAAATTTCAATCATGAAACACCAACCATTTCATAAGCTCCTCAACGCGGTGGAGGAATCCTTGACGCGTTTTCGCGAGACCGCCGAAGAGGCAGTGCAGCGGGGGGCGGACATGATTCTCGAAGGGGATGGGAAGGTGGTTGTCACCGGGGTAGGTAAATCAGGAATTGTCGGACACAAAACGGCGGCAACCCTTGCCTCCACGGGAACGCCTGCGGTTTTTCTTAATGCTGCTGAGGCCCTTCATGGAGACATGGGAGTGATTTGTGAAGGAGACGTCGTGATTCTCGTGTCCAACAGCGGAGAAACGGAAGAGCTTTTGGGAATGTTGCCGAGCTTACGGGAAATCGGGGTGCGGACTATTGGTCTGCTGGGCAAGCCTGGGGGATCGCTGGGAATGAATCTGGACCTTGTTATCCCCTTGGAGATCGGAGAGGAGGGAGATGCTCTCAATCTCGCTCCGATGTGCAGCTCAGTGCTCGCTCTCGTAGCCGGAGATGCCCTTGCGGCCACCTTGCAGGCAGAGCGGGGGTTCAGCGAAGAGGAATTTGCGATCCTGCATCCTGGTGGAGTTCTAGGCCGCCGGCTTCTTCTCCAAGCCTCCGATGTCATGCAGGCACGGGCGCAGGTAGCCACTCTGGAGAGTAGTGCGAGCCTGGAGGACATTGTAGCCGCTCTTACCGCCTTTCCCCTCGGTCTGGTCTGTATTCTCGGGCCCGGGGATGAGCTCCTCGGGGTGATCACGGATGGAGATATTCGCAGAGCAGTTCTCGAAAAGTCCTATCACGTCACTGCGGATGCGATGATGACAAGAGCCCCGGTTACAATTGGAGGGGACGAGCGCCTTTCTCGCGTTCTTGAAGTGATGGAAAATCCTGAGCGGAAGGTCTACGCCCTTCCCGTGACGAATAAGGAAGGAGTCTTGCAGGGCGTCATACGCATGCACGATATTGTTGGATCCTGACCGCGAAGGCAGGATGCTCAAGCGAAGAACGGAATGAAAGTTGGAGTAGTTGGCGCGGGGCACTGGGGGAAGAACTTGGTTCGCAACTTTACGGAGCTCGGCGTTCTGGCAGGGGTTGCTGACCCGGTGGAAGAGAATCGCTCCTGCGCATTGCGGGATGCTCCCGGGATCGAGGTCTTCGATAACGAGGGAGATTTGCTGGCGGCGGGTTATGATGCGGTGGCGATTGCGACTCCCGCTGCGACCCATTTTGAAATTGCCCGGAAAGCTTTGGAGTTGGGTCTGGATGTGTTCGTCGAGAAACCAGTGACCCTCGATGCCGCCGAGGCCTTGGAGCTTCACCGCTTTGCAGAGGAGAGGCAGCGAATTTTGATGGTCGGGCATCTCCTGCTCTATCAACCAGCGGTGAACTTCATCGCGGAGTTCCTGCGTGCGGGGAAATTAGGCCAAGTGTATACTTTTCATCAGCGGAGATCAAAGCTCGGACGGGTGCGCTCTGAGGAAAACGTGATGTGGAGCTTTGGAGCTCACGATGTGGCGGTTCTTCTTGTCCTCGCGGGAGAGTCCCCGGATCAGATTCAGGCATGGGGACATGCGGCAGTGACATCAGGGGTTGAGGACGACACCTATCTTCATCTTGGATTTCCTAGCGGATTGAAGGCGACGCTGCATAATTCATGGCTTTGGCCGAGGGTAGAGCGTGAGCTGATCGTCGTGGGGGAGAAGGGGATGCTGGTATTTGAGGAATCGGGCAGTCGGGTCGTCCTCCATCGCAAGGTGGTCGACAGCGAAGGGAATCATCATGACGGCGGGGAGGAAATCCTCTTTGAAGGAAGTGCTCAGCCTCTTCTGCTAGAGTTAGAACATTTTCTTGAGTGTTGTCGGGAGCGCGAGAGGCCCATCTCGGACGGGAGAAACGGGTATGAAGTGGTGAGGGTGCTCGAGGAGTCGGAACATCAATTGTCTGCGCAGCGAAAATGAGCACCGGTAGCGCAATAAAAGAACCCGTGGTAGTCTTTGCTTACGACTTCCCCCACCGNAAAACTCAGGATTTCCTGTTTNGGCTCTTNGCCGAGGGGGTCCGGGTTNGACACGTTCTGGCTGCCCCCCCGGTGAAGCTGGAGATCCCTCCCAGCTCNATCCGGGCAAAGGTNCGGCATTCTGCTCCAATGGCTCCTGCGAAGGTTGCGGCCGCGATTGGGGCCGAATATCATGTCATTCCTCACNAAGGGAATGAGATTCAGGATTTCCTCGGTAAGACGCAGCCCGTTGTNGGAGTCATTGCAGGTGCGCGGATTCTCNGNAGGCCGGTGATTGACCNGTTTTCTTCCGGGATTATCAATTTTCATCCCGGGCTGATTCCAGAGGTGCGTGGACTTGATGCTCTTCTCTGGNCNATCCAAANCGATGTTGCGCTTGGGGTGACCTCCCACCTGATNGATAGCCGGGTAGACGCTGGGAGAGTCCTTGAGCGAAGGAAAATCCCTCTTTTNANNGATGATACGCTCTTTGATCTCTCCGAGCGCCTNTATGANNTGCAGCTGGANATGTTGATAGAGGCNTTNCNCCGGGCTCTCTCGGGAAAATACGAGNAGACAGATTTCGAGGGTAGTGAATACAACAGGAAAATGCCTCCGGAAATGGAAGCNGAAATCGAGCAGGTCCTTCCTTCCTATCTCCAACACCGGGCGACTGGCTGATACGGCCGCCTGTTTGTCCCGCCAACCCCAAGACCACCTTCCCGCATAGTCCGATGAAAGTATCACTTCTAGACGTCAACGCACAGAATCTCCCACTCGAAGAAGAGCTGACTGCTGCCTTTAGCCGAGTGCTGCAGTCAGGCCGATTTATCATGGGTCCCGAAGTGGAGGCGTTCGAGAAAGAGGTAGCGGACTTCGTTGGTGCGAGGCACGGAATTGGAGTGTCCTCGGGCACGGATGCCATTCTGGTGGCCCTGATGGCGCTGGATGTTGGACCTGGAGATGAAGTGCTTTGTCCGACCTTTACCTTCTTTGCGACCGCCGGGTGTATCGCGCGCTTGGGAGCAACCCCAGTGTTCGTGGACGCCTGCCCAGTCTGCTTCAACATCGATGTGGAGGATGCAGCCAGGAAGATAACGGAGAAAACCAAAGCGATCATCCCGGTGCATCTGTTTGGACAGTCTGCTGAGATGGAGGAAATCATGGCTCTTGCAGAGGAGCATGGATGTCATGTTGTAGAGGATGGTGCACAGGCAATTGGAGCGCGCTACCGTGGGAAGGGATGTGGAACTATGGGAGACTTTGGAACCTTCAGCTTTTTCCCTTCTAAGAACCTAGGGGGTTTTGGTGATGGGGGAATGGTAGTATGCAATGATGACGGCCTGGCAGAGCGGGCGAGGATGCTCAGGATGCATGGCTCCAAGCCGAAGTATTTCCACCGGGAGGTGGGGGGCAATTTCCGCTTGGATCCCCTGCAGGCCGCCTTGTTGAGAGTGAAGATGGGCCATTACGACAGCTATAGCAGGGCTCGCCAGGCCAACGCCGCCTACTACCTCGAGAGGTTGTCTGCCCTCGAGGGCGTAGTGCCGGCAGCTCCAGCACATTGCTGCTGCTCCAAGGCCCAGGAGGAGGCTCTGGCCGAGGCGAGAATCGTCCTTCCGGCCTGCTATGAGCATAATGAGCACATCTGGAACCAGTTCACCTTGCGGGTGAGAGGTCCAGGGCAGCGAGATCTACTCAGGGCGCATCTTGCGGAAAGGGAGATTGGAAGTGAGGTCTACTATCCGCTCACTATGGATCAGCAGGAGTGTTTTGCGGAGCTGCCAGCAAGGAGCCGGGAGGGTAATGGAGTCGCGCACCAACTGGCCGGAGAGGTGCTCAGCATTCCGATCTATCCAGAGCTCGAGAGAGAGATGCAGGACTGGGTGGTGTCGGCGATCGGTGAATTTCTGGAGATCGAAACTCCTGTAGAGGAATGATTGTAGTTTTCTACGATGGCGAGTGCCGCTTCTGCTCCGCAGTAGTAAGATTTGTCCTGCGAAGAGATCGTGATGCCCTCTTTCAATTTGCGTCTATTCAGTCGGAGGCTGGTTGTGAATTATTGGCCGAGTATGGTGTTCCTTCGCCCGGGCTGGACACGATGTATCTTCTCGAGGCCGGACAGGTTTATGAACGCAGCACAGCTGCTCTTCGCATCGCAAGAAGATTGCGTGGATATGGAGTGGCTGCCAGAATATGCCTTTGTATTCCCCGTTTCATCCGGGATTTCTGTTACCGGGTAATCGCTCGGAATCGCCACCGGATTCTGCGGCAAAATCATTGTTTCTTGCCCACCGAGGACCAAAAAAAAAGGTTCTTGGGACTCTAGAGTGGTAACGGTAATTCCCTTGAATCCATGAAAATTCCTAGGAGAATTAAGACTAAGCCGTTCTTATCATGAAACTATTCTTCAATGGGCTTCCTCTTGCTCTTGCCATGAGCCTCTGTCTCACATTGGCCGGGATTGCTGATGTGGAGGAGACCATTCAAAAGTATCGGGCTTCTTTCGAGAAGCGCATGAATGCGGAACTTGATGAGTATGGGAACGCGGCGAGGAAGGCACGGATCAATTACGTCGACTCCTTGAAAAAGGTGAAGCGGGAGCTAGCGAGAGCTGAAAAACTCAAGGCTGCGGCCGAGGTTCTGGATGAAATCGAACTTGTTGAGGGAGGGGAAGACCCCGGGCCATTGTCTCCCGATGCAGATTACCGCTTTAAGCGAGTCCGCGAAACATGGGAGCGGGGGTTGTCCGAAATCCAATCTGCTCGTGGCCAAAAGCTCAAGACCACCCTGAGCATATATTTCCGAGCTCTCGACGCCGAAAAGCGGAGACTCACTCGAAATGGAAAAATCAAGGACGCTCTGGTGGTTGAGCAGGAGGAATTGAGGGTCAGGAGCCTTCCTGAAGTCAAGGCGATGGCAGCCTCGGCAGCCTCGGAGAAAGAGCCGAAAAAGCCATCAGAGAATCTGGCGTTGGCCTCCAAGGGAGCGCGGGCTGATGGGGCCCGGAGGCCCGACCTTATGATTGATGGCAAAACGGATCACGAAACCCGAGAGGGATTCGCGTTTGGGCCCACTCCCTGCAATTTTACGATCGATCTTCGTTCCGTTAGACCGATTGGTCTGATCAGGTTTCTTCTATATGAGCTGGACAGCCGGAGGTATGAATACCGTCTGCTGATTTCAGTCGATGGAGAGTCCTGGGAGGTGGTTGGTAGCGAGAAAAAAGCCAAAGGGTGGCAGGAGATCAGTCTCGAAGACGCCGAGGCCCGATACGTGAGGATCAACGGGATCAGTAACACGGCCAATAACGACTTCCATGTCGTTGAGGTAGAGGTTTATGAGCCTTAGGGGAGAGCCGGACGGATAGGGTTACCTCCCGGATAAAGCTACGCGGGAATCTTGTTGCTTTTCGGGAGCCAACTCAGGCGAAGCCTGGTTCGCACAGTATCATCGCAGTCGTCCTGCAGGGTCAGTTCCCTTTGGGAAACACATATCAATTGAGTCAGTCTCGCACATTGAAGACTCTCGCGTTTGCGGGGAGCAAAGGAGTTGCGGCTCTGGGAATGCTGGCAATCGCGGCGGTGTTGTCACGGGTCTTCGACAAGGTCGACTATGCGACCTATCGGCAAACTCTTCTGGTCTACCAGTTTGTGGGTCCGCTTCTGGGATTGGGCCTGCCTGCGGCACTTTTTTATTTCCTTCCCGGAGAGACAAGTCGACTTCGGTCGGTCCTCCTGGAAAACCTCATCCTTCTCGGGGCCCTTGGCGGTCTGTTCTCTCTCTTCCTCGTCCTTGGGGGAAACCGGCTGATTGCTCTTCAGTTTTCCAATCCTGAACTGGAAGAGACGTTACTGATCTTTGCGCTCTATCCCGTTCTCTTTCTTCCGACAACTGCAGTAAGTGCGGTCCTCGTCGTGCAGGGAAAGGTTAAATGGTTGTTGCTTCATACGTTGGCTACCCGGTTAGCCCGAGTAGGCCTTGTGGTTGGAGCGGTGTGGTTTTTTGCAGCGGGGCCTGCCGGTGCGGTTGGAGCAACAACCATTTCAGGAATTATCGTCTTGAGCTCCGGCCTGTTTCTCATGCTGCGAGCGGTGCCCGGAGAGAAAGGGAGCCGGCCCACTCTTGCGGGAATGTCGAGTCAGCTGAAATATGCGGTGCCTATAGGACTCGCCCTGATGCTGGAAAAGCTCGCGATGGGAGTCGATCAGGTTCTCGTGTCGATGCTGTGTAGCAGGGAGGATTTTGCGGTGTTTTCGAATGGGGCGATGGAAATCCCTTTTATCCAGATGATCACTGTCCCTGCCACGGCGATCGTGCTTCCCGAGCTTGTTGCCCTTTATAAGAGTAATGACAAGAAAGAGGCCCTTCTTTTATGGAGAAAAGCAGCGCGCAAGGTCGCGGTCGTTCTCCTGCCGATTGGAGGAGTTCTCTTCGTGATTGCCCCGGAGTTGATGACGGTTCTCTATTCGGAGGATTACGAAAATAGCGCAGGTCCTCTGCGGGTGTATCTCTTGCTTTTACCCGCTCGCCTTGTCTTTTTTGCCGCCATTTTTCAGGCGGCCAGTCGAACGGATCTTATTCTAAAGCGTGCGGTGGGAACCTTGGTTCTCAACATTGTGGTGAGCTATCCTCTGGTGTCCTACATGGGCTTCCAAGGTGCGGCCTGGGGCACCGTGATCGTATTCTGGGGCTATGTCTTCCCCTATTGTTTGTGTCATTGTAGTCGCCTGCTGGAGACCAGATGGTTCAGGCTCATGCCCTACCGGCAGGTAGGAATCATTTTGCTGCTGATAGCGGCTGCGGGAGCCTTGGCTGCCCTTGCACGGGCCTATCTCGCCCTAAGCAATGCATTTCTGGAGGGAGCAGCAACCGCGACGATGATGTTGATTATTCTGCTGCCTCCTCTTGCCCTACTCTTTCGCAAGGATTTGTCAGGCTACTGGCAGGCAATCCAGAAACGACTGTCAGGAAAAGAGCAAGGGCCTGCTGCCGGCTGCTGATAGGTCGTTCAGGCCACCGCGAAATATGAACTAAGAGAATGGTCGTTTTTCATCATCCCAAGAGACTGCATGCAGAATCCAATGTTGCGTCGTTGATTCGTCCAGCTCGTATGTATGAAGCGTTCTCCCGGATTGGCGAAGAAGTCCTCGAGATCACTGGGAATGGCCCCGAGCGCGAAAAAAAATGGGCAGATCTTAGGCCGCGAATCCTTTCCGAGGCGAGCGAAGGGGTCTTTTACTCGGAGTCAGTCAATGTCCCGCCTGCTCTAACGTGGCTGAGAAAGAAGCCGCACCGGATGAATTTCGATTATCGATTGATCCAATCCATACGGAATGCCGGAATGCCGACAGGACTGTTTTACCGGGACATCCACTGGGGGTTCGAGCGTCCCCGTGGAGGAGGTCTACGGCCCTTTATCAAGAACAAGTGTATTCCTGTGTTTGGGCGGCGGGAGCTCAAGCACTATGAGCGCTCTGTGGATGTTCTTTTTCTTCCGGATGTCCGAATGGCCGATTATCTGCCGCTGACGTTTGCGAACTCTGAAATCCGTTCGCTCCCGCCCGGAGGTGAGGAGCAGGAGAATACCGCGCGGAAATTTTCTCCGGAAGGGGGCATTAATCTTTTGTATGTAGGCAACATTGCTCCACCGATATATGACCTCCGAGGATATTTTGCGGCTGGTGCGGAGGAGGAGAAGGTCCGGCTTAAGGTGATCACGCGCGAAAGAGCGCTGAAACTCCATGGAGCCCTCTATGAATTCAACGATGGTGATGGACCGCAGGTTCTTCATGCACAAGGGCAGGAACTGCAGCAGCACTATCAGGAGGCGGATATTGCGCTCTGTGTCTGGGAAGGCGTGGAGTATCACCGGTTTGTCATGCCGGTAAAGGTCTACGAATCCATAGCGCATGGAGTGCCCCTGATTGTCTCCTCAAGTGCCGAGGTTCTTGCTCGTTTCGTGGAGAGAGAGAAAATCGGCTGGGTGGTGCAAAATGTTGATGAATTTACGATGCTGCTACGGAGACTGGCGGAGCATCCTGGAGAAATTGTTGAGCGTAGGCAGGCGGTCGAAGGAATTCGTCATCTACACACTTGGGACCAGCGTGCCCGGGAAGTGGTTGAGGCCTTAAGGGGGGCTGGACCTGCTGCTCATACGGAGAATGAAATCACTAAGAGATGATAAGAAGGCTGCGTCAACTACTACTCAAGAGAATCAATTTCAGTCTACGGAAGATCCTGAATGGAACGTCTTTCCGTATACCCATGGTCGCAGGGCTGGGAGGAGCAATGCGGAGGCACCATGAACCTTGGATGCTGCAGAATCTCGTGCAAATTGCGGAACAGGCGGAGGGAGCTTTCGTTGATGTAGGCGTGAATCTTGGGCAAACGCTGTTAGCCGTGAAGTCGATTCGCGAAGACTGGGATTACGTCGGGTTTGAACCGAATCCCTGCTGCCTCTTTTACACCATGAATCTGATCCAGCTTAACCGGTTGGAGAAATGCGTGATCTATCCGTTTGGTATTGCCGGTTCAACCGGGACCGTAGACCTGCGCTTGAAATCGCTGACCGGTGGAGAGGGTAGCATCGTTCCCGGTTTCCGATCTGAGGAGGAATACAGGCGCCGAATCAAGGTCCCCGTGATGGGAAGGCAGGATCTCCCAGAGGAGCTTCTGGACAAACACATCGGGGTTCTAAAGGTGGATGTAGAGGGAGGAGAACTGGAAGTGTTTGAAGCGATGAGAACATTGATTGAAAAGAATATGCCTCTCATTATCTCAGAGCTACTTCCCGTCTACGATGCCGCTACGGAGCGGGGATCTTTTCGTCAGAAGAGGCAGGATGTTCTTACCGGCATGCTGGAGGATCTTGGATATTGTATCATCCGGCTTCATCCTGATGGGACCCGTGAGCTGCTGGAGGAGATCAAAGTCCATGGGGATATGACCCTGACCAATTACCTTTTTGTGCCTGCCGGTCGGGTAGACGCATTTCTTCCCAATGAGTAATCTTCGTCAGAGACTTCGCTGCAGCTTTCTGGAAGTGCGCTTCCAGGTTAGTTGTCGGTGCTGCCTTTGGCCTTTGATGATCCCTTTCACCTGGAAGAGAAAAAGAAGGTTTAAAGTCAGGCCGGAATCTGTGCCAGAGGAGGCCAGAGCTTCACGACATCTTGACCTCGTGATTGATGGCTTTCCCGGCTCTGCCAACTCCTTTGCCACCCGAGCACTCCGCGCGATGCAGGAAAAGAAGATCCTGATTGGAAATCATTACCACAGCCCGGCCGAGACAATTCGGGCAGCTGGAATGGGGGTTCCCGTTCTGATGACTCTCCGGCGTCCCGCGGATTCCGTGAGTTCCATGGTCAGGCGGTGGCCGTTTGTGCCCTATCAGTCCGCCCTCAGATGGTATGTGATGTTCTACGAGGCAATTGAACCTCATCTCAACCGGATGATTCTGAGCGATTTCCCGGTAACGACAAAGAATCTTCCCGAGGTTGTAGATGGCCTCAATGCCAAGTTCGGGACCTCTTTCGGCACTCAGCTGTCGCCGGATCGGATGGCCGAATTTGAACCTCGTTTGCAGCAGACACCGGCCGAACGGGAGGAGCGGGAGCGTCAAAAGCTGAAAATAGAGGAGTCTTACTTGCGTGAAACTACGGCCCGCCGTCGTGGCGCTGCGGAAGCGATCTATGAACGGCTGGCTTCCCGGTCCTTCCGGATTTAATTGTATGGAACAGCAACGAAAGCTGTGAAAAGCTTTGGCCATTCCAAGCGCTGATGTAGGGGTGACACGTCACGTGTCTGCACCTTGACGAACTGAATACCGCTCGATGGGAACTATCCGGCTAGCACCAATTGTTGTGATGATTTCGATGATGGCCCTTGGCCTCTTCGTCGTCATGACCATCCTTACTGGTACGGGAAACGTCATCGGGATGAGTTACCGGTTTCTCTGGATCCCTGCCCTGCTTCTGGGCTGCGTGGCGCCCCGGGCATCTATCTACATGCTGGCGGTATTTGCGGTGTTCCTTGATGTGCCCAAGAAGCTGCTTGTTACGGCCAATGTCCTCCACATGGATTTCAGGGACGTCTATTTTATTCTGGCGATCCCTCCGGTGATGCTCCTAGGGATTTTCATTCATTACCTGGCTGGATTTGCGCTTCGGGTGCGACCAATGACGCGCAGAGATACCACGCTTCTAGGTATTGCGGCTCTGCTCGTTGGAGTGACCGCCGCTACCGCTTTGGCACGCTCCGGGATCGGGATGCAGGCCCTTAAGCCACTTGCTAACAGCTCGGCCTACTACGGGCTGATTTTTGTGCTGCCACTGGCCTTGCCGGGAGTGGTTGACGTTCAGAAATTCTTTAGATTCGTCCTCATCCTGATGGTGCCAGCAGCGTTCCATGCCCTGGGGCACTTTTTCTTTGGCCTCTTTGATTTCGAGCATGACTACATGCACTCGGGATTTTCCATTAATTTGAAATACCTTCTCTGGGGAGAGGGAATTTTCGGCCCATTTTCCGCGCAAGGCCCTCTTTCGACCTCGATGGCCATATGCGCCGCTATCTGCCTTTCTCCGCTCTTATTTCGTGGGAAAGTGCCGAGGGACTATCGCATTTTTCCAATAGTCGTGATGGTGCTTCTCTTCCTGCTCTTTGCCACTACCGCAGTTCTTTCCCTGAAGAGAGGCCCTCTGCTGATCATCCCGGGAGTGATGTTCGGGTTGGTGGTTCTACGGAGTCGGATCCTGACTCTGGCGACTTATGGCCTTGCAGCGACTGCACTTACCCTGCTCGTTGTCATCGGGGATGACATTTCGGATAAGCTCCCTGGGTGGCAAAGCGCTCTGTATGACATGTTTGGAAATGCGGGGGCAAAGGCGGATTTATTGCGGGTTCGCACCTTCCACGTGCGCCTCATGGAATTCCATATGATGTCGGAAGCGCGCAACTGGGCTCCGTTTGGTGCAGAAATTGCCCAAGGGGAAGAAGGTTACCGTGCGCATGTGCTGCCTGTACGTCTCATCCTGCAATATGGCTATGTGCCTATTGGTGCTGCCTTTGCAGTCCTGATTCCATCATTGTTTTTCCTACACCGGCGGCTCATTCGCATGTCTGCGGGAGGGTCCTATGAAGTGTTTCTCCTGCGGCTCGTTTCCTCTCTGGCATTCGCCATCCTCGGGGCATCGGTTCTGGGCGTTCTTTCTTTGACAGCCTACCCCAATCCCTTCTTCTTCGGGTTTTTCCTGGGAGTTGCAGCGCTTGGTCTTACGCGGGAGCGTCAGGACCGGGAGGAGGAAGCCCTTGTTACCGGTGAAGATTCGAAGGAAGCAACGGCTCTCGCTCCCCGAGGTATTCGTGAGGCCAGATCCCTGTAACTCCCTGTAAGTGGTCTGCGCTATCTCGCACGGGCCTGTTTAGCTGGCGAATCCCGATACCCATGCCTTCTGTCCTGTGGATTCCAACTCCTCCCTCTTTTGGGAGCATTAGCATGCAGCGCTATTTCGGAGTTCTTGACTCGGTGGTGCGGAAGCAAACTCTGAAAGGGCTCGATGAATTCGAAATCACACCCCTTGTTCCCTATGAGGGACTCATGGTGGGCTCAACCTCCCGAATCTTCCGGGCTTTTGACAAATGGGCCCTTTATCGTTGGCGCGTCGGTCGGGCAGGGACTTACGATTTAGTGCATGGGCTGTCTCATGGGCTTGGGCACCTTCTATCGCACCTGCGAGGCTCCCCCCGGACCCTTGCCACGGTTCACGACCTCATTCCCCTTCGGTTCCCGGGAGAGTTGACTGAGACTCAGGTTGCGCGAGTTCGGAGGCAGACGGACCGATTGAGCCGCTTTGACCTTCTTACCACCGTATCTGAATTCACCGCTCGTGAAGTCATGGAGCTCACTGGCATTCCGCGGGAAAGAATCCGGGTAGTTGAAAATGGGATCGATCAGGAGGTCTTTCGGACCCCCGTCGATTTGCCAGACGCTCTGGAGAGGCTTTCCGGTCGGCCTTACGTTCTCAGCGTGGGAAGTGCGATCCCACGTAAGAATCTTGGAATTCTTCCCGAGGTGTTCGCAGAGTTCCTGACGCAGGAACCGGATTTTGTCCTGGTGCGGGCTGGGGCGGCTCTTCCCGCCGAATTAAGAGAACGGTTCTGCCGCCTGTGCGGGCGGGATCGCTTGATTGAGCTCGGAAGAATTTCTGATGAGATCCTGGTGCCGGCCTATCAGCATGCATCCATCTTCTTTTTTCCCTCTCTCTACGAAGGTTTTGGATTGCCTGTGATTGAAGCGATGGCAGCAGGGACGCCCGTAGTCTGCAGCAATACAACAAGCCTTCCCGAGGTTGGTCGGGACGCTGCGATTTATTTTGATCCAGATCATCCCGCTGAGGGAGCCGCAGCTCTTCTTGAAGCGCTCTCACGGGGCCCAGAGCTGATCAGTATGGGTTTACAGCATAGTCGCCTATACAGCTGGGATCGAACGATGGAAGGTCATCTCACCTGTTATCAGGAGCTTCTCACATGAACGGAGTGCGGTCACGCAGACCTGATCGCTCGAGCAGTCTCGTTTTCGGTCCCGAAGGTAATAATCACTGCCTGTGATGAAGGTCCTACAACTATTCAATCGCTACCGGCATCGAGGCGGAGAGGAGAAGTCTGCGGAGCGAATTTTCAGGCATGCTGAGGAAAAGTTTGAGATGGATCGACTCTGGTGGGACAGCCAGGACTGGGATGGCCCCGATGGTCCGGGCAAGCTGGGGCAGGTTCGTAAGATGTTCTGCAATGAGGACTCTGCTGGCGCATTGCGAAATCGGATTCAGAGCTTCAGGCCTGACTGTCTGCTCTGTCATAATTTGTACCCGGTAGGATCCCCTTCAATTTACCGGGAAGCGCTGGCGGCAGGAATTCCGGTGATCCAGTATGTTCATAATTTTCGGCCCTTTTCTGTAGGGGGAACTCTATGGACGGGGGCACGGGTTGCGGAGGAGAGTCTGGAAGGCAATTACTGGGCAGAAGTAAAGGCTGGGGCGTGGCAGGGCTCGATCCTCAAGTCGGCCCTGTTTGCCCTCGCTTTAAGGCGGTTGCATAAAAGTGGATGGCTGGCCGCGGTCAAGGGTTGGATTGGGATTTCCGATTTCATGCATGATACGTTGCTTCGTACGGGCCTGCCTCGCGAACAGGTGTTTGCCCTGCGGCACTCATGGGACCATCTGGAGAGAGAGCCAGCACAGAGGGATGAGGGCTACTACCTTTACCTGGCGAGATTGGTGAGGGAGAAGGGCGTGAGGACCTTACTGGATTCATGGGAGAAATTGGAGAAGTTGCTGGGAGACGCCACTCCCTTGTTAAGGGTGGGGGGAACCGGGGACGAGGAACAGCTTGTACAGGCTGCAGCCTCCAAAAGTTCCAGAGTGGAATACGTTGGTTACGTAGATGGAAATGAGAAAGAAGAGCTGGTAGCAGGGTGCCGGGCGATGCTGGCGCCTTCGGAATGGTGGGAGCCGCTCGGGTTAGTGACCTACGAGTCCTATGATCAGGGTAAGCCGATGCTGGCATCAGCTTCGGGAGGGTTGACAGAGACCGTGGAGCACGGAGTGACCGGGCTGCTGTATAAAAGTGGAAGCCCCGTCGCGCTCGCCGAAGCCGTGCAAAAGATGGAGGCAATGAGCCGTGAGAAACGAACGCAGATGGGCCTTGCGGGCCGCGAGTGGCTCAAGGAGGAGGCTGATCCCACGGAATGGAAAAAACGCTTCGAGCAAATCGTCAGGCAGGTTGTTGCGCGGGGAGAACAGGAACCAGGCTAGGTCCCCCGTGCCTTCGAAAAACCTGCACCTTTGAATCATGAGTAAATCGACCAGTATCTCTCGCCGAGCCCGGCTATGGGTCATGAAGCAATGTCCGGAAACATATGTGAAGCTTTCCCAGGCCTACAATTCGCTGCTCTGGAAGAGAGAGCGACGGGGTCTGGAGGGTGGAATCATACCCGAAGGGGCTCCGAGTGTCCTGTTCTATAGTTACTATAGATGTGGCTCCATGTTTCTTTCGCGAGCCCTCCAGAAGCTCGCGGGGGCCAATGGGCTTCAGCACCTCGATTACTGCAGCTATTTCGTCAAGGTCCATCCGGATCAGGGGTCCCGACTGTTTGACGAGGCAACTCTGGCCAGAGCCTTTCACCCCACCGGATGCCACTATGGCACTTTGCGCCGGGCTTATCCTATCCCTTCTCATGAACTCTACCGCTCGGTCCTGTTATTGCGAGATCCCCGGGACTGTCTTGTATCGCATTACTATTCAGTTCGAGACTCACACACCTTGAATAACCGTGGAAATCTGGAAGCCCGCAGAGAGGCTCTTCGAACAGATATAGACCAATGGGTTCTTGGTAAGGCTAGCGAGTACGCGCAAGATTTTGAGCAATTCCATACCCGGCTTGTGGGGAAGCCCGGCGTGCTTTTTCTCAGGTATGAGGAGATGGTCACGGCTTTTCCTGACTTTCTTCGGAAGATCGTTGCGCATACAGGCCTGGACCAGGATCAGGAGGCTATTGCCCGTATTCTCGAGGAGGCAGATTTCGAGGTTTCAGGAGAAAACCTCCTTGCACACAAACGGTCGGTTAAACCCGGGAACCACTTGAAAAAGCTTAAGCCAGAGACTGTAGACCGGCTCAATGGAGCGCTGGCAGAGGTGCTGGAGCTTTTTGCTTACCGGTGAATACGTTCTGCGGCTACTGAATTCTTGCCAGCTTTGACCGTTCGGTCTTGGGTATGCCCCTCTCATGAGCAGCTCCCTCACTCTCTTCGACAAAGGACATCGCGTGCCGCTTGCGGTCATGCTTTGTTGCGCTGTCTCCGTGATGGGCTACCTCTACTTTGGCTTTGGCTATTCCACCGGATACATGTTCGAGAGATCGACCCTGTGGAGCAATATGCGTCAGGGCTATCGAATGGAGCAGGCAGAGTGGGCCTTTGGGTATTTCGTGCCCCCTGTAGTCCTGATTCTCTTTTATGTTACCAGAGAGCGGTTCGCAGATATTACCCCGCGGCCAAGCTATCTTGGGCTCGTGGTTCTGGCGCTCGCCTGCTTTGTGTATTTTGGGGGCTACAAGGCGAATGAAAAATATGTTGGCTACTTTGCCGGCCAGCTTTTCGTGGCAGGCTTCGCTCTTTGGTTTCTCGGTCTCGAGTTCTTCAAACGGGCATTGTGGTTATGGATCCTCTTTGGCCTAACCTGGCCGCTGGTGTTTTTAATCGAGCCGATTGCCAGTCCTCTGCAGCTCCTCATGACCCAGCTCACCGAAGTCTATCTCAAGCTGACCGGAGTTGAGGTCATTCGCTCGGGCACCTCTCTCTTTTCCCCGCCAACGGAGTCTCTAGCCGCAGGCGAAAGATTTTCACTGGGAATTGCGGTGGCCTGTTCAGGTCTCCGGTCGCTTTTTGCTCTGGGGATGGTGAGCCTGCTCTATGGGTATATTTCCCTGAAAAAAGGATGGCATCGGCTTCTCCTTGCAGCTTGCGCCATTCCCTTTGCGATTTTTGGGAACCTCGTAAGGATGCTTCTCCTGTATTACGGCACAATCTGGGTCTCCAAGGAGTTTGCGATTGGCTCTGACGATCACCCTTCGGCGTTTCACATGGGAGCTGGGATCGCGGTGTTTATCGTTGCTCTCGTGTGTATGTTGGTTCTAGTCGAGATCCTCAAGCGGGGTCCTAAGTCTCTTGGAAGGAAACGTGTGCGATCCCGAATAGTCGGAGAGTCAGCGGAAAAGCGGGAGGATGCTGCGGAATGATGACAACGAAACATGCCGCAGTGCGTAGTGGAGTTGCTCTGCTCCTGGCTTCCCTAACAATAGCCCTTTGTGTGTGCTTTCCTAACGCCGCGGAAAATTCGGCTGCAGGGATGATTTTGAAACTCCCCGGCCGGGATGCAGTTAGTGGACATGTGGGATTTACGAGGCCAGTCACCAAGGAGGAAAAGAAATGGCTTCCTGAGGATACCGGCATTCTCAAGATGCTCTATGTGCCAAGAGAGTCGAAGGCTTCAAACGAAACAGAGGCGACGGAGGCGGGAATCTCAGCAAGCCTTATCCTGAGTGGGACAGACCGGCGGAGTCTGCATCGGCCTGAGGTATGCCTTCGCGCGCAGGGTTGGAGAATCGCGGGCAAGGAAGTCGTGGACGTTTCCGTGGGGGACCAGAAGTTCAGGGTCACAGATTTTACCATCGTCAGGAAACTTAACGAAAAGGACGGGGTCATTCGAAATATCCGTGCGCACTATTTTTACTGGTGGATAGGAGCAAAGCGTTCGACCCCCTCGGATTTCGAGCGCATCCTTTTCACCGTTCTCGACAACATGTTTAAAAACATAAACAACCGCTGGGGATATCCCAGCGTGATGGTTTATGCCGAATTGGAAGAAGGGATGACTTTGGAGGAGATTCAAGAATCCGATAAGAAGGCACGGGAGCGGGCATTAAATTTTGTGCGTCAGTATGCCCCGATGTTTCAGAAATCTCTAGGAGCGACTGACGCTGAATGAAGGCCCTTCTTCGCAAGCTTCATGCGCCGGTATATGAGCGGCGGCAGAGGGCCCTCCTCCGACTGATTGGTGGCTGCCTGACTTCGGGGGAGTCCCTGCTTGATATCGGTTGTGGGAGCGGGACTCTTTCCGGGGCCCTTGCGAGGGAGTGTGGTCTTGAGGCCCGAGGGTTGGAAACCCATCCCCGGAAGCAGTGCGTGATACCAGTCGATCCCTACGACGGAGAAACGATTCCCCATGAGGACAACTCTTTCGATAATGTCCTGCTGGCCGACGTGCTGCACCACGAGGAACAACCTCTGCGTCTTCTTGAGGAGGCGTGTCGTGTTGCAGCGAAGAGGGTCATCGTGAAAGACCATAAGACCGGCCCGATTCTGGCGTGGCCTCGTATCAGCCTTATAGACTGGGCCGCGAATGCCGGCTATGGAGTGCGCTGCCTTTACCGCTATCCTGACCTGAGGGAATGGCATGATCTCATCCAGAAATCTGGCCTTTCCATTCACGAAGAGCATAAATCACTCGATATTTACCCCTTCTTTCTAAACGCTTTGTTCGGAAGGCAGCTGCAATATTTCGCCGTTCTGAATCCTGCGGCACCATGATGAGAATACGTCGGTCTGGGACAATGCGCCTGGCTGCTTCTGTAGTAGCGGTCTTGTGGATCTGTCTGGAAATCTGGGCGGTGGGACCCGTCATGCGGGAAAGCGATCAAGCTTCGCTCCTGGAAGGATCTCTTCAGCTGGTCGCCAAGGACAGGGCGGTGGCTGCTAACGATAGCTATAACTACGACAAGCAGTATTTATCATATTGGATTACCGCGGCATGGCTCAAAGTGCGCATGACCGACGATAAAAGATCGATGGAGATAGCCCGGGAGGGAAACCTCCTCGCCATCACCTTCTATGCGCTTGCTCTTCTTGCCGCGGTAGGAGCCCGGAAAAGGTGGTCAGGAGTGCAAGTTGCGGTTCTTTACGGCGCGCTCTTCACTCCCGTTCTTTCCTTCTCAGGGGTGTTTCTATCTCCAAATATGCTCTCGGCTTCTTTTCTGCTCCTGCTTGCGGTCATGCTTCGTCATGAGCATGAGCGGTCAGGGACCGATACCCCTCGAGGTAGTCAGTCAGGGATCCGGGTATGTCTCGTGGGAGTACTTGCTTGGGCGGCTACCGCTGCGCGTCAAGACGCTCTTTTACTTATGCCCCTGCTGGCACTTTTTGCGGCACAGGAGGAATCTCTTCGCGCGACTCTCCGGGACCAGCGGGTACAAGCCATGATAGTGGGCACTGGTTTTGCCATTATTCTTGGACTGCTGCTGAGCGAGAAGTTCGCGGTATTACCAGCCCCGTTTTTTGTCCTTCCAACGTTTTTGGCCTTTGTCGGAGGAGGTCTGGGAGCGCTTCTCCTTCTGGTAATTACTTTTGCTTTCGGTCTCGTATCAAGAGGATCGCTCTTCCGAGTGCTTATGGCTCTGTCAGTGCTGCTTCCTTTGATTTTTTATGGGTGTGTCCTCTACACTCCTCGACATCTGTTCTTACCTGCTCTTGCAATTCTTCTCACTCTCTTTTCTGACCGTGGTCGTGCTTGCTGGGACCGTCTGGGGCAGGGGCGATGGGGCCGGTTTGCAGTCATCGTTACCCTGCTAAGCACCGCGCTGCCCTGGGTAGTCGGGGTGCGGATGGCCGGTTGGAAACAGGCTAGTATTGTTACCTCTGCCCCGACTCTATATCCTTCGACAGATGGGTTCTGGCCGATGGGTGCCTATGGGGAGTTCCTTGGGCGGCTGGCCAACGGCATGAAAGAGCCTGTTGATCACAATCAGCGGGTTTGGGGAGCATGGAATACAATTGTCCCGGGAGATCTCCCCCCGGGAAAGGGGGCGGTGCTCAGTAGTGGTCTTGTTTCCTATGGGGCATTTCACCTCGCGCTTTTCGGCAGGGAGAAGGCATCCACGGTTCAGGATGCGGATTATGTCCTTTTTGACGAGAGAACCCTTGGTAAGAGGCAGCGCGGAGTGAATGCTACTGAGGGGTCAAATCGGTCCACGCTTCTTTCATTGCTCGAGAGAGGCCATATTCGGCCGCTGGGGGGGGATATGGGTGAACGCATTTTCCTCTGGACCCCTGGGAATGAAGGTGACCCGGAGCAACGGCCAGACAATGGAGTGAGCCTCAAGCTGGCTCTACATGACTACTTCAATGGCAATGATTTCACGGTCCGCCCGTGGGGGAGGGAACAGTGGAAATCCAAAGAACTGGCAGGCCATCGAGGGATTGTCGCTGGGCGAGACAGGAGCGCCCTTGAGGCGATGGCAAGGAGACTTGGTACCCCGACGGATCTTAAACAGATCGGGAGCTCGTACGATTCGACTACATGGTGGACGGTTCCAATTACCGCAAAAGAATGGAACAGTCTGGCCGCAGGTTCCGCGCTTGAGATGCAGAATCTTTGGACGGCATTCGGCACGTTGCCGAACTTTATGGATGTGAGGAAGTATGCGGGAGCAGGGTCAAGTCGTTGACCATGATAAGGATGGTCGGGACAATAGTGCGCCTTCAGCAGGAATTTTAATGTCAGGAACAGAAACAGCGTTGATTCAAACCACGATTTGCAGGTGGCTGGTTGCCCTGCGTGTGCATCACTGGACAAAGAGTGGATTCTGTCTTGCGGCGCTTCTTTTTCATGGAGCGGTCTTTGATGGGTCGGCCTGGTCTGCAGTCCTGCCTGCGGCGGTTTGTTTCTGTCTGATCTCTAGTGCGGTTTATCTGGCAAACGATATTTTCAACCGAAAGGAGGACCGCTGTCACCCTAACAAGAGGGATCGACCAATCGCAGCGGGGTATATAGCGGTCCGGGCGGCGTGGGTCGTTGTAACGGTCTTGGTCGCCACCGCACTTGGCCTTTCGTTTGTGTTTTACGGCTTGGGTAGTGTGACCTTGGTGCTAATCGCCTATTACCTGCTTTCATGGCTGTATTCCTTCTGCCTTCGAGGCCTTCCTCTTGTTGATGTCCTCGTTATAGGGCTTGGATTTGTTGCCCGGGTTGCGGCTGGGGCGTTTGCTCTTCAGAGTTTTGATTTCACAGCCCATCCCACCGGATGGCTCGTGGGGTGCACCTACTTTCTCGCTCTTCTTCTGGGTTTTGGAAAAAGAAAGGGAGAGTGGTTGCTGATGGAGAGTTCGGAAATGGCTCTGGGTTCAACACGCCGGGCCCTGCGGGGATACACGGCTGAACTTCTTAACGTTCTAATCGGGTGTAGTGCATTATGCGCTGGATCCATTTACGTGGCCTACTGTCTCAGCAGGTCGGATTGGGTGCCGTTCGTTCTAACCGCTGTCCCGGCTCTGTTGGGGCTACTGAGCTACCTTAAACTGGCGTGGAGATCGACCTCTGTGGAAACTCCGGAGTATTTGCTTCTGAGGAGCTGGAGCCTTTTGATTTCTTTGGGAGGATGGTTAGTCTTGGTCGGTTGGTTTACTGCTATTCGCTGAGCCCGCTACTTCATCTGCTTCAAGATTCTAAATTGATGATAACCCAAAGGTCTCAAGATCATAAGACAGAGAGCAGATGGCTTTCTTGGTCTGCGTTGCTTTGTCTTATGACAGGTTGGGTGGTAGCAGTTCTCTTTGGGGGAGGGCTCGAGCTTCACCGTAGTGCCTTTGCCGTTCCCTTGGTCGGCCTGGCGGCACTTCTGGGGCTGACGGATGCGGTTCGGTCTGGTCGGGCGATGGGCCTGCCGCTTCTTATCGGGGGAGGGCCCGTGCTTTTGTATTTTGCGGTCAGAGCTCTCTTCTCAGAGGTCTGGGACCTTGGTCGCCATGACCTTCACTTACTCAGCATGGCGTGGCTGACTCTGGCAACGGTCTCGGTGTGCGCGATTGGTCGCCGTGAGCGAATGCTTGTGCTGATCGGGATTGGCGTGGTGCTGGGATTGCAGCTTCTTGCGGGGTGTTACCAGCACTTCTTCGATCCGGGCTTCACCTTCTTTCGACACCAACGTCCCAGCACTGAGGGCGTGAGCGGGCTATTCTGGCAGTGGAACAACCTGGCAGGGCTTCTAGCAATCATCATGCCGCTGGGTGCCGGCCTCGTGCTCTGCAGGCCCTCGTGGAGGCAGAGAGGACCTCTCCTCCTGCTCATCCTTGTTGGGATCTGGCTCACATGGTTGACCAAATCCCGGGCCGGGTTCGCTGCCATGACGGGAGGGATTGGTTGTGCCTGTGCGATCTTGGTTTTCCTACGGGTAAGAAGCCGGACTCTGGGCGCGTGGGTGATAGGGTGCGTGGCCTTTGCCGCTCTCGGGGTGATTGCCATTGCGGTAGTCTCGCTGTCGACTTCAACCTTGAGCGAGGAGCGGGGTCAGGACTCGGACATGGGAAATCTTCTGGGCTCCAGTTCGCGACTGGGCCTCGCAGCGGTCGCTTATGAAATCTGGCAGGAGAAGCCTTTGTTTGGCAACGGAAGCCAAAGTTATCGATATCTTGCGGTCCAGCACTGGGATACGGATATTCCCAGCTGGGTCAATGACCCTGAGCTTGCCCATAGCGAATATCTCCAAGTGCTGTGCGATTACGGAATTGCTGGCCTCATTCTCATCGTTGGATTCCTGTTGACGGTTTTCGTAGGAGCCGTGGTGAGAATTGCCCGGGATGGCTCAGAGGGATCCTCGCTCGAGCGAGGTTTGAGAGTAGGTTGTGTTGGGGCTTTGGCGGGTGGCATGTTGCATGCCACCTTTGATTTTCAAACCCATCTCCTTCCTATTCTGATGCTGGTGGCGCTTGTGATGGGATTGTTGTTCCCCTCACCCAGAGTTACCCGCGCGACTTCAGCGAAGCTTACCCACGGCGCTCTCTTGGTTCTCATGATTTTTCTGGGAATGGTTGCTACCGGTAAAGAGAGCCTGCACATGGCAAAATGGCTCCATTGGGAGAAAGAAAGGGCGACGAATTACGAGGTGGGCCTTGCCGAGTTGCCGCGATTACGCCAGCTCGTGGAGAAGAGCCCTCATTACTTTTCTGCGGAACTGTATGGGCGTCTCCAATTGAGTGTCTATGCGCGCACGCCAGAGGAGCTCCGCTCCGAGTTGGGGGTGTGTTTGCAGGAAGCCCGATGGGGGCTGGAGATTGCGCTTCGCCGACACCCTCAGGATGCTCGAGTTCTGGTTGAGCTTGGACTCGTTCATGATTTGCTAGGAGATTTTGACGAAGCTGCCGATATCCACCGCGAAGCCATCCGGGTCGCTCGACGAAGAGAGCGCAAGTTTGGGGCCTTCGCGGGACTTTCCCATCATCTTGCTCTGCGAGGAAAACAGCTCTGGTATAGTCGCAGGCCGGAGGAAGCTCTTGGGTGCTTTCTACTCTCCAAGGAATACCTCGAGCTTTCAATCCGCCGCGGGTTTCGCTTCAGTCAGCCGCAGGAATTCAGGCAGAGGCGGGAAATTGTGGGATTCTACATAAAATCATTGCAGGATGGGAAAATCCGGCCTGACCTTCCGGACGATATTCTCAATCGGTTTCCAAGGCCGGCTGACCGCGACAAAGAGTGATGGCCCAAGGACGCAAAGAAGCGCTTTCAGTGCAGGCACTGCAGTTCGCCGATGCCGCGCTGGTGTATCTGGCATTTGTTATCAGTTCCTCAGTCCGGGAGGACCTCCTTCGGGTCCTCATAAAGTGGGGACTGTGGCCTGGAGGCGGTGATCCGGTCGAAGTTGGGCTTGGGGACTTGATTCCCTTGTTGGTTGTTATTGTGCCCCTTACCCCGGTCGCACTTGGAGCTTTTGGGTTTTACCGGCATCCCTTGCGTAAACGTATCAGGGATTCGTTATCCCAGATGTTTAAATCCCTGATTATTGTAGGAGTGGTTGTCGGGGCGTTGGTCGTGTTCCTGAAGCTGGGCGACACTCCCAGGCTGACGCTTGGTGTGGCAGTTCCCATTGCGGTGTGTCTCGTGCTGGCCCGGGAGGGCCTGGTTCGAAGCTTCGTCCTGCATTCCGTGCGTGCAGAAGACGCGAAGGAAGCGGTTATTTATGTTGGATCAGAGGAGGCAATTGCAGAGTTTGAGGCAAGCCTTTCGGCGGACGTCCTCGCTCAATACAAGGTGGTGGCTCACTATCATCCCGCCGAGAGCAGCCCTGATAATTTCAGTAGCCTGCTTAAGAGTGAATCCGTGGCGAGGGCGATCTTTGCTCCCAAGCAGACCGAGTTTGGCGAGCTGGCGGAGTTGATCGAGATTTGTGAACTACAGGGTGTGGAGGCGTGGATCTCAGCAGGATTTCTCCAAGCACAGGTGGCGCGACCAGATTTTGACAGCATGGGAAGTAATCCAATGTTGGTGCTACGCTCGACCCCGGAGTTGTCATGGGCTCTCTGGATCAAGACCATGGTCGATGTTGCCCTGTCCGTGGTAGCCTTTGCAGTTTCCCTCGTCCTGATTTGGTGGTGGGTTGCTCTTGCTATCAAGATAAGTAGCCCCAAGGGCCCAGTTTTTTTCCGCCAAAAACGAGCAGGCCGTCACGGAAAGCCGTTTAATATGTGGAAATTCCGGACGATGCATCCGGGAGCAGAATCTCAGCTTGATGCGGTGAAGGAGGCTCAGGGGAATGAAATGTCAGGTCCAGTCTTCAAGCTCGAGAAGGATCCAAGGGTCTTCAGATTTGGCAGGTTCCTCCGCCGAACCAGCATCGACGAATTGCCCCAGATCCTGAACGTGTTGCGTGGAGAAATGAGTCTCGTGGGTCCGCGCCCTCTCCCGACTTACGAGGTTGAACAGTTCGCCAAATCGGAGCATCGGCGTCGTCTGAGTGTGAAGCCGGGAATTACCTGCCTCTGGCAGGTTGAAGGGCGGAATAAGATTACCAACTTCGATGAGTGGGTGAGACTAGACCTTGAATACATCGACAACTGGTCTCTGGGCCTTGATCTCAAGATCCTTCTCCGGACCATTCCCGTAGTGCTTCTGAGACGGGGGAGCAGGTGATTGGCTCATCGGCCTGAATTCGAGTGCGGAGTTTAGGCTCTGACCGATTCTACTCGCCCTGTGCGCCTGAAACTAATAACCAAGGTGTCCCCACCAACTTCATGAAACTTCTCACCGGGAACGCCCACCCCTCGCTTGCGCAGGGAATCGCAGACCAGATAGGAAGCCCCCTGGCCAATGCGGAGGTTAGTAGTTTTCCTGATGGAGAAACATATGTCAGAATCGATGAAAATGTCCGACGGCAGGATGTCTTCCTGATTCAGCCCACGTGTCCGCCGACAAACCAGAACCTGATGGAGCTGCTCATCATGGTTGACGCCGTTCGCCGTGCCAGCGCCGAGCGGATCACTGCAGTGATTCCATTTTTTGGCTATGCGCGGCAGGACCGTAAGGACAAGCCCCGGGCCCCAATTACGGCGAAGCTGGTAGCCAACCTGATTGAAGCCGCCGGTGTTGACAGGGTGCTCACCATGGACCTGCATGCCGCTCAGGTACAGGGGTTCTTTGATATTCCGGTTGATCATCTGTACGCCAAGCCGGTTCTGCTCAAGCATCTACGCGAACAGCGCCAAGACAACGATCGGGGACTCACGGTGGTTTCGCCCGACGTGGGAGGGGTCAAGATGGCAAGAAGCTATGCGGACGTTCTGGGGGCGGAACTCGCTATCGTTGCCAAGCAGAGAATTTCTGCGACCGTGGTAGAACCGATGAAGCTCATTGGAGAGGTTGAGGGGCGCGATGCCATTATCGTAGACGATATGACGGAGACGGCTGGCACCCTGTGTGCCGCTGCGGAGACTCTCAAGAGTAGCGGTGCGGGACGGATTTTTGCAGGAGTATCTCACGCAGTTCTCGGGAATCTTGGCTGTGAGCGGATCATGGGTTCTGCAATAGATGAGCTAATTACTACCAATTCCACTCCTCCCCCACCCGAAGCCTGCCGCTCTAAGGTGACCACCTTGGACATTGCAGGACTTCTTGGAGAGGCGATCCTTAGAATCCACAATGGAAAATCGGTTAGTTCTCTCTTTGACATCGACAGTGGATCCGTGTAGCAAACCGCCCCCCCGCGGAGCATAAAAAGCTCTCTGGGAGCAACAAACCTCGCAGACAAATGGCTAAAACGCACTCACTTAAAGCGGAAGATCGGAAGCGCACAGGCAGTGGCGTGCTTAAGCGCATGCGCCGGGAAGGATTCATCCCCTCTGTGGTATACGGGGGCGGTTCTGAAAATCGGAATGTCAAGGTGAGTGCCAAGGGGATTCGTGAAATGTTGGCCGACAGTGCGTCTACCAATGTTCTGGTTGACCTCGAACTGGATGGTGGCAGCAGCCAGTTAGCCTTCCTTAAAGACCTCCAGCACGACCCGCTCAGCGGACAGGTGCTGCATGTTGATTTTATTGCAGTCGACGACAAGAGCGAGATCACGGCGCAGATTCCCGTCTCCCTGGTGGGCGAGGCTGTTGGGGTGAAGCTTGGCGGCCAGCTGGAGCAGATGATCTACAGCCTAGAGATCAAATGCCTTCCCAAGGACCTTCCAGAGACAATTGAAGGCGATGCGAGTGGGCTGAATGTTGGAGAGGTTCTTAGTGTTGGTGGGATGAACTGGCCTGAAGGAGTCTCGCCAACTCTCGGACAGGACGTGGTGGTCGCACTTGTAGCGAAAACCCGGGTGGCTCTCAGTGAGGCAGCTGCCGGAGAGGAAGAAGGAGGAGCCGACACTGATGCGGCCTCTGAAGGAGCGGAACAGTCTGCCGGGTAATTTCGTATCTTTACCATCGGGCTCAGAGGCTTAAACCAGACGTGGGGTGAGCCTCGGGGCTTATGCAGGAAGCGGGGTTTGGTCCTGCAAACATTTTTCGGGGCGCATTTCCTCTCTGGAATCGTTAAGGGACAGAAGTGGCTGATATTCCGCAACTGGTTGTAGGCTTGGGAAATCCTGGAAAGGAGTATGCTGGGACCCGGCACAACGTCGGCTTCGAAATTCTGGAAAGGGTTGTGACCGCTGCCGGGTTGGCATTCCGCCCTGAGAAGAAATGGAGGGCTGAAATGTGTCGCTCTGCCGAAGGACTTCTGTTTCTCAAGCCTCAGACCTATATGAACCTCAGTGGCCGTGCTGTTGCTGCGGTTTCCCGTTTTTACAAGATTGCCCCCGAAAGCATTCTAGTGGTGTATGATGATGTCGCTCTACCGCTAGGGCAGCACCGATTTCGCCTGAATGGCAGTGCTGGTGGCCATAATGGTATTCAGAGCCTCCTCTCAGATCTGGGTTCTCAGTCATTTCCGCGTCTTAAAGTAGGAATCGGTGGGGTTCCGGGAGCGAGGCTCAGTGGGCACGTACTTGGTCGCTTCGGGCCCGATGAGAGAGAAGCGGCGGAAAAGGCGCTTGCCACCGCTGTCGATGCTGTGCAGGTTGCCCTCTCTGAAGGCATCAGCAAGGCTGCCAACCGCTTTAATTCGCGCCCCAAGGGGCAAAAAACAAAACCCGATTCTAAATCGAAACCCAAGAAAACAGACGATGGACAGGAAATACGAAGGCCTGATTGTTCTGAACACGAAAGGGAAGGAAGATAGTGTCGACGACCTCGTGGGAGCCGTCGCGAAGGAGATGGAGGCAGAAGGAGCCAAGCTTGAAGAAATTAAGCAGCTAGGCCGCCACAAGTTTGCCTACAATGCCCGCCACCTTGATGGAGGACACTACGTAAACTATATCTTTCAGGCAGACTCCCAGCAGGTTCAGAAGATCCAAGGTAAATTGAAGCTTAACGCCGTGGTGCACCTGCAGCATTATCAGCGGTTAGGTTAGCAGCAATAGTCCCGTGAAAAATCCGTGACCGCGAAGGGTTGCGGTTACCAATGGCGCGCATGAGCGCGCCGTTTTTGATGTACTGGATGTAGCAGAGAAGGTTGAACGCGGGGGCGAATTCAAATTTTCCTTGGTAGCCGCTTATCCCCAGCTACCGTCTCCGCTATGGCTAATTTGAATAAGGTGATGCTCATCGGGAATCTGACCCGGGACCCTGAGCTACGCTACACGCCCAAGGGAACCGCAGTCGCAGAATTGGGTTTGGCGGTGAACAGGGTGCGGAACAATGACCAAGGCGAGCGGATAGAGGAGACGACATTCATCGATGTCACGTTGTGGGCGAGGCAGGCTGAGCTCGCTCAGCAATATCTCGGGAAGGGTCGTCCCGTCTATATTGAGGGTCGCCTCCAGATGGATACGTGGGATGACAAGACTACAGGGCAGAAGCGTAGCAAGCTCAAGGTGGTGGGAGAGAACATGCAGTTCCTTTCCGATGGCCGAGGAGGAGGGCAGCCACGTGGGGAGGGCTCCTCGTCAGGCCAACAATCTTCTCCTCCGGCCTCTCAACGGCAGGGGGGATCTCCCGCCGCAGGTGATTTCGATGATGATGGGGGCGAAATTCCCTTCTAACCTTAGCGTTCTTTTAGAGACCTTTCTTCCTTTAATCGGAGTTGCCCGCAGGCAGCGTCGATATCATGGCCCTTCTCGAGGCGCAGGGTCGCGGGAACCCCATGTTCGGCGAGGGTGTCCCGAAAGGCGCGGCATGCGTCCTCGGCCGGGCGCTTCCAGGCCAACCCCTCAACTGTGTTGTAGGGGATGAGGTTGACTTTGGCGTTGAGTGCTTGTGCCCGCCGTGCAAGTAACTGAGCTTGGGTAGTGTCGGCATTGAGGCCGTCTATCAGAATGTATTCCAAAGTGATTTTCTGGGCTTTGCGCGTGTTCCAGTATTTAAGCGCTTCGAAAAGTTTGGATACCGGCCACTTCTTGTTGATCGGCATAATCTGGTCCCGAACCTCGTCGCTTGCACCATGGAGGGAGATCGCGAGGCGGATTTGCTGAGGATGGTCTGCCAGCTTACGGATCTGAGGCACTAGCCCCGATGTCGATACGGTGAGGTGGCGCGCTCCGATGCCCAGCCCCCAGGGGGCGGTGATCAAGGTGAGTGCCCTGAGGAGTTGTGACATGTTGGCTAGAGGCTCCCCCATACCCATGAAAACGATATTGTTAACCTTTTCGTTGCTTAGCTCCTCAGCGAGGAGTACCTGCCCGGCAATCTCGTCAGCTGAGAGATTTCGCGTGAACCCGTCGAGGCCCGATGCGCAAAATTTGCACCCGAAGGCGCATCCCACCTGAGAAGATACACAGAGAGTGCGTCGATCCGAACGTTCCCCGTAAAGTGCAGGAGAGGCTGGGATCAGAACGGTTTCGACGTAGCGCCCGTCGTGTAAGCGAAAGAGAAATTTACGAGTGCTGTCAGCGGAGCCCTGTGCACGGGCGTGGGTGAGGGATTGCAGGGAGAAGCTAGCTTTCAGCTGGTCTCTCAATCTGGCCGGAAGATTGCTCATCCCGTCGATCGAGCGTGTACGCTTCCTCCATAGCCAATCCAGAATCTGCTCTCCTCGATAGGAGGGCTCTCCCAAACTATCAAGAACCGCGGAGAGCTCTTCCGGGGTCTGATTGAAAAGGGAGGGTTTCACCAGATTAGTATATGAATTTGAGGCCCAGAGATCAAATTTCTGATTCGGAAAGGTGAAACGGTCTTGCCTGCGCCATTGACAAGGGATTTCAGCCCCGCCACGCTTCCCTGTTGAATTTTCTCTCTCGTCTTATCTGGTATGGGTGCCTCCCAGCAGGCCTGGTCGCCCTCAGTTCTTGCTCGAGTACTGGCGGTTCCGATGCTGACAGTGGCGCGGGCACTATAATGTCACGGAAAAGGGATAAGCAGGTTATCGCACTGGGAGAATCCGAGGGCTACAAGGCTCTAGAGGAGCGCTTTGCTTTTGATTCGCGCTCCTTGAAAAGAGATAAGCAGGGCAATTTTACCGGGCCTGTTCGAAGTCAATACGATAAGAAGCGCAATGTATCCTTTGGTGGAGGGGTTGGAAAATCTGTCTACAGGGCGGGTAATTATGAATCTGCCAAGTGGGAGAAGTCGCGCAAATTGCAGGTGGACAGTTATCTGCGGGGTGATGATCAAAGTCGCTTCCGGAAAACCCCCGGAGTTCGGATTACGAGCCCTGCTCACCTTGCCAGAAAGTCACGGTTTGATAGCCAGACAACGAAAACTGGATCCTTTGCCACAGGAGGAGCGCGAGAGGGCACGGGGGCGCCGGTAGACAAGCCGACTGACAGCCGCACCGACTTCAGGCGTAAGGTTTTTCCGGAGCCCACAATCATCAGCGACGATGAATACAATCGTCGCTCGGTGGAGCAGACGAGAAATCTTCTGGGACGTGATGAATGATAGAACTGAGGGCAGGCTGAACATGTATCTTCGCTGTTCATGTTCTAGCAGTGTTGAATGCCCTGAGGGGGCGAGATTTTTCCAGAGGAAGAAAGACCGAATCGTAAACTTTGATGGCAGGTGACTCTTCCCTATCCGGGCGCAATGGAATAAGAGGACGGCTCTGGACCATCATCTTTGAGGCGGAGACGAAGTCAGGAAAGGCTTTCGACGTGTTGTTGCTGTTGGCTATTGGCCTGAGCGTTGTGGCGGTCATGCTGGATAGCATCGAATCGTGCGCGATGCGCTGGGGCAGAGCTCTCAAGGCTGCGGAATGGGGATTTACGCTGCTATTTATGACTGAGTATTTCGTGAGAATCTGGGTAGTGCGCCGCCCGGCTCGCTACATCTTCAGTTTTTTTGGGATTATCGATTTCCTATCGTGGATCCCAACCTTTCTCGGCATGTTTTTCCTAGGGAGCCAGTCCCTTCTGGTGATCCGTATTCTTCGCCTGCTGAGAATGTTTCGGGTCCTTAAGATGGTCGGGCATATGCGGGGTGCCAGTATTATCATGCGTGGCTTACTCGCGAGTCGTGCCAAAATCACAGTCTTCTTTTTCGCCATGGTGGTTCTGGCTACGATCATGGGCACGGTCGCCTACCTCCTTGAGTCAGGCCAACCGCAGAGTAAGTTTACCAATATCCCCGTCAGTATTTACTGGGCGATAGTCACAGTCACGACTCTGGGCTATGGTGATCTGGCTCCGCTTACAGTGGAGGGGAAGTTTCTTTCCGCGCTCTGTGTCTTAATTGGATATTCCATCATGGCGGTTCCGACAGGCATCGTGATCGGAGAAACGGTCAACGCAGCGATGAACAGGCAGGATGAGACAACAGACGCGTGCCCCTCATGCGGTGTGCACGGGCATCTTCTGGATGCACGCTACTGCCGTCGCTGCGGGGAACGTCTCAACCTCCCTGAGAGAGGCCCAGGTCCTCCTCATTCTTACAAAGAGGGTGCTGGGGAGACTGAGCCATGAGTTTTTGGAGGAGCTGGTCCGCCTTGTCTATATGCTCCTTGCGGCGTGCCAGTGCAATTCGTAGGGCAAGGACCTCAGAGTCCTCGAGGTGACTCTCAGGAAGCTCAAAGAGAAGACTGGTTGCCTCGGAAAGATCATTGAGTGCGAGAGCTCCTTCAATGGCGGCAAGCTTTGGTTCAAGCCCCTGAGGCTCGGGTTCCTCGCTAAAGATGGCGGAGCGTGCTCTTTCTGGGAGCCCGTTCGGAGGGTCTTCTACCTGCTCAAGATAAACGCATTCATCTCCTTTTCTGACTCGAATATACCAGTTCAGGGAGAGGACGAGGATGACCCCGAGGATAAACAGGGAGAAATCAAGAATGAGAGGAGTCCAGAGAAAGCCGGCCATCTTGCGGAAGACTTCACCGGCAAATCCTGGGAGGAACATGCCTAGCCAGATAAGCAACAGAAGGCCGGCAGCTGCGAGAATCAGCCCTCCGCCGATAAGGAGGGCCCGTTTCTGTTCCGGTGTAAACGGGGCTTTCTCAGGAGTCGCCACACCGAAATGTGTAGCAAGGGAAAGAGTCACTGCAAGGGGTCGTTTTCCCGTATTAGGGATAACCGAAGGTTCTCGAATAAGGTACGGGCCTGAGTGCTTTCGCGGGTTTCCCATCCTTATATAGCCAAGTAACCAATCCGTTACATCAAGCTGAGGCTTGCGGAGAAGGGGTGGTCCCGTTAGAGCACGGCGTGCGTTTGTTCGATACCATGACGCGCGAGATGCGCGTATTGGAGCCAGCCGATGGCCGGGTCTTTGGTTTTTACTGCTGTGGACCCACCGTGTACGGCCCGGCACATATCGGCAATTTCAGGACTTTTGTCCTGAACGACGTCCTTCGGCGTGTCTTGGAAGTGGGAGGGATGAGGACGAAGCACGTCCGGAATATCACGGATGTTGACGACAAGACCATACGTGATTCACAGGTATCGGGAATGTCGCTGGCGGATTTTACTGGAAAATGGACAAGGCGATTTCACGAGGACTGCGAGGCTCTCAATTGTCTCGCGCCGCATATTGAACCTAGCGCGGTTGAGCATATCCCTGAGCAGATCGCGATGATTGAGACTCTGGTCAAAAATGGAAATGCCTATTGCTCAGAGGACGGATCTGTCTATTTCCGGATTGCCTCTTACGAGGACTACGGAAAACTTGCTCGTCTGGATCAGCAGGACCTTGAGTTAGGAAAGACGCAGGGAGAGCGGGCAAATGCGGATGAATATGAAAAGGATAGTGTTTCTGACTTTGTGCTCTGGAAGGGTCGTCGCCCTGAGGATGGAGAAAACTATTGGGATAGTCCTTGGGGAGAGGGTCGGCCCGGTTGGCATCTGGAGTGCTCTGCGATGAGCTATAAATATCTCGGTGAAAGCTTTGATCTTCATAGTGGGGGAGAAGACCTCAAGTTCCCACATCACGAGAATGAAATCGCGCAGTCTCGGTGTGCATGTGGCGGGGACTTTGCAAGGGCATGGTTTCATCCCCGATTTCTCATGGTCGATGGTGAGAAGATGTCTAAGTCCCTCAACAACCTTTACACCTTGGCCGATCTGGAAAGGGATCCGGGGGCTACGCCGATGGAAGTGCGTTATGCCCTGATAGGGGCTCATCACCGGAAGCAGCTTAATTTTACTTTTGATGGGCTGCATGCGGCTCGAGAGGCCCTGTCTAAATTAACCAAAGGGCAGGCCCTTCTTGCTAAGGCGGCCGGTAGGGAAGGGGAGAATGTGCCTTCTTACAGAGAGCTGTGTGGCCTTGATGACCTAGGAGTGTTTGAACCGGCATTGGCTGCTCTGAATGATGATCTAAATACCCCGGAGGGACTTGGGCAGCTTTTCAGGGGGCTCCGTATTGCAGAAACTGAGGGTGACCCGGGAGTGAACTGGCTTGGATTTCACGCTATGCTCGCTGCTCTTGGGCTGCGGTTGCCGGATCCTGAAGTCCCAGAGGCACCGCCCGAAGTAGTTGCTGCAGCGGCAAAGCGCCAGATAGCTCGCGAAAACAAGGACTGGGAAGGAGCAGATATCCTGCGCGAGGAAATCCAGAATCTGGGGTGGGCCGTCAAAGACGGACCGGATGGATACGAATTGAAACCCCTGTAGAATATAGTCATGAACCTTTACCAGCGCCCCAGGAGAAACCGTAAGTCATCAGCCGTTCGGGCGATGGTCGGAGAGACAGTTCTCACGCCTTCAGACTTTGTCTACCCTCTCTTCCTTCATGACCGGGAAGAAAATGAGAGCATTCTCTCAATGCCGGAGTGTACGCGCTGGTCGTTGGATGGGCTCGTCAAGGAGGCGGGTGAGGCCCATGCTCTGGGGATTCCCTGTGTCATTCTGTTCCCCGCCATTGACAGCGCCCTCAAAAGCCCAGGAGCGGAGGAATCTGTAAATCCAGAAGGACTCGTTCCAAGGGCAGTCAGGGCTCTTAAAGCTGCGTTCCCGTCCCTGGTTGTTATTACGGATGTCGCTCTGGATCCCTACAATTCCGATGGGCAGGATGGCTTGGTGAGCCGGGGAGAAAACGGTGTGCTCGAGGTCCTGAATGATGAGACGGTTGAGGTCCTCTGTCGTCAGGCTCTCTGCCATGCAGAGGCAGGTGCAGACATTGTTGCACCCAGCGATATGATGGACGGGCGGGTCGGAGCGATTCGGGCGGCGTTGGATCATGCTGGTCACCAAGGTGTTTCCATATTGAGCTATTCAGCTAAATACGCGTCGTCTTATTACGGGCCATTTCGAGGGGCCCTCGATTCCGCTCCCAAAGAGGGAGACAAGAAAAGCTACCAGATGGATCCTGCCAATATCAGAGAGGCTATCCGTGAGCTTCGCCTGGATGAAGAGGAAGGAGCGGACATGATCATGGTCAAGCCTGCGGGGCCCTACCTTGATGTTATTGCGACCTTGAGGAAGGAGACTCCTCTCCCTCTCGCGGCGTATCAGGTCAGCGGCGAATACCTGATGATTAAGTCAGCGAGCGCGGCAGGTTGGCTTGATGAGAAGGCCGTTATTTTTGAGAGTCTGCTGGGGATCAAGAGGGCTGGGGCTGATGCGATATTGACCTATTTTGCCAAAGAGGCTGCTCAGGACCTTGCCTGAAAGCAGGCTTCCGGTTCTGGTCTTTAATTTTTAATGGCCCTGACTTGAAACACCCGGCTCTGGGTTTCAGGTGCAAAATCGAACCAAGTTGCAGCCCCGTCGCCGGACACCGCAAAAGCTGGTGATTCAGTTCCGTCGGGAAGGATTTCGTTGAGCTGGTAGATCTCCTGAGGGTGGGTGTTCCATGCGAGGCGTATGTTGGGACCGTCACTGTGGCTCTTCAATACCTGCAGGACCGGGGCTTTCACGACATGACCACTAGACTGAGAGCCAAAAATTTCCCGGATGCGATAACCTGTGGTTCGACCTTCATTGAGCAGGTCAATGCTAAGCGGTAGACCAGTTCCGGGCACTTCTGTTACAAGGGCCCAAAGGCCATTAGTGGCGGCAGCTTCGATCAGATAGAAGTGATTCTCCCTCGAGGCCCATGATAGTGCGGAGAATTCCTCCCCAACCTCCGAGGGGCCGATTGTGAGCGTGGGGCCCTGGGGCGGATCGTCGTCACGGGATCCGTAGTCGATCCCGGATTGCGAGTTGGTTGTCCACCGATAGAGAGTTCGGCCGCTTTTGGTCCTAAGGTCGGTAGCCCCGACTACTTCAGCGGTAAGCGCACCTCTTGCCTGACAGTTATAGTTGCCTGTGAAGGTAGACCCCGAGGCGCCGACAATTACTCCGGCTGCACTACGCATACGAATATTCCCGGGGCTTGGGACTCCTGCCTGCACAAGAAAATCAAATTGGATCTGGCCGAATTCTCCATCTGTCGTTTCATCGTAGTTTGAAACATCCCGGGACCATGCCTGTCTGGGAGGCTCCGGAGCGTCTGGATCAGGATCAAGGGCTATGCCGGCAGCATCGAGGAGTAGTCGGCTTCGAGTGCGTATACGAGTCGGTGCGTTGAAAATAGACTGACCGGAAACATTCCAAGCCACGGTTAGAATAAGCTCTGTGCCGGGAGCGATTCCCTCGGCGTTCACCACAATGTTATCAACGTATTCAACGAGGGTCTGGGCTGCAGAGTTAAACTGCCCGAGTTCGCTGTTTGACCCGGCAGTTGCCAGGTGGCTCACGGACAGCATGGAACCGTTGATTCTGGCAAGAGCCGGTGCGGCGTTGGGAGGTGGAGGAAATTGACCAGACTCTGGAGAATCCACTTCCAAGAATAGGGTCTCTTCCTGACCAAGGGTTGCCCCGCCTGAGAGAAACTGTCCATTAGCCTGTACCTCTCCATTCTCTAATCCGGAACCTGCAAGGATTCCTGCAGACAGCAAGGAGGTCACCACTGTGGCAAAGAGGCTGTCAGGGCGAGAAGCAGAAAGAAGTCGCATTGACCGGGGGAGAGGGTTGAGAGCAAGGCAAGAGGATGGATGAAATTAAAGAAGAGTCAAAGGGCCATTCCAGAGGAGGTTTCCTTGTTAAAACCCGAATGAGGTAGGATCCGGAAAGTTCAAATGTGTGCCTTGCAGGCTCTTGACAGAATCGTGGAAGGGTTACATCAAAAATATTTTCCCAGAGCTCCACGGACGTCCTCTTCGAACCTTTTAATAAAGGCCATCGTAAATTCCAAAGGGTCGAGGTTGGGGTTCTCGACGAGAGGAGTCAGGTCCATGGCGAACCAAAGTTTTTCCGCATCATCGACCGAATGAGAGTCATAAAAGGTGGCGTTAGCGATTCGTCGCCCGTCCACTGCAAGGTCGTATCGCTTTCCTCCCGCAATCTGGGAGTCAAAGATGCCTCCGATGGCAGTTGCGAGGTTAGGGCGTCTACTGACATCGAGGGTCGTTTTGTCAGAATCAAGCATCCAATCAAGTCCTCGCCAGACTTCACATCCCAGAACTTGCTTGGGTCGCTGCTCGGAAGGCAGCGCCCGGAGCGCCTTCACAACGCTTGCAGTAACCGCTACATGTGTAGAGTGCTTGTCAGCGGGATTGTGAGTGTAAACCAGATCTGGGGTCGTAGCCTTGAGGATGGTCAGGAGGTCTTCGACGGGGGCTCCGTTAGACGGGTCCTTGATGGCTACACTAGGGTAATCGAGTTGTATCATGGCGGCATAATCACCGACGATGGCGGCGTGATCCTGCTCGCGATGCCGGACCTCACACATCTCCTCATCGGAGTAATCCTTGTAGAGTCCGGCCCGTGCGCTCCCTGCGCCATTGGTGCAGGTGACTCCGCCAAACCATTTTTCGGTTTGCCGATAGCAGGCCTCGATTCCATGAAAGGCCATAAACTCTAGGTCGTCCTGATGAGCGCCGATCCCCAGATGAGTGATCTTGGCGAGTGCAGAGTGCTCAGGCTCACCTGAGGGAATAAAGGTAGCAGCGTTGGAATTCGAAAAATTCATGAGAGGGCAGGATTAGGCTGTGGAGCAGGCGGGAAGGCTCGCAGCGGCGACGGCCTGGCCGTGTCGTTTCATCTGTTCATCTGGGGTCGTCATTGTGATCTGCTCTACCAGGTGCGGGAATTCGTCCCGAAGAACCTCGGAAGCTTTTTCAAGTATAAGCTCTCCGCCCGGACCGGAGGTGACTCTTCCAAGAGTGAGGAGGTTCTCGATCTGGTAGAAATCAGCGTAATGTGCGATGGTATACCCTAAATAGATGCCGATCGACTGATAAATCTTCCGGGCTCCGTCATGGTCTTCCTGCATGGCTTTCTGCACCTTCAAAAGTTGCTCTGGGAAGGGTATGTCACCAAAGGTGAAGCCAGCCGCTGGGGCCAGGCGGGCAACAGCCTGCTGGGAAAAATACTGCACGCCGCACCCGGCATCTCCGGACCATTCGTCCCGGGGCGCATTGTCTTGATAATCTACAGGAGCAAAGGCGAGTTCATTGATCCAAGGGGTGATACGCCCCCCGGGAGTGCAGTATCCGGCCGCAAGCGAAGTCCCCATCGAAATACCTAGGACGGCATTGGCGCCCATGCTCATGGACCCTGCAAGGGCGGTTACCTCACCATCGTTAATTACGACAAAGGGAATGTCTCCCCACTCCTTCTGAAGCTTTAAAAAGATAGGGCGAACCTCGCTGTCGAAAACGCTCTGATCCTTGATTCCTCGGAAAAGCGATGCAATTCGGACTTCATTGTTGATATAGTCTCCGGCGGCGGATCCACCAATAGCGTCTACACGCGGCAAATGTGCGGCGGCCCTTTGGAGAGTATCTCGAATTCCGTCCAGATGATATTGAGGGTCTGATTGGAAATAAGGGTCCCAGGGAATCTCCTCTGAGAACACCACCTCACCGTCTATCAGGGCTGCAGCTTTTCGGTCGGAGCCACCGAGATCGAATCCAATCCTGCAGCCATTAAGATTTCTTCCTAAGGTCACGTTTTCTTCCGAGGAGGGTGGGAGCTCCTCCCGGGGGCAGGCCAAAACGGTGATGGGTTCGCCGAATATTCCCTGTCCAACAACCTCGCGATCGAAAGAGCGTGCCCCACCTTCTGAGTAGGTTTGTGTGAGCAAGGTGACGATAGATTCGTCGCCCGCAACGAGCAGACGGCTTCCGCCTTTCATCCAAAAGAGAAATTTAACGGTGCGCTCAACATATTTGTTATTGAGTTCTCTGTTTCCTCCTTCGTGAGGGAGTACGCGCAACTGGTGCCTAAAAGTAGTACCGTCCTGACGTGTAAGCGCCAGATCAACGGTGCTGCTTCTGGCATCGTTCTCGACCAGGCGACGGTAGGCCCTGTGCCAGAGAGCGGCAGGAACAAAGGCTGCGTCCAGAGGAGGGAGGTGCTGGGGGCTCGGAAGCTGCATCGTGACGAGGGATGAGACGTGGGTTTGGAAAAAGCGGTTTTCCTAGGTTAGGGTAAAGTCTGAGTGGAAGGCTCTTAATTTAAGAGTGGCGTCGACCCTACCCCGTGGGGCCCGGATAGCGAGATACAACCCTTTGCTAGCCTGGAGTCACTCAACATTTTGAACTTGCTCCCTGATCTTTTCCAGCTCGGTTTTGGCGTTTACAACGGCTTGGGCCAGAACGGCATCGTTTGCCTTTGATCCGATGGTATTAAGCTCCCGGTTGATTTCCTGACAAAGAAAGTCCATCGAACGGCCCACCACTCCTGATCCCTCTAAATAGGAATGAAATTTCCGGAAATGAGACTTTAGCCTCGTCAGTTCTTCCGTGATTTCACAGCGATCAGCAAAGAGGGCAATTTCTTTGAGGATCCGTTCGTCACTGAGATCAATTTCGAGGCCTGCTTCTCCGAGGCGTGAGAGCAGGTTTTCCCGGTGTCCGATAACGATGGAGGGAGAGTGATCCTCGATTTCCTTGGTCAGGTCCCCGAGGGTCTTCAGGATTCGTGCCAGCTCAGCCCGGAGGTCTGCCCCTTCCTCGGTCCGCATTGCGATGAGATTGTCCAATGCTTCATCAAGGGCAGGCAGAAGGGCCTCAAGCGTTTCCTCGACATGTGAGCCTTCGCTGAAAACGAAAATGTCGGGAACACGAAGATAGTCTGCTGCTTGAGGGGAGAGCTTCTGACCAAGACTCTCAGATAATTCCTCGAAAGCGGATTGCAGGGCGCGTGCTTTCCCCGTGTCTATCTTGACGCCCTCTTCGAATCCACCGGTATACTCAAGAGACACATTAACATTAACTCTCCCGCGAGTGATCCTTCCGAGGACATGCTTCCGGAGGCGGGGTTCAAGCTCTGCAAGGTTTCGTGGCATGAAAAGGTGGACCTCTCCCTGCTTACGGTTGACCGAGGATGCTTCAACGCGAACAACGATGTGCTCAGTGGCGTGGGCCCCCCGCCCGAATCCGGTCATACTTTGCATGTCTTATTGTAGTGGCGAGTGATCACCAGTGGCCAGAGTTAAACTTTCCGGAAGGCTTGGAGGGTTGCCGCGGGCTCACGCGCCTTCTCCGGACGGATCAATCAGATCAGGGCGATTCCTGCGGGTGCGCTCCAGAGCTTGCTTTTGTTTCCATCGCTCGATTGCGGCATGGTTTCCTGACAGAAGAATTTCGGGAACCTTCAGCCCCATAAAATCGATGGGTTTGGTGTAAGCCGGAGGTTCCAGCAGGTCGGGGTTGGAGAAGGACTCTTCCGCGGGAGACCTGTCGTCGCCGAGAGCTCCGGGAAGGAGGCGGATGACGGCATCGCAAACGACGGCGGCAGCCAGCGCCCCATTAGTCAGGACGTAGTCTCCGATACTGATCTCTTCGTCTACCAGGTGATCCACTATCCGGTGATCGACGCCCTCGTAGTGACCACAGATGAAGATCAGATGCCCGTAGGAGCTAAGCTTCTGGGCGTGCTTTTGCTTGAAAGGGAGTCCTTGAGGAGTGGTCAATATGACCTTGGTTCTTTCCTTGCGGAGGTCTTCGACGGCAGCAAAGACCGGCTCTGGTTTGAGGAGCATGCCCTGTCCCCCTCCACAGAGGTAATCATCCGTTTTACGATGCTTGTCCAAAGCCCACGACCTCAGGTCATGGGCATGAATGTCCACAATCCCCGCTTTTTGGGCCCTCTTAATTATGCTCTCGCGCAGAGGAGCCAGAGCGATTTCGGGAAAGAGAGTGAGGATATCAATACGCATGATGTGCCCCTCATCGGGAATTTACGGAGGAAAAGCAATTCCCAGCGTATAATTTGACGGATCGTCAGCCTGCTTCTATTAGATTTGAACACCATGAGAGCGTTCTCCCTCCATCTGTCCCTTGTCCTGAGTTTAAACCTAGCGGTCTTTGCGGAAGATACTGCGGATGATGCTGTAAAAAACGAGGAGAGACTCCTCAGCTCGGTTCGACAGCTGACCTTTGCGGGAAAGCGGGCAGGCGAAGGGTATTTCAGTGCCGATGGGAAGAAGATGATTTTCCAGAGTGAGCGGTCCAAGGAAAATCCCTTTTTCCAGATCTACCTGCTAGATCTAGAAACTGGAGACACCCAGCGTATTTCACCCGGCCACGGGAAGACAACCTGTGCGTGGATTCATCCTTCCGGCAAGAAAGTGATGTTTGCGTCCACCCATAGTGATCCCGACTCGCAGAAGAAACAGGCAGAGGAGCTGAAGCGCCGGGCAGAAGGGACGGAAAAACGTTACTCCTGGGATTACGACCCTTTCTACGAGATTTACGAGTATGACCTCGAAACAAAAAAGTCTCGGAACCTGAGCAGGACGGTAGGATATGATGCAGAGGGGGCGTATTCTCCGGATGGGAGCAAGATCGTCTTCGGCTCGAATCGTCTCGGCTACTCCGAGGCGGAAGGATTGAGTGAGAAGGATCGTGATTGGTTCAAACTGAACCCATCATTTCTCATGGATCTCTTCATCATGGATTCTGATGGTTCAAACGTGGAGCGGTTAACCTCGAAAGAGGGTTATGATGGTGGACCCTTTTTCGACGCCGGGGGAAAAAATATATGCTGGCGGCGTTTCAACCGGGAGGGGGATCAGGCTGAAATTTTTACTATGGAGCTCGCTGGAAAAAAAGAGAGGCAGCTCACAGATCTTGGTGCGATGTCGTGGGCCCCATACTTTCACCCCAGCGGAGATTATCTGATCTTCGCAACGAATCTGAATGGATTCGCTAACTTTGAGCTATATCTCGTCGATGCGGCCGGGGAGAAAGAGCCGGTCCGGGTAACATGGGTGGACGGATTCGACGGGTTGCCTGCTTTTTCTCCGGACGGGAACCGCCTTTCGTGGACCAGTAAGCGCTCTGGGCTTTCGGGATCGCAGATTTTTATGGCACAATGGAATCATGAGGGAGCCCTCGACCTGCTGGCCGAAGCCCCAATCCGGGGGGCAGCGCCCGATTCCCCCGGCTCTCAGGATCTGGAGCCTTCCCCAGAAGCTCTTCAGGGGCTGACGTCAACGAATGCGAAAGTTGATAAGGACGATTTACGACATCACGTCGAATACCTTGCGGGTCCCGACCTGGAGGGGAGAATGACGGGGACTCCAGGCGAGAAGACGGCTACCGCCTATGTGGGCAAGGCATTTGAGCTTTTCGGATTGAAGCCCTTTTTAGCCGACGACTATTTTCACCCATTCGAATTTACGGCGGGGGGCGACCTTGGAGAAAAAAACAAGCTGACTCTCACCATAGGTGGCGAAAAAACGGAGCTGAAGGTTAACGAGGACTGGAAACCGTTATCTTTCTCCCAGCTTGGAGAGATTACCGCTGAGGAAATCGTATTTGCAGGTTATGGGATCGAGATTCCCAAGGGACAGGTCGGTGCGGATGGCAAAAAGAGTGGCATGTATTCGAGCTACTACCATCTGGCGGTGAAGGACAAGTGGGTGCTGGTTCTACGCTTCATGCCCGAGAACGTCAGCGCCGAGCGCCGTCGCCAATTCGCCCGCTACTCAAGCATGCGCTACAAGGCAATGACCGCGAGGCAAAAGGGAGCAAAGGGGATTATTTTCGTAGCGGGTCCGAATACCGAGGTGAAGGACGAGCTGGTGGGATTGAGATACGATGCTTCGATGGCCGACTCGGGAATAGCGGCCTTTTCCCTGAGGAAGGAAATTGGGGAGAAACTTGTTGCTGCCACAGGGGAAAATCTGGGGGAGATCCAGACTGCTCTCGATAAGGGTGAGATGATGATGGGGATCAAAGTTCCAAAGGCCACCGTCAAGGCTACAATCGATATCGTTCAACAGAAGCGGGTAGGGCGTAATGTTGTTGGGCGGCTGGTAGCCCGGGATGCAGAGGCTCGCCGTCGGCCCGCTCTTATTCTTGGGGCGCATGTTGACCATCTTGGATCTTACGGGAGTGGCTCGAGGGCTACCGGGAAAGAAGCCAAGAAGATTCACTACGGTGCGGATGATAATGCTTCAGGAGTCGCGGCCCTGCTGGAAATTGCTCAGTATCTTGCGGCTCAACAGGAGGCAGGTGCCCTCCGCCTACAGCGAGATGTCATCTTCGCTGCCTGGTCCGGAGAAGAAATCGGGTTGATTGGGTCCTCGCGTTTTGTGAAGGAAGTGGCCCAGAGGCTTAAGGGAGATCAGGACGCCAAGTTGAATGACGTTTTTGCTGCCAACCTTAATATGGATATGGTGGGTCGCCTTGACAAATCACTGGTTCTGCAGGGTACTGGGTCCAGTTCGATATGGCCCCAGGTTATTGAGCAAAGAAATATTCCCGTCGGTCTTCCTATCAAGACCCAGAGTGATGCCTACCTTCCTACCGACGCGACCTCTTTTTACCTGCGGGAAGTGCCGATTCTGAATGCATTTACCGGAGCGCATGACGACTACCATACACCGAGGGATACGGCGGATAAGATAAACTACCCCGGGACCGAGAAAGTCACCCGCTTCATGGCGCTTGTTGCCAGAGGGCTAGCGGGTGCAGAGGAGGCGCCTGATTACGTCAAGGTGGAGCGCCCAGAGGGACAGGGAAGACGAGCTAATCTCAGGGCTTACCTCGGGACGGTTCCTGATTATTCGCAGGGTGATGCAGTTGGGGTCAAACTATCCGGAGCAACCAAGGGTGGGCCCGCTGACAAGGCGGGAATTCAGGGTGGAGATGTTGTGGTTGACGTGGCAGGGAAAGCGGTGAAGAACATTTACGATTATACCTACGTACTTGAGTCGTTGAAGGTTGGAGAGATGGTAAAGATCACGGTATTACGCAAAGGGCAGAGGATTACCCTTGAGGTGACTCCTGGCTCTCGAGAGTGATATTTTGTTAAGGGGGCCGAACATCAAGTCTCCGTGATGGATCCAACTGTAGCTTATTTTCCTGTCCGTGTGACTACCCAAGAAGGTAGCCATTCAAGAAACGAGTAGGGGCCATGGCAGTTTCTTTAAATTGACCGCCCGCAAGTTTACTAGAGCCATTTGTCTCTGCCTTTCAGGGTAATCTAGCCTCGAGATGAAACCCTCTCTTGATTTTATAGGAGTTGATTATTTTGCCCTATTGAATGATCGAATCAATTAAAGACGTGCCTGGATATCAGGCATGCTTAATTTCATTTCTAAAATTCTTTTTGGATGAGTGCAGTTACTCCGGTTAGCTGAGGAATCCTGTTCGCGGGCTAACCCTGAGCAGGAGGATGAATTCACCCTTGTCCCCTCTCTCGTCAATGTCTGCTCGGACTTTGCCTGCTATTCCTAGAACACCCATTTTGGCACCCGCGCGTGGAGTGCGCGCATTTTCAATCTGGTTCGCGAGTCTGTTTCTCTTACTGGCCGGATTGAGCGCTCTTCTAGCGCCGCATGATTCTGGCTGGCTCTCATCGAACCCTACTCCCTTTCTCCTGCTTCCGGCTCTTCTTGGAGTGAGGCACGGGCCCCGTGGCGGCTTTATTGCTGGGGGAATCGTCACATCGCTCCTGGTCCTGGCAAGCTTCTGGATAGGCCAGACCGGAGTGAGCTCTGATCACCTCCACGCGATGATCTTTCTGCCTCTTGTCGGGGCTCTAGTGGGCTTTGCGTCGAGATCGAAGGAAGGGCAGAGCGCGCGATTGCGAGTCGAGAGGGATCTTCTTCTGGAAGAAAACAGAAAGCATGTTGCGGAGCGAGATCTCCTCGTTCTCTCTCGGCAGGATCTCCAGCAAAGGCTGGAGGTTCGAGGAGTCGATGACAGTGCGATCGACGAGAAAATTACTCAGTTGCGAGAGGCAACGGACTCTTTTCTTCCTGCTGCAATCCTCGAAAGATTAGCTCATATTACTCATACGAGAAAAGCCTCGGTCTACGAGCTTCCCAGTGGATGTGGCTCCAAAACTCTTATCCGTGTTAGCTCTATAGGAGGGGTTGAGTGTTTTCCTGAGTATTTACGGCAAGAGGATCATCCAATCGTTTCCGAGGCTTTAGCCCGGAGCTGCTTCCTTGTGCAAAAGTCCCTCTTGAAAACGCCCTCCACTCGTAGATCTGGTTATCTGGCAGCCTATCCTATTTGCAGGGCAGGCCGGGCGCCTTCTCACCTTCTCGTCGTTGAGGATCTTCCACTGGAGAAAATCACTTCCAGCACCTTTGACCTCATGAAGGCGGTCTGTGACCGTAGTGGGGGCACCGATCAAGGTCTTGTTAGAGAAGAACTCGACCATCGAGTTATCAGTCAGCTGGAGTTTTATGCGGCGATGGAGAGCGCCGTAGAAACCCACGTTACCTACGCTGTTCCTTCGACTCTAGTGAGCGTGCCCTTTGATTCTTCGGGCGAAACAGATCCGCTGGATGCTTTTTGCGATCTTCTGGAAATACTTCCAAGGCAGACTCTCCTGAGTAATTACCGCGAGAACGGGCGACGGGCCCTGCTTTTCCTGCTGCCGGCCAATTCGGATCCAGCGGTGCGGGACGGTATCAGGGACCTCTTTTATGACTTTGTCGCGGAGCTCGGGATGGGCCCGACTTGTGTCCCCCGTTTCGTTATGACGGGCCCCTCTCAGTCTCCTCAGCAACTCTGGGGAGAACTACTGGTCTCTGACCAGGATGTTGCCTCACGCTAAGTAGTTGCAGAGCATCCCGCTTTTGATCGCTCTGCGCTAGGGGTTAACGGGACCCTCGAAAGCGTCACCATATTTTCTCAGTACGTCCGCACTGGAGGCTTCAGTTTTGACCACACGCCCTCCGACCTTGATCCGGGCAATACACCCTATCAGGGCGTCCCGGCTTCGCTGTGACCTTGTGGCGCTGACCGCACCACTTCCTCGACATCATGTGGAACCTGCCATCGCGGTCACGGACCCTGCCTTGTAATAGCTCGTAAGTGGAATGCCGCCGATGACGATATTTTCGTCATAATTTGGCACCAGAGCAGTGAGATTTCTGCTTCCGCGTTTGATAGACCTTGTACCGTTACCGTTTGTTGAGTCCTTCCGGTAAATAATAAGGAAGTCCACGGAGACATCTTGAATTGCTCGTCGAAGGTAATTCCTGATTTCGATTTTATAACCTCCGTCGTAGGTGCTGGTTTTAGTGCTTCCAGATCGTGTGCTTCCTACTTTCTGAACGTTTTCATAAAACATCATGCGCAGGCCTCCCGCCGCTTCAAGCTCGACGGCGCGGCTTTCGACGAACCTACGATGTTCTTCCGAGAGAAGGTTGATTCTGAAGGTTACAGGACGCAGAGTTGATTGCCGCTGGACGGTGACTTTCTTGGTGAGCGGGTTATAACCGACTAGTCGCCCTTTAAACGATTTTGTCTTTTCCGCGTTCTCAAAGTTACGCCATTCGAGGTCCGCGACAGCGGGTGAGGAAAGAGCGAGTAGAAGAAAGAAAAACATCTTCATCGGCCGAACGGTTTAGCAGATACGTCAGACAAGCCAACTTCCAATCACGATGGGATCAGGAGTTTTTCTGCCCCCTTAGCATGGCTTCGATAAATGGGTCTATGGAGCCATCCATAACGGATTGAATATTGCCGGTTTCGCATCCGGTACGCAGATCCTTGACCATCTGGTATGGTTGAAAAACGTAAGACCTGATCTGGCTTCCAAAGCCAATTTCGCCTTTTTCACCGTAGGTGCGGTCGGCTTCTGCTTTCTGTTTATCCTCCTCGATCTGATAAAGTTTGGCCTTCATGAGCTCCCAGGCCAGCTCCCTGTTACGCAGCTGCGAGCGTTCCTGAGTGCACCGGATCATGATCCCGGTGGGTTTGTGCTTCATGATCACCGCGGTCTCAACTTTGTTGACGTTCTGCCCCCCCTTGCCGCCAGAGCGGGTTGTTTGAATCTCCACGTCGCTCTCGGGAATTTCTATATTGATATCGTTGGAAATTTCAGGGGTGCAGTCGATCGCAGCGAATGAGGTGTGACGTTTCCCAGCAGCATCGAAGGGGGATATGCGGACGAGTCGATGCACTCCACGCTCGTTCTTCAGGTAACCGTAAGCATATTCCCCTTCAATTTTAAGAGAGGCACTGGAAATCCCTGCGCCCTCTCCTTCCTGTTCGTCGGTAATGGAAACCTTGAATCCTCGGCTATCGGCCCAGCGCATATACATCCGCTGTAACATCTGGGCCCAGTCAAAGGCTTCCGTGCCTCCTGCTCCTGCCTGAATCGAAAGATAGGCATTGTTGGGGTCGGACGGTTTGTCCAGCAGAGTGACAAGTTCAAAGCTGTCAATATCTTCCTGCAGCGAAAGAAATTCGGCGACTGCTTCACGAGCCGATTCGGCATCGTCGAACTCCCGTGCGAGCTCAACGCCAGCCTCGATATTCTGCAGGCGACTCTCGAGGGTTAGAAAAGGATGGAGCTTCCCCTTGAGCCTGCTGGCTTCCCGAACAGTTCGCTGGGCAGCGTTCTGGTCGTTCCAGAAATCGGAAGCCTCCATCTTTTTCTCGATGTCAGCGATGGTGTTTTCCAATACTGGGACGTCAAAGGTACCTCCGGAGTTCCGACAGGCGGCCCTTTAGAGCTGCAGTGTCGAGCGCCTGGAGGTCATCGCTGAATGAATTTTCGGCCATCTGTTGCGGAGTGTGGTCATCACGGATTGGGAGTCAAGGCGGTGTTGTCTCATCTTGAAAAGGGCAGTTCCTGTATACCCCGAGCAACCAATCCTTGCGAAGTGAGAGATCCTGCTCAGGGTAACGGTCGTGTTCAAAAACTGGAAGAATCTCAGTAGAATTGCCCTCTTCCTCGCTGTGGGCGTGCTCTTATCGGGATGCGGGGCAGTTGGGGATGGGGATCAAACCCGTTCCGGGTTCCTTCTATCCCGGAAAATTGAATTTGCACCCCGGTATAACATCGAGCGTGCGATCATCACCGTATTTCAGGGTGATGGTTTTGAAATACTACCGGGGAGCGGAACTAGTGGAACATTTCACTTTGTTCGAGAGGGAGATGCTCTCGGCAGAGAACGGTTTGGCGAGTGGTTTGGCCCTGGGGTCTTACTCAGAGTCAAGGTGACCGTGACCGAGGTTGAGTTCGGAACCCATCGTGTGTCCTCTGCCCTTGAGATAAGGAGAGAAGACCAATTCGTGACTACTCAGGAAGGTAGCCGCAGGGTGAAAGTCCTTTTGGGACGGGTGAAGAAGTTAGCAGGGCTCCTTTGAGTGGAGTGTGTTCTCAGCAGATAGTTCCAAGTGCAACCCGGACCATGTCAGTGAAAGTCGTTTGCCGTTCCTCCGAGGAGGTTGCCTCGCCGGTCCGGATGTGATCTGAGACCGTGCAGATTGCAAGTGCCCGCTTACCGCATTCCGCAGCGCATCCGTAAAGTCCAGCAGCTTCCATCTCAATTCCGAGAACTCCCATGGCCTCGATGACGTCAAACATACTCGGGTCAGGGGTGTAGAAAAGATCCGCGGAAAAAAGGTTTCCGGCTCTGACTGAGATGTCGAGGGACTCAGCGACGGAGACGGCTTTTCTGGCGAGGTCAAAATCAGCAATAGCGGCAAAGTCGTGGCCTTTAAAGCGGCTACGGTTCACCTTGGAGTCCGTACATGCCCCGGTGCCAATCAAGATATCGCGAAGGCCGACCTCAGAGTGAGAGGTCCCACAGCTACCCACACGGATAATCGTTTCTACTCCGTATTCGGTCCAAAGTTCCCGGGCGTAAATGGAAATGGACGGAATTCCCATCCCGCTGCCCATGACCGAGACCTTGGCCCCCTCGTGTTCACCGGTGAAGGCTAGCATTCCACGCACGCCGTTGACCTGTCGCACGTCGGAGAGAAATTCATCGGCAATGTGTCTGGCTCTTAGAGGATCACCGGGCATGAGGACTGTTGGCGCAAAATCTCCGGGAATGGCTTCAATGTGAGGAGTGGGAGCAGACATTTTGAAAAAGGAAGTTTAGATAAGAGAAGTGCCTTTAGGAAAAGGCTCCAGAGAAAAATAGCTAGCGATTGTCTGCCCAATATCTGCGAAGGTGTCCCGGGCTCCCAGAGAAGTGCCAGCGGTGGATTTGTCTCCTGTTACGAGAATGGGAATGTCTTCTCTGGTGTGGTCTGACCCGGGCCATGTGGGGTCATTTCCATGGTCAGCGGCAATGATCAGAAGGTCGCCCGGGTGCATGGCGGAGAGTAAGGCAGGCAGGTTTCGGTCGAATTCTTCGAGGGCCTGACCATAACCGTGAGTGTCCCGGCGGTGACCGTAAAGGGCGTCGAAATCAACAAAATTAGTCATTACGATGCTATTGTCTTCACTTTGTTTGAGGGCAGAAAGGGTCTCCCTCCATAGGGCTTGGTGTCCATGAGCTCTGATCTCTCGTGTAATTCCAGTATGGGCATAGATATCGGCGATCTTGCCAATTCCGATCACCGATCCACCTGCTTCTCGAAGTTTCTCAAGAATTGTAGCGCCCGGAGGAGGTACGGCAAAGTCGCGGCGGTTGCCAGTCCGGTTGAAATCCTGCGGGCTTTTGCCAGTAAACGGGCGAGCAATGACACGACCGATTGTGAGGTCGCTATCGTCAAGGAGGCGGCGAATACAGCGACAAAGCTCATAGAGGCGCTCCAACCCGAAATATTTCTCATGTGCTGCCACCTGGAAAACGCTATCGGCGGAAGTATAGAAGATCGGCTTACTGGATATGATATGCTCCTCTCCAAACTCCTTGATAATCTCGGTCCCCGACCCGTGGCAGTTGCCCAGTGACCCCTCGAGCAGCCCTTGATCGAAAATCTGGTTGCTAAGAGCCTCTGGAAAGAAGGGGGTGCTTCTTGGAAAGTAAGACCAATCGAAGGGAACCGGGACTCCGGCAATTTCCCAATGTCCACTGGGCGTGTCCTTTCCACGACTCGTTTCTCTCGCGTAGGCCCACGCTCCATGGATTTTGTCGGGAGAGCTCATTCCAGCGGGGTAGACCCCATTCTTGAGTCTGTAAGCCTCGAGAAGACCAAGCTCTGCAAGATGGGGCAGCTGGAGAGGAGTTCCGGCAAGAGATAATGCGCTGGCGATGTGACCGAGGGTGTCTGCTCCTTCATCGGTAAAGCCGATGCCCCCAAAGGAAGAGGCATCAGAGGCGCTCCCAATTCCAAGGGAGTCCATAATCAGGAGAATAACGCGTTTCATAGCGAGGTAATCCGCTCAAAAACAACGGGGAACACTTCCGGGGCCCGGGCACTGATGGTAAATGCCGATCGCAAGTCACCTGCGGCTCTGAGGGCGGAGGCCTCCGAATCAGCATGAATCATGGCAAGAGGTGTTTTCTGGTCTACCTGTTCTCCGAGGCGGACAATTTTTCCAAGACCAACCCGGGGGTCAATGGTCTGCCCCGGCTCGCTTCGGCCCCCTCCCAATCTCACCACTGCGAGGCCGAGCTCACGAGTATTGATAGAAGTAACGAATCCTGCTCGGGAGGGGTAAACTGCCTCCGTGATGGGAGCGAGCGGCAGGTGGTAGCTTGGGCGGTCCAGAAGGTCCGCGGGCCCTCCCAGCGCACAGACCATCTGTGCAAACCGATCAGCCGCATGCCCGGAGTTAAGGGCCTCTCGGAGGTTTTCAAGGGCGTCACCTTCTGTTTCTGCCAGTCCCGAGGTCTGAAGAACTTCTGAGCAGAGAGAGAGGGTCACTGCTTCGAGCCGCTCATTGCGCTGGTTACCGGTGAGGAACTCAATCGCCTCTCTTACCTCGATGGCGTTTCCCGCGCTCGAGGCAAGGCTCTGGTTCATATCAGTAAGCAGTGCGGAGGCGGGCGTTCCTGCTCCGCTTGAGACTTTGACTATGCTCTGAGCGAGTGCTCGTGACTCCTCAACGGTAGTCATAAAAGCACCATTACCGACTTTCACATCCATGACGAGGGAACTGAGGCCGGCGGCAAGCTTCTTGGATAGAATAGAGGCGGTAATCAGCCCAATGGACTCGATAGTCGCGGTGGTATCCCGGATGGCGTAAAGACGCCTATCAGCTGGTGCGAGAAGGTCTGTTTGGCCAATAATAGCAACGCCTATGTCGCTCACGACCTTTTGAAAAAGACTGTTTTGCGGCGTAGTATTATAGCCAGGTATCGCCTCCAGCTTGTCGAGAGTCCCGCCCGTATGGCCCAACCCGCGCCCGGAAATCATGGGGACGTAACCGCCACAAGCAGCGAGAAGCGGACCAAGGACTAACGATACCAGATCTCCCACCCCACCCGTAGAATGCTTGTCGATTACCGGGCCGTCTAAGCGGTGTTTCGACCAGTCCAGAACGATTCCCGAATCGCGCATTGCGAGGGTCAGGTCGACACATTCTTCCAGACTAAGGCTCTTGAAATAGACGGCCATGGAGAATGCGGCAGCCTGTCCATCGCTTATGTTTCCATCGGTTAGCCCATTGACGAGAAAATTGATTTCATCCCTGCCAAGGGCATGGCCATCGCGTTTTCGCCGGATAATTTCCTGAGGAAGAAAGGGCATGGCATAAGGGTCCGATGCTGGAGTCGGCTCAGGAAAAAATCTTCACGATGAAGGGCCACGCCTGAGCCCCCAGGTAAATTCCCAGAATGCCAATCACTCCCGCAATAGCGGGTGGTGCAGGAACCGGGAGTTTGCAGGCACTAAAAATAATGCCGACGATAATTCCAACGATCAGGGCAAGGAGAATCTCAATCATTGTTTTCCGTGAAGTTTTTGTGTTGCCGGTCATGAGCGTGGGGAAGTTCAACTGCCCAGAGTGAGGAAAAGCCCTGCGATCGCAGCGCTCATAAAGTTAGCGAGGGAAGCGGCGAATACAGCCTTGAGGCCCATCCTTGCGATATCCGGTCGGCGGCTTGGAGCCATTCCGCCTAAGCCACCAAGAAGAATGGCGATTGAGGAGAGATTTGCAAAACCACACAGCGCGAAAGTCACAATGCCCTCCGAGATAGGAGAGAGCGAGCCATCGTCGAGGAGAGCCTTATAGGCGACGAACTCATTGAGAATGATCTTCTGGCCGATAAAACTTCCAGCCCGACTGGCTTCTTCCCAAGGCACCCCGAGAATCCAGGCGAGCGGCGCAAAGATGACTCCGAGAATCTGCTGAAGAGAAATGTCGGGATAGCCAAACCAGCTGCCTATTGTTCCAAGGCCCAGATTGAGCAGGGCGATGAGCGCGATAAAGGCGAGTAGCATGGCGCCAACATTCAATGCGAGCTTCAACCCGGCGGATGCCCCTTGGGCTGCTGCATCAAGGACGTTGACGGGTTTGTCTTTTTTATCCTCGTCGGGGAGGTGCTCCTCTGGAGTGTCGCTTTCCGGGAAGAGGATTTTGGCGAAAAGTAATCCGCCGGGTGCCGCCATGAACGATGCGGCAAGGAGATGCTCGAGGGTTACTCCCATGCCCGCATACGCAGCCAGGACGGAGCCTGCAATTGAGGAGAGCCCCCCTACCATGATGGCAAAGAGCTCTGACTGGGTCATGCGGGGGATATAGGGGCGCACGACAAGGGGAGCTTCGGTCTGGCCTACAAAAATATTGGCGGTGGCTGAGAGGGACTCGGCCCGGCTCGTGCCGAGTAGCATGCGCAGGACACCGCCAAGACTGCGAATGACCAGCGGCATGATGCGGAGGTGGTAGAGGACTGCGATCAGGGAGGCGAAAAAGATGATTACTGGGAGGACACGAACGACAAAAATGAAGCCCATGGACTCCTGCTCTGCCAGAGTCCCAAACAGAAATTCGATGCCCCTGTCCCCGCTGGCAATAATGGCGCGGACCAAGTTGGAGAGAGAGCCCAGCACAGCCTGACCCTGCGTCGTGAAAAGGACAAAGGCGCCCAGCCCTATCTGAAGGAGCAGGGCCCCGGTGACGGTGCGGAGCCGGATGGCACGCCAGTTAGAGGAAAAAATTGTCGCAACACCCAGAAGAACAACGATTCCTAGAACAGAGGCGAGCGCAGACATGACATTGTTACAGGAGAACGCTTAACAGAGAAGGAGGACTGGTGCCATCGAAACCGTCAAGCGGCCGACGGATCTTCGCATCCTTGACAGGGGGAGGCAGGATCTGAAGGTTTGTGGAAGACGCTCCTCCGAGAGTGTGTCCGGGCTATGTTCGGATGCCTGAGTCTGGATATGCCGGGTTTAGAGAGAAGCAGCACTTTGATTATGGAAAAGGCGCGCGGAATTGTCACTCGAGTTACCAAGCTGGGTGATACGAGTCTCATTGTGCACTGGTGCAGCCGGGAAGCAGGTTTAATTAAGACTGTTGCGAAGGCCGCTCGTCGCGCAACGAGTCCGTTTGCTGGGAAACTTGACCTCTTTGTGGAGGCCGAACTGGTGTGGAGTCAGAGCCGGAAAAGCGATCTGCATATTCTGAAGGAAGTTGAGGTGTCAGGGTTCTATGCTGAGTTGCGGCGGGGATACGCTGAAACCATGGTAGCCGCATACTTTTGTCAGCTTCTCGAGGCTGTCGTTGAGCGGGAGCACCCTGTTCCAGAGTTGTTCGATCTTTTACGCGGAGCTTTTGGCTACCTGTCGAAATCTGCGGCAGATCGCCGTGTACTTCTTCACTATGAGCGAAGGCTAGCGGAGCTTCTCGGTGTCGGTCATGACGGGGTGAATGCAGGGGCGGCGTTGGAAAGGGCCTTCGGAAGATTACCTCGTTCACGCAAGGACTGCCTTGCCCTCATGGGAGATAGTCCAACTGACGAATGAAAATGCAACGAAGCAAGGATCAGTTTGCGAGCTCAACGAGTCTGGGTCCTGAATTTTTCTCCAAGGAGCCATTTGTGAAGAACCTCGTCGCTTGCTGTCAGATTGCCGATTACCCTGTATTCTGAGTTGCGAAGGACATGAGAGTGCTCCCTAGGTTCGTCGATCACGCAGTAGGGGCTGGAGCCGGAGGAATGAATGAATCGGATCTCCCTGCTGCCGGTTATGACGAGAAAAGCAACGTGGCTATCGAGCCCAACAATATAAATACCGGGTCCGGAGAGCAGGACCTCCTGGAGGAAGGCGTCGTAGTCCATTCCGACTCTGATTGTCATTTTTTCCGGAGGGAGAAACGTCCCTAAGATGTTCTGTGAAGCCTGTTGAGCAAGAGGTGCCCATTCAACTTCGAATCCTGCATCTTGAAGTACGGAGGAGACAAAGTAACCGCAGGCGACTTTGCCTGTTCCTGGTTCGTGGGCGGTTCCGTTGAAATCCCACGGTGTACCAAGCCAGCATCGCATCAGGCGCGGCAGGCTCATCTGCAAAAGTTCGCGAGTTTGGGCGAGAAGGTCTTCCCGTTCGGGTGCAATAGAGGCCTTCAGGTAGGATTGGCCAAGGCGTTTACGATGATCCTCGAGGTCCATCGAAAGAGTCTGGTAGGTCGCTAGGTCTGGAGCTGGTCCAGACCTGCGTTGCGAAACGTGCAGTTGTTCGATCGTCGTCGTGAACCAGTGGCGCTGGCTCCACGCTGTCAGAGCGAGGGAAATCACAACAAGAAGGAGGACAACTCGTAGTAGCAATCCTCGCATATGTAGAATCTATACTCCTCGCCCGTATAATCCCAGCACGGAACGGCGATCGGAGTTTGCCATGCCAGAAGGGCAAGCTAGGAGGGTAGGACCCTGATGAACATTCTACCGTTTTGCGTGTAGTGTATAGTAGACGAGATCACCTAGGAGAGGCTTTCCGGCGTTTGAGCGCACCTCGGGGAGGCGGATCGTGTAGAGATACCCACCTTTAAGGTCTCCAGTGTTCTTGAGGTTGATCACGCAAGAGCGGTTTCCCTCCGACAGGGTTGCCCCCCCTCTGATGCTGACGTCCTGCTTGTCGACTTTTGGAGAACCATATGCCGCATGATATCTGTAGGTGTGGCGGGTGATTTCAATCTTCTGGAGACTTTGGGGGTCGACTGGCTGTGTGAACCCCAGGGAAAATCCTTTGGAGGTCAGCTTGACTTGGTCAATAGCAAGAAAATCGGAAGCCTGCTCCTTGAGGCGAACTCTGACGAGGCCCTCGCCCCCAGCCCAGGAAAGGTGGGTCTTGGCGACCCAGAGGGATCCATCAGGAGTGAAGGTCAGCCTATGGTTTCCCGCGCCCAATGCTCCGGTTCGGAGAAAAGGGATGGCAGCACCTTGGGAGACATCTCCCACGGGATCCGGGAGGAATCGCACTAAAGTGGGGCTGTTCATCTCCCCAATGAGCATCTGTTCACTGAGCCCGCCGAAGACACCCCGCGGGATCATGCGGGGTTCTGTTGGCGAATTTGCAAGTTCGCCCTGAGGCAACAGGCCCATCGCCGGGGTGCGCAATTTTTCGAGCTCTGCTACGGAAACCTGCAAAGGGTCCCGTTTCCAGCCTTCTTTCCAGACCAACGATGCGGGGTGTCCGTAGAAATGCCCCTCCCTCACATGAAAGACTTTACTAGTTCCCAACCAGTCTCCCTGATTGTCGGCGACAAAAAGACGCCCATCCCTGTCGAAACCGAGCCCTTCTGGCGATCGGAACCCACTTGCGAAAGGCTGCCACTTGCTGCCGTCAGGAGAAACCTTGATCACCCATCCCCGGTAAGGAACTCTAGAATACATGCGGCCTGCACGGCCCTTGTATTTACGCCAATCGGATCCGTTCAGCATATACTTCCGCTCTAGACCAATAGCGCTCCAGGGCCCCCTGATTTCCTCGCGGATGCCGGCACCATTCGAAGCTGTCCCGAGGGCCAAGTAAATGAATCCCTCCTCATCCTGAGCGAGGCCAAAGGCGAACTCATGATAGTTTCCAGTCATCCCGAAATCATCGAAGACGGTCTGGTAGAGGTCTCCGACTCCATCACCATCCGTATCCTTGATTCGTGTCAGTTCGGGGCGCTGCATCACCAGGAAGCTGGAATCGCTCTCTGCGAGGAGACCCAATGGCTCGTGTAAGCCGGAGGCGAACTGTTTCCAAGTATCCTCCTTGGTATTGTAGATAAAGAGTTCGCCGCGATGAAAGCATGCTGCAAGATTGCCGCTTGGAGTTGTTGCAATACCCCCAATCTGGGCATCGATTCCAGGCGGAGGAGATATCTTTTCTATGCTGAAGGCGTCTGTCCAGACGTCGGCAGAGGCGAGGCAGGAGGTGAGAACGATGGCAGTAATGCTACGGATCATGGCGGGGAATCATGGTGACGGTCAGGCGTCCTGGACCCTTAAGAGTCTGGGATTCGCCAGAGACCGACAATTTTTCGGAGGACTGGAACTTGAGAGTGACGGGGTATGTTCCCTTCGCGCTTTTGATATCAAAGCTACGAGATAGCGCTTTCCCGTCCGGGGTTGGCTTTATGGTTTCTTCGACATGAAAATTGTTGGTCTTCCATCGGAAGGAGGGAAGCCCGTTGGTAAGCGAATAACCGAGGAACTTCGGATTTTCTGATTCCTGAGAGAGTAAATTTTCCAGAGGACTGGTATCTTCCCGGAGCAGGATTTCTCCTTCAATCGAGGCCAATCCGTTGCCGTTACCTTTCCAGACGTTCCAGCCATCGATGAAATCCCCTCGCCAGATGTAGCGCAGACGGCACTCTCCAGCATCCCAGCAGTAGTGCAGGTCATCGTTTACAGCCACCGCGATTGCGGCCGGACCAGCCTCGGGCATGAAGATACGCTTTACCTGAGGCCGCTGACGCATGCTTGGGGTAGTGTAAAATGGATCACTCCGCTGCTTTCCCCTGACAATGCCAACGGCTGCGCGCCGGGAAACATTCATTACTCCATTCATCAGGGTGAAGTGTCCTGGGTAGGTGCAGACGTAGGGGTATTTCCCCTCTTTTGCGGGAGCTTGAAACCATAGGACAGCCTCCTTGCCGGGCTGGATCATCCCGGAGCTATGTAACATCCTTGGATGGGATTGTGGTTGCCAGCCGAGTTCTGCTCCCTTCGCACCCAATGCGAGAACTGCATTCACCAACTCTGCTCCCTTATCCTGTCCCTTGGAGGCTCCTGGAGTGCAGATAATCAGATTGTGAGGGAGCTCATCCGGGTTCCTGAAGGTGAGTTTGATCTTGGCACCGGGTTTTACCGTGAAGGACTGCACGTCATACTTCATCTGGGTCCGAATTGCTGAAATCACTATATTCTGGTCAATTTTCTCAAAGCCCGCTGGCGGGTTTTGAGCCTGAATCGGTTGAGAGCCAAGGAATGCGACCATTGCTAGCAAAACGAGTCGCAGTTTCAGGGGAAAGGGCATGGTAGGAATCAAGGGAGATCCCTCACATAATCAAGCGAAATTCAGCGGCCCCTCCTGTGGGACATCGCCCTTTTGGGGCTCAGCTTACAGCGAGGATGAGTAGGGAACTGTCTCCAACGAGGTCCCCTACATGTGCCCCCAGAAGGCTCTGGTAGAGGGAAGACTCGGGAGAGAGGACGGTACAATCAAATCCATCGTGTTCAACCGTGGATCCTCCGCCATCAGGAGCGAGGAGGTAAAAGACGATGGTTCCCTCATGCTCAGCTTCGACAAGTGTTCCAGATCGGACGGGTTCCCCATCCTCACAGGGCAAGGGCTCAAAGCACTTCAGGATGCCAATGGCGGTAGCGATGTTTTCTGCTTGTGCAGATTGTGCTCCCGCCAGGTAGGAGGCTTCAATGGCCCGGGTATCATATTTGCCTTCGGACTTGGTTTCTTCTCCGGTCGCATTCTGGCGAGCCTCAGTTGCTGCGGCCTGCATAATTGCGAGCTGGCCCTCGAGAAGGGAACAAACGTCCCGGATGATTCTGGACTTCGACATTTAGGGAGACTGGCCTGTGGAATCCCGGGGTGTTCATTCTTGGTGAGGACAGCTCTTTTCATTGTCCTTCGGGGATCCTGTCCCCGGGGAGAGACAAGTCAGCCGGGAGAGGATGGCCTCTCCCGGCTGATTAAATGGAGCGGGTGAACGGATTCGAACCGTCGACATTCACCTTGGCAAGGTGACGCTCTACCACTGAGCTACACCCGCATCCGTGAAGTGCCTAGATACACCGCGGGAAACGGCCGGCAAGTCCTTTTTCCTTCCTGTGGGGAGAGACTTGGTCCCTTTTGTTCGAAAAATCTCGTATCCATAGGGGTAGATTCCCGGTTAAACCCCTGCAGTCGCATGAACAAGCTCGATGAAATCATTGCCCACAAACTTGTAGAGATAGAGCCTCTTGTTCCTCTCGCGCCCAAGCTCAAGGCTCAAGCCCTGCAGAGAAACGAATTTCGAGGTTTTCGATCTGCTCTGGATCGTGGTCCCGATCGGCTGGGAGTTATTGCGGAGGTGAAAAAATCCTCTCCCTCGGCCGGGGTGATCGACCAGAATTTTGATCCACTCCGGCAGGCTCAGATGTATATCGATGGAGGCGCCTCTTGCATTTCGGTCCTGACAGACAGGAAATACTTTCAGGGATCGCTGACTTACCTGTCCGAAATTTCCAAGGATTCCCAAGTGCCTCTGTTACGCAAGGATTTCACCGTACATGAAGCCCAGATCTACGAGGCAGTGATTGCCGGGGCTGACGCAATCCTGCTGATCGTTGCCTGTCTCAAGGATGAAGAGCTCCATCGTTTTTACCAGATAGCGAAAGATATTCAGCTGGACGTTCTGGTGGAAGTTCACGATCTACCGGAAATGGAGAGGGCTATCGACCTTGGAGCGGACCTTATCGGAATCAATAATCGGAACCTTAAGACCTTTGAAACGGATCTTTCTGCAACTGAAACCCTTGCCGAAGAGGTGCCCGATAATGTCATGGTTGTTTCGGAATCGGGAATAAAGACAGTGCATGATGCACAGTTTGCTCTCGATGCGGGGGCGAATGCCATTCTCGTAGGGGAATCCCTGATGAGGGCGAATGTCCCTGGGGATGAAATTCAGAACTACCTCTCTCTGTCCCTTTCGGAGGTTGAGTAGGGAAGACCGCCTTGACCCAAGACGATTGAGAGAAGATAAAGCAGATCAAAGTGAGACCACACGAGATTTTCAAAGAAGTAGAACCCGCAATTGTTACGGAGCTCTTCACTACATTCCGAGAGGAAGACCGCGATGTGTATAAGAGTGCGTTAGCGAGTCTGGCACAGTCCCGCAAACTACGTCCCGTTTTTGTTCAGAAGAAGTCGGTTGCCGATCAGATTACGTGGATGCACAAGACCCTGAAGCTTCGCGGAAGTGATACCGTTGGAGAGCATCTGCTTCAGGTCTGGTTCATGAAATTCCAGCAGCCGCTACTTATCAGGTTCTGCGACGGGATGGGGATCGAGCACAATGGGGAGGGATCGGTCGAGGGGGTTCTTCCCGACGAGTTGGATCCGGCCAAGCTCAGTGAAACTGTCGATGGGCTCTATGCCGATTTCAACCCGCGGATAGTTTCGCTTTATCTGAATCTCTTCAACCTTCAAAGGCCCGGGGGATGGGAAACACTTGAAAATTTGATCTCTAATGATGACCGGGTCCGGTTGGGAGAAAAGCCTGAGGCAGATCCCGCCGAGGGGGGTGACTCCTTACCGAAAGCAGATTTAGAAGGAGAAGAGGGTCTACAGGCGAAGACGACCCCCGCTGATCCGCTCGTTGATGGAGAGTCTGAGGAGGGCAACAAAACCGAGGCGGAAGCAGAGACGGCGCCAGAGCAGGGCTGAACTGTTCGTGATCCCGGCGATGTCTCAGGGGCGTTGTCCGAGTTCTTCCGGGGGTGAGGGGCTTTCCTCCGGAATTGGAACTGCGCGAGCGGGTGGCGCCTCCTCAATGGGAATTGCGCGGGCTGGTGGAGGCTCAGGTAGTGCTTCTGCTGGTGGCGGCGGAGGAGGTTGAATGTCTTCCTCGACAGGGAGGGCTTTTGGAGGAGTGGCCGGTTTCAGTGAGTCAGGTGCGACAGGCAGGGCCACTGCGGGCTTTATCCGGACCGGAAGAGCCTCCTGAGGTGGAACGGTTTTTCGCATGAGAATGTCAACACGGCGATTGATGGCCTGTGCTTTCTGGTCACCAGCAAGGACCTTGGGTCTGGCGTGACCGTAGGCCCTGACAATGATGCGACTTTCGTCAAGCCCGAGGGAGCGAACCAACCAGTTTTTCACGGCCATTGCACGCTTACGTGAAAGTTCGATGTTGTAGGATTCGGTTCCAAACAGGTCGGAGTGGCCCTCAAGAATACAATACATTTTGGGATTTCGATCAATCAGCATGCCGAGCTGCATGAGGCCAAGGCGGGCGTTCTGCTTGAGCGTATTCTGGTTAAACTCAAACAGGAGGTCGCTCGGCAGGGCAGCTCTTCCCTTGTCCAGCTGATCCACATCGAAGCTGAGGTAGCGCCCGAGTTCGGTGTAGCCTTCCAGAACCCCGTTCTCGTCCAACCCGTTGGCGCCACGGAGGGCCGCGTTCCTCAGAAAAGAATCAGGATCTGGGAGGTCTGCAGAGATGCTTCCTTCCTCGATAACAACGCGCCCGTCCGGGACTTCCGTAAAGAGAGGCTCGTTGCGCCCCAGATTGGCAAGAGTGGCTTGGACTTCCGGGGCTTTCAAGGGCTCCAGTAAGGGGGCGTTTTCCTCTCCTAATCTGGCCGGCCGAAGTGGTTCGAGAGATACCTTGGGCTTTTCAAGTTCAGGAAGAATATCGATTTCCAAATCATCCAGTTCTGGCAGAAGCTCCTCGATTTCAGTGAGAAGAGTTTCAGCGCTTGCGGGAGGAGTAGAATCCTGGGCGTCAGGAACAGGAGCTACGACATCCGCAGGTAATTCCTGAGTTTCACTTACGCGAAAAGTCTGGGAGCTCCATTCGAGATCGGCCAACTCGAGAAGTAGATTGAACTTCCCAAGGGTCCACAGCCCCACGACATGAAGGATTACCGCTACTGTTACGGAAAGCAGAACCCAAAAGCCGAATTTCCGGCGGCGCGAACTGGGATCACGGCCTTCGCCGGATCTGAGGGAGTCCCAAGTGTAGCGCGAGTCGATACTCATCTGATCACGTTAGTATAACGCTGCCAATGGCAGCCTCAATTCAGAGAAAAGCGATTATCTGCATGGAAATCACTAAAATCCCGTTTTCTTCTGCGAAAATTTATTCTCGCAGGGTAGCGACCCGGGGTCCCGGATTGAGCAAAACAATGCCGAGCTTCAACTTCGGGGCACTCTTTCAGAGTGACAAGGCGCCCTTTGAGCCTTTGCGGCACGTGCGATATCCGCTATCGGTCAGGAGTGATCACGAATGATGGCGCCGTCGGCGTAGGTCTTGCCGGATTTGGTACCGTGGGATCCGGGGTGTGGAATACCTTGGCTCGTAATGGAGGCCTCATCACAGAGCGGGCTGGATCGGCGGTGAAATTTGAGATCCATCAAATCGTCGTTCGTGATCCAGATAAGCCCCGCGCTGCCTCGGTGCCGACTGAGCTGTTTACTACGGACTGGCAATCCATGGTAGAACATCCTCTCGTCGAGATCGTCGTAGAGTTGATTGGAGGCACAGAAGAGGCGTTTGAACTGGTCGCGGCCTCGTTGGGAGCAGGCAAGCCGGTAGTGACCGGGAACAAGGCCCTTCTTGCAGAGCGAGGTGAGGAGGTATTCGCTCTGGCGCGTCGCCACCAGACTCCGGTGTATTTTGAGGCGGCAGTCGCAGGGGGGATTCCAATTATTAAAGCGGCCCGGGAGTCTTTTATTGGCAACCAGATCGACTTGATATCAGGAATCATCAATGGAACTTCCAACTATATCCTGATGCGGATGACCGAGGCGGGGCTCGATTATCCTACTGCCCTCAAGGAGGCCAAAGAGCTGGGATATGCCGAAGCGGATGAGACACTCGATGTCAACGGCTGGGATGCAGCCCACAAGGCAATGCTGCTTGGGGCAATCGTGCATGGTTTCCTTATTGATCCTGACGAGGTCTACGTTCGTGGAATTGAGTATGTTCGCCCCCTCGATATTTGTTTCGCGAAGGACCTTGGCTACGTAGTAAAGCTCCTCTGTATCGTGCGGCAACATGAGGATGGCTCGATCGAAATCCGGACTCAGCCCTCCTTCATCCCAAAGACGAATATTCTCGCTTCTGTAAATGATGTCTTCAACGCAGTAGCTATTAGAGGTGATGGATTTGGGGATGCGCTATTTTACGGTCGGGGTGCTGGGCAGGATCCGACAGCATCCTCCGTGGTGTCCGATCTGGTTGATGCAGGTCGATCTTTGAGAGAGGCGCCAAAGGGAGGGAATCAAGGCTTTCTCCCCTATCGAAAGAAGGGGACTCTTAAGCCGATCGACGAGACCGAGACGGCCTACTATGTCAGATTTCCTGTGACGGATCGTCCGGGAGTCGTTGCTGATATCGCTTCACTGCTCGCAAAGGCAGGAATTGGAATCAGTGGAACGCATTCCTCGATCGTTCCTGACGAGCCCGATGCCGCCTTTGTGGACATGGTATTTCTTCTTCATACATGCCCGTTTGGAACTCTGAAGTCAGCACTTAAGGCAATTGAAGATCTTGACTGTGTCACGGAGCGTCCGGTGGTGTTTCGGATCGAAACTCTTTAGGAGCAGAGTATCACGAGTCTACATGAGGTGCAGCTAGTTTGGCCGCTTGTCAGGGTCGCCGGTCCAGTAGACGTTATTCTGGCCGTTGGCCGCTTGCCCCATTGCGTCGGTGATATCCTCGAATCGGAACGACTCAACGTGGCCGTCTACGAATAGAATGTGGCCCTTGCCGTTGTAGCGCGGAGAAAAATTCTTGGCGTTGGCTTTAGGGCCGCCATCAAATCCTCCCTGCAGCTTTGTGGTCTCCTCGGCTTTCTTCACGCCTCGTTCCAGAAAAGCCACAGTGCGATCCTGGTATTGGATTCCTGCGAGATTGGCGGCTCGCTCCGAGCCATCCTCACCCTTTACTTGAAGACTGCTGTTAAAGCCGAAAGCGAAGTAGGGTCTGCCTTCCTTTTTGTTGGGTGGGTAGTCAGCTCCCGAAAGGAAGAGGGGATAGCTCTTCTGGTAGAATCTGGGGGCCGGGTTATCTCCCAGCTCACTTACAGGGGTAGCTCCCATCTGCTTTGGTAGCGCATTATACCAGACGGTCTCCGACTCTGGTTTCGCCGCATTGAGCCAGTTGTCTTTACCGGTGGCATCTTCAAGCGGAAATTCTCCATTGTTGTCATTGAGATATCCCGTAAGTGCGGCGCCAATATCTTGCAATTTGCGGAGAGCCTCGGCCCGGTCATTCTTGGACTTTCCTGATTTTGCCATGGTTGCGACGATGCCTATGGCAATGACAACAACCGCTGCACCAACAAGGATCTGCATCATGTGGGATTTGCCCGGACGGAGAGCTGGATTCGGTCTGCAGTGGTTGTTCATTCTGGGAGTAGGGGAAGCAGAAGATTAATGGGAAACCTCTCTTAGACCAGCGGCTGGACAACTGACTTGCAAGCCTACAATTGAGGCTGCCCTACCTCAATTGTCCCACCTTCCTCGACTGGTGGAGATAATGGACCGCCGAATATGCACTTTCAGGTCCATGTGGGCTTGCCCGGATCCTCCGATTACCACTAGTCTTCCGCTATGAATCCCGGCTGTTATCTCCTTGTCGTTGTGTGCCTCGGGGTTTCCCTTGGCAACGTTAGCGCTAAGCCCCTGACCTATGAAGGCGCGAATGGGGCAGGAAAAGGAAAACATATCGTCTTCATTGCCAGTGATCATGAGTATAAGTCAGAAGAAACCCTGCCCGCGCTCGCAAGGATTTTGGCCCGCCACCATGGATTCAAGTGTAGCGTTCTGTTCGGGTTGAACGACAAGGGTGAGATCGCTCCCGGGCAGTCTAATGTGCCGGGCATGGAAGCTCTTAAGTCGGCAGACCTGATGGTGGTCTTTACTCGTTTCCAGAACTGGCCGGACGAACAGATGCAGCATTTTGTTGATTATCTGGAGAGAGGAGGTCCGATTGTCGGCCTGCGCACGGCAACACATGGTTTCCAGATACCTGGTGACAGCAAATGGGCAAAGTATGGCAATGGGTTTAATGGCAAGGAATATCAAGGGGGATGGGGCCGACAGGTTCTTGGTGAGAAGTGGGCTGGTCACTATGGCGGGAATCACCGCCAGAGTACTCGTCTTGATATCGTGCCGGCAGAGAAAGATCACCCGATCCTCCGGGGGATTAAGACAATGTGGGCTCAGTGTGGCGGCTACCGGGCCGCACCTCTTGAGCCTAGCACGGTGCTGGCAATGGCTCAGCCGTTAGAGGGAATGACTGCGGATTCACCGCCCAACAAGAAAATGCCACCCGTGCCTGGTGCGTGGACGAGAAGCTACCAGGGAAGATCGGGTAAAGCCGGGAAAGTTTTCACCAGTACTTACGGAGCTTCCAATGATATTCTGGACGACGGCTATCGGAGGCTCCTGATCAATGGCTGCTTCTGGGCGGTAGGGTTGGAGGACGAGATCATGCCTGATGCCCAAATAGCCTTTGTCGGCCCATTTAATCCGACCTGGGGGAGGGGCGGTGGCCGGCGCAAGCCAGGGACTAAACCGTCAGATATGGCAGGCTGGAATACTCCTGTCGTGCCATTGGCGAAGTAGTTGATTATTTCCGCAGCGGCTTCGGCTAAGATGATCAGCTGACGCACTCTATCCGTGAGAGCGGGTGGAGTTGCAACGAATTCGAGAACAGAAGCTTGCGCTCTCTCACCGTGGGCGCTAACCCGGCGGGGTCTTGTGTTTGGTGCGAGCTTAGGTTTCGTGCGGAACGCGCCCACTTCGAATCTCCATGCTTATCGTCCAGAAATATGGCGGAACGTCCGTTGGATCCTTCGATCGCATTCGCAGTGTAGCACTGCGGATCAAGTCCCTCCTGAGTGAAGGACACCAAATCGCAGTGGTCGTCTCTGCCATGGGGGGAGTCACTGACAAGCTGATCGGAATGGCGGAGGAACTCTGTGATGAGCCACCCGCCCGCGAAATGGACGTCCTACTTTCCACTGGGGAGCAACAGTCCATCGCACTGGTGACCATGGCCCTTAAGCAAATTGGCGTAGAAGCGGTTTCCATCACTGGGCGTCAGGCCGGAGTAAAAACCTCCGGGTCACACACACGGGCGCGTATTGATACCATAGATGCGACCCTGAGCCGGAGCTATCTGGAGGAAGGAAAGGTTGTCATTGTGGCAGGTTTTCAGGGTGTTAATGAGCAGGGGCTCATCCAGACTCTCGGGCGAGGTGGGTCGGATCTCTCGGCGATAGCGTTTGCTTCTTCAGTTGATGCTGACCTCTGCCAGATCCTTACTGATGTCGATGGAGTCTATACTGCAGATCCCCGGGTGGTCTCCGATGCGAGAAAGTTGCCTGAGATATCCTACGATGAGCTTCTGGAACTCGCCTCGGTGGGAACCAAGGTCATGCAGTCCCGATCAGTCGAATTCGCAAAGAAATATGGCGTAAAGTTTGAAGTTCGTTCCTCTCTCAATAATAACCCCGGAACAATTGTGACTGAAGAACATGAAGCAATGGAAGCTGTGGTCATTCGTGGAGTCTCCATCGAGCGCTCCCAGGCCCGCGTTACCATCACGGGAATTCCCGATGAACCTGGAATGTCTGGCCGTATCCTTGGAGTGCTGGGGGATGACGAGATCAATATTGATATGATCGTTTCCAACATAGCCCATGATGGCTATGCACGGCACTCCTTCACGATGCACACTCACGATCTGGGTCGGGCTCAGGCTTCCCTGAAGCCCGTGCTATCGGAGCTCGGAGGGGAAGCGGATCTCGAAACCGAGGCAGGTATTGCGAAGCTGTCAGTCGTGGGAATTGGGATGCGTTCTCACTCGGGCGTTGCGGCCCAGATGTTCAAGGCCCTTGGGGAGTCTGGAATTAATATCGGAATGATCAGCACCTCCGAGATCAAGATTTCCATTACGGTTGCCGAGACGTGTATAGAGGATGCAGCCCGTGTCGTTCACCAAGTTTTCGGGCTGGATAGTGCGCCCAGCTAGAAAGTGTGTCAGCGTCGGGCTCAAGGCGTAGCGCCGTAACGAGCAGCAGGTAATTTAGGTCTCCCTCAAGGGTCAATCTGAGTATACTGTCGGTCGTGTTTTCTAACGAATTTCGATCGAGCCTCCAGCGCCTCATAGAGGAAATCAAGGAAAGGGGTCTGTATAAGAGTGAGAAATTGATCAGTTCCTCTCAGGACGTGATGATCAAGCTGGATGATGGTCGGGAGGTCCTCAACATGTGCGCGAACAACTATCTGGGGCTTGCGAGTCATCCGGCTGTTGTGGAAGCCGCTCGTGAGTCTCTCGAGCGGTGGGGGTTTGGTACAGCTTCTGTGCGTTTCATCTGTGGCACCCAATCGCTTCACCGTGAGCTTGAAGAGCGGATCACCGCTTTTCTTGGAACAGAAGACACCATCCTCTACCCGTCCTGCTTTGATGCAAATGGAGGTCTTTATGAAACTCTTCTTACGGCGGATGACGCTGTGATATCCGATAGCCTGAACCATGCTTCAATTATTGATGGAGTCCGTCTCTGCAAGGCGCGGAGATATCGCTACTACAACAATGATCTCTCTGATCTGGAGACAAAATTGCAGGAGGCAGAGGCCTCCGGAGCCCGAAGGAAATTAATTACCACTGATGGGGTTTTTTCCATGGATGGGGTTATCGCTCAACTGGACGGGATTCATGAGTTGGCTGACAAATATGGAGCCCTGGTGCATTTTGACGATTGCCATGCTACAGGGTTTCTGGGTCCTCGGGGGCGTGGAACTCACGAACACTGTGGACTCTTCGGGAAGATCGACCTGACTACCTCGACCCTCGGGAAAGCACTCGGAGGCGCTTCAGGAGGGTATACCTCAGGGCGCAGGGAAATCATTGAGTTGCTTCGGCAACGCTCGCGGCCCTACTTGTTCTCCAACAGCCTTGCCCCGGTAATTGTCGCAGCCGCTCTGAAGGTGTTTGAAATGCTTGAGACCTCCAACGAGTTAGCGGATCGCGTAAAACGCAATACAATCTATTTCCGGGAGTCCATGGCGGAGACTGGGTTTTCCATAGCTGGCGCCGACCACCCTATTACTCCGATCATGCTTGGGGATGCCGCGCTTTCGCAGCAGTTCGCGCAGAAGCTTCTGGAATACGAGGTCTACGCCATCGGGTTCTTTTATCCGGTTGTGCCACATGAAACCGCTCGAATTCGCACTCAGATTTCCGCAGCTCATACCAGGGCGCAGCTTGATCGAGCCGTGGATGCATTTGCCCGAACGGGTCGGGAGATGGGCGTTATCAGCTAGGAGGTTACTTGGCGGTGGTTCCGGTGCAGGATGAGCGCCAAGGGCGGGGCAGGCTCAGGCAATTACTTTGTCGATCACTTTGCCGGCGACATCCGTCAATCGGAAATCCCGTCCGCTAAAGTGATAGGTAAGCTCCTTATGATTAATTCCCATGAGGTGGAGGATCGTGGCATGGATATCGTGAACAGAGGTGCGGTCTACGGTGGCGTGGTATCCTATTTCGTCTGTTTCACCATAGCTGGTGCCTCCCTTGATGCCGCCTCCAGCCATCCACATGGTAAACCCAAAAGGGTGGTGATCGCGTCCATTGCCGCCCTGTTTCTGTGGGGTACGCCCGAATTCTCCTCCCCATACTACCAGAGTTTCATCGAGAAGACCTCGCTGTTCGAGGTCCTGCAGCAGGCCCGCGATGGGCTGGTCCGTGGCGGCACAGTGCTTATCGTGATTGCCCACAATGCTGCCGTGAGCATCCCAGTTATTATCTCCGTGCCCTCCACCAGAGTAAAGTTGTACAAAGCGCACCCCGCGCTCAACGAGACGCCTTGCCATGAGGCATTGGCTACCGAAATACTCCCCAGGGTTGCCGCTTTCAATGCCATAGAGACTTCGGGTCGATTCCTTCTCTTGAGAAATATCCAACGCCTCGGGCGCGGCTGACTGCATTCGATAGGCAAGCTCAAATGACTGAATGCGCGCCTCCAGAGCATTATCGGAAGGATAGCCAGTCATATGGTGACGATTGAGTTTACTCGCATAATCAAGCAATTCTCTTTGTTGGGAGTGGGCTAAGCTATCGGGCCTCTTCAAATTCAGAATCGGGATGCCTTTTGAGCGGACTGGCGTTCCCTGAAAGGCTCCAGGAAGAAAGCCGGATCCCCAGTTAGGGGCCCCTCCGATAGGCCCTCCGCGATAGTCGTAGAGAACGACAAATCCCGGGAGGTCCCGATTGTCAGAGCCTAGACCGTAGGTGACCCACGACCCTACGCTTGGAAACCCGGTCCGGATCATGCCGGTATTGAGTTCGAAAAGCGCCGGGGCATGGCTGATGGAATGGCCATAGACGCCCCGGAGCATAGCGGTCCGGTCGATCATTCCTGAAAGGTGTGGGTAGCGGTCGGAGACCCAGTGCCCACTTTGCCCATGGCGGGCAAATTTATAGGGAGAGGGGAAAAGGCCGCCGACGCTTCGCGCACCCTTTTTGTCAACGACCTCGCTCACGTTTTTCCCCTCATATTTTTTGAGGGCGGGCTTGTAATCAAAAAGGTCCACATGACTTGGGCCTCCATACATGAAAAGAAAAATTACCCGCTTCGCACGAGCGCTGAAGTGAGGCTGCCTTGGGGATAGCGGTGAGTCCGATTCGCTAACCGTGTTTGCCAGAAGCTGCTGATCTGCCATCAGACCCGCAAGGGCGAGGGAGCCAAACCCGCATCCTGCGTTGGAGAGGAGGTCCCGACGTGTCATCGCCAGAGAGGCGTTAGCCAGATTAATCGACATAGGCGAATTCGTTCAGGGTGAGAAGAATATGACAGAAGTTCTCAACGGTCTGTTGCTCCTTTGCCATTAACTCAGTGCCCAGCTTGATCTCAGTGTCTGTCGCCTGCCGCGAGAAAGCCAACCAGTAAGCCTCTTCCACGATAGCCCGCCATTCCTCTGGTTTGGAGTCCGTGGGTCGCGCCTTGGCCGCGGCGATGACCCGTTGAGCAAAATGAGTAGCTTGCTGGCGAACAAACCGGTTGTTCAACAGGAGCAGTGCCTGGGTCGGAACAGTAGTTTTTTCCCGGAGACCTCGACTCTGCATGGCGTCTGGAACATCGAAGGTTTCAAAGAAAGGAACTCTCATCGAGCGCCGCATGAAGACGTAAATACTGCGCCGCCAGGTCTCCGGGCCATCCTTGACATTGGTTGGCCATTTATTGGTCGAGCCTGTCTTTACCGCGTCGCTGGATACCCACGGCTTGACGCTTGGACCGTAGAGTTTTCTGTTCAGAGTCCCAGCGGTATTCATGATCGAGTCACGAAGAATTTCAGCTTCGAGCCGCCTCGGATGCCGTCGCCAATGCAGGGTGTTTTCGGGGTCTATCGCATGCCGCTTCTGGTCCCACTCCGTAGACTGCATATAGGTCGCACTTGTCATGATGAGCTTGTGCATGGGTTTCAGCCTCCATCCCTCTCTGATAAGTTCGGTGGCCAGCCAATCGAGGAGATCCTGATTGGTTGGCCTGTCCCCGACGCTGCCGAAATTATTGCTGGTTTTGACCAGTCCAACACCGAAGTGGTGTTGCCAGAGGCGGTTTACGATCACCCGTGCCAACAAAGCCCCAGCACCTTTATCAACGTCCGTCAGCCACCGTGCCAGCCCTTGCCGGCCGTCTCCCCCCTTATTTTCTGTTTCAAGGATCCAGTTGGTGATGTCACTGCTATCGGGGCTGAGGACAGTCAAAACTCCAGATCCAACATCGCCTTCTTTCTCTTCAACATCGCCCCTGCTCAACAGTGGGTTTTTGCGGGTATTGCCACCATTCCATGTGAGCGCTTTGACTGTGCCACCCTTGTCGCCGATAGCGACATTGCGATCTGTTGGTTTGCCCGGAAGAAAAAATCCGACGAGACGATAGTAATCACGCTGAGAAATCGGATCATATTTGTGATCGTGACATCTTGCGCAACCGATGGTCAGGCCAAGGAATGCGGATCCGGTAGCTGAGACGATATCGTCCATCTTATCATACATGGCCTTTTCACGGTCTATTCCATCTACGTTAGTTACCGTTGATCCTGCGGTAAGAAATCCAGTCAGCGCCTGAGCCAGAGCATCGTCGCCTTTCAGGGAGTCGCCTGCCACCTGCCACTGGGTGAACCTATCGAAAGGCATGTCCTCATTCAGGGCCCGGATCACGGCATCACGATAGGTCCACGCGGTTGGCCGCTCGTTGTCACTCTCGTAGCCGTGGCTTTCGCCAAAGCGCGCTACATCAAGCCAGTGGCGACCCCACCGTTCCCCGTAATGTGGGCTGGAGAGTAATTCAGAGACGAGCTGGTGGTAGGCTCCGGGTGAGGAGTCTGCAGTAAACTCTTCGACCTCTTTGCGCGAGGGGGCAAGGCCGATCAGGTCAAAATACGCGCGCCTGATCAGCGAGTTGCGAGTGGCGCTGGCATTTGGGGAAAGCTGCCTTTTTCGGGCATTTTCAAGGATAAAATGATCGATCGCGTTCCGAGCCCATGGATTGGCTTCCTCGGTGGGAACTTTTACCGGGGTGAGTGGCTGGAAAGCCCAATAGGCCTGCTCTTTGGCGGCGGCCGATATGATTGGAGCCGCAATGAAACTAAGAAGAATGAGAATTCGTCTCATTGTTTAAGTGGTCTGGCCAAAGTTACTCGATTTTTTGGAAGGATATGACGGCCCTAGTAAATACAACCAATGCGTCTGCACTACAAGGACGGGGATGAATTCCTTTTCTCCGTAGAACCTCTCTTTCTCGGGCGTAGGTGCGGCGCATCAGGCGGGGCGGTGAGGGACCCAGCTCCAGTGGCCAAAACGCACCGCACCCCACGGATCCTCATTGTCGCTTCGGGCTGGACTTAGACCGGGGAGAACGAGAGAAGCGGGTGTGGAAGTATGGATCCAGCACTATGACTGCAGGTTGAAGGCGGTTTCAGAGCCTTCCCTTGAGCAGTGTCTTGAGCTCTTGCAATCCTATGATTGGGAAAGCGAAGTGTCTTCCTACGAGCAGGCGCTGGAGGAGGGGCGAGATCGATGTGTTCCCGGGTTACATTTGATTGATGGGGATCGAATTCTGCAGGTGATGCCAGCGCGGGCGGGACGGGCACACTATTCGTATTCCTGCGATCATCCTCTCAGACTTCTTGCCTTTCTCGGAGCGAGTAAAACCCTGAGTGCATGGGACATAGCGCCGGAATACCAGAGTGCTTTGATCAAGGACCACTTTGAAGGAGATCAGAGAAAACTTGTCAGGACACTGATCCAATTGGCGCCTGATGACTCCTAGTCGTTTTTTGAATACGGAAGGGGCAAGTGAAATTCCCAGATGCCTGGGAGTGCTCACCGCGATCTGTCTAATGAGGGCTTTCCGGGTGGATTGATAAAATATAGAGGATTCTATTGTGCTATCCGCAAGGCTGTGACTTAAAGCGTGGAAGCAACGATGTGGGTATGGTCGAAGCGCTCGGCAATAAGTAAGGAAGATCTCTGGGAGGAGCGTTTTCATGGGAATCAGAATGCCGTTATTACGAGGCTGAGAAATGGGAAGTTTCTCCGAGTAGATCTCTATTGTGAAAGAGAGAGCGACGCTCTTGAGTTAGTGGGGCAATTTGGAGGGGTCATTCGACATCTTAAGGAGGTGGACTGGGTCTCAGAATCGGCGAAGCCCCTTCCGCCACTGAAAATTCGTGATTGCCTGCTGGTGACCTCCGAAACAAATGCGGTGAGCTTAAGGAAGCTGAAGAAGAACAGGGGAGACAGGGCTGTAGTGATTATCCCGGCTGAAATGGCTTTTGGAACCGGGGACCATGCCACCACATCCTCTTGCCTGAGATTTCTCGCCGATGAGGCCGGGAGGCGGCAAGGGGAGGGTTGGAGCATGCTGGATCTCGGGTGCGGGACAGGGGTTCTGGCCATTGCGGCAAGCCTGCTAGGTGCAGCTGGGTGTGAGGCGATGGATTTTGATCCCAACGCGGTTTCGGTGGCGCAGCGTAACGTAGAGCGGAATAATGCGTCCGGGGTAGTGGTTTCACAATCGGATCTGGATGATTGGATCCCGAGTAATTCATATGATGTGATCGTGGCGAATCTTTTTGCGGCCGTGCTCCAGCGATCCTTTGAAAAAATGGCCCATGCTCTTGCGGTTGGGGGGAGCCTGATCCTGTCGGGGGTTCTGCGGGATCAATGGGACGATACTGAGAAGGCCGCTCAGGCTGCAGGCCTGACTTTTGACATTGTTCATCGGAGAGGAAAATGGATCGCGGCCAAGGGTAGATTGGCTTGAGCCCGGGGAACGAGTTCTGCCTCCTTCCTCCTTAAAAAAGAGCTCTTGCAGGGCAGTTGTTCTCCGTAATGCCAGAGATCTGAATTTTTCTTTTGTCGCCAGCCTTCCCGTCGACGAGCATTCCTTTGTGAAGAGCTTCGTAGTTTTGGCGATCTTGCTTCTGATTCCCAGTATTGGGTATTTTCACAGGCAGATTTTCCTCAGCGAGCTCAAGCCGAGACTTGAGAGTCAGGTCGAGGGAATCCTGAAGGAGGAAGGGGTGGTCGATCCAGGTGTGCGGCTTGATTATCTTGATGCCTTCATTTCTGGGGCGGTAGATTCAGATGCGCAGCGGGCCCGGGTTGTTGCCCGGGTTGACGGGTTATCCGGAGTGCGGGTAGTTGGCCGTGCGAGTGAGCTACGAGCGCCCGGCTGGTTGCGGGTGGAGAGGGAGAAAGGACGTTTCAGAGCGAGTGGCGTTGTTTCCGAAGATCTGGTGGTTGAGCTAACCGCTCCTCTCAAGGCGCTCCCGGGATGGGACACTGGTCTCGAGCGGCGTGAATTCGTCGTCGATCCTGTGGGGGTTGAGACATGGGCAGAGTTTCTCGCATATTATTTTCGGGAGCAGGGCGATCGTAGTGTGGAGCTCCGGAAAGGCAGATTGACGATCGGAGGGGACACCACCAGCGGGCTTAGAATCGATTGGCTTTCGAAGGCCAGTGAGGTCGTCCCCAAGGACATGGTCTCGGATGAGTTAGTATTACGCTCGTCACCGTATCATTTTCCGGGATACCAGCCTGAGTCTCTGCAGAATGGAACCGTGCTTGGGCAATTACGACGTAAATTGAATGACAGCGTGGTTACCTTTCGCCCTGGTAGTGAAGAGCTCCAGAGCGGTGACCGTGACAAGGTGATTATCGCCGCACGGGCGATTATTACTGCGGGAGAGGGAGCCCGCTACGCGGTAGGAGGGCATCCAGCACGTGACGGGAATGCGACTGAAAATAGCCGTCTTGCGCGCCTCAGGGCGGAAATCGTTGGAAAGATTCTCGTGGATCACGGGGTGTTGCCGAGGCAAATTGAAACCAGCTCCTTCGGTGTAGCTCCCGGGGGAGACCGTGATAACCAGGTAGAGATCATGGTCAAGTAAGAGAGCCCCGCTGAAGAGACAGATTCCGCATGGATGCGATAACCTATTTTCTGGTCAATTATGGCCTCTACAGTTTGCTGCTCATTGTGCCGGCGGCGTTACTGGGAGCGGCTCTTGGGTGGTTTGCCTGGGGGAAGTATCGTGCGGGGGAGATTGAATCGAGGCAGCGCCTCGAGGAAGCAGAGCAGGTGAACGAGGTTGTAGAGATTGCCTTGAGCAAGGAACGGGAGCGCCTCAAGAACTATCAGGAAGCCGGAGCTCTGAAGGGTGCGACGGGAAGCTCTCCGGATCTCGAGAGGAAAATAGCGGACCTGCGGCGAGATAACGAGGAACTCGAAAAAATCCTGAAGGTGGCCCGCAAGGAGAGAGCAGCGGTGGAGTCGAGCCTTGCTGACATGGCCCAGCAGAAGAAGAGTATCGAGAAGGAACTGGCTGGGATGAACCTCGAGAGGGAGGAGATCGAGAAGAGGCTGGCATCACAGACACCAAGCGGGGCTGGTTCTGGAGGGGCTCACACGGCAGGCAGACGGGAAGCTGAGAGAACCGGACAGGCGGACCCTGTAGTTTCCAAAGATGAGAGGAAAAAATTCAAGGTCGAGAAGCGAGCGTTAGAAAAAGAGCTGGCATCTGCTGAGCGAGATCTCCGAAAGAAGCTCTCTGCCGCGGAGAAGGCTGCAAGCCGTCAGTTAAAAACACTGGAGAAAAAGACCAGAGGGCTTGAAAAGCAACTTGAGGACAAAGTTTCCGAGGTGGATCGCCTGAGTGCTGCAGCAGAAAAGCTGGAGCGTGATCTTGTCGACGAGCGGGCGGACATGCGGAAAACGGAACGAGAGCTTCGCGACCTCCAAGGAGTGAGTGACGAGGTTAAGCGTGCACTGGGGGAGGTGACTCAAGAACGGGACCTAAACGCAGCTGAGCTGATAGCCGTCAGAGAAGAATGCGGAAAGCTCAAGAGTAAGTTGCAGGCAGAAGAAGAGGACCACAGGAAGGGCAAAGATCTGCTGGAGGGAGAGCTTTCATCTCTGCGGGGAGCCAGCGTTGCTCTCGAAGAATCGCTTGCCTCGTTAGAGGGGCAGCGGGTGGATACAGAGAGGGAATTGTCAGCCCTGCGGGAGGAGCGTGAGATGCTTCAGGCAAGAATCGAAACGCAAGAAAAAGAGGGGACAGGAGAAAGAGCCAAGTTTGAGGAAGAACTCAAGAAGCTCCGCGAGACGCGTGAAGTCATCGAGGGGAACCTTGCTGCAATCACAAGGGAGCGTGATGAAGGAAAGAACGAGCTGGAGAAGGCGAGAGCTCGCCATGAGGCAACAAAGGTTCGGCTCGAGAAGGAAGCACAAGGCCATCAGAAGCAATCAGAGAAGGTCTCAGAGGAACTTCTCGAGGCACGGAAGGAAAGAGACGCCCTCCGGAAGGGAGCGGAGGCTGACGCTATCGAGCGTGATACTCGGGAGAGAGAGCTTGTTCGATTAAGGAAAACGGAGGAGACACTTTCCTCTCAGGCGGAGGCCGCGGCCAGATTGCATCAGGAAGAGGCCGAGAAAAACTCCCAGCAGCTGGAAGAGTTAGAGGGTAAAAGTGGAAGTCTGGAGGCGCAGCTGAGGACAATTCAGCAAGAAAAGGAGGGAGTGGCTCGCGAGCTTGCCAATATGGCAGATGAGCGGGCACGGCTTGAGAGCGATCTGCTTCTCTCAAGGCAGGCCGTTGAGAAAATGGAGGCGCAGCTTGTGGAAGTAGAATCAGCTAGGGCGAAGCTGGAATCAGACAGCCGGGAACTGCAGAGCAAATGCCAGGATACGGATGAGAAGCTGAAAGTAACCAATGAAGAGAAGGTGGTGCTGGCCGTGACGATCGGAGAGCTTGAGGAGCGGTTCGCGCGGGTTAGTAGTGAGCTTGAGGATTCTTCGGGTAAAGAGGCGGTGTTGAAAGATCAGCTGATGGCTGCCCGGCGTGAGATAGAGCAAGTACTGCTGGATCTTGAGCTGGTGCGCCAGGAGCGTGAACGGGAGCAGGAAGAGCTGCAACAGTGTCGGGTATCCGAAGCGAAATGGTCGGATGAGCTACACCGCCTGCGTGAGGAGAAGAAAGAACTTCATAAGCATATGGCGATTCTGTCAGGTGATAGTAAGGCCGAGGTGCTTCTCAAGCAGATCAAGGCGGAGAAAGACCGGATTCAGCATGAGCTTAGTGATCAGCAGCGTGAACGTCAGCAGGTTGAGGATGCTGGTAGGATACTGCGGACAGAAATCAATGGATTGCGTGCCGAGCTTGTGGGGGCGGAAGAAAAGTTGAAGGAGGTGAATTCTCTTCAGGAGAAATTGCATTCCACGCAAGAGCAGGTTCGGCGTGCTCAGACCGAGCTCACCAAGTCAAAGGAGGAACAAAACACCCTGAACAAGAAGCTGACTTCCGTTGAAGCTGCTGTTGTGGAGGCCGAGGAAGAGAGGAAGCGTCTCGAGAAGACGGTGGAGGTGGTCAGGCTGGAAGGGGAGCATGCGCTCAAGGAGGCGGTCTCAGCGGCAAGAAAAGAGGCCGATTCAGGCCGTGAAGCCGCGGAGGAGGCTCTGCGCATTGCCCTGAAACGCGAAAAGGAGCAGATCGAACAGTATGTTGAGGCGGCTGCCGCGTTGAAAGCAGAGCTCGAGGCTGCCAAGCGCCCTGCCAAGCGCTCCAAAAAGCAGGCTGCGCAGAAGGGTTCCTCTGGGGAGGAGGTGGTCAAGCTGCCGCCGCAGAGCAAGGTCAAGTTGGTGAAGGACCCACGAATGGGCAAAATATACCGGAAGGCCCCTAAGGACGTCGATGACCTCACTAAACTACAGGGGGTGGGAGAGGTGATTTGCCAGCGCCTCCATGATGCGGGCATCTACACCTATCGGCAGGTTGCCGAATGGAGAGCGCCGCAAGTACGAGCAATCAGTGAAGATCTCAACCTCAAGGAACGAATCCGGCGGGATGGCTGGCAGAAGCAGGCTCGGGCTCTCCACAAGAAGAAGTACGGCCAAGCGCCCTAGATCCGCCTTAAATTACCGAATTCCGCTTGCATCCTTGAGGAGCACAGCTATCAACTCCTCCCGCTCTGGAGGAGAGTGTGTTCGCCCAGCGTCCGTGACTCCGCCTCTTTGGGCGGCATGCACAACTATTCTTACCGATGGATCCAGACTCGCTTTCTTCCCGTGTCCAAGGGGTTACGCCCTCTCTCACCCTTGCCGTTACGAATCAGGCCAAGGCATTGCGTGCCCAAGGAGATGAGGTCTACGGGCTGGCTGGAGGAGAGCCCGAAATCGACACCCCCGATCATATCAAGGCGGCAGCAATAAAGGCTCTTCAGGACGGGAAAACCAAATACACCCCGGCTGCTGGAATTCCGGAGTTGCGCGAAGGCATTGCGAAGAAACTTCTTGAGGAAAACGGTCTCAGTTACGATCCGAAACAGATCTGTGTTACCTCCGGGGGAAAACAGGCGTGCATGAACGCCATCATGGCAATGTGCGATGAAGGGGATGAGGTAATTATCCCGGCGCCCTACTGGGTGAGTTACCCTGAGATGGTCCGGCTCTGTGGAGCTGAGCCAGTGATCGTGGAGACGAGCGAGGAGAACGGATGGAAAATGACTGCTGAACAGTTTGAGGAGGCGATGACTCCAAAAACCAAGATGGTAATCATAAATACTCCTGGGAACCCAACAGGAGCAGTTTACACCGAAGAGGAGTTGCGTGCGATTGGAGAGGTAGCTTCTTACGAGGATATCATGATCCTCTCAGATGAGATTTACGAGAAGCTCATCTATGGAGACCATAAGCACGTCAGCATCGCCTCGATCAGTGAGGAGTTGAAAAGTCTCACGGTGGTTTGTCACGGTTTTGCGAAGGCATATTCAATGACCGGCTGGCGGATTGGATATACTGCGGCTCCGCCCGAAATGGCCGCCGCTATTGCTAAAATTCAGAGTCATACCACGTCAAACGCAACTACCTTTGCCCAATATGGAGCGCTCGCCGCTCTCAGCGGTTCGCAGGACTTTGTCGAGGACATGCGAAGTGAGTATGATGTGCGCCGACAATTCGTGCAGGCACGCCTCAGCGCCATTCCCAATATCAGCGTCCAAGACCCGGGGGGCGCTTTTTACTTCTTTGTCAATTGTGAGCCGCTTGGTCTGAAATCACAGAATCTCTGCGACAAACTGCTGACCCGCTACAAGGTTGCAGCAGTGCCAGGAATCGCCTTTGGGCACGATTCTTCCCTTCGCTTGAGTTACTGCACGACTCTTGATGTGCTCAACGAGGGGATTACCCGTTTTGAGGAATTCTGTCGCGCACACTAAGGGAGCCTAACGCCGGGCACGTGTGACATCAGAATGACCGTGATTAATAACGCTCACGGAATTGAAATAGGAGGGCTGCTTGAAGCGGCCCGTCTAGCTGGCGCGCGGATCCTTGAGGTCTACGGGCGTGAATTTGAGATAGAATACAAGGGAGACGATTCGCCTTTAACAGAGGCCGACAAGGAATCCAATAAGGCGATCATGGCCTTTCTCGAAAGGGATTATCCGGATGTCCCTGTGATCTCAGAGGAGAATCAGCAGATTCCCTACAGCGAGAGAGGAAGTTGGCCAAGGTTCTGGCTGGTGGATCCTCTCGATGGAACAAAGGAATTCATAAAGAGGAACGGCGAATTCACCGTCAACATTGCCTTGGTTGAGCATGGGAAGCCAGTGGTTGGGGTGGTCTATTATCCGGTCAATGATACGTTATACGTAGGTGTGGAGGGGGCCGGAGCCTGGAAAATATCAGGAGATTGTGCCGCCGAGGAGATTGAAGCAGGAGCGCATTACATGGAGTGCACGAAGATCAAGGTCGTTGCCAGTCGCTCACACTCGAGTCCAGAGGTGGCGGCTTTTGTCGAAGAGATTGAGAAAAAAGGCAAAGAGGTGGACTTCCTGTCTGCTGGCAGCTCCTTAAAGCTCTGCCTAGTGGCGGAGGCCTCGGCGGATGTCTATCCCCGATTTGGACCTACCATGGAATGGGACACTTGTGCCGCCCATGCGGTGGTCAGCGCGGCCGGCAAGCAAGTGCTCGACATGGTAACTAGAGAGCCTCTGAGTTACAATAAGCCGGACCTCCATAATCCGTTTTTCATCGTAGAATAGGGTAGAGGGCTATGCCCTAAGTGTGCTGTTGCCAGGGCCGGGGCCTTACGGTTTTATTCTTAATATGGGTCCCCGGTATTCTCTCTGGATAGTCTTGGCCGGCGTGTTGGCAGGCCTTCTGGTAGGTTTCCTTGCAGGACGCGGGTTGTTGGGCCCCCTGGGGCCCCGAAGTCCTGCGGCCTCCTCAAAGCCCACGTCAGATCTCCCCGAGGGAGAGAAGGACAGTCACCTAGCGTGGCAGGTCAAACTCCATCTGGTCTCCCCCGGCCGCGGACCAGGCCTCATAATTTCGCCTGCGGAGCTCGGCAGCGAATTCCCGGGTATAACCATGAACCGTGATAACTCGCCTCGGATTTACCCGTCGAACCGCCTCAAGGAGTCCCGGAAAGTCAGCGTGATCAGAGAGAGGGAATGCGGCATCAACACCAAAGCGGTAGGTAGCGTTTTTGTTTAGTGCCCATCCAGAGAGCATCGCCGTTCTTAAATTGGGAATCGAACGGAATTGTTCGGAGCCTACTACGCTGGGTGGGCAGATAAATACATGGTTAGGAGGAATAGTATCTTCGAAGATGAGAGGAGCAGATAACGGACATCCGGCGTGACGACAGGCGGTCGTCATTTTTGCCACTGCGGGATGAGAAACTGTTGGGATGCCTGCACCGGTGACAATGGCATGAGCTTCTTGGGCCTTTCCGAGTGAATAAGCGAGAAGGGCAGGGGTGAATTCTTCTTCAAGGCATTCGTTGACAAAATTGAGAATCATGCCGGTGACCTCATTTCTGCTGGGAAAGGTCCATTGGGGAGCCCTGAAGGTCGTCTCCATGACCAGAGTGTCTGCTTGTCGGAATACGGGGTCCTCTGCAGTGAGGCTTAGCTGCACCTTGAAATCGCCGGTGTAAAGGAGTGATTCTCCATCAGATTTCCGAGTGACATGCAGCATGGATGACCCGTAGATATGCCCTGCGGGCAGGAGTTGTAGTCGGTATGGACCGACATCCAGAGGTTCGTGGAAAGGCCTGGGGTTGAGGCGCTCGTCAGCTACATTGTAGCGAGCTTTCAAGATGCGAGCGGTAGGTTCAGAGCACAGGATATTCTCGTGTCTGGCAAAGTGATCGGCGTGAGCGTGTGAGATAAAGCCGTTTTCCCCGGGCGTGCGCACATCGAGAAACAGTTCAAGTCCGGGAAGATAGAGCCCGTTGTCAGTTTCAAGCCGAATAGGTTCACGCATGGGACGTCCGGGGGAGGTGTATACCGGGACACCGGCGCTGTGAATCGGAATGTCAGGCCGGTTACTGCGTCGTTATCCTGTGAGCGGTGCGCTCGTGCAGAGCTTTTACCTCTCCGATGAGAAAGGCGGACCCGGTGATGAGGGAGGGGAGGTTCGTGGAGCTTTCGAGAGCTGACTGGAGGCTGGCGTGAATCGTGAAGGCTGGGGCCTCTTCGGGAAGGAAAGCAGCGAGTTCTTCCGGGGGAAGGGCCCGGGGAGAGTTCACTGGAGCGAAGTGTAGGTGACCTGCGATGGGTGCCAAGGCTTCAAGCATGCCCTCGATATCCTTGGCTTCGACTGCGCCGAAGATAAGGTTGGCCTTGGTCCCCCCAAACTCTCCACGCCAGGTTGCCGCAAGCACTCTGGCTGCAGCAGGGTTATGCGCGATATCAAGAATGGTAGTAGAGGAATGTTCTTCCGGTGAGAAGTCCACCCTTTCAAAACGGCCCGGCCACAGGGTCGAACTCAGGCCAGCCTTAACCGTTTCATAGTTGAGAGTGATTCCAGCGGCGTGCAAGGCTTCGACAGCGAGGGCTGCATTCTCCTGCTGATGCGCTCCAGCCAGCCCAAGGGCATAGCCTTCCAAGGGTTCCTCGACGAATGTGAGAGGTGCTCTCCGCTCATTCGCGATCTGCCTGATGATGGCATCTGCCTCTGGCAATTGGTTGGAAGAGATGACGTTTTTGCCTGGAACGATGATCGCAGCTTTTTCGGCAGCGATATCTGTCAGGGTTTCTCCAAGCCACTCCTGATGGTCCATGCCAATTGGAGTGAGGACTGCAATGTCTGCAGGGATTGCGGATGTCGCATCCAAGCGACCCCCCATTCCGGTTTCAAGAATGACTAGTTCGCATTGGCGCTCTGAAAAATACTTCATGGCAAGCGCGAGGCTGATTTCAAAAAATGTCGGGTGGGGGTCCCATTGCGCCACCATTTCCCTGAGTGAGGACAGATGCAGGGCAATTTCATCTCTTTCAATCTCCATTCCAGAGACACGGATGCGCTCCGGGTAGTCAATAAGGTGGGGGGAGGTAAAAAGGCCTGTCCGCGTGCCGGTTGCGCGCGCTACAGAATCGATAAAGGCACAGGTAGAGCCTTTACCGTTGGTGCCGGCCACATGGATGACCTTGGTGTTCCGCGGGGGGAAGGCCAGATACTCGCGCAGCAGGCGTCTGGGTCCCTCGAGGCCAAGTTTTATCCCGAAAAACTGGGTAGAATATAGCCAGTCTAGGGCCTCAGAGTAATTCACGGGCTGCTATCTACTCCTGTCCGGGCATCATGTAGCCCAGTAATTGTATTATCCGTTCCCGCAGGAAGCGGCGCTCCACGATGGAGTCGATGAGGCCGTGTTCCAGCATGAATTCAGCTGTTTGAAACCCGGCAGGAAGGTCCTGATGTGTCGTCTCTTTCACCACGCGGGGGCCAGCGAATCCTATCATGCACCGAGGTTCAGCGAGATTAACGTCGCCGATCGTAGCAAAAGAGGCAGTCACCCCTCCGGTGGTGGGATGGGTCAAAACGGAAATATAGGGCAGTCCAGCGTTATTGTGCCGGGCGATAGCTCCACAGGTTTTTGCCATCTGCAAAAGAGAAAGCATACCCTCCTGCATGCGAGCTCCGGATGACGAGGAAAGAATAATAAGCGCACGTTGCTCACTCGTCGCCATCTCGACCGCGCGGGTGATCTTTTCTCCTACCACTGAACCCATAGACCCGGCAAAAAACCGGAAGTCCATGACGGCCAAGGCAGCAGGATGGCGTCCGATATTGACGCGCCCCGTGACCACGGCATCCTTCATCCCTGTCTTATTCTTGAGAGTGGTAATCTTATCTGCGTATTTGTCAAAACTGAGAGGGTTGGTGGACTCCAAGGATGCTTCTGTCTCTGCGAAGCTATCCGGGTCGGACAGCAGGTTGATGCGGTCCTGTGCGCTCATCAGGAAGTGATGATTGCAATGAGGACAGACTTGAAAACTCTGCTTGAGATCCAAGGTGTGAATCAGTTCCCCGCAGTCCGGACACTTGGTCCAGAGATCATCCGGAACCGTATCCTTCTTCTTGTTGCCTCTACGGAGTTTTGGCTTGTCAAAGATACCCATGGCTCAGAGCGCGATGATTGAGGGGACACGCGAAGGGACTTGCGTTTTTCGCGGGAAGTGGGAGGCGCGTGGGGAGAGATTCTTGTTGAGGAGAGATCTTATCCTCGCAAAACAGTCAGGACAACCACCTTTTCCGCACCCCCTTCCTCCTTTAATACCCGGGCACATTCCTCTGCTGTGGAGCCTGTTGTGAATACGTCATCAATTAGAAGGACAGGTTTATCCCGTATGGTTTCAAGGCGTCGCTCCCGGGGGCTTAGTTGAAATGCGCCTTGGAGATTCGCAAGGCGGTGTCCACGGTCCAGAAGAGCTTGTTGGCTGGTATTACGAGTTCTTCTCAAAGCCTTTTGGCAGCTGAGTTTGCATTGCTGCGCGAGTGTTTTCGCGATTTCGAAGGATTGATTAAACCATCGCCACCTCTCGCGCCTCCAATGCAGAGGCACAGGAACAACAACCCAGGGAGGGTTTTTCTGAACGGAGAGACGCGGATCGTTCCAAAGCTCTTCCATAAGCAGTGCGAGTTCGCGGTGGAGATGGATTTGCCTGCCATACTTGTAGGCGTGCATGATCTCGTTGGCTGGGCCCTCAGCGCTTGTAACAGAACGCGCAAAGTCGAAAAAATAATCCACCCCTCGGCAATGGTTGCACACCACATCTTCTGGGACGAGCCCCTCGATATTATCGCCGCACTTCATGCAGTAGGGTTGTTTGATCCGTGGAAGGTCTTCACAGCATGACTGACACAGGTAGCGTCCCTTCTGTAAGGGAACACGACATAGTAGACAGGCGGGGGGATAGAGGAAGTCCAGCCACCGTGCGAGAAGGCTTCGCAGGGAATTCGATTGAGAGAGAGCGTTGCCGGATGCGGGTAGATTCGGCCGTTCAGGATGAGATTCCCGCTCAGTCATCCGGGGTGGAACTCTTCTGGGGGGGAGTGATGCCTGCGGACGGGAAGATTCTTACAAAAAGAATCACCAGTAGGGCAGTAAGAGCCAAAGTCCCCATTGGGATCAGACCCTCTTTTAGATTGGATCCTACCAGATAGGAGAGGGTATCATCCTGCTGGGGCACACGAAGGGAGATCTTCTTGAAGGAAACGTAGGCGAAAATCCAGCCGGTATGGAGGCCGATTGGAAGCCAGAGCGAAGCCGTCGCATAGCGGGCGTAGGCAAGAATCAGGCCGATCGCCGTGAGGGAAACGAATTCAAACAGCACGAGCTCAAAATTCTGGAATCGCATCAGAATAGCCTGAAGCAATTGGAAGCCTGAATATTGATTTCGCGGGTCGATGTAAACCGCTCCCTCCGAGAGAGGTACTCCCTGAACAAATACTGCAATATTGCTGGGGGGCTGTAGAAAGTGCAGTGCTGAAAAAAGAAGAGAAACCAGAATGATGGCCGTTGCGGGGCGAAAGGCGCGGAGACAGATGCCTAGAAATATACCTCGGAAGATGATCTCTTCCACCAGCGAGGCGGAGATAGACGGTCCTAGCGCTTTTTTCCAAGCGAGGTCCCATGGTACGGGATCCTTGAGGGAGAACCATCCCATGGACACCAGAAGCCACCCAGTGCCATAAAGAAGACTGGCGGCAAGAAGGAACCCGGCCAGAAGCTGCAGCGGGCCCCACCGTGAATGACGCAGTGGTTGTCCTCCCGAACGAGCTACCACGTGGGAGGGAAGATACGCCGCCCATGGTGATTCACTGAGAGGCGCGGGGTTATTGCGTAGTCGTAGCGAGAAAATCAGCGGGGGCAACAGGAGCAGAGATGCAATAAGAAGGCAGCGTTTGAAGTATTTCGGTAGTTCCGCGCGCCTCGCATGTTCCCCTACATAGTCAACTATCCGGTTGTAACTTTTTTCCTCGGTTATCTCGCCGAGCAGGGTTCCGGCATTGTAGAGCCAAGGTGTAAGAAGGGCCGCGAGGAGAAAGCAGGAAACGAGATACAGTATGAGCTTAGAGGCGTCACTGCGAATAATTCTCATTCCATAGCGATCTGTAGGGCTCACCGGTAAAATGTCAAATCGTGTTTGTTCTTGGGATTTTGGAACTTGTCCGTATGGGAAGGGCGTGCAGCGACACTCATGGCGACAAAGGACGGAGGAAGGGGTGCGTTTTTTTCGGGCCTCTCATCACTCCTCTACGTGGCGGCTGCATTCTCAGTTGAAAGGGGATGAAGAATGGCAGGAGCACCGGCCAATCGGCAGGGAAGAGGGGGAGGCGCTGCGTGAAGTTCTGTGGCGTAAATATCAGCGGGGGCGTTGTCCGTGGGAGTTGATCAATAAAATTGACAAGAAACTGGAGGATATGGCGGATGACGGAGGAGAGGGAAAGGAGGCGCCTTGACAGAGCCCGGGGACAATTGGGGTGCATGGGACCGCCAACATTGCTGGCACCCTTTTACTCAGCATGCGGGATGGGCGAGCGAAGGCGAAGAGCTCATTCTTGTCAGAGGAGAAGGCCCGTGGCTATTTGACGCAGAGGGGAGACGTTACTTTGATGGCAACTCAAGTATCTGGACGAATATTCATGGGCATCGGCATCCCCGTATCGATGCGGCCCTGAGGATGCAGCTCGATGAGGTTGCCCATACCTCGTTCCTTGGATTCGGCAACCCTCGAGCGGCGGAACTGGCGAAGAGGCTGACGGCGTTTTTTCCCTCCGGTAGCTTGGAGCGCGTCTTTTTTTCTGATGATGGGTCAACCGCAGTAGAAGTCGCAGTGAAGATGGCGATCCAGTTCCGGCAGCAATCTGGTGAGCCGGAGCGCGTGGGCTTTATCGCCTTCGAGAATGCGTATCATGGGGACACCATGGGAGCGGCGTCGCTGGGAGGAGTATCGTTTTTTTTCGACCGTTTCCGTAGCTTTGGGTTTCGTGCCACGAGGGTGACTTCCCTTGCAGATCTACGTGCCCTCCCGGCTGAGGAAGTGGCCCGGGCCGCAGCAATCGTCCTGGAGCCTCTCATCCAGGGAGTGAACGAAATGAGGCCGTGGCCAGCAGGGCAACTGGCAGAAATCCGTTCCTGGTGTGACGGGCATGGGGTGCACTTGATTCTCGACGAGGTCATGACGGGCTTTGGGCGCACTGGGACCATGTTTGCCTGTCAGCAGGAAGAAGTGATTCCTGACTTTCTGTGCCTGGCCAAGGGACTTACCGGAGGATACCTTCCCCTCGCTGCAACCCTGACGACAGGTCGGGTTTTTGATGCATTTCTTGGGGGCCGGGAGCGCACGCTCAACTACGGACACAGTTATACTGCGAATCAGCTTGGTTGTGCGGCGGCTCTTGCGAGTCTGAGGGTCTTCGAGGAAGACCGCGTGCTGGAGAAGCTTCCTGCACGGGTAGAGGCCCTCGCGCAGGGGTTGAGAGCCATTACGCATTCTTCTGTTCACGAGGTGCGCCAATGCGGGCTCATTGCCGGGCTCGAGTTGCGGCAGGAGAGTGGAAAACGCTTCTCTGCCGGGGAGCGGATGGGAGAGCGGGTCTGTAGCGCCGCTCGTGCCCACGGGTTACTTACCCGTCCGATCAAAGACACCATTGTTATGATGCCGCCCCTGTGTAGTACGGAGGCAGAGATTGCCGAGGCCTGCGCGGCGCTGGGCAGAGCCGTAAAAGAGGTGGGATAATGAGGGCTCTCGCGAGCTGAAAAAACTATCGGATGATCATCTTCAAGGTCGACAGAGAGCCATTTATACGGCTCCGGGGGGCACCAGGGTCTACCGGATTTGCATCATCATGCCCGATGCAGAGATTCTCCTGAGGGTGCCTGCTCAGGAGGCCGGGCGATTTTACTTCAACTGATTGTCCGCCAACCTGGATGGAGAGCGTTTCTCCGCTCAGGGAGGCGAGGATCTTCATGTTGTCTCCGGGTGAGGGAAAGGTGACCTTCTGGAAGACAGGGGTGCCGCCGCGAATGCAAAAAAAGAGGCGGTCATCCTTGGCGTAGAGGACGTAACCCACCGCGGAGCCTCCATGGGCCAGAATCACACCATTGGGTTTTTGGCCCGACTCGATCTCAACGGTAGCCTGAATCGAGAAGGGTTTGCCGGCCATATCCGGGAGCGAGGAGCTGGCGAAGGTATCGCCCATTTTCACCTTGTCCCAGCTGATGGGGGTGATGGGCTTTCCTGCCTTTCTGGCAGGTTGCTTGCGGCTGGGGGGATAAAGAGTTACCGGATTTGACACCGTACCTACTGGTCGTTTATTCATGGAAATTTCGGTGGTGATCTGATCCGCCAGTGTTTCCAGTTTCTCCACAATTTCGGGGTTCTCCTTCGCGAGGTCGGTCATTTCTCCTATTTCGGCTTCCAGATTATAGAGGCGCCTCCCCTTGGCGAGGTCCGGATCCCGCTGGCGAATTCCCATACCGAGAGATTGAGCCGTGAGTGCCAGCTTCCATGGGCCCTGCCGGATCGCCTGCAATCTCGAGCCTTTAAAATAATGCCAGGTATCCCGTGGGGAGGCCTCGGTTTTGCCGAGCATCCATGCCGAGAGGTCCATGCCATCAATCTTAATGTCTTTTTTGACCTCGCCGCCAGCTAGGGAAACAAAAGTTGGGAGCACATCAGTAGTACCAGCGATTCCGGCTGATTCAGTACCGGGGGCAATGGTTCCAGGCCACCAGACGATGGTGGGTTCCCGCACACCTCCCTCCAGGGTGCATCCTTTGCTGCCACGCAAGGGGCCGGATACCCCGCCGGCCTTACCCTTGGAAGCCCATGGGCCGTTATCACTGGTAAAGAGAACAAGGGTGTTTTTTGCGACCTTCAGCCGTTCCAAGGTGTTGAGCACTTGCCCGACACTCCAGTCGACTTCCTCCACCCAGTCGCCGTAGGTGCCATTTCTGGATTTCCCAGAAAAATCAGGATGAGGATAGAGCGGCACATGCATGGCAGTGTGGGGGAGGTAGAGAAAGAAGTTCCTGCCCTGCTTTTGACTGGCCTCCATGAATTTCACGGCCTCCTCGGTGTATTCGCGAGTTATGCGGCGCTGGCCTTCATCCTCGAGGAGTTCCGCGACCTTTTCGTCCCGCATCAAAGGATGAACGCGCTTGCCATTCGCGGTGGCAGTGCGGCCCATGTCATTAGAGTAGGGAATACCAAAGTAGCCGTCGAAGCCGTGGCGCGTGGGCAAGAATTCCCGTTGATCTCCAAGATGCCACTTACCCACACACATGGTAGCGTAGCCGAGTTCTTTGAGGTAGTCGGCTACGGTGTGCTCCTCCGGGTTGAGCCCGTTGCGGCCAGCCGGAAAAAATACGCCGGGTACGCCTACCCGGGGCGCGTAACAGCCGGTCATTAATTGCGCGCGCGAGGCCGAGCACACCGGGGCGGCGTAGAAACTGGTGAGCTTCCGGCCTTCCTTGGCCATACGGTCGAGGTTCGGTGTGCGGTTGAGCTTGGAGCCGAAGGGGCCAATGTCGCCATAGCCCATGTCGTCGATGAAGATGAGGACAAGGTTGGGGGTTTCCTGCGCGGAGAGGCAAAAGGGGAATAGTGCGAGGAAGGGAATAAAAAAGTGCTTCATGCGCTTTAAGAGCGGGACGCTCGGATTTCTGGAGCTGTGAGTTCGGAGAGGCCGATCTTTTTTGTTTCCGTGATACGCACCCCGAGACGACGTGAAACGATTCCAAGAGAGCGGTCTGCGTCGTCGGTCAGGAGAATGGAGAGAGAGCCTTCACGGTTGGGTACGTTGCGGGCATTGCGCTGATCCAGATTCTTAGCAAGGGCAAGGGCGGTGGCAGTAGGGGTATCAACTATGGGTTTTTCAAAGACCCTCGAAATCTGTTCCGCCAGCAGGGGATAGTGGGTGCAACCTAGAATGAGGGAGTCGCATTCGCTAAGACGGGAGGGACGAACGTAGTGCTGCAGCACCTCAAGGGTGAAAGGCTCATCCATACAGCCCTCCTCGATCAGAGGAACCAAGAGGGGAGTAGCAACCGATATCACCTCGGCACCGGGCTGGATTTGCTGGATGGCATTTTGGTAGGCGCCACTCTTAATGGTAGCTCGGGTGGCGATGACTCCGATGTGCCCGGACTCGTTGAGCTCCATCGCAGCCTCGGCACCGGGTACAATCACTCCGGAGACGGGGAGAGAGGTCTGGGCCGCCACGATCTCCAGAGCGACTGCGGAAGCTGTGTTACAGGCGATAAGAATCTCCTTCACGCCGGTGTCCTCAAGGTAAGTCGCGATCTGGGTCGCGTAGTCGATGACCGTGCCGGGACTCCGAGAGCCGTAGGGCACCCGGGCGGTATCGCCAACATAGACAAGATCTTCGTTGGGGAGGTGCTTTTGGATGGCGTTGACGACGGTGAGGCCGCCGATGCCTGAGTCAAATACGCCAATGGGAAGGGAGTTCATGAGAGAGATGGTAGGGGCTACCTAGTCGTCCTGATTCGAGCGTTGCGTATCAGGACGGGAGAGCCTCCACGGCTCAGGTTCTGGAAGCCGATCCGGCCCTTGCGAGGACGATCCCGGAGAGCTGGAGCATCCTTGCCATTGTGCCTCTTGATAACGGAAACTTCCTTTGAAAGGTCATGATCGAGGATCACCGTCCCATTGAGTACAACTTTCACTTGCGGTCCCTTGAGAGTGATCTCGTAGCGGTTCCACTTTTCCGGCCTGTAGACCTGCTTGCGGGGTGCGAGGGCGCGGTAGAGTCCTCCGGTTAGTTCGGACTCCGCGGCCTTGGTGTTGTAGCGATAATCTGCCATCTGGAGTTCCAGACCGTCGAAGGCGGGGTCTCCAGAGGCCGGGGAGCGCAGGGCGCAACCACTGTTGCCTTGGGCCCCGAGCTTGAACTCGAATTGCAATTCGAGGTCGGAGTAATCCTCCTCACTGATCAACCAGGACCCCCGAGCTCCACCTCCGTTCAGGACTCCCTTTTCTACCACCCATTGGGCGCCTTCCGGGCCGGGCTTTGACACATCAGACCAAGCTCGCACCACCCAGCCCTTGGGAATGCCGTCCTTGGGGAAGAGGGCCTTGAACTCACCGGCTTGTGCAAGGGGAAGAACCGTGAGAACGGGCAAGAGGATGGCCAGAGCGTTCCTGATCATGGAGACATCCTGCCCCAGCCCGGGCGGCAAGCCGAAGGCAAAAGAGCATTTGGACGCTCTTTTCGTCGGCTGGTCAGCCGTGCAAACTTGAAACTCGCCCTGGGAGAGCAGATGGCCTAGGAAGAGAGGACCATGAGAACTTTCCTTGTGCTCGCCCTCGCAGGGGCTCTCATTCCGGTCCTCCCTGCGGCTGACCTGGTGTGGCCTGGGCTGCTGGGTCCCCAGCGTGACGGCTGGGTAGAGCATTTCAAGATTCCGGCCCGTTGGCCGAAGCAATTGAAGAAGGAGTGGAGCGTAGAGGTTGGAGCAGGCTACGGCACGCCCTTGGTCGAGGGGCAGCGGGTCTACCAACATGCCCGTCAGGGGGAAGAAGAGGTGATCTGGTGTGTTGATCTGGCGACTGGAAAACAGATCTGGCGCAAAAGTTATAAGAACCCCTTCAAGATCGGAGGGGGAGGAGAGCGTCATGGGAAAGGGCCGAAGTCCTGTCCGGTGATGGCCGATGGCCGCCTCTTTACCCTGAGTATCACCGGGATGATCCACGCTTGGGACGTGGAAAGTGGCAGCCTGCTTTGGCGCAAGGATTACCGGGGAAAGTGGGAGAAGGGGAACCAGCCCAACTGGGGCGTCTCTACCTCGCCCATCGTGGATGGGGAACGCCTCATCGTGCACCTCGGCAATGACGGGGTGGGTGCGCTCATGGCCTTTGACGTGAAATCCGGAAGGGAAGTGTGGAGCCAGGGGGAGCATGGTACCTCGTATTCCTCTCCGCTTCTTGTGGAGATTGCGGGAGTGCGACAGGTGGTGCAGTGGAACCACGAGACCCTTGCGGGAGTGGAAAGCAGGACTGGGAAGTTGCTCTGGGAGTATCCCGCCCCCCACCGGAGTCATAATCAGAACATGCCTACGCCAGTCTTCCACAAGGGACGGATCCTGCTTGGGGGAGAGAACCGGGGCATCAAGTGCCTGGAGCCTCTCCTGAAGGACGGCAAGTGGTCGGTGAACCGCCTCTGGCACCAGCGCAAGGTGGCACTCGACATGAGCACGGCGGTCATTAACGGGGATCATCTCTATGGAATGTCACATTTCAAGATGGGGCAGATTTTCTGTCTCGATCCCCGGGATGGGACGATCCGCTGGCTGAGCGAAGGGAGGGTTGGGCAGAACGTGGCCTTTCTCGCCCTGGAGGGTCATGTGGCGGCCCTCCGGGCCAATGGGGAGCTCCGCATCATTGCGGCTGACCCGGCGGCTTACCGGGCCCGGGCGGCGTATCGGGTGGCCCCTGACCAGACCTGGGCTCCCCCGGTCCTCCTCGACAGCAAGATTCTTATCAAGGACCTCAATCGGCTCACTCTCTGGTCCTTTGGATCCTGAGAGCGTAGGCCGTCAACTACAGGGGGCAGGCCGGGGGCAAGGGGATGCCAAGGTATCGCTTCGTGGACTTGCGGGGCGGATTTTCTCTGTCTGGTCAGAGACAGGGCCAAGGTGAGCGGAACCATGAGACCCCCGTGAGTAGTAGAATAAGGCTCAGGAAGAGGATGGATTTCGTTTCCTGTCATCGGATCGGGGGGCAGTTTCTGCTTTCGGGGCTCACAGATTTGTTGCTAGCTCGGAGGATCATGAAACCAGCTCTTCTCGCCCTTGTTGCCGTTCTTATCCCGGGGACCTGTGTCCTGGCCGACCACCACGAGTTCAAGACCATCTATGACGGGAAGGACCTCTCCAATATCAAGACGGAGGGAAACTGGAAAATCCAGGAGGATGGGTCTCTCTACCTCGATCCGCGCCCGGGAGAGCGGGGCTGGACGCGTTACGGTTCCTACCTTTGGCTCAAGGAGGACTACAAGGATTTCACGGTTGATTTTGAGTATAAGCATCCCAAGGGAGGAAACTCGGGGCTCTATTTCCGAATCTACGACGAGTCAGATGCCACTGCCCACGGGTTTGAGGTCCAGATCCTCGACTGTTTCGGAAAGAAGAAGCTCGGGCCGCACGACCTGGGTGGCGTGATTCAGACCGCGGGGCCGCTTGTCAATGCTGCCAAGAAGCCAGGCGAATGGAACCGGATGGTGGTGACGCTCAAGGACAACAAGCTTACCGTGGTTCTCAACGGTAAGAAGGTTCAGGATGAACTGGATCTTGTGGGCAAGAAGCGTCCCAACAAGAAGCTGGCTGAGAAGGGGAAGATTGCGATTCAAGATCACGGACAGCCCTTCTGGGTACGCAATATCAAGGTCAAGGTGCACTAAGCGCGAGGCTCGATACCGCGTTCATGCAGGGGAAGCCTCTGTGTGAGGACTTATTCTACTGCCCTCTCTTCTTGGCGTCAGGCAAGTCGCTTGCGCCCCGGAATCCATACATAGGCAGGAGGCGGTAGTAGACCTCCAGGCTGAGGACTGAAAGGGTGGTGGAGACCACACGGCCTCCAGCATTGGCATGCCGGCCGCCCGGATCCCAGCTCCCCCGGTTGTTACCGATCTTGTTCTGGATTCGGGGAAAGGTATCCTTAAGTTTGTCGTTCCACTCCTTCCAGACAGGCCCCTGATGTTGGTAAAGAGCCAAGGTTGCGTAGTAGACGTAATAGTAATCGGGATTGTTGTTGAACTTGTGACGCCCGAGGTATTCAGCGCCCTCAGCCATACGGGGGTCTGTAGGAGGAACGAGGTCCAGCTGCCGGCAGAACATCCCACTGGCGGTCATGGCGGGGTTGGGGCCTCCTCCCGTGTAAGCATAGAGTCCGCCATGCGTTCCGGAGGACACCGAGGTCATGTATTTCTGGGCTTCTATGAAGGGTTCGTCGGAAACTTCCAGCCCTGCGAGGCGCGCGCTGTGCAGAGCCATGTACTGCCAAGCGGTCACGGAAAGATCGGAGTCGTCACTGGGCTTGCCCTTTGCGTTGGCAGGATTGTAGCGCCACCCACCTTTGCTGGGGCTCTGGGATGCAACGATAAGCGCGATAGCCCTCTCGGCAGGCTCCTTCAGCTTCGGATCCTTGGTAAACCCATAGGCTTCGCAAAGAGCGATGGCCGCGATCCCATGACAATACATCCGCCCTCCTCCCCTTAGATCTCCATCCTCTTTCTGCTGCTTGAGAAGCCACTCGAGGGCCCGCTTGACGTTGGCCTGATACTTTCCTGCCGTGTTGTGGGTTTCTCCCCAGCCGTAAAAACAGAGGAGAGCCAGTCCCGCCCCCGCGGTATCGAAGTCTCCATTGGCGCCATGTTTGCGCATGTCCCAGCGGCCATCTCCCTCCTGATTGCGAGCAAGCCATTCCAGAGCTGAGCCAATGGCACGCTCGGTGGCATCCGATCCTCCCAGTTGTTCGATGGTCTCAGGTGATGGTCTCCCACGGCGCTTGGTCATGAGCTTGGTGATCGCCTGGGCATCGAGATCGTTCTTGGGGGTTGCCAGCTTTTCAGGGATGAGAGGATCATTGGTCTGATCGTCTCCGGGAAGGTTGAGCAGGTTGGTAATCGCGTCGCCGGCTTCATTGAGTTCGGGAGGGGCACCGAGGGCCTCGAGGCCACGATGTGGATTGACGGTGTCGCCATCGGTATCGGCCGTCTCTGGTGCAGCATCAGTTTGTGAGACATCCTTTACTTCGGACTCGTTGTCGACCGCGGTGTCGGCGATGGCGCGCTCCCTTGCTTGTTCGGGTTGCACCTGATCCAGCGACTCGGTGGGCTTGAATTCTGCGTCCGTGGGGTCCGCGGGCTTTTCGGCAAGCTGCTGGTCGGTGACCTGCTCCTCTTCAAGAGTTGGGTCCTCAGGTTCGGGCAGGAAGGTCTCGGGCAGAGCGGTTAAAACGGTGAGTTCCCTGGTGGGCTGAGTCTGTTCCTGTTCGGATTCGGATTCGTTGAGTTTAGAAGGGCGGACACTGGGAACCAGAGAGGAAAGGGAGGTCTGGGTTATAACGGGAACGACCTTGGTGTTTTCCCGTGGCTTAAAGACGGGAATCCTAAAGTCGCTCTCGAACTTCTCAGTCATCACAAGTTCCTTGGTCTCCGCGATCTCGGCCTGCTCGGGCTCGCTTTCAAGAGCAATTTCCTCCTCCATGAGCGCCTCGATGCTTACTGTGATTTCGGGTGACTGAGGTTCCTCGCCTCCAACTTCTTTTGCGATCAGCCACGCCATGAGAAGGAGCAGGATGACGAGATGCACTGCGGCCGAACCAGCCAGACACTTGTGGAAAAGGTTGCTGAGGTCCTGCCAGCTTTCCAAAAGGTAGAGAAGAGCGGCAAGAGCGAGGAGGCCAAGGAGGATCCACAAACCAATGCTCTTCAGGAGGTCCTTGAAGGATTCCCACCGGTCAAGATTGGTATAGCCAACTACCTCCCGGGTGGTGGAGCGGTAGAGCTTGAACCCCTCGTTCCCGGATTCGGCTTCAGGCTTGGTGCTGAAAAGAAGATCAAATCCTTCCATGCGGACCGCCGGATCGGTCACATTCCCTTCATTGAGATATAGATCGACTCGTTCCGGGGGAAGAGCCTTCCCGTCGATGACACGGCTAAAGTAGACTCCAAACCCGGTTTCATTATTACGGTCACGGTCCGAGGCAAGGAAGACATGATCTCCGCGCCGGGTAAGGGCGGTCTGAATGTCCTCGGCACTGGAGTTGAGATGGTCAGCCGCCTCTGTGTTGCTGAACAGTGGAAGGGGTGGAGGAGACCAGTTCGGCAAGAAATTTTCCGACGGTGCAGAAGCCCTCTCGTTGTCGGCTCCGGGGGCCTGCTCCCCATCAGGTTCCGAAACCACGGGAGATGCTTCTTCTATGCGCTGCGACATGAAAATATCATTTCCTCCAGCACGGTTGGAGGAGAAGTAGAGACGCTTACCGTCGGCGCTGGGAGCGGGCCCAGTTTCCCGGGCAGGGGAGTTGATCGTGGTTCCGAGGGCCTCCACCCCGGTCCACTCCCGGCCATCCCAGCGGGCCACATAAATATCATCACCTCCTTGGCCACCGGCGCGATCAGAGCTGAAATAGAGATATCTTCCGTCATGGGAGAAGGCGGGCCCTCGCTCGTTGGATGCCGTGTTGAGAGAGGCCAGGCCGGCAGGACGAGTCCAGATTCTCCCGTTCCAGGTCGATTGGTAGAGGTCGGCCTGGCGGGTCTCGAGATCGGTCCGGACCAGAATCATGCTGATGCCATCGGGAGAGAAGGCGGCCTCGAGGCGGCCGGAAGCCTGGTTGATGGGGTCTGGCTCTTGAGTGGACCCTTCTTCCTGGAAGAGGCTCTGTCTGGGATCCTGCCAGAGGATATATCGCGCTTTACCTTCCTGAACTTCCACCCGGGTCCCCTGGTCGTCGGTGAAGTAAGACCAGATCTCCTTGCGTAGTTTTCCGTGGAGCAGGAGTCCGACCCCGAGCATGACGGTAAGAGCGACAAAGGGCAGGAACCAACGCGCCATGGAAGACGGCTTGCTTACCGGGAGTTCTATGGATTTCTCTTGATCTGGTTCGAACATGGCCATCTGCCTGGGTTAGGGCGAGGAGGCTGGATCAGCAGGCGTGTCGTCGGGCAGGGGTATGGAAGGCGAGTGCTTGCTCGCCGAAAGAGCTCGCTTGGTGAGCCAGACAAAGCCTGTCAGAGAGGCGAGGAGGAGGAGAATCCAGATGAGATTGCCCATGATCCAGTTCAGGTCGGGCATCTTGGTGAGGTCGAATCGGCGAACCACGCGCTTACTCCGAGCGCTGTAGAGGGCATTTCCGTTGTCGGCACGATCAGAATTGAAGAGCAGGTGGAACCCGGCATTGCGAACGGCAGGGTTTGTTTCATTGCCAGTCCCGTTGACTTCAGGCCCAAGGTTGCTGGGCTGGCCATACTTGTTGGCCTCTGTTCGCCCGAGGCGAGATCGCCAGAGGTCCGATCCCCCCTCTCCACTACCTCGTTCCGAGGCGAAATAGAGAAAGTCACCATGATCGGTCAGTACGGGACCAGTATCGTTGGCCGGGGAACTGACATCCTCGAGGAATCTCGCATGACGGAACAGAGGGGTATCGGCAAGTTCGGCGAGGTCCCTGCTGGTGCCCGTAGGGCCATCGGCATCGGGTTCCCAACCCAGTCCATAAAGGGGACTGTAGCGATAATGTGCCTCCAGGCACAGCGTTACCAAGGCAGTAACGATGACCCCGCCCATCTGCCTGCCGTGCCCACCACCGGTCTTCCAAGATCCATCAGGATTCTGGGAGTTCACGAAGCCTGAATGCATTTTTTCCATCCACTTCCGCCATGCTGGTCCCTGATGCTGATAAGAGGCCACGCTGCCGTAGTAGGCGTGATAAATATCTTCCAGTTTGAAACCCTGACGGTCCACGATGGCAGAGGATTCATACGCTTTGGCAGTATTCGAGGATCGCCCGAGAAGTTGAGAGCAGAAAAACCCTGCTGCATTAAGTGCTGCTGTTCCTCCACTCGCGCCAGTATAACCGTAAGCACCCTTGTGCTTGCCGTGACTGACACTGTCGAGGAACTTCGTTGCTCCGTCCATGGTCTTGTCCGGGACGATGAGTCCGGACATTTCGGCACTTGCAAGAGCCATGATGTACCAGCCGGTGACTGAAAGGTCACCGGCCTGATTTGGACTATAGCGCCATCCGCCTCCCTCGTGCTGGGTCTCGCTGATAAAGTCGATGGCTGCCTGAGCCTTGGGGCGCAACGTTGCGTCCTTGGTCACGCCATACGCTTCGATCACGGCGAGAGATGCAATCCCATGATCATACATGGCGTTACTTCTTGGTTTGGCGCCTCTAAGGTCTCCGGTTGCTCCGTTCTGCTGTCCGACCAGCCACTCGATCCCCCGTTTAACGGTATCTTGATACTTACATTCCTCATCGTGGACTTCTCCTCGGCCGTAGAAGGCGAGCAAAGCGAAGGCAGTGGCTGCCTGGTCGTGTCCGCTCTGCCCACCAGACTTACCTATATCCCATCGACCATCCTCTTCCTGAGTAGCCGCGAGGAAGGCAAGACCCTTGTCGACGGCGCTCTCAGTTTGCTTGCTTCCGCCTAACTTGGACATGACCTCGGGGTCCGCAAGCGCACTTTCTCGCAGCGAGTAGAGCATACTTAGCTGACGCTCGACGATGAGGTCAAAGGTAGTCTCGCCAGCCTTGTCGGCGGAGTAGAGGTCAAAGTTACCCTTGCGGTCTTCCACGTTTTCAAGCATTGCCGCTACTTTTTCGGAGGTGTCAGTCGCGCGGCGAGGTTGATTGGAAGCGAAGTAAAGAACGAGGTTATCTGGAGCGATATCAGGGTCGATTTCATCGAAGGGTGTGTTTACCCGTGGTGTTAGAGGGAGCGGCCATGCGTATTCGGCGCCATCCCACTTCGCGACCCAGATATCGAATCCACCCTGTCCGCCGGGGCGGTCGCTGCTGAAATAGAGCAGTTCTCCATCGCCGCTCAGTGAGGGCGATATCTCATGGAAGGCGCTGTTAAGAGCGCGCATCGGCCGAGGGCTCTTCCAGTCGTTACCGTCCCATTCCCGCAAAAAGAGGTTGGCGTTTCCATCGTCTTTCCCAGAGCTGTAGATCATGCGCGCCCCATTCGAGGAGATCACAGGAGTAGCGATGTCTTCTTCCGGTCCGAACCCACTTCCGGCAGGCTCTGCCTTCTCCCAGAGGACATATCCGGGAGTGACATCGCGTGCGACCTGATTAAAGGCAACCTGATCCGTATAGGTATACCAGCGGTCGGGACGGAGATAGAAGAGAGACCACAGGAGAAATCCAGAAACCAGAGCCACTGCCAGCAAGAAATAGAGACGGAAGCGCTGCTTACGGGTGACCCCGAGAATCATCCGATCGGGGTTAGTATTGTTTCTGGTATCCCCGGGCAAGTAAGTCGCCTGTCGTCTGCTTGCCGATGGGGGGATAGGCTGCTGCTCGCTCATGATCCGACCTGGTTACTTCTCGGTGCGTACTGCGATATTAGCTTCCGGAACTCCGACAAAGCGACAGATAGACATCACATTAGCGAGGTAGAGGTGCTTGGATTCCTTGTCGCAACGAACGAGAACCTTGATCTCTGGCTTTTTTTCACGCTCCTCTTGCATCCACTCAGTCAGTTTTTCCTCCGTTACCGCCTGACCCATCACGACGTAGGCTCCATTATCCCGTATATTCACCTTGATCAGGTTTCCTGCAGTCTGGGTGAGCGATTGGTTACGGGATTCCACGGGGAGCTTAACGAGGTGATCGACCTCTTCCTCCTTGAAGGTGGTGGTAACCAGGAAGAAAATGATGAGGATAAACATGACGTCGATCATGCTCGAGATATTGATGATCTCGCCCTGCTCGTTGTCCCTGCCTCGGATTCTCATGGATTCAGTTAGTTAGTCTGCGAGCCCTACGCGATTGCGGAATCGACAGGAGCACTATTTTTTCTTGCGTAGTTGACAATGAAGTCGGTTCCAACCTCGTCGATATGATCAATAATCTTATCCACCCGGGATTGCAGGAACTGGTAGAGCAGTAGAGTGGGGATGGCGATGGTGAGGCCTGCGGCTGTCGTCACCAGAGCTTCATAAATTCCGGTGGCAAGGTCTGCGGTTTTTGCCGCGCCGCCGCTCTGAGACGTACGCTGAAAGGCGTCGATCATCCCGTAGACAGTGCCAAGAAGGCCGAGGAGAGGAGAAACAGCCGCAATGACCGAAAGTCCGCGCAGGCTCCTCTTGAGTTTGTCGGCCTCCCGGATTCCAGCGTCTTCGACGGCCTTGGCGACTGCTTCATGGCCCGAATCCCGCCATTGGAGGCCTGCCTTGAAAACATGCCCTGCGCTTCCCGCGCTCTGCTCGCAATACTGCTCTGCGGCCTGCCCAGAGGGATCTGAATCCCAGGCATTTCCCAGACCGTTGAGGAATCCGTCAGGCAGCACCCTGTCGCGACGCAGGGAAATAAAACGTTCGAGGGCCAAGGCGAGTGCTATGATGGAGGCAATCCCGAGTGGGATCATGATTGGTCCCCCTTTTTTTATCAGGGAGAACATAGTTTCTTTTTCCACGCCGGAATCCGCCCCAGCCTCTGCTGCGAGAAGCGAGGTGGTAAGGGCCATGAGGAAGAGGGCGGCGATGCCTGCGGCTTTTTTCCAAGGTTCGTTTGTCTTGTAGTTGGTCATGGGAAATCTGAGTGATTGAGAGGTTTTCGGTTATCCGCTGGTGCGTAGTTGATCAAGATACTGGCGCGCTACAATTGCCGCCTTTTCATTAGGGTAGCGGGTGATGACATCCTTGAAGCGCTCCTTGGCGTCCCCGCGCTTATTCTGAGCGAGGAGTACGCGGCCAATTTCGAGGATACTCTTGGCCTGCCATGCAGGATACTTTTTGTACTGGATTTCAACGTTCAGAAACTCCTTCACCGCTTCCTCATACTTCTGCATGTTGAAATAGCATTCTCCGGTCTGGAACCGGGCTCGCACTGTCCAAAGGTCGACTGAATTGTCGGCCTCAAGGAGAGGAGCATAATTGCGGATGGCATCGCCAGGCTTGTCGGAATTCTCAAGGGACCACGCCAGCCCAAACTGGGCATTGCGCTTCCACTTACTTTCCGGAAAGCGGCCAATGAAGTCGCGGTAGGACTTGTAAGCGCCGGGGTGATCTGCAGTGGCGCTCTGCATTTCGGCGAGTCGCATCAGCATGGACTCGGCGAGGACTGGCTTCAGGTTGCCCTGCTTCATTCCCTCAGCGAAATGAGTTAGAGCGACCACGGTTTCCTTCAACTTGTAACGGGACTCGCCGGCCTGAAAGCACATGGATGCTCTGAGCTTGGAATTAGGATACTTGACGAGCAGGTCTTCAAACATTCCGGCAGAATTCTCATAGTCACCCTTACTGAAATGAGCCGTAGCCAGCTGGTAGAGGAGGTCTTCCTGCAGGGCTTCCTCCTTTACGGCGGCAAGAGCCTTCGTGAGGCGTTCAATCACCATGTCCTGCTCTCCACTCTTCAGGTTTAGTTCCGCGAGTTCACTCTGGACTTTCACGACCAGGGAGCTTTCCCGGTACTTGCCGAGAAATCTCTCGTAGAGTTTGGCAGCATCGGCTTCCTTCTTCTGCTTACGCTCACACCAGGCCCATTCATAGAGGGCCTGATCAGCGAATTCAGAGTCGGGCCATGTGTCTGCGACCTTTCGCAGATGGACTGCCGCAGGCCCCCATTTTTCAAGCCGGGCTAAAGAGAGGCCGGCGTAGTAGGTGACCCGTTGGAGTTTCTCGTGCTTTGGATATCGTTGAAGAATCTGAGGAAAAAGGCTGCCTGCCTTGTCGAATTGCTCCAGTTGGATGTAGGCAAGGCCCTGTTGCAGCGCCGCATCGGCGGCGAGTTCGTGCTGGTGGTTTTTGGCTACTTCACCGAAATGCAGGACAGCAGGCTCATGTTTTTTCTCGGTGGCATTAACCCAGCCGAGGAAATAGTTCACCCGAATCCTTTGAGGAGGCGCCCCGCTCTTGAAGGGATCCTTGTTCTGTTTGTCCTCATTGAGAAAGCGCTCGAGGGACTGCCGGGCCTGGGAAAGGTCCTCTTCCTCGTAGGCAAGTCGCCCCCGTTCGGCAAGGGCGAGAGGAAGGTGCGGCGTGGCGCCAGGGTAGAAGCGGGTGAGGGTTTCCAGATGTTCGAGGGCCTTGGCGGGCGTCTCTTCCCGGTCGTATGCGACCGCCAGCTGAATCAGGGCAGTATCGACGTTTGCCTCTGCGGAGACCCGCTGGCTGTTTTCTCCTGTCTTCTCGACCCGGGTAGCAATGAACGCCTCCAGGGGCTCGATACATTCCTTCCATTGCTCCTTCTGGAAGTGCGAATTGCCTACCAGGAAGGCCAACTGGGCGAACAAAGGCCCTTCCGGCTTGCTGGCAAGGAGGGGCTTGGCCGAGGCGAGGGATTGATCCCAGCGACCCTGATGATGATGAATCTGGGCAATCCGGAATGCCGCGGCGAGGGCATTGGAATGATCCTTATGGGTAGCTAGGAATTCCTTGTAGGCCTTGATCGCATTATCAGCCTGACTGAGCAGGAACATGTTCTCGGCCCGCAGGAAGCGAGTGTCCCCGGCCATCTCATGGTCCTTGAACTTAGTGATGTGCTCGTTAGCAAGGTTCAGGCTGTTGTTGTAGTCTCCGAGCTTGTGGTAGCATGTGGCCCTCTGGGCCAGGACTTCGGCAAACTGTCCGAAGACCCCGCCGTTGATTCGCCCGAGGGCCTCGGCCGCGGCCTTCCAGTCGGGCTTGTTGCGACTCATCAATGCATTGGCATAATCAAAGCGCAGGTCGTCATTCACCGGGGCGATGTTATGGTATTTCGTGACCGCGGGCCCAAGGGAGGCGGCGGCTTGGTCGTAATTGGGTTTCGCAGGGCGGGAAAACACGCGTGCAAACCAGAGGTTGGCTCTGGCTCCCAGGGAACCTTCGAGATCAGTAAGCCTCGACAGCCTATTACGGGCTTCATTGAATTCTCCCTGCTCAAGAAGGCACCTTCCAATGTAGAGCTGAGACTCCTTGATGTTAGGATTTTCTTTCTTCTGGTCCTCTGGACGGGTAGTGGGCTCTGATTTAAGAAAGGCCTCGAATTGCTCTGCCGCCCCGGCCCAGTTGTCGAGGATGAACCTGGTGACTCCCAGCCGATAGTGGCATTCCGTCTTATCGGAACCCTTCAAGCCGGGCAGGGCGGCTTCAAATGCGAGCGCCGCTTTCTCATGGTTTTTAACAACCGTGTAACACTCGCCCAAGAGGTATGAGGACCGGGTTTTCCAGATGGCGTCGGGGTCGATGGGACGCACCTTCTCGAGGATTTCGGCAGCCTCTTGATACTTCTTCAGCTGGTAGTTGGCGAAGCCCTGCTGGTAAAGGCCTCTGGCCGCTTGGTTTGAGGAGAGCTGGGCCTTCGCCAGTTGGGTAGCCCATGTGTTGACCTGATCCCAATCTTGTTTTCCGAAATAGATGTCACAAATCGCAGCCAGCGCGGAAGCCTTGTAGGCGGGATTCTTGAGCCGGGCCTGTTCCTTGATGAAATGGTCGCGCGCCTGATCCTTCTGTCCACTTCGCAGGAGGCACTGTCCCTGCATCAGGATAATGCGGTCCCGGCTAACCTCTTTTGGCAAATTGGGTTTTGAGAGAAGAGCGGTTAGCAGGGGGATGGCTTCAACATACTGTTTCTGTGCGTAGAAACTGAGAGCGAGGCCCTGCCGGGCTTGGTCTGCCTTGGCATGATTGCCGTGCTTCTGGAGGAACTCCCGGAATCCCCCTATTGCTGCAGGGTAGAGCTTTCGGTTATAGGCTCCTGTTGCGAGATAATAAAGATCAAGGGCGGGGTCTTTCTGCTGCCCACGGAGTTGTCCAGGGAGAGACATCAGAAAGGCGATAAGCGTTACGCAGATTGTTGCGGATGTCCCCAATTTCCTAGATGTGACGGTCGTCATCTCTATCATCCTGACCGAGACAAAAGGAGCTGTCATGCTCATTCTTGGGCTGGAAGAATAAAGAGCCTGCAACAGGATCTGCCACTATCGCGTGATAATGGAGCGCTTTGCGGGCTGCCGAGGGCGGAGGATGTCGATCCGGGGTTCGCTCCATTAGTGGATTGCCTAAAAATAAGAGTTACTTGGAGGCGCCGTTAAATTATTGTTTCATTCTGTCGCAAGGGATGGGGCAGCCACCATGGATTTCGCCCTCATAGCGATTCTCTTAAGCGCGTTTCTCGCTCCAGGACTCGTCTTGCTCGATCGAAGGAATTCCACAGCCCTCCTGCTGCTTCTGGCCCTCAGTTTGGTCCTCTCCTATCTGGCGGTGTGTCGGGAAATAGGAATGATCTATGAGGAGAACAACTGGTTGGAGAACATGCAGGTCGTGATTCTCCTGATCAGTTGTTTGACTTTTGCTCTTGCCGGGTCAGCCCTCCGGTCCCGGGACAGGGCGCTGGCTTTGTTCCTCTCAATCCTGTGCTTTATTTTTTCTTTCCGGGAGGTCGATGTTGATGAGCTGCAGGTTCCTGGATGGTTGGTCTTCCTTCTAGCGGAGGAAGGAAGAGCCGTTTTTTTCGTGATCGCTCTTATTCCCCTCTCAAAATTACTGCGAAACTTCCGGCATTACAGGGAGCACTTGAGCCTCTACCTGCGGGCATCTCTTGGCATATACCTCCTGAAGGCTGCATTTCTACTGATCGTGCTTAGCAGTGTTTTCGAAGAGAATATTTTCGGAAGCAGTTACCATGTCTTTGCGGAGGAGCTGTCAGAGTTTCTGGCCTACGGCTTTTTGCTTCTGACATCCCTTGATCTCGTGCGGGCCCTTAATGGGATCGCGCACAAGGTATCTATCAGAAATTGAGGCTCTAAGCGGGCCTTCCAGTCCCGCTTCAGCGCTCGTCGGGGGTAATTTGAAAGGTGATGTCCTCCCGTCCGCGGCCTACCTGAATCGGATAGGTCTGGCCTGGCTCCAGTTGGAGGAGGATCGAAACCAAGGCCTCTCTCCCATCGATATTCTTTCCATCTAATTTCCTGAGAATGTCACCTTCCCGGAGCCCTGAGCGGGAAGCCGCTGATTCCTCCTGAACGTTGGTCACTCTGAGGCCGTTCTCCCCGCCTTCGAATCGTATGCCAAGAAGGACTCGCGGAGTCGGGCGTCGGGCATTCCGTTCAACCTTGATATAGCCGGGGGGCTTCGGAAGCGTGGTCAATTGAAGGGCCATATCTTTCACATAGCTGGTGACCTTGAGCAGGCCCGGAAAGTTCAAGGTTTCAATGGTATCTCTTGGGGTGTGATAATCGTCGTGAAGGCCGGTAAAGAGAGAAAGGATTGGAACTCCCGCATTATACAGCGGCGTAGTATCTGTAGGCAGGAAAGGGCTGGAAGACCTCTGGACGTTCATGCCATCGTCGGGGGTTTCGATCTTATCCAGTAGGTCATCCCACTCCCCGCTGGATCCAGTTCCCTGAACACTGAGGCCCTGTTCCCGGAGCCGCCCAACCATATCGAGGTTGAGGTAAGCCGCGATTCTGGGGTAGAGGCTACCTTGCCTTTTGCCTTCTTCGACATAAGCAGTTGACCCGAAGAGCCCCATCTCTTCTCCCGACCATCCAGCGAATATCAGGTCGCGCTTCAGTGTGAGAGTTCCCTTAGCTTTCTGAGAGGTGAAATATTGGGCCAACTCCATCATCGCGGCGACTCCTGAGGCGTTGTCATCGGCTCCGTAATGCAGAGCTTCAGCTTCTTCGCCCTTGGCCCGGGTTCCTCCCCGGTTGCCATAGCCAAGATGATCTATGTGGGCCCCGATCATGATGGCTTCCGCAGCTGGTTTGCTGCCTGAGACAAGCCGGGCAATCACGTTTCGCCCCTTTTCCCTATTCTTGACGATTCCAATTCGAGTCGAAATTGAACTCTCTAGGGCAAAGCCTCTCACCTTTTCCCCATCAGAATACGAACGGAAGAGCTCCTTTAAGGCTGCTCGGTCGTCTTTGCCGGTAAGGAGAGGTGCTGCAAGCCGATCCGTGATACAGAGAGCTGGCAGGATAGGAGCCCCCCCGATCTCCTGGCTCAGAGGGAAGAGCTCCGTGGAGATTTCCTCGTTGGTGCCTTTGACGAAAATAATACCAGCAGCACCCTTTTCTTTCGCGAGGTTAGCCTTCACGAGAAGGGGGGCCGATCCCCGCAGTTCAGGACGGGATGCCGGCACGCCCCGGAGTACTACTACCCAACGGTCCTTTGGATCGATGCCCGCGAAGCTGTCATAGTTTCCCGCGGCTATACCAAAGCCAGCGAACACGGCTTCTGCTTTGGTCTCTCCCGAGGTTGAGATCGAAAGAGGTTGGTAGTCTTTTCCGGGCGTAATGATGCCTTTGAAACCTTCTGGGATTTTGCCTGCAAAGGATAGATTGTTGATCCCCTCCATTCGCATCCCGGCGGCGAAGTCGAAGGTATGAAAGAACGAAGTTGCAGTGCCTTCCGGTGCTAATCCGAGCCCGCGGAAGAAGGTGGCGAGGTAGGAAGTTGCCATCCGTTCGCCCTTATCGCCGGTCCCACGCCCTTCATACTGTGCTGAGGCAAGGCGAGTGACATAGGTTCGGAGGTCATTTTCTGATAGGCCTGATGCGGACTGCTTGAGTGCTCTTTTGCCTTGTTTCCGGGCGATTCGCTCCGCTTTTTCGAAGGTTTCTGCCGCTGCAGGGAAGGCAATCAGACAGGCGAGAAATAAAGACAACAATTTCATGCGAGACGCGGATACACCAAACGAGTCTCCAGTAAAAGAGAGAGATCGCCTGGCGGAGGAGATCTTTGTTGCCGCATCGAAGCGGCCGTGTGGGTGTTACTTGATTCTCTCGGAGACGAGCCTGCCTCCAATAATGACACCCGTACAGTGAGTTACAGTTTCGAGAGGGTCTCCATCGAACAGGGCCAGATCTGCTTCTAGACCCGGTTTGAGAGAGCCTATGCGGTCTTCCACTCCAAGAATTTTTGCGGCTGCTGAAGTGCATCCCGCCAGCGCGATTTCATGGGGGAGTCCGTAAGCAACGGAGAGTGCGGCTTCAAAATGTACAACTCGCGTTTTCGGAACATAGGGCTCGTAGCCTGACTGAAAGGCAAAAGGGATCCCGGCAGCATGTAACTTGGCCGCTAGAGTAAAAGTGATGTTCTCATTCTCCCCATAGGGTCGAGCCATGGTGGGGTGGATGATGATGGGGACCTTGGCCTTCTTGATTTCCTCCAGCAGGAGGTAAGCCTCCGAGGCTCCATCGAGAATCAGTGGGAAATTGAACTCCCTCTGCAGACGAAGGGCGGCAGCGATATCCTGATGGCGCCTGGCGGTCACCAGCAAGGGAACGCTTCCTTCGAGAACCGCTGCCATCGCATCCAGTCTCAGGTTGGGATCTGGTTTCTCATCCTCCTTTGCCTCGGTCCTTTTCTTGAGGTGGCGTTGGGCCTTGAGGAGATGCTCCCGCAGCATGGCGAGAGACTTGGCACGGGTTCCCGGAGATTTTCCTCCTCGTCCAAAGCCGCCTGAGCCAAGGGTGCTTGCTACCATCGCGAAAGGGCGAAGGGTGTTCTTCTCTGGATCGGTTATGGCAGGAACGTGTGTCTTCAGGATCATGGTCTGGCCCGCCACCAGTGCACCGGGGGCATGTCCAGTATGAATAGTAGTGATTCCCAGTTCCCGGATCCATTGCACGAGAGGGTCTCTGCCATTGTATGCATCGACGGCTCTGAGTTCGGGTTGGATCGGAGCGGAGGTTTCCAGCTGTTCCTGATCGTGGCGATCAAGATTCAGGATTCCCGATAGCCCCACGGTTGTATGGGCATCAATAAAACCAGGGGTTGCCACCGCTGCTTTAAGAAGGCGATATCCTTCAGGGATATCTACGTCGCCCAGTGATCCAACTCTTTCGATCTTCCCATCTTTTGAGCAGAGAACCACTCCATGACGGAGCGGCTTTAAGTCGCCAGTCATCGTATAAAGTATATCTGCCTGAACCGCGACCTGAGCGCTTGCAGTAAGGACGCAATGGAACAGTAAGCTGGCACTAAGAAGGTAAATCTTCATAGGGGTATTCTGTTATTTGTAGAAGCAGCAGCCACTCGCCAGTCTACGGTGTCCGGCGCCGAAACCTCCCTCAGCCCAGAGCCGGTCCCCGGGGTCGTCGAGGTCAAAAACTTTGTTCCCTTCCACGTGAGTCTCCAGAACCCGCGTATAGACCGAGAGGGGGTCTCCGTTCAGGATCACAAAATCCGCCTTTTTCCCAACTGTAAGAGATCCGGTATGCTCCGCCTGATCCATCATTTTTGCGCCCGCAATGGTCACTGCTTCGAGAGCCTTCTGCCGGGACATCCCAGACCGGACTGCCAGGCCTGCACTACGAAGAAACCACCGGGAATCGTTAATCGGGTCATCAGTATGGAATGCTGTCAGAACTCCACGTTTTTCCAGTTCGGCCCCATTTTTCCATTCAAGATCTCGGGCCTCCAGTTTTCCTCCAGGGGAGTCGAGATAGATGATCGAGCAGGACACTCCGGATTCTGCAATTTCGTCGGCCACTTTCCACGCTTCGGAGACATGGTGCAGGACGACCTTGAATCCAAATTCCTTTTTCAGGCGTAGCACTGTGATAATGTCATCATGTCGATGAGTATGGTGGTGCACGACCTTCCTCCCCTCAAGCACGTCGACGAGAGCCTCCATGGCGAGATCGCGCTCTGGAGGATCATCCCCACCTGCAGCGAGCTTATCCCGATATTGCTGGGCCTTGATGAACTGCTCGCGGACTAATGCCGCTGATTTTCCGCGAGTGCCGGGCGAACCGCCAGCCCCTTTGATCGAATTGGTTCCATTGGCCATCTTGATGCCTCCGGCCATGGAGCCATCTTCGTTACGAAGTGCCAGTTCTTCGACAGTGACCCCATCGCGGAGTTTGAGGTATGCAGTCTGGCCCGAGAGAAGGTGTCCAGAGCCCGACATGAGGTTGGCCATCGTGATTCCGCCGGCTCGGGCTTTCTCAAGGGTGCTATCCAGAACGTCGATGGAGTCCAGAACTCTGACCCCGGGCTGGATGGGAGAGGACCCGTCGCCACCCTGAACTTTTCCGACATGCGAATGCGTGCAGACCAGGCCCGGGAAGACGAATTTGCCTTTTAGGTCGATGACCTTGGCTCCCTTTGGAATTGTAACTTCACCCCGTTTCCCTACAGCGGCAATATTTTCTCCCTCTATGAGGAGAACGCCATCAGGAATTTCCGGAGCAGTAACGGGAATGATATGAGCCCCTACGTAGGCCCTGATCGGGGAGGAATTCTCGTCCCCGCCCAGCGATGCTACCGCGATGACCGCGAGGATCGCAAGAGGAGTCAGGTAACGCAGAGAGCCAAACATGAAATCCTCTTACAGCAGGAGAAAGCACTTCGCCACTTGGAAAAGCCGGGAGAGGTATTTGAGCCTCTCCGGCAAGTGAATTGGGTCAGGGAATAATCTTCAGCTGGGAGCGCCGGCTTAGGGAGAGGAAATGATTATGAAACTCTTCAAGCAGGGCCTTCGAAGATCGGCCAAAACTATCTAGGAAGGCTCGTTCGAAACCCCTTGTCTCAAGAGCTTTGAAAAAGTTAACCTGGTAGGCTTCCTCACTCGATTTACTGATAAGGAATGCAATAAACCATGCACCAAGATCGTAAGCAATCCGCGCTCTTCGTCCATATGGAATATCCCTTATGGTTTCTCCCTCCTGCAGGCTGCCCGATGAGCGCAGCTTGCGCTGCATGACCTCTTTCAGGTAGTTGGCCCGCACGCCCTTTTGCCTCGAGTAGAGTAGCTGAGCCATGTATTCAGCGCCTCCTTCACTCCACCACGGATTGGTCTGGTTGAGGCTATCTCTTGTCTGCTCCTTTCTGCTGTGGATATGCGCGTGTTGGTAGACGTGAAAGTATTCGTGCAGCACCACAGGCTTATAGTCTTCCTCTCTTGGTCCGGGATTTTTTCCGGACATGGTAATGATAAAGCCGGACCACTTATCTCGTTCGTTTCTGCGTGTGTTCAGCCCTGCATTACCGTCCCGCGCATAGTCGGTGAAGTTATGGCTCCTGTTGAGGCAGTAGTGTAGGACTGTGCCCGGATCTTTCTGCTTTCGTACAGCGCAATATTTTCGGTCGAGATCGCGGGCGGCTTTTTCACTTCTGCCAACAATCCAGAACTCGAGAGGGCCAAAGTTTCCCCAAGCTCTGGAAGCGACTTGATACCACTGCTTTGTCAGCTCTACCTGACTTGCGGGGACATCGCTTGCAGCATAAAATTCTGCTGGTCTGGCAGTGGTCTTTCCCCATGTGTCTGCCTGCGCGACAACGCAATTTGTGCCGTGTCCAAATACAAGAATTGCCAGGATAATCAGGAAAGCACGTTTCATCGCGGCTCTGGGGATCTGTCCTCCCTGCAGGGCTCCAAATGTAGGTCTAAGCCCGGTGCGGGTTGCTTCCAGATTTGTTGGATTATTGATCCCTTTTAGAAAGAAGCCAGCCGAGAAGATCATGGAATTCGTCTTCCTTAAGTAAATGCTCAAACGAGGAGGGCATCAGAGAGCGGGGAAGGGTATCACTGGCACTGATCGAGCTTTTTTCGATTCGGTACTCCTTGCCCATGGCATCAACCAGAAGAATGACCTCCCCTGATTCTCCCCGGACAAACCCAGCGGTGCTGGTTCCATTCTTCAGCGTCAAGGTCGTCAGGAAAAAGTGTGCATCGACGTTGCGATTTGGGTCGAGGATGTCCTCAGTCAATCGGGCGGCTCCTCGAGCGCCGATGCCATCGAGTTGGGGCCCAAGCAGCGCTCCCTCGCCAGCGACCTGATGGCATGAGGCACAGTGGGTTTTGAAAAGGGCCTTTCCATTTTCCATTCTTGGCTGCGCCAGTTCAAAGGATTCAACGCGTTTCTTGATGACCTTCTCAAGTCGACTGCGCTCCTTGCTGGTTGGCAGCGAGGGTGAGGTGGCGGGCAGGGATGGGAGAAACGCTTTCAGCTGGTCACGGAGATCGGCAGGAGCACTCACCAGAAGAACCCGGGCGAGGCCCTCAAGTAGCCCTCCATGGGCAGCGGAAGGAGCAAACGAGTCCACTTGGGCCGCTGGCGGCTTGAGGCGCGTTATGGCCAGCCAAGCAAAGGATGGCCCGTTGTCCCCGTCTATAACCTCCAACTCTACTTGGCGGCCCTTCAATGAGGAGAGCTCCCATTCGACTTTGATAGCGCGGTCGTTTCTGGGGGGATAAGCGCGGCGCAGCTCCTTGCCGGTTTTGGAGTCTGTGAGGCGTATAAAATTGTTCTCGTGGGGAGGCTGATCAGGATGTCCTCGATGCCCACAAATCCAGAACGAGATTGTATCATGGGCGATGAAGGGACTGCTGCGGAGAATACCCGTTCGGGACTCGGCCCCGGGTTTGCCAATTGCTAGGCTGGAAATAACGGATACAGTCCGCCCGTCCTCACATTCTCTTTGTTGCAGAGTCCATGGAGAAGCGCTTTTTGGATGGTCCGGGTGAGAGCTCATAGACCACGAACGCTCATGCCGCTCAACAAGTAGGCTACGGGCAATATCCTGTCCCATCTTGATCAGAGAAGGATCGATCGTTAGCTCACCACGCTCCTGCATGCCTCTCATGAAAGCGTTGAATTGCCCGGCTCGGACGCTTGAGGGGCGATCCTGCTGGTGCTTCATCCATGCGACAGCTCCTTCCAGCACTTCTCTTTTCCCATGGCGGGCAAGGTGGCTGAGGATCTCAAGCGTATCGCGCAGGCGAGGGCTTTGTTGTAGTCGCTGCAGGAGGAAAGCAGAGGAGCTGGGAGTCGGGCTTGCGAGAGCGATATCGGTGGGTAGAAGTCTGGAGACCATTTCCCCGTCGAGAGCCCCGGGAGAGCCAAGCTGTGACCGAATGGCCAACCGGATCACATGTCGCAGGTGGGTATCATCGGACCTTTCCCGGTAATAGAGTTCGAGGAGCGGGATGAGAGATTCAGCACGGGGGTTTTGCTGGAGCTCGGCTGCGGCGGCGCGCCGGATATGGGGAGAGCGTGACTGTAGTTCCTCGACTGGATTGTCGCCGGACTCTTGGAGACTCATGGGTCCGGGCGCCAATGGGCCTGCCTTAGGCGTTATCCGCCATATTCGCCCTCTTTTTCGATCGCGACCAGAGTGGTTGAGGGGGACTTCATAGTGTCCTATGATCTTATTGTAAAAGTCGGCGACATACAGTGCCCCGTCTCCACCAAGGCACAGGTCCACAGGTCGAAACCACGGATCCTTACTGGTCATGAAGTCCGGCTGCTCCACCGCCACAGGGGTGGTACCCGCATATTTGATCCCATCGTGGTTGATCACTGAGTTCACCGGGTTGCCGATGAGCATCCGGTAGTTCCACCTGCGCCCCCATTGGTTGCGGTCTATAAGGACAATGCCGCAGATTCCTGTGGATCCGTGAGTATGTTGAATCATGGTGGGCCCGAAACCCATCCCGTCATGCGGTTTCCCGAAACTCGGGTAGTATGCCCCTCGAATTAGCTGGTAGACCGGGGCACTGTGGCAGTCGGCACTGTAAAGGTTTCCTCTTTTATCGAAGCAGAGGCCAAAGGGGTTTACCTGACCACGGCTCCAGACCTCAATGCGAGACCCGTCCGGTTTGAACCGAAAGACATTGCCGGAATTCATCTCGACACTTGATCCGTCGCCAGCCGTGACGATGGATATGTTATTGAAACCGTGCGTAGCATAGACCCATCCATCGTGGCCAAGCCGAAAGCTGGAACACATCCCGTGAGTATCCCGTTCATATCCCATTGGCCCGAAAAGGACTTCTCGAAGATCTGCTTTTCCGTCCCCGGTGGTATCTGCGAAATACCATATGTTTGGTATGCTCCACGCAATACAGCCATCCTTGTGCTCGGGCCGGTGCCAGGGGACTACCCCGGTTGGAATGTTAAGGCCGTCTGCGAAATCAATTACGGTATCTGCCTTTCCGTCTCCATCGATGTCCTCAAGAATCTTGATGGCATCGCGGCTGTCTCTGACCTTGGACCCTTCGTCATCTGCCCATCTGTCTTTTTCTGCGGCATAGGGGTACTCCACCGTGGAGGAGACCCAGAGCCGCCCCCTTTTATCCCAGGCCAGATTGATCGGTTTGTTGATCAACGGTTCGGAGGCAAAGAGTTGAATCTTGAAGTCGTCCGGGACAGAGAACCCCTTCAACTCCTCCTCTGGAGTGAGGGGGCCGGTCTCTCGAACGAGGACAGGGTTGGCCAGAACTAGGCTGGAAAGAGCCAAAGTGATGGATGTGCAGATAAACCGCATGAATTCCTCTTAGGTTTGTCCGTTAAACGAGGCAAGCTCCTGTATCGGATGGAAGGTCGCCGGATCAGGGGAGAGCGTGGGATGGCTGCTTTCCGTTTATTCGCCAGGGGTCAAAGGGGAGAGAATCGGCGACTCCTTCTTTTCGTCGAGCCAGGAGATACCTGCTGAATATGACAGAGGATTTTGAAAGGGGTCAGCGCCCGCGTGATCTCGGGCATGATTGGTTAGAAGGCAGTTCTTTATGTCTACCATGTTCCTGATGACTTCGACCGATTGCTTCGGGGTGAGAAATTCCAGTGGCGGTGAGAGTGAGCAATCTTCCCCAAACTTGTTTCTCCTCAGGAAGCTGATCGCATCAAAGAGGATCTTCGAATACCCCCGTTGCTCTCCCTTGGCAACGTCGCCATCAGTCATCGATTCTGGATACCCCTCTTCAGCCGTGGGTTCTGGAAAGTCTTCCTCGGCAATATCGATAGTGAAGAATGGAAGGTCATCTTCGTCGCGGCGTGGGATAATATGTATTTTCTTGTTCTCTTCGATCAGAGCTTTTGCGCTCCGGATATAAACCATCACGGTGCGGGGACAGCTTCCGTCTGGTTCCGAGACTCTGAGCTCGATCTTGATGCTGAAGTAGGTCTCCAGATTCAGACTGGCAGCAGCACCACCATCAGTCTGAATCTGATCTGCCGCGGCCATAAAATTCTCTTCGGATCCTACGGCGAGGCACTCGGATCGATCTCTCCGTACTACGACACTCTTGCCGGCGAAGAGGAACTGGAGAGCGACAAGCGCGTGAGGCATCATATCATTAAAGAGGCCGGTGCTCGCCATGTAGCCTGTGCGAGATGTTGGGATGGTTTTCTTCTCAGACAGGTCAATGACTACCCGTTCCGTGTTGGAGACGATATCCCGGAAGGTCTGGAGTTCGTGTACCATGGCGGGCAGGCGGGACAGCGTCCATTTGGCTGCGTAATGATCAACGGAATAGAATTGTAGCCCAAGCGACTCCTCTTCCATGGTCTCCAGATCCCGGGCAAGGTCCGTGGCTTCTTCCAGTGTCGTCTGGAAGGGTTTTTCGAGCAAAATCAGTTTTCTGGTGTTTGAGGCCTCAGAGTGAGGTGCAGCGTCCCTGAACTTATCCCGAATGCGACGGCAGGTGTCCGCGTAGGCGGTCGGTGGTAGAGCGAGATAGAATATCCAATCCGAATCGATGATCTGGGAGTTCGTGAACACCGAATCGAACTCTGCTGCGGTGCCAGTTGCGCAATAGTTCGCTACGAGGAATTGCCCGAGCGAGGTTAGAATCTCTGCCTCGGAATTCGTGTGGGCGTCGATCACTCCCTGCTCAAGATTCTTGGAATTCGGCTCTCCGGTATCTCCGGCTTGTTCGAGGGTGTCCAAGAAGCTACGGGTAAAGTAGGACTCCAACTGGTGGTTGCCCTTGCACTTCGAATAAAGTTCCCCGATGAATCTGCTCCTGTCGTAATCCGGAGTTCTGCCGCAAAAATAGACTTCACGCAGCGACTTGGGATACACCGTGGAGGTGTATTCGTGGACCTGATGGTTGATGCGGGACAGAGCAAGATCCCCAAGTGCACCGAATAAAGCGAACTTCACGGGGTATTCCGGTCGCTCGTCCGAAGGATCCCTTACAAAAAGCTCGAAGGAGTCGGGGGATGGAGCTTCTGGAGTCTCCTTGCTTTCAGGCGGTTTCATCAAGGTAGCGGAGGGACCGCGCGCATTAAGAGTGAATAAGCCTCACTCCGCAAGGCTGGGAGTAGGGCAGAGGCCACGGGGGCTTGCCCTAACTGCCCGGGGTGCCTATTTCTTTCAGACATGAGTCAGATTGACCTGAGGAGCGATACAGTGACCAGACCAGGTCCGGAGATGCGCGAGGTCATGGCAGGTGCTGAGGTTGGGGATGATGTGTTTGGGGATGACCCAACTGTGCGTCAGCTTGAAAGTCTCGCGGCTCACTTGCTTGGGAAGGAAGCTGGCCTTTTTGTCGGAAGTGGTACGCAGAGTAACCTCTGTGCTCTGCTGACACACTGTGGGCGGGGAGACGAATATATCGTCGGTCAGCAGGCACACACCTACATCTATGAGGGAGGAGGAGCTGCAGCGCTCGGAGGAATCCAACCCCAGCCAATTGACCAGGAAAAAGATGGGAGCCTCGACCTCGAGAAGGTGGAGAAACTCATCAAGCCAGACGATTATCACTACGCAAGAACTCGTCTGCTTTGTCTTGAAAATACAACGAATGGAAGAGTTCTTCCGGACGGTTATGCCCGGCAGGCTCAAGAGCTGGCGACCCGCTTTGGGTTAAGTCTCCATTTAGACGGAGCCCGCCTTTTTAATGCAGCTGTTCAAATGGGAAAGCCCGCCTCTGCTCTTGCTGCACCGTTCGACACTGTTTCGATCTGCCTTTCCAAGGGGCTTGGCGCACCAGTTGGATCAGTGCTCGCCGGGTCCGCAGAGTTTATTGCGGGTGCCCGGCGATGGCGGAAGGTCGTCGGAGGGGGGATGAGGCAGGCCGGACTGCTCGCTGCAGGGGGGATTTACGTTCTGGAGAATCATGTTGAGCGCCTGGCAGACGATCACGCCAACGCAAGAACACTAGCTGAGGGTCTCCGCGCTTTAGCCGGATGCAGTATCGAAATGAACCTAGTGCAGACCAATATGGTTTACCTTGAATTGCCTGAAGACAAGGCGAGTGAGATTCCCCAGCAACTAAAGGAGAGAGGTATTCTGGTCTGTCCCGGTAATCCAATGCGACTGGTCACTCATCTGGACGTTTCTGGCGAGGACATTCACAAGACCCTGACTGCGTTCGAGGAAATCCTATGAGAAAATGGGGTCCCGAGGACCTATAATGCTGGACCAAGAGCATGAATCGTATTGTGCAGGGCTCCGATCACTTCATCGCCATCTACGGTCTCGAGATCAAAATCAATTTTCATCTGCATGACAGGAGCAAGGTTGGGAATTTCGAGGAAGACTTCCTGCCCTCCCGGTAGGAGCCGAGCAGAACGGACTTCTACCTTGTCGTGTCCGGTAGCCGATGGCTCCGAGACCTTGTATTCCTTTGAGCCGTATTTGCTGGTCCACTGGTAATTCCATTGTTCGATCTGCCAGCTGTCAAGGTCCTCGGCGAGCTCCTTGTCCAGTTGCTGAGTAAAGCCGATACGAATACCATTCTCATGGATATTCAGGCTTCGGGGCATACTGACCTTGGCCCCTGTAAAGCGAACCCGCTGGAGGCACCCGTCCTTAGCTCCGCTTGTCTGCCATCCTTTGAGGCCGCTGACATATAGCTGGCCATCATGAGGATTGAAACGGGCCCGCATTCCACCCGACTGGAATTTAAAGGGGAATTGGAAGATCCCTGCCTGGTCGACTCCTCCGACGTTTTCCTGCATTACGAGGAAGAGGGTGCACTTTCCGTAGGAGCAATGAACCATGTGCCCCTTGAACGGGCCCCATTTGTCGGAGGTATTCCACGTTTGTCCGCCACAGGAATTATCGACCTTGTGAGGGATCCAGCAGAGAGGGCCATCGTAAGAAGTCGGAGCTTCCTTCCGATGATGGGCGTTCATGAATCCGTAAAAGCCTCCCTTCTTGACGAGGTCCACCCGGGACGAAGGGACCCATGTGCCTTGCTGGTCGGCTACCGTGAGTTCGCCGTTGGGTCCTGCTCCAGAGCCGTTGGGCCAGCGGAACCCCGTGGCGACCACACTGATATCAGTCCCATCAGCGGAAACTTTCAGCAGAGTGCCCGCGTGCTCATTATTCGCTCCGTGGCCCTTGACGTAGTAAAAGTTCCCCTCAGGGTCCGTTTCCAGTCCGGTGGCATATTCGTGGACATGTTTCCCGATACGGCATCCGTTGTTGAAGCATTCGTAGAAGTCAGCCTCGCCGTCCCCATTTAAATCGTGAAGCCGGGTGATCTGGTCTCTGCCGAGGACATGCGCTTTATCTTTTACCACCTTTAACCCGAGAGGCTGGAAAAGACCGGTAGCAAGACGGCGCCAGCTGATTTTATCGAGCTTTGAGTCAATGCCTGAAACCCGCCAGACGTCGCCGTCTATTGTGCAGACTGCAATATCTCCATTCGAGAAGAAGTCATGTCCGCCGAATCGGAACAGGATTTTATCCGGGTTATCAAATGGAGGTGTAATCGTGTCGACCACGTAGGGGCCTTTCTCCGTGCTGATAGCCCCCTTGGTTACGAGTGGCGATGGGTGACGCGGAGGCCCTCCCTTAGTGAGTTGAGAGAGGTTCTCTGCCGGAGGAATAGTCGCAGTGGTGGACGCAATCTTCTGGATCTGACCTGCGGCTGGCGATGCTAGTATAATCTTAATGCGAGCCGTGCTTTTCCTCGGCTTGATGCCAAGATGCCACTCTCCATCTTCCTTCGCGAGGGCGAAGGAAGGGCCGGGCTTGCCGTGAGGCATGACAATTGTGGGAGCTTCGGTGTTTTCCCGGGTCTGGCAGACTTTCAGGACCAAGATTGAGTTCGAGGGTTGAATCTCCAGCGTTCTCGTTACGACCTTGTGGCCCTCGACCTCTTCAATCCATGGCATATCGAGTATGTCGACTCCGTTGATCCGGTAGGAAAAAATCACCCGTTCTCCGTGACGAAAGAGTCCACAGTATTGAGCCCACGACCTTGGAAGTGGGCCGGCTTTCTTACCTTTGCGGAGATCGTCGAAATTCCCTCCCTCATCGGCCCATGCTGGTCCGCTTTCAGCGGTGAAAAGGTAGGGAGATCCGACCCAGTGGCCCGCTCCTCCCAGTCCATCCCTGTAGGTATTGAACATTACAGGTTTGTCGGGGATGGCGCAGGCCATCCGCATCATTTCGGTATCAAAGAGAACAGTACCGGCCTTTCCTCCCTTTCCGAGTCGCACCGCGACTGCCTTGTAAATGGTTCGATGGGATACTTTTGCATCTCCCCGCATATCCACCGTACCGCTGAAGAGGCCGCCAAGTTCCGATTTAGAAAAGCGGGGCTGAGGAGCATCCCACCAAGGCTTCTTCTCCTCCTCGACCTGCTTTTTCTGTGCAGAGAGCGGTGCCGTAGCTGCGAGGAGGAGTGTAATGGTGGCGAGGGAATGGACGAGGACTGGGTGGCTATTGCTCATGAGGCTGGGAGAGTGATCCCTTGTATAAATGGGTCCTCATAACCCTGCGAGATGCTTTTTTGCTCCATTGGGATGGACCTCTTGGCCCCGCTGTGCGAAGCGAAGGGGTGACCCGGGAGGAGCGAGTCTATATGGCGAGCCATCGCTGTCATGATGTTGACTTCGTCATGAAGCGCTGGCGTGGAGTTGCCCGGAAGGCGGGCATGCGCGTAGACGACCTCGATGGAGCGAGCCAGTCGGCGATTCTGGCTTTATCAAATTCAAGAGAGGGCTCTGACGGAGGACTTTATCTCAGTGCCGGTATTCATGGCGATGAGCCAGCAGCTGTGCAGGGGCTGCTTCAATGGGCGGAAGAGAATATCCCGTTTTTGCAGAATCATTCAGTGATCATCTTTCCGTGCCTGAATCCGTGGGGCCTCGGTAATAATCTGAGGGGTGATGAGCAGGGCAGGGATTTGAATCGTTGTTTTGACCAGCCCGAGATCGAGGTTATCGCTGGGGTCCGCCATATAATCGAAGGGTGCACTTTTAAGATCGCGGCATGCCTGCATGAGGATTTTGACGCCAAGGGAGTGTATGTCTATGAGCTAGCCCGTCGGGGGGAAAATATGGGAGAGGCACTTCTCAAGAAGTTAGAAAGAATCATTCCCCGCCACCGCGGAAGAGTCGATGGCAGAGACTTAAGGAATGGTGTGATGCGGAGAACGAGGGGACTGAAACAAATTGTGGAGGAGATCGGCGGGATGCCGGAGGCAGGGCACCTCTTTCTTCATCATGCCCGGACAGCTCTGACATTTGAAACACCCTCGGAATATTCACTCTACTGGCGGGTTCAATGTCATGTCCGCTTCCTGAATGGATTGGCCGATATTGCACGTCGGACGGCGAAATAAAACTCGCTAGAGGCTGTCCTCTTCGACTTTCCAGAACCCGTTTTGTGGGTTGCCACTGCCACGGTGTCGGAACTGCAGTGTTTCCCTTCCGTTGGAGAAAACGGAGCCGACTGGACTCCAGGTCTCGAGATCAGAAGAATAGAGAATACGATAAATGTAGGCTCCGGGAGCAGCTCTGGTGCTGAACGTGATGATGATGTCCTCCGCGGCCCTTTCAATGCCGAGGAGTTTAAATCGGCCACCAAGGCCTTCCAGGGCCACCTCAAAAATCGGCACGGTGGGGTCGTCACTCGTGATTTTGAGATCTGCAATCCGCACTCCCTGCTCCGCGGGCCGGAAGTTTATTTGGAGGGGGAATGTCTCCGCCGGATCCAGCTGAATTGGGAAAGTATTGGAGATGCTGAATTCGGTGCCGTGCGGGCCGAGAACCTCAACGTTACTGATTGTGAGCGTAGTATTACCGGTGTTTTGGATAGAAAAAACCCGAGTCGAGAGGGTTTGCAGATCGGCCTCAGGAAATTGAGTATGATCATCTGGCTGGGGAGAATCGTCCCCCGGACGGATTTCGATACCATTACCGGTGAGAGTGATTTCGGGTTGCTGCGAGACACCAGTCCCCCGAAGGGTAAAGCTATAGGTTCTTTTGCTTGGGGATGGATCATTGCTATTGATCAGGATGGTGACTCGATGCGCACCTTCCCGGTCTGGATTAAAGCGAATCTCGAAACTGGTCTCACTCCCGGGAGGAAGGAAGGTGGCAGGCTGCCTGCTGATTGCGAATTGATCGCTGTTGATCCCGGTTACACTGAGACCACTAACACGGAGAGTTTGCTCTCCATCGTTCTGGATAGAAAAGGTACGCGTGCGGGGCGGATCTTCAAGAGTGAGCGTTCCAAAGTCTGTATTGTTGGATTCAAGGGGCGAGGAAGCGCCGTCAGGGATCACCACGTCATTTCCCAATACAATAATATCGGGAGCAGGCAGGATAAATTCAGCGGCGACGTCAAACTGGAAATCACTGTCAATTGAGGAAGTGGTTACGAGACGGATAGTGGCACTCCTCAACCCCCCGGTGGCAGGAGGGAGAAAGCGCACCGTCAGGGAGGCTTCGCCATTTCCTGGAATAATTGGCTCGGGTGGATCGATGATAGTGAAGTTGCCCGGGTGCGTCCCAATCCGCTGGAAGAAAAGGATCTGCAGGGGGACTTGGCTGAGGTTCCGGATCAGAAAATCCCGGTCGACGGGGCCAGACCCTGCCCCGATCTGGCCAAAATCGGTATGGTCCCTGCTGCTAGGAGTCGTATCCCCATTGCTGATAGGCCGCCCATTCCCAGAGACCTGAATCAGCTGCCCGGCAGCTGAAGTGATCATCAGAAGAGCGAGAACAACCGGAACGAGGCTCCTTTGGAGGGGGAAGAGCGGCTGCAGGATGAGCATGACAGGGAGGGTAATAAGGAGGGTGCCGCTGGGGAAGCAGGGGTCAAGGAAAACCCGGAAGGGCTATGCTCCAGAGTTTTGTTGGAATGTCCCCTAACGTCCAATGGTCTCGGTTGCAGAAATATCGAGCCAGATGAAGAGCGCGGATTCCGCTATTTAATTCTTCTCCCGGCCACGCCCAGCTCTGCGGCGGAACCCCATGCCTTCCCGTTAACCTCGGACAGGACGCGAACTTTGACGTAGCGACCATGAGCAGGTTTTTCGCAGCGCACAGACTGGGCCTTTTTTGTCTTGGTGAAGCGTGCCTTGGCGGCACAGTCAGTGAAGACCGTGGGTGAATTGCTAACGTAGAACTCGGTGTCGGCAAAAGCCCCGTTCCACCCTCCGTCCTGGCGAGCGAGGTAGCGGAACCCCGTGATCTTACAGGGGGATCCAAGGTCGATGACCAGTTCATGAGGGTGTGCTTTCAGCCCATCAGACCAGCTTGTATGCCATAGCGTATCAGGTCGGCCGTCGATCGCGAAGGCGGCTTTGCGGTTGTTCGACTGGTTCTCGCTGCTGGCACTCAGCACTTTCATGTCCTCAAAAGGAATCAGGCCCTTTTCCTTTATCCGGTTCATCTTGCGTGCGCTGGAAGATTCCTGAGGGCGGGATGTTCCCCACTTGGCCCAGCGGTCCCGCTCGTGCCGCTCTCTCGTGGTGTAGGTGCCGGGGCGGGCGGGCTCATGGCTCTCGGTGAGGATTTTCGTCATCGTTGCGATGATCTCCGGGTGATTTGCGGCTACATTGGATGTTTCACTGATATCTCCCTCGAGGTCATAGAGTTCCCACGCCTGTTTATTTCTAATGTAGAGGCCCTTCCATTGCCCGATCCTGACGGCCTGCATGTTTCCAAACTCCCAGTAAAAGTGGGAGTGCAGTTCCTGTTTCACAGGTCTATTACCGCTGTGTAGCAGGGTTGGCAGGATAGAAATCCCATCAGTGTCATTTGGCACTTTCGCTCCTGTCAGTTCTGCCAGAGTGGCGAGAATATCATACTGGGCGAACATCAGGTCACTGACTTGACCGGGTTCAATTTTCCCTGGCCACTGGACGAGAAATGGGATGCGAAGTCCTCCTTCATAGAGACTGCCCTTGCCTCCGCGGAACTCCACTCCACTGGTGGGGTTTTTGTTTGGGCTGAAAAACCCTCGCGGGTGCTCAGGACTGCGAAAGCGGTCCTGCCCTCCATTATCTCCAGTAAAGAAAACAATGGTATCGTTACTTAATTTGAGTTCGGCGAGGAGGTCAACTACCTGCCCGAGGTTGTTATCGACCATGGTTACCATGGCAGCGTAGTTCTTCACGTCCTGCGGGATCTTGTCATCCTTGATCCACGACTCATTCCTGTAGTGTTCCCAGGCAGGGTCATCGCTGGGAATATCAAACATACCGTGGGGTGGGGTGATCGGGAGATAGCAGAAGAAGGGGGCGTCCCTGTTTTCCCGGATGAATTTGAGACCCTCTTCCATGATGGCGTAATGGGAATAGGTTTTCCCGGTGCGACCACCAGTGTTTCCGGCCAGCTTTACTTCTTGGCTATTTCGGATCAGGTAAGGGGGGTAAAACGAATGAGCATGGACTTGATCGTAGTAACCAAAAAAGATATCGAATCCGTGTTTTTCTGGAACACCTGTAGAGTCCCGGCCTCCGGCTCCCCACTTGCCAAATCCTCCGGTTGCGTAACCCTTGTTCTTCAGTAGAGAGGCGATAGTGACTTCATCTGCACGAAGTGGAGTGCCTCCGTCATTCGCTCGAACCGAAGTGTGACCAGCGTGCTTTCCGGTCATAAGGTTGCAGCGTAGTGGCGCGCACACGGGAGCGGCAGCAAACGCGTGAGTAAAACGAATGCCTTCCTTTGCCATGGCATCGATTCGTGGAGTCTTGATGTAAGGGTTCCCCATGTGAGAGAGCTCATAATAGGCAAGTTCGTCCGACATGATGTAGACGATATTAGGCTGTCGGCCGCTGGCGGCCGACGCGATGGCCACGCAAAGGAGCAGAAGATTGGAGAGGGCGCGCATATCCGGTTATAGGCCCTCGTTGATGACTTGAAAAGTCCTTCCGTGGGACCGATGGTTGATGGACAGGAAGTCAGTCAGCGGTGACCCATGCACTCAAGGTCGAATTGTCGTAAAACAGTAGAGTGCGATCGAACGAGAGAAGTTGCTGGCTGGAGGTCTTGAGAAACCGATCTTCCGTAAAGCGCTCGGTCTGGCTGTCAATGGTGCCCTCAGTAATGGTTCCGGTGGCGCTATTAATGAGTGAGAGCTCCTGCTTGTTGCCGTGGTGGACAATCTTCAGGAAATGGCCATCGGGAATCTTCACAAAGATACCGTTTTGGTCACGTCGTGAGCCTGGGCTCTCCGGTAATTCGAGAAACTGTTTTGTCTTAAGGTCGGCGATTGCGATTTTGTGGCGGCCCATTGCTAACCGGTCTCCCTCGATTACAATATGGCCATGGTGTCCATGGTTGATCTGTGGGGTGAGTTCGAAACGGTAGGAAGAATCATCCGAGCGGCGTAAGATGAGTTTGTTCTGTGAAGTAATCAGGGCATAAGGCCCGTGCATGGAGAGAAGCTGAGCCTGGGTCTCAACAAGTTCCGTTGTCTTTTTTTCGAGGTCGTATCGAAAGACAGCCTGATCCTTGCCGGGATAGTTACGGGCGTCGAAGAAGACAGCACGTGGGCCGAAATAGTTACGATGTACTCTGAGCCGGTTAACTAATATTCCAGCGGCAACCGGGGTGCCCCAGTCCTGATGATTTTCCCGGGAATGAAACTCGTAATCGCGGATCATGCCGTTGTTATTGTTGATCTTGGCCGGAAGATAACGGAACCCGCTGATTTTATAATTCTTCCCGAGGTTGACATGGATGAAATGAGGATGGGGAATGATTTTTCCGATGCGGGGTTTTTCAGGATCCTTCCATGGGGAGTGCCACCATGTGAGTGGGTCCCCATCGATCAGATTGCGAGGCAGGGCGCGGAGGCCGTTGTTCCTCTCATGGTTCGCCTCAATGGTCCATTCGTCTCTTGGCAGAGGATTACCTTCCTCGTCGAGAACATGAAGTTCTGCGGCAGAGGCCCAGCCCTGACCGTTGACCTCGGAAAGGGCTGCCAGGCGGATCCAACTCGCGGTCCTTTCGGGAAAGCGTACCTCCAGCCATCCATCATCTACGGGTTTGGCAATGTTAGGGGCGGACGTTGTGGTCACCCTGACCGAATCACGAGTGACCGTGTTTCCCGTAGCAGGATCGAGAACGAGGAGGTGAGGGCCATGCCACGACGACGCGTGGAAGACATGCAGCTGCTTTCCATCCCAGTGTGGATCGACCAGATCTCCTTCATCCAAGGTGCGCTGCCAGATTGTTTCCCCAGTTGTGAGATCAAGGACGACCATTTTCCCCCGACGGTCGTGGTACATCAGCTTGCTTTCGAAGAAGAGTGGGTTTCCAAGGGACGCGGGTACCATTGATTCCCATAGAATACGTCCTGATTTGGCGCTGAATGCAACGGCCCGGCTGAAGCCACGCCGGTTTCGTCCGTTTTCCACGAGGAGAAGTTTGTCATCGAAGAATGACAGCTGAGCCTTGTGGGCATCCACAAAGCGGCGCCAATTGATCGACCCACTCGGGCTGAGGTCGATGGACTCGAGAATGCCCCCGGAGAGAATGTAGGCGGACTCTTTAAGGGTTGAAGAGGCAGGAGGAATGGCAATGCGAGCATTACTCCGGTTGAGTTGCCAGGTGCGTTTAAGGGGAAGCCCGAGAGCACGGGGAGGAGTGTCCACCCTAGCCAGGGGTTTTCCAAGATCATGTCTACGGTCCGGGGCGGGGCTGTCACTTATCACAAACAGCTGGTTCCCCTTGAGAGTGAACGCCAGAGGTCTGGCATTGCCTAGTGACCATGGGCGTTGCTCCAGAACCTTCCCCGTAGCGGCGTCCATTCGGATAAGCTGGCTCCCGGAACCTACATATACCGAGTTCTCTATCAGCAACGCTCGACCCAGCACGCCTTCCGGGCTTGGGCTGAACCATCGGGCCTTTCCGGTGTGGACATCCAGTCCCGCCATAACGCCTGCTCCTCTAACGATGAGAAGATCTCCACAAACCCCAATAGCCTCAGTACCGACGACGAGAGGATTGTCCCAGACGAGAAGGCCGGTCCTCTGATCGAGGGCGAAAATCCGGCCATCATCCCGTGGCATGCAAATGACATTATTTCCGCTGATAATTGGCCGTGTGCCCAAGTTTTCGGAGACAAGACTGGAGTTCTTTCTGCGGTAGTTGTGAGTCCAGTCAACCTGCCCATCGCGGATATCGCAGCGGATGATCATTCCAGCATTGGTATTGCAGTAGACAGCACCGCGGTGAACCGTGACGGAATTTCCGTATAGGGTATTCTGGGGTGTTGATTTTTGGATGCTCCCGGCCGTGTCCATGGCTTTCCCTGAGCTCGCAAGATCAGCAGACCAGCGGGGTTGATGTTTTTGCAGGTCGAAATTTATCAGGCTGATGGTGCGGTTCCGGTCGGTGACGTCACCGGGAGTATGCCATTGCAGGTAAAAAAGACTTCCGTCCGCTACTGTTGGATCGCCCATTGGAACACCCTTGGAAAATGGAGAGCTCCCGCGTTCGTAAGCGTAGGCCCAAAGTGGCTTTCCTCCGGCCAACATGAACGCGGCGACACCATCAGGGAGAGAATGAAGTCCCCATCTCGTGTAAATCACACCATTGCTGATCAGCGGCCGGAAGTAGCCGGGGTGATATCCGGTTCTCCGATGGAGCTCAACAGGATGACGCTGGAGCTGGGACCAGAGTGGGGCGCCGGGGTTCTCGGCGTCGTAGCTGACGAGCAGGTTCCGGCCGCTGGCAAGGACCTGGCCCCCGGATACCTGCAGATCGATGCCGAAACCGACAGCCGGGGTGTCTGTTGGCCATGGAGAAACCGGAGGGAGCTGCAGGACATGCTGGCGCAGGGACTCGAGGGTGGGGGCTACGCTGTTCAGCGGAGCGGAGCGGTTCTTCAGGAGCTCGCCTCTGATCTCTGCCGCTTTGGCGGCCCTTCCCATCCATGGGTATGTTTTACCTGGGTCGACCACATCGGCGGAGGCCTCAATCTCGGCGACGGCCCCGATGAGTCTCAGGGCAGTCCAGAACCCTGTCTGGGCACTCCCCCTGAGTTCCGGATCCTCGGTATGATCGAGGAGTTCCTGGAAACTGCGGAGAGCAGACTCGGGGCGACCTGTCCAGAGAGCTGTATTAGCCAGCGCAAGGAGCTTCTCTTGCATGGTAGCGGACCACGCGAACCGTCTGCTAAGAGCCAGGAGCTCTTTCTCGCTGGGAGCTGTGGGGAGCCTTTCCCTCTCAAAAAGATCGTTCTGGAGTTTGCGCAGTGCCCGTAGCTCCAAGGGTGCCTTGCTTTGAAGGTGCAGATCGAGAGCCCGTAGGGGATCGGTGAGCCCAGTCTGGTCCGCCCATGGAACGATCTGAGTGGCCGAGAGAGCTGCAACCCGGTCGACCATGGTGGGGACATCTGCTGGAGACCGGTCGAGTACGATTCTCCAGTAACCATCCGGGTCATCGGGCTCCATGAGAAGGAGTGGTGTTCCCTTGGGAAGAGGGTAGATAGGGCTGGGAAGCTGCTCGATGGCTTTGAGCTCTGGCTGCATCCATGCCCATAGTTCGCGGGTAGGCGGATGGGGATGGTCAGGGTCGTATTCCTCCTTCAATTTCTGGTAGAGAGGAAGAGTGTCGAGAAGGTCCATTCTCCGGTAGTTGTAAGCGTGACGAATCCGCCAATAGAGGTCGTTTGGGTTCTTGCCCAGGAACCGGTCGCTGGTCGCGCGGGCTTCGAGATGCCGTCCCTCCAGCAGAGCCTTGTCGATGACACGGGAGACAGCCGAGTGAAGGACCTTGGTGTTCGCTGAAATTGCACCGAACTGCTCTAGGGCCATAAGCCTGTCAGCCGCAAGATCGATCCACGGATTGGATTTCAGGGGCTGTCCCTCCACCTCGAGAATTTTGGAATAGCAAGCCACTGCAAGGCCCAGCTCGCCAGGATGAGAGTCGGCGAGTGCAATGAGCAGTCTGTGACCTTCCCCCTTGCTTCCCGCTTTGTAACTACTCTGTGCTTTGGCCCAGCGTGGATCAGAGGTCGGAACTTCTTCGGGAGCAGCGAAAGTGTTAGCGCTGAGCAGGAGAAGAAAGCAGAGGAGCGATCGCATGCTCTGGCTCATGGTTTTCGGAAAGGAGTGGGGATTCCATTGGAATCCGTAAGGCGCAGACGAACCCACCAGCGGTGATCAATGTTTGCGGACTTGACGATGAACCGGTTGGTGCCGGCCACGAGCTTGACCTTCAGTCCCTTGTCTTCAGCGATGCAGTCCTTGCGGTGTTGGTAGGGAGCGATTTTCTCTGAGATCTTTTCATCGTTGAGCCATACCCGAAATGCGTCGTCACCGTCGATATCCAGAAACACCTCCCTGTCACTATCCACGTGGATGTCTGCCACAGCATAACCCACCGCGAAGGATCCAGGCGGAGGCAACTGCGAGGACATGGAGAGTTTTCCATCCGTCTGATCTACGATGCCTTCACCCCAGGTAACTTCTCGCTCAATAGGTTTATCACTCCGGCCCTCGAGGAGCCAAATATAGGTCGCCTTGTAGCTTTTCTCGAAATCGAGCTCCTTTTCTGGCTCGTGAACTTCATCGAAGGCCTTGTGTTCTTTGTCGTTGAGGAAGGTGCCGATCACCATCCAGTGGGCGAGGTAGCCTTGGGCGGCCACCACCTCTCCAATCTGATCCTCTGGCGCGAGAGCGCCCAGTGCCGTCGCAGCGGCTGAGCGAAGGGTCTCATCGGTGCCGGTGAGAAGCTCCTCAAGAGCGGCCATCGCCGGACGAAAGTCGGCTTCGCTCCCGGCGTGGGCGAGAACGTCATAGGCAAGTGCGCGAATAGACTCGTTGTTACTGGATAAGGGAGTTTCAAGATAGGAGACCAGTTGACCCTTTGGAGCATTTACAGCGGGTTGGCGTTTGAGGGCGCTGAGGGCGGCCTCGACTACCTCATAATGTTCATCATCGAGACTCTCCCGGAGGACTTCGTAGTGATTGATCTCCTTGCAGTGAGCGAGGCAGCGAATGCTCAAGGACCGAATCGAGGGTTCCTCATGCTTGAGTTTGGAGCGAAAGAACTCCTCATGCTCATCAGGGTTCATTACAGCGGAACCAAGAGCGATCAGGCCGGCCTCGATGGTCTCGGTCTGGGTCGCCTCGCCCAGTGCATTACGAAGAGGGGCGCCAAGTTCCGGGGAGCGCGTCAGGGTTGTGATGAGACGAGCGCCGGTTTTCACCTTCTGCTCGTTCCCACTCTGAATAAAGGTGGTAAGACCAGAGATTACAGCTTTCCATTCCTGATTCTGCAGTGCGGTCAGAACCATTCCGTAATTCAGGTGGGTTTCCTCCAGGTTTGGCAGCAGGTTCAGAAGAATTGGAATCAGCTTCGGATCTTCTATGCTCCGGATCCCCCTCAGGGATTCCCGCATCAAACCGGGTGTCGATATTTGCGTTGTGAGCCGCGCATGAGCTTCCGCGGTTCCCGTGAAGGCGAGAGCCCTTGCAGCGGCCCGTGCAGTAGAGGCCGCAGGCTCCAAGGTGAGTGGTCCGACTACGTTCCAAGCGGCGGCCTTACGGCGTTTTGCATGAGCTGCTGCGGCATGGCATTGGACGCTTACGTCCGGGTCCTTCAGAAGGATTTCGATCCAGGTCACCGCAGAATTGCCCCCGTAAGACTCGAGAACTTCAGCGGCCGATGACCGGACGGCAGGGTGCTCGTGGGCGACCCATTTCCCGAATTCAGCCGGATTTACCTCACCCTCGATATGAGAGAGGGAAAGAAGAGCCTGACCACGGGTCCAAGGGTGCACGTCCTTGGCCCCCAGCAGTGAGCGCACCGGTGCCGCTGCCATCTCAACACGATGCTCCCCAAGGTAGTGAAGGGCTTCGGCCTGTTCAATCCAGCTCTCGCTCTGCAGTTGCTGTATCATCCGCCCCGCCCCTGCGGGGGGAGGAGCCGCCGGGCTCCAGCTGCTGACCTGAACGACCAGGCCAATGCAGATGCTGAGAGAAAGTCGTATCATTGGTAACCTTAGCGAGTGAGATGGTGCGAGCCCCGGTTGCCCCGGCGCTCGCTGTTCTCGGTCCGGAAGAGGCCGGCTGCTAGCGTTGATAAATCGGTAGATAGCGGTAGGGCACCCCGAGGATGAGAATTGAAAATCCAGTCCCGTAGACCGTGCCGTGGGCCCCACTCCAGCTTCCATCCTGCTGCTGCTTGGAGACGATAGTCGCCGCTATTCTGGGATACCAGGATTGGAAGTCTGACTCGCCGGCCTGATACATGGCTTGGATGGCATAGTAGTGGGAGTAATGGAAACGGGGGTAATTCTTGTCGAACTTGCGATCGGGGTAGGCCTTGAGAAAGGCAAGCCCGCGCTGGGTTGCCTTGTGCCGGAGCTGTCCGCACATGATGAGGGACATGACTCCCGCTGCGGATCTCGCAAATCCGGGCTCACCGCCGCCGGGTTGGTAGCGGAAGCCCCCGCTATCTTCGTCCTGGCAGGAAAGGACGTATTTGGTGGCTTTCTCGATGGTGGCATCAGGGACGGAGATGCCTGCTTCTCTGGCGGAGTTGAGTGCCACTACGTGCATAACCGTCATGGACAGGTCGGCGTCCCGGGGTTCCGGATTGTAGCGCCAACCACCTTCTGCATTCTGGGCTCTCAGGATGATGTCGACCGCGCGGCGCAGGCCAGTTTTCAGGCGGGGATTTTTGCTTTGGCCCCAAGCCTCTGAGAGAGCCAGGACCGCGAGCCCGTGCTCATACATTCCGGCATGATTGTTCGGAGTCCCCATGAATCCACGCTGTTCCCGACCCTTGTTGATGAGGTAGGAAATGGCCTTGTCCATCAGGCGGCCATATTCGCCGCGGCCGGGGACATAGCCCTTCAGCATAAAGGCCATCAGGCCCACAGATGTTTCGGCCACGGGATTTTGGGAGCCTCCCCAGCTTCCATCGGGGTTCTGGACCCCCGCCTTGGCGAGATAGGCCAACCCTTTTTTAATGGAGGCCTCGGCTTCCGGGGTGAGCCTCGCAATTCCAACGGTCTGGGTGGGGGCAGATTCGTCCTGTGCCTCCGCCCCGGTGGGGAACAGGGTTAGACTGAAGAGAGAGGCTGCGGTCAGTGCAGCCATGGTCGTCGTGCTAAGTGTTCGGGTATTCATTCCTCAAGGGCTTCGTAGTACTCCGCAACCATCTTCCGGAATTCGACTGGAAGGGGCTGCACGTAGTTCTGAATAGCGGCAGAGCGTCTGCGCCGAGTGAGAGAATTGTTCGATTGGCGGCTTCGAGCCACAGCGTCCCCCTGAGCGACAGTTGAGGATGTTCCGGCAGCGGAGCTTTCCTGAAGGTCGAGAGGGTTGCCCTGTCCTTGGCCACCGCCCTGACCCTGACCCTGACCGCTTCCTTGGCCTGCTCCAGCACCTGCTCCAGCACCTGCTCCGGCACCTGCTCCGGCACCTGCTCCAGCACCTGCTCCAGCA
>NZAC01000021.1 GCA_002686085.1 Roseibacillus sp. | reverse complement strand
GTCAGACAAGGAGCCCGAGTCAGACAAGGAGCCCGAGTCAGACAAGGAGCCCGAGTCAGACAAGGAGCCCGAGTCAGACAAGGCGTGAGATCGACGGCCGGACTACCAGCAGTAAGCTGCTGTTTACTTAGTATCTGTTTACTATTTGACTTATTTAAAAGTAGTTGCTAGCACTGGGGTTGCTGTTCTCATGTCCCCCCCTCACCACATTCGGTTCACGGTGGTGGCGGCCCTGATGCTTCTGTGCTCGGGTTCCGTCCTATTGGGTGGTGTTCACACGATTCGCAAGGGGGAGACTCTCTATGGGCTCTCCCGGAAGTATAAGACGTCTGTTTCAAAGCTGATGTCGCACAACGGCATCAAGGATCATCGGAAGCTTCAGATCGGGCAAAAGATCAGGATTCCGGGGGCCACTTCCACGGGTTCCAGCAGGACGACTGCAAAAGCAGCGACCCAAGCCAAGTCCACGAGCTCGGTATCAACCGTTGGCCGGGGGAAGACTGTGATCATTGATCCGGGTCACGGCGGGAAGGACTGGGGAGCATACCGGGCCGGTGTCCGTGAGTCGTCTCTGAATATGAAAGTCGCCAGCAAGCTTGAGTATTATCTCAAGCAGAACGGCTTCCGGGTCGTAATGACTCGGAGAAGCGATTCCTTCCTATCGTTGTCACGTCGCGCATCGATCGCAAACCGCTACCGTAACGCGATATTCGTAAGTATACACTTCAATGCTACTCGGAATACAATGGTGCGGGGAGCCGAGACCTTTTATGCAGGCGCGGCTGGGAGGCAGCTGGCTTCGTCAATTCACCGTGAACTTGCAGGTAAGTGCAGGATGAAAAATCGCGGTGTCCGCTTTGCTCGCTATGCAGTTCTGGTGCAGACGAAGTGCCCCGCGGTGCTAGTTGAATGCGGGTTCATCAGCAACTCCAGTGAGCGTGCGCGTTGCGTGACGAGCTCTTTTCAGACTACCGCAGCGCGTGCGATTGCCGACGGTATCCGCAAGTATCGATGGCGCTAGCCTGAGATGGGGGTCTTGTCGGTAGCGGAGAGGGCGTGCCAGCCGAAGTCAGAGTGTGGAATGAATGGCCTCGGCGGCGTCGATAAAGGAGGGGTAATTGGGCTCCCATCCCGTGCCCCGTAATTTTTCGTTACTGACCCGTTTGTGCGTCCACGCTCTTTTGCGATGTTGTGGACGTGGGCCATTTGGCGGCTGAGGAAGACCAAAGAGAGCAGCGAGGGCTTGGTAACAGTCTCCCTGGTGAAGGGGTGAAGAGTCGCAGACATTGTAGATCTGAGCAGTAGACTCTGGGAAGGTTACAAGGTGGAGCAGAGCCTTGGAGGCATCATCGCGATGAATTTGGTTGAGGAAGCGCCTTCCGTCTTCTTCGATAACGGCATCACCACGGAGTAGGCTGCGAAGAATAGCGCTTCGACCGGGGCCATAAATGCCGGCGAGGCGTGCCACGGTTCCGTTGTTGGAGAGAACCTGCGATTCCGCCTCCAAAAGGATCTCACTTGTCTCGCGTTCAGGCTCTGTGGGTGAATCTTCTGTCACCAGAGATCCGTCCGTCTGATGATAGACGGATGTGCTCGAGGTGAAAAAAAGACGAGCATCAGGGAACGTTGCGAAGAGGTTGTGTGTGCCTTCAAGAAAGACCTTCCGGTAGGCTTCCAGACCTCCTCTGCCAGAGGAGGCGGTGAATACGATGGAGGAAGGTGGAGGGATTTGGGATCGCAGATCTGTGAGGTCAGAGGACTTTGAGAGATCACACGTGAGCGAGCCGTTATCGCCGGACTTGGAGAGACGAGTAACCTGCCAACCGGAGTTGCTCGCATGCTGGGCTACTTGTTCACCAAGGTAACCACAGCCGGCGATAAGAAGATGATCTTTCATGCGCAGTGCGGGAAAATCTTAGCCGTCCCACTTGGAGCAGGGAAGGAGGAATCCGCTCTAGTGGGGCCCTCTTCATTTTGTTGGTCTCCGGAATTCATAGTATGTTCTCAGTCCGGTGAGGACAGCATCTCGATATTCCCGGTAGATCGATCGCCTTCTAGATCCGGCTACCTCACGCTCCCCCTCATAGTCTCCCAATTGGATACGTTCATAGACCTCGTTGTTGTTCATGACATAGGGTTCCAAAAAGAGAACTGGGCACTGGTAAAGACGATTGGCTAGAAGATTGCGGGCCCACAAGGCCGGGCCAATGCGTTTCGTTGGCCTGCCGATGCTGTAGAGGTAGGCGGGAAGCCCTGTCTCCTTGAGGAAGGAGGTGGCCATTACTTCTGCCAGAGCGGCTTCTTCCTCGTGGGTGCCCTGGAAAACCTTGTGCATCAGTTCGAAGCGCTCGTCTTCATGTGCGATTTCACTGTCGAGATAGGCACCGTGCAGAATGATGTGGAAATGGTTTCTCGGTGACAATCGTGGCTTCCTCGGCGTGGGGCCCCAGTTCTCCGCATTGAAGTGAAGGCATAGCACGAGGTCGGGCCTGATCGTATTGTTGATCAGCCGGGCGCGGGCCCGGATCTCTGCGGTCCGGTAGAACAATCTCTCGGAGAGGGAGATAATCTTCTCCTCCGGGGCTCCGCTAAGGAGCCGCTCCGCATAGCCCCGCAGGTCATCTGGGCGCAGTTCAGTGACGGGATCAGGGCTTGACCGCACCAGAGTGACGGCCGCTCCAAGTGCCTCGAGGTCGGGAGCAAGAAGCTTGGCGGTTAAAAGAGTCATATCTCCTTCCGTGACAGGTGTCGTTTCTTCAATTTGATACCAACGCTCTTCCATTTGCGCCCACTCTCCTCCGATATGACCCGGATCAATTGCGATGCGCACCCCGTCGAGGGGACGACCTTCAGGAGCGAGGGAAAGCTCGGATGCCGGTCGCCAGTAGCGAGGCGGGCTGGTTCGGCTTTCTCCCTGTGCAAAAGCGACTCGAGGGACGTGTTGCGAAATAGCTGAGGCTACCCTGACCCCTTCATTGGTAATATCGAAATGCCTGTTAGGCCCGAGGAGGTAGATGTCCTGCAGGGCGGTATCGAATTCATCCCTGGACAAGACCCCGTCGTAGCGCTTCAAGGCACTCCAGTCTGAAGCCTTGCCGAGATCTGCAAGTCTGGGATCAGGGTCGGGGACGAGGGAGTGTTCAGAGAGCCTTGGGAACTGCTGAAGCCAGAGGTAGACACAGCCAATGATCAGCGCCGCTCCAAGGGAGCAGAGAATCGAGGTCTTACGCAGACTGCATGGCATAGTGACAAGTAAATCCTGTTGTCGTCCGGCGGGGACCTGATTGAATTCCCCAGGTGGCTGCCGGCCGGGTATTCTATAACATAGATTTATTAAAATGATCAGGATCCTGTTTTTGGGCGACATCGTCGGTGAACCCGGTCGAAAGGCCGTCATCGCCCGGTTGGCCGCACTGAAGGAGCAAGAGAATATCGATTTTATTGTCGTTAATGGAGAAAATGCTGCGGGGGGCAGAGGAATCACCTCAAAGATTTCCATTGATCTGCTCCGAGCAGGCGCAGCGGTGATTACCACGGGCGACCACGTCTGGGACCAAAGGGAAATTGTGGATTATTTTCCCACGGAACCGCGGCTTCTCCGACCCGTCAACTATCCCAAGGGAGCTCCTGGCTCTGGGAGCGTGGTCCTTGATACCCCCAAGGGTAAGATTGGAGTGATCAATGCGCAGGGCCGGGTATTCATGAATCCTCCACTAGAAAGTCCGCTGGAGGGCGTCGAGAAGGCAGTGGAATCCATGCGAGACGAGGGGGTTCGTGTCATTATGCTCGATTTCCATGCTGAGGCGACCAGTGAGAAAATCGCGATGGGCCGTGCCATGGACGGGAAAGTCTCTCTTGTAGTGGGAACTCACACCCATGTTCAGACCTCCGATGAGCAGATTTTTCCGGGGGGAACGGCTTATTTAACGGATGCAGGTATGTGTGGCCCCGCTGAGTCGGTCCTTGGCCGCGAGATTGCTTCTGTGGTTTGGCGGTTACGAACTGGAATGCCCACAAGGTTTCCGGTAGCCAAGGGGCCTGTGCGAATTTGCGGGGTGATCGTCGGGGTGGACGAGCAAAGTGGTAAGGCGATGGAGGTAAAACGGGTTGATGAAATACAATCTGGGACCGATAAAGCGCCCGAAATAGAGGAAATTGTCGAGAAAACGGGCCCTCATTGAGGTCCTGAGGGTGGGCGTAGAGGCCCCTCAGGGGGCGGTATCGTATAAATACCTAGATTTGGGGTGGTTTTGACGAATTTCTTTCCATTCTACTTTTTTTTTGACAGCGTAGAGGGCTCTGATAGGTTCCGCCCGCTTTTGGCGGCGCTGGCCATTTCCTTCTGGGGCAATAAACCTATTAACCTAGGGTGAACTGTCCACGCGTCGCAGGGAGCAAAATACCTCGCTCATGTAGCTCAGGGGTAGAGCGCGTCCTTGGTAAGGACGAGGTCGCGGGTTCAATTCCCGCCATGAGCTTTGAGCGAAGAGAATAAAAGATCCACAGGAATCAAGCATATGGCCAAAGAACAGTTTGAACGGACCAAGCCTCACGTGAACGTCGGCACGATCGGTCACGTCGATCATGGAAAAACCACCCTCACCGCAGCCATTACGATGGTGCTAGCAGAAAAAATGGGGGGTGGAGACGTCAAGGCTTACGACGAAATCGACGCCGCTCCGGAAGAGAAAGAGCGGGGTATTACCATCTCGACAGCTCACGTCGAGTATGAAACCGATAATCGTCACTACGCCCATGTCGACTGCCCCGGGCACGCCGACTACGTGAAGAACATGATTACAGGAGCAGCCCAGATGGACGGAGCGATCCTCGTTGTGTCTGCTGCGGACGGACCAATGCCTCAGACCAGAGAGCACATTCTTCTCGCCCGTCAGGTGGGTGTTCCCGCGATTTGTGTCTACCTCAACAAGACTGACCAGGTTGACGATGAAGAGCTTCTTGAGCTTGTTGAAATGGAGATTCGCGAACTGCTCGGACAATACGAGTTTCCTGGCGACGACATCCCGATCGTGAAGGGCTCAGCCCTTAAGGCGATTGAGGGCGACGACGGACATAAGGAGTCGATCCTTAAGCTCATGGAAGCAGTCGACTCGTATATCCCGGAGCCAGAGCGGCCGATTGACAAGGATTTCCTTATGCCTGTTGAGGACGTGTTCTCGATTGAAGGACGGGGAACAGTGGCTACTGGCCGTGTAGAGCGGGGAATCATCAAGAAGATGGAAGAGGTTGAGATCATCGGCATCAAGGACACCCAGAAAACCACGATCACTGACATCGAAATGTTCCGCAAGTTGCTTGATGAAGGTCGTGCGGGTGACAACGTTGGCCTGCTCGTGCGGGGTATCAAGAAGGAGGAGATCGAGCGTGGTCAGGTTATTGCCAAGCCGGGATCGGTAAAACCCCACACCAATTTCGAAGCTGAGGTCTACGTTCTGTCCAAGGATGAGGGAGGGCGTCACACTCCCTTCTTCAGTAATTACCGCCCTCAGTTCTACTTCAGAACCACCGATGTGACAGGCAGTATTTCCCTTCCCGATGGAGTGGACATGGTGATGCCTGGCGATAACATTACACTGAACGTTGAGCTGATTACACCTATCGCGATGGAAGAGACCATGCGTTTCGCTATCCGGGAGGGTGGTCGCACGGTTGGTGCCGGACGGGTAGCTAAGATCATCAAGTAACGCTTTCCCTATTACGCAATCAAAACCGATTTTACCAAGGGGGCACTCGGGCGTCTTGCCGGGGTGCCCCTGACGCGCCAAAAGGACAGTAGCTCAATTGGTAGAGCATCGGTTTCCAAAACCGAGGGTTGTGAGTTCGAGTCTCGCCTGTCCTGCCAGCTCCCGCCCCCGTAATCAGCCATCATGCTTAAATCTCTTAAAAAGTTTCCTCGGAAAACTTCGACCTTCGTCGGCGAGGTCAAAGGAGAGCTGCGCAAGGCCTCATGGCCCTGGGATCCAGATCCCAAAGTCAAGGGCTTCAAGAAATACAAGGAGCTCGTTGACTCCACAGTGGTTATTCTGATCGCTATCCTGCTCCTCGCTGCCTACGTGGGGCTCTGGGATCTGGTGCACCGCGAAGTCGTTGATTTTCTCACCCAGATCGGCCGAGGCTGATAGACCCAATGCCTACCATCCCCCCATCNAAGCAGCAGTGGTACGTAGTGCACGTACTCTCCGGACAGGAGCAGAAGGTCGCNAAGAGGCTTCGTGCTCTGACGGAGCAGGAAGAGCTGAAAGACAAAATTTTCGAAGTCCTCGTTCCTACCGAGATGGTGTCCGAGGTGCGCCGTGGAAAAAAAACCGAAACAAAGCGGAAGTTCTATCCGGGTTACATCATTGTTAACATGAGCCTTTTCACGGAGGACAACAAACTGGTTGAGGATACGTGGTATTTCGTCAAGGAGATGGACGGAGTGATTGGTTTTGCCGGAACCAAGGATCAGCCGATACCGATGCGCCAGCGGGAGGTGGACAGTATGCTCGCTCAGATTAAAGAGCGCGAAGATAGCGTTCGGCCTGCGATCAGCTTTGAAGTTGGGGACACTGTGAAAGTTGCAGATGGCCCCTTCGAAAGCCAGAATGGGGTGGTCGAAGAGATTGACGAGGAAAAGGGCAAGCTTCGCGTAGCTGTCACGATTTTCGGTCGCTCGACACCGGTAGAACTCGAATTCTGGCAGGTGGAGCCCGGCTAGGCCGCTGTTCCCTCCAGTGACAGCCCGATCAAGACAAAGGGAAAAATTCACGCACGTAGTCAAAACATTCACATTCAGACACCACTCATTCCATGGCAAAAGAAGTCAAAGGCACCCTCAAGCTTCAGATCCTGGCAGGACAGGCGAATCCCTCACCTCCGGTCGGACCCGCTCTGGGTCAGGCAGGCGTGAACATCATGCAGTTTTGCAAGGATTTCAACGCAGCCACGCAGCAACAGGCCGGGGATCTGCTTCCCACAATTATTACCGTTTATGCCGACAGTAGCTTTGATTTCGTCACGAAGCAGCCCCCGGCGGCTGTTTTGCTGAAAAAAGCTGCGAACATCGCATCCGGGTCCGGAGAGCCCAACAAGGAAAAGGTTGGCAAGATTACCAAGGACAAACTGATGGAAGTCGTTAAGGTGAAGATGCCAGACCTAAACACCGACGATCCTGAGCAGGCGGCAAAGATCCTGGCCGGCACAGCGATGCAAATGGGCCTCGAGGTTGAGGGAATGTGAAGCAGGTAGGATCAGAAGATTTTTACGAAAGAAGATAAGACAGACAACCGCAGGAGGATCCAGCCAGGTCCGCTCGAACTGCAATTAAGCTAATGCCAAAAAAACGAAGTAAAAGATACGAGAAGGCCGCGGAGGTGGTTGAAGATCGCCCCTACGCTCTTGCGGAGGCTGTGGAGACCCTTAAAAAGTTCCCGGCTCCAAAATTTGATCCCACTGTTACTCTGTCGTTCCGGATTGGGGTAGATGCGAAGAAAAGTGATCAGATGGTCCGGGGTAGCGTAAGTCTTCCTCATGGGACAGGCAGAAATGTCCGTGTGGTAGTCTTCGCTCAGGGAGAGGCTGCGAAAGCAGCTACCGAGGCAGGAGCAGATCATGTAGGATTTGAGGACATGATTAAGAAAGTCCAGGATGGGTTTACCGATTTTGACGCTGCAATTGCTACTCCTGACGCGATGGGCGAGGTGAGGAAGATTGCCCGTGTGCTTGGGCCTCGTGGGCTCATGCCCAATCCCAAAACTGGTACTGTAACGGACGACACGGCAAGTGCGGTCCAGGCGGTGAAGGCTGGTAAAGTGGATTACAAGCTCGATAAGAACGCAAATATTTCGGCAGGAATCGGGAAAGCCTCGTTTTCAGAGGACCAGCTAAGGGAGAATGCTGAGGCCCTCATCGAGAGTGTGGTCAAGGCAAAGCCGGCGTCTGCCAAGGGCAACTATATTGAGAATATCACTATTGCAGCGACAATGCTACCCGGCCTGAAGCTGGAGAACAATGCAGCACTTACCGAATAAGAGCATGAATCCTGACAAACAGATTATCGTAGATGAATTACTCAGCAGGGTAAATGCTTCTCCCTTCCTCCTCGTCGTGGATTATACCGGAATGACGGTGCCTCAGTTCGACGAGCTCCGGACTCGTCTGAGTGAGGGTGGGGCTGAGTGTCATGTGGCTAAGAACAGCCACATGAAGCGCGCTCTCGAATCCGCGGGAATGCCCGGGCTGGATGAGGCTTTGCAGGGCCAGACAGCGTTTATCACCGGAACGGAAGATGTATGCGGAGCCGCTAAGTCCGTTAAAAACTTTCAAAAGGAATTTAAAAAGCCCGAGGTAAAGGGCGGTCTCCTCGACGGGGCTCTCCTTGACGAAGCGCAGATCAAGGCCCTCGCCGACCTGCCGCCTCGGGAAGTTCTCCTCGCAACCTTGCTTGGGGTCATCAACCAGCCTGCATCGATGCTGGCTCGGGTACTCAATGAGCCAGGTGCCGCCATTGCGCGCGTGCTCAAGGCCAAGCATGATGGCGATAATTAAGATTCCCGCAGGGGAATGAGTCTATTTTCAATCACTTAACTTACTGAAAAAATTTGAAGGGATAGTCGGATCCGCTCAGGTGGCGAAGACTTGTAAACACAGATGGTTCCTCGTCGGGCCGCCGGCTGGTGGTCTGAAACGACACGGAGCTCCGTAAACGACGATACCGAAAATAAAAATACAATGGCTGATATCAATACAATCGCAGAAGAACTCGGCAAGCTTACCGTTCTGGAAGCCTCCGAGCTGGTAAAAAAACTGGAAGAGGACTGGGGCGTAAGCGCTGCAGCTCCCGCTGCCGCTGTCGCGGTCGCTGCACCAGCAGAGGCTGAGGCAGCAGAAGAGAAAACAAGCTTCGACGTGTCTCTTGAGAGCGCCGGGGGTAACAAGATCCAGGTCATCAAGGCCGTGCGTGAAGTTGCCAGCGGACTGGGACTCGCCGATGCCAAGAAGCTCGTCGAGAGTGCCCCGGTCAATGTGCTGGAGGGTGCTTCCAAAGACGACGCCGAGGCTGCCAAGTCCAAGCTCGAAGAGGCTGGAGCCACGGTCGAGTTGAAGTAACCGGCTTTCTTCTGCCGGGGCCTTTGATCGGGCCCCGGCAGAACCGCCTGGTTCGACTTCAGGTTCAACTTCCACGAAACAAGAGGGAGAGGAATCTGAAGTCGGAGCAGAAGCTCCGGACTCACGAACATTTAGATATCCCGACTCCCCGAAACCCTGCTAGCGCTGGGTGGAGTGGAAGGGTTCCTGCCGACAACATAGAAAATCGTCATCCCGCAAGGATGGCGCCATCCCATCAACGAGAAAGACCACCATGGCCGACCGTCGTTACTTCGGAAACATCGAAGAAGTTATTGAACCGCCCAACCTCATCGAGGTTCAAAGTAAATCCTACGAGGACTTTCTGCAGCAGGACATCGCCCCGTCCCAGCGCACGGAGACCGGCCTGCAGGCTGTTTTCAAGGAGGTGTTCCCGATTACTAGTTACGATGAAACCATCGAGTTGGATTTCATCGCCTACGATATAGAGGAGTCCAAGATCACGGCTCTCGAGGCCCTTCGCACGGGCGAGACCTTCAGCGCGGCCCTCTACGTGACGTTCAAGCTCAAGGACGAAACAGGGACCAAGAAAGAGCGAGTCTACATGGGCGAATTACCTATGATGACCCGCCGGGGAACCTTCGTCATCAATGGCGCAGAGCGCGTTATCGTTTCCCAGTTGCACCGCTCTCCCGGTATTTGCTTCGAGAAGTCTGTTCACCTTAACGGAAAGATTCTTCACTCTTTCCGTATTATTCCGGACCGGGGATCCTGGCTGGAGGTCCAATTTGATACGAACGACCTTCTTTACGTCTACCTCGACCGTCGTCGTCGTCGTCGTAAGTTCCTCGCAACGACCTTCCTGCGAGCCCTTGGGTATCCCAGCGAGCGGGAACTCATTGAACAGTTCTACAAGGTTAAGAAGCTGAAGCTGAGTGAGTCAATGGATGAGGAGGAACTCAGTCCAATGGTTCTGTTCGAGGATATTAAGGACGGAGACCTCGTCGTGGCTCGCGCCTACGACCCTCTGACGATCGGGGTGGTACGACAGTTGCTTGCCCTTAAGATCAAGACGATCGAAGTGGTTGATTCCCGGGATGATGAAATCCTGCTTAAATCTCTCCGGAAAGATCCGGCTGAAGATGAGGAAAGTGCACTCAAGGATATTTACAAGAAGCTGCGGCCCGGTGACCCGCCGACTGCGGCGAATGCTAGGGCTCTCCTGAAGCGCCTGTTCTTCGACCCGAAGAAGTACGACCTCACACGCGTAGGTCGCTACAAGATCAATCAGAAGCTCAAGATCGATGTGGATTCTTCGGAACGCATCATGGTAGCGGAGGATTTCCTCAACGCCGTGAAGTATCTCCTCAACCTCAAGAAGGGAGACGGGACAATTGACGACATCGATCACCTTGGGAGCCGGCGTGTGCGCGCGGTTGGCGAGCTGCTGGCGAATCAATGCCGGGTTGGACTGGCCAGAACGGAACGTCTGGTCAAGGAGCGGATGACCCTTTTCGATGTGAATATCGAGGGGATGACACCGCAGAAACTGATTAACCCAAAGGCTCTCAGCGCGGTCGTACGGGATTTCTTTGGCCGTAGCCAGTTGAGCCAGTTCATGGACCAGACCAACCCTCTGGCGGAGCTCACTCACAAGAGGCGTCTTTCGGCACTCGGGCCGGGTGGTCTCAACCGTGATCGCGCCGGTTTTGAGGTTCGGGATGTGCACCCCTCACACTACGGACGAATCTGCCCGATTGAGACTCCAGAGGGACCTAACATCGGACTCATCAATTCGATGTGTACCTACGCGCGGATCAATGAATTTGGATTCATTGAAACACCATATCGCAAGGTTAAAAAAGGGAAGGTCAGCAACCAGATCGAATACGTCACAGCGGATCAGGAGGAGACATTCATTATCGCCCAGGCCAACAACCCGATCAATAAGGATGGCACCTTCGCCAACAAGCGTGTCACTGCGAGGGAACGGGGCGAATTCCTCGAGATGGAACCTGAAAAGGTCGACTATATGGACGTTTCTCCGAAGCAGCTTGTTTCGGTGGCGGCAGGGATGATTCCGTTCCTAGAGCATGACGATGCGAACCGGGCCCTCATGGGGTCGAACATGCAACGTCAGGGAGTACCCCTGCTGGTTTCAGAGGCTCCCTTCGTGGGCACCGGTCTGGAGGAGAAAGCTGCCCGGGATTCACGATCCGTGATTGTTTCGGAAGCGGATGGGGTCGTTGCAGCTGCAACAGCGGAATACATCGTTACAACCAAGGACGGAACCTTGCCGGTTTCGGACGAGCGCTTTCTCAGTGATCCGGAATCGGTGAAGACGAAGCCGGAAAAGGGCACCTACGTGTACCCTCTTAGGAAATTTATGCGCTCAAACGCTGGAACCTGTATCAATCAGAAGCCTCTGGTCAGATCTGGTGATAAAATCAAAAACGGTCAGATCATAGCAGATGGGCCCAACACTGATGATGGAGAACTGGCTCTTGGACGGAACGTGCTTGTGGCCTTCATGCCCTGGAATGGATACAACTTTGAGGATGCGATTGTCATTTCGGAACGTCTCGTTAAAGAAGACGTCTACACCTCGATTCACATCAGTGAGTTCGAAGTTGCCGCTCGAGATACCAAGTTAGGCCCCGAGGAAATTACCCGGGATATCCCGAACGTTGGGGAAGAGGCGCTCAAGAACCTCGATCATGACGGTATCGTGCGAGTGGGTGCGGAAGTCAGACCCGGTGACATTCTAGTAGGAAAAATCACGCCAAAGAGCGAGACGGAACTGGCTCCCGAAGAGAGACTTCTTCGCGCGATTTTCGGGGAAAAAGCTGCCGACGTGAAGGACACCTCCCTCCGGGTGCCCTCTGGGTGCACAGGGATCGTCCAGGATATTCGTATTGCGACCCATGGGATGGCCCGGAGGCGTTCGGAAGAAGTCAATCCGGCTGAAATGAAAAAGCAGCTGAAGAAAATTAACGACGATTACAAGAAGAAGAAGGACCAGCTCACGGACCAGCTGACCGAAAAGCTTTCCGACATTCTGCTTGGGGAGAAAATACCCTTGGACGTCGTCAATGCCCAGAGCGGGGAAATCATCATTCCTGCGAACCGGAAGATCACTAAGACTCTTCTTCGGAAACTAGCCGCAGTTTACGATCATATCGAAATTGACCCGAGCCCGATACGTAACAAGATTCTCGAGATCATAAGCTCTTTCGAAGGTCGATTTGGAGAGCTTGACGCTGACCGTGAGCGGCGTCTTGACCAGATTGAGAGCGGCGATGAAATTGACCCCGGCGTTATCAAAGAGGTCAAAGTCTTTGTCAGCGCAAAGCGGAAACTCTCCGTCGGTGATAAGATGGCAGGGCGTCACGGAAACAAGGGAGTAGTTGCTGTGATCGTTCCTGAGATGGACATGCCTTATCTTCATGATGGAACTCCGGTTGATATCTGCCTCAATCCTCTGGGGGTTCCTTCCCGAATGAATGTTGGTCAGGTTCTTGAAACTCACCTCGGAGTCGCTGCCAAGGCCCTCGGGTTTACGGTCGCCACACCCATTTTCGATGGAATTCCGGAAGACAAGATCTGGGAATACATGTCCGAAGCCAAGAAGGTTGATGGAACGAAAATGATTGGCGATGGAACTGAAAAGGCTCGTGAAAGAAAAGCTGATGAGCAGCCTGGGCCTGGGTTTACCTGGATCGGTGACGGCAAGGATGGCTCCACCGGAGGGAAGAGTAATCTTTTCGATGGCCGAACAGGTGATGCGATCGACCAGCCAGTTGTGGTTGGACAGATTTACATGCTGAAGCTCGGTCACCTCGTGGCTGATAAGATCCACGCTCGGGCGGTTGGCCCCTACAGCCTTGTTACCCAGCAGCCGTTGGGAGGAAAGGCTCAGTATGGAGGACAGCGGTTCGGAGAGATGGAGGTCTGGGCTCTCGAAGCCTATGGTGCAGCTTACACCCTTCAGGAACTATTGACCGTGAAGTCCGATGATGTGCAGGGCAGGACTCGGATTTACGAGGCCATCGTCAAGGGAGATAATACTCTCGAAGCCGGCACTCCGGAATCCTTCAATGTGTTGATTAAGGAAATGCAATCTCTCGGACTCGATGTGCGGCCCGGCCGTCGTGGAGCAGAGGTTGCCGATGGCGGGGACTTCAACCTTGATGACCTCACTCTCTGAGACCCGGCTAATGAAACTGAAACCAGCGATTTTACAAAATAATGAGTGTTGAAACCAATCTGCGTGAGCTCTACGGGGTAGACGAAAAGGCCGAAGCCTTTGATCAGGTATCCATAACAGTCTCCTCCCCGGATGTGATCCGGTCATGGAGCCGGGGCGAGGTCAAGAATCCGGAGACGATTAACTACAGGACGTTCAAGCCTGAGAAGGGAGGGCTCTTTTGCGAGAGGATCTTCGGGCCAACCCGAGACTGGGAGTGTGCTTGTGGAAAGTATAAGAGAATCAAGCACAAGGGCGTCATTTGTGACCGGTGCGGGGTTGAGGTCACTCTTTCCCGTGTACGGCGTGAGCGGATGGGTCATATCGAGCTCGCAGTTCCGGTGACCCATATCTGGTTCTATAAGTGCATGCCCAGCCGTATTGGCCTCATGCTTGATATGAGTGCGCGGGATCTCGAGCGGGTGATCTATTACGAAGATTATATGGTCACCGACCCGGGGAAGACTCCGCTCGAGCGGGGCCAGTTACTCCCGGAGGCCGACCTGCGTGACGCGGAGGAAGATTACGGCGAGGATAGTTTCCGGGCCGCCATGGGCGCCGAAGCGATCCGTGATCTCCTCAGCCAGTGCGTGCTCGATGATATCATTGTGGAGCTTGAGGAAGCGATGGAGAACACCCGCTCAAAGCAGACCCGCAAAAAGCTGGCCAAGCGGCTCAGGCTTGCGGGAGGCTTCAGGGACTCCAATTCCCGGCCTGAGTGGATGATTATGACGGTCTTACCCGTGATTCCACCGGATCTACGACCACTTGTTCCCTTGGAGGGTGGCCGCTTTGCTACCTCGGACCTTAACGATCTCTACCGCAGAGTCATCAACCGGAATAATCGTCTGAAGAATCTTCTTCAGTTGAAAACTCCCGAGGTGATTATCCGGAACGAGAAAAGAATGCTCCAAGAGGCTGTAGATGCGCTCTTCGATAACGGGCGGCATGGTCGCGCGGTAACGGGCGCAGGTAATCGCCCGCTTAAGTCTCTCTCTGACATGCTTAAGGGAAAAGGAGGACGTTTCCGCCAGAACCTGCTTGGGAAGCGAGTAGATTACTCCGGCCGTTCCGTGATCGTGATCGGGCCTGAGCTCAAGATGCACCAGTGTGGCTTGCCAAAGAAGATGGCACTGGCTCTATTTGAGCCCTTTATTATCCGCCGTCTGAAGGAGTTGGGGCACTGTCATACGGTGCGCTCGGCGAAAAAGATGATCGACCGCAAGACAACGGATGTGTGGGACATTCTTGAGGAAGTGACCAAGGGGCATCCCGTGATGCTAAACCGGGCTCCGACCCTTCACCGTCTCTCAATCCAAGCTTTCGAGCCAGTATTGATCGAGGGATCGGCCATCCGGTTGCACCCTCTTACATGCTCAGCATACAACGCTGACTTTGATGGCGACCAGATGGCGGTGCACGTTCCTTTGTCAGTAGAAGCGCAGCTGGAAGCCCGGCAGCTCATGCTGGCTCCGAACAATATCTTCTCTCCGGCGAGTGGTCGGCCGATCACCACGCCCTCGCAGGATATCATTCTTGGAACATACTATCTTACCTACACCCGGCCCAATTCGCAGCCCGGCCCTGACGACAGGGTCCCGACTTTCGAAAGCCCGGGTGAAGTAGACTATGCTCTTTCGTCTCGCAAGGTCAGCCGGCACGACTGGATCAGGGTTCGTAATCCGGACTACGGGAAGGATACAATCTTCGGAGACAAGGAGAGTAAGATGCTTGTTACCTCTCCCGGTCGGGTCCGCTTCAATGAAATCTGGCCAGAAGGTCTTGGCTTCATTAACCAGACGGTGGGCAAGAAGCAGATCGGAGACATCATCTGGCGGTGCTATCAGGTTGCTGGGCAGTCTGGAACAGTCACGACCCTCGACGATCTCAAGAATCTTGGTTTCGAGGAAGCAACCCGTTCCGGGTGCTCAATCGGGATTGTGGACATGGTGATCCCCGAGGAAAAAGAGTCGGAGATCAAGAAGGCTTACGCGGAAATCGAAAAGGTCTCCAAGCATTATCGGAACGGTATTATTACTGACGGCGAACGCTATCAGAAGGTCGTTGATATCTGGACCCGGGCGACGGACAACATTGCAAATGTCCTCTTCAGGAAGCTGGAATTCAACGAGGGGGGGGACATGGCTAACCCACTCTTCATGATGGTAGATTCCGGTGCGCGGGGTAATAAGAACCAGATTAAGCAGCTCTCCGGGATGCGGGGCCTCATGGCCAAGCCATCCGGAGAAATTATTGAGCGGCCCATTACCTCGAATTTCCGAGAGGGTCTCTCTGTGCTAGAATACTTCATCTCGACTCACGGTGCGCGGAAAGGTCTGGCTGATACAGCGCTCAAGACTGCGGATTCCGGGTATATGACGCGGAAGCTGGTGGACGTCTCGCAGGATGTGATCGTCACCGAGCCGGATTGCGGGACCGTGCAGGGACTCTACGTGGAAACAATCTACTCTGGTGATGAGGAGTCCGCTCCTCTTTCAACTCGAATCTACGGCCGCGTCTCCTGTGAGCGGGTCGTCGATCCAGTCTCCAATGAGGTGATCGTCGAAGTGAATGAGTTGATTACCGAAGAGAAAGCCAACCGGATCGAGGACATTGGGCATGAGCGGCTGAAGATTCGCTCCGCTCTCACCTGCGAATCCAAGAGAGGGTGCTGCCAGGCCTGCTATGGCCTGAATTTGGCAACCGGGAAGCTCACCAAGATTGGTGAAGCGGTGGGAATTATTGCAGCCCAGTCAATTGGAGAGCCTGGAACGCAGTTGACCATGCGGACTTTCCACTCCGGTGGTGTGGCGGTGGGTGTCAACAAGCAGCCCTTTATCGAGTCACGTGCGAAGGGGATTCTGCATTACGTAGATCTTCGAGTCGTCGAAGATACGGATGGAAACTTCGTGGTGCTGAACAAGAACGGAAGTATTTCGATCCGCGACAAGAACGGGCTTGAGCTCGAGTCGCACAAAATCGTGATCGGTTCTATCATTTCCGTTAAAGACGGTGAGGAAGTTAGTAAGGGTGGTCAGATCGCCACATGGGACCCACACAGTGTTCCCATTATTACGGAGAAATCCGGAGTGGTTGAGTTTCGGGATATGATTCCAGGAATTACCGTTCAGACCGAGACCGACAAGGAGACCGGAAAGAAGGGAATGACCGTCACCGAGCATAAGGAGGATCTTCATCCTCAGGTGGTTATTGTCGCCCCCGACTCTGGGGAGGTGCTGGCGAGCTATTCCATTCCTGTAGGTGCGCACCTGTCGGTGAAGGAGAAGAAGAAGATCACCGGGGGAACTCAGCTTGCGCGGACCCCAAGAAAGGTAGCTAAGACTCGGGATATTACCGGTGGTCTACCAAGGGTGGCGGAACTCTTTGAGGCGCGCCGCCCTAAGGATGCATGTGTGATTGCCAAGATCGACGGGGTAATTTCATTCGGACCGAATGTCCGAGGTAAGAAGAAAGTCATCGTTACTGATGAGGAAACAGGAGAATCCGTAGATCACCTTGTTCCCATGGGCCGGCACATGATTGTGGCGGAAGGAGACTCCATTGCCCGTGGTGAACAGATCACGGAAGGGCCTGTTGCTCCGGAAGACCTTCTCGAAGCTTGTGGCAGGCAGGAACTCCAAGCTCACCTCGTGAACGAGGTGCAGTCGGTCTACCGCGCGCAGGGCGTGGAAATCAACGACAAGCACATTGAGATCATCATTCGACAGATGCTCAGGAAGGTGAAAATCAGCGAGCAGGGAGACACGTCCTTCCTCTGGGGAGAGCAGGTGGAGCGTTCCACCTTCCAGAGAGAGAATGAGGAGATTATTGAGCAGGGTGGTAAGCCGGCAGAAGCTGAGCCTGTTCTTCTTGGAATTACCAAGGCCTCTCTTGAAACGGAGTCCTTCATTTCCGCTGCGTCCTTCCAGGATACTACTCGCGTTCTCACTGAAGCTGCTACGCTTGGTAAGGTCGACTATCTTAATGGATTCAAGGAGAACGTCATCATGGGTCACCTGATTCCTGCGGGAACTGGCTTTGATTCTCATCGGGACGTCGATATTGAGTTCACGGTGGAAGAGCCTGAGCCTCAGGTGGAAGAGGAAGAACCACAAGTTGACCTCGAGACGGCCTGAGACACCAATTCAGTCATCAGTCAGCACCGGTCGGGAAACCGGATGCAGGCTGATGGGCGTTGACTCCTGACTCGATGGCCCGGCAGAAGCCCAGATCTGGCGCTCGAGCCAACCAGCATAGCGCCGGCGGTTCGACTAAGCAGTCTGTGCCGGAAGGGGATCTTCGCGAGATTCTCGGGCGGAGCAGCCGCCCCTTTGTTCTGGTTCTCGATGGAGTTCAGGATCCGCACAATCTCGGTGCGATCCTGCGAAGTGCCGATGGTGCCGGAGTTGATCTCGTCATCGCGCCGAGAGATCGAGCTGTTGGAATTACCGAAGTTGTGAGACGCATCTCGGTTGGAGCGGCAGACCATGTTCCCTTCATGCGGGTTACCAATCTGGCCCGGACGATGGAGGAGCTTAAGGATTTAGGGGTATGGCTGGTGGGGACTTCTGACCGGGGCGGAGAGAGCCTTTTTGACGTCGATCTCAATGGTCCTGTTGGTATCGTAATGGGCGCCGAGGGAGCCGGATTACGCCGCCTGACGGAGGAGAAGTGCGATTTTCTCGTTCAGATCCCCATGCGAGGAAAGGTGGAATGCCTCAATGTCAGCGTGGCCACAGGAGTTTGTCTTTTCGAAGCGCTTCGTCAGCGTGGCGAAGGTGACTCCGGAAAATAACGTGGCTCGGTTTCGGTTTGGCGACTTCCTAGTCCCTTAGCGCATAGTGAATATGCGGAGCATAGAGGGAGGGCTCTAGCAGGAAGGAATCGTGACCTCGATCGGAATGCACCGTGATGTGAACAGGCTCAATACCGGCCTTCTCTAGTTCCAGAACCAGCTCACCCTGTTCCTCCGGGTAGAAGCAGAAATCAGAGTCGATGGAGAATACGAGAAAGCGCTGACCAGCCTGCGTGCATCGAGTCAGGAGGTCGCGATAGTTTTCCGCATCGCCCTCACGGGCAGCATCATACCGTGACCACATGTCGATGATACGAAGGTAGGTATTGGCGTCGAAGCGTTGGACGAACTTCTTTCCCTGGTAGAGCATGTAACTCTGGAAGGGATCCCGCACCTGATACCACGAGAGGACATCTTCCTGTTGTAGGACGTCGCGTCTTGCCCTGCGTTCGATTGCATCGAGATGAACGAAGGTTTTGTGAGAGATCATCCGGGCAAGAGCGAGGCCGATATCAGGATGGCTCGCATCATAGTAATCCCCACCGTTGAAGTGTTGATCATTTTCGATCGCAAGGATCTGCTCGAAAAGGATGAGCCGATTCAGGACGGTGGTACGGATACCGCTCGCGATAGAGATAACGGTCTTCACCCGGTCTGGGAAATTCGTTGCGAATGTCAGCGCGGCAAGTCCTCCGACCGAGGGCCCGGCTACGGCATGGAGGCGCTCGATCCCGAGGTGGTCCAAGAAAAGGCCCGCTACCGAGGCTTGGTCCGAAATAGACAGGTGAGGGAAAGTCGAGCCATAGGGGGCTCCAGTCCCCGGATTGATCGAGGAAGGCCCGGTTGAACCATAACATCCGCCCAGCAGATTAAAGCAGACGACAAAGTATTGATCCGTATCGATTGCCTTCCCTGGCCCAACGAGTCCGTCCCACCATCCGTCTTTGACCTCTCCATTCCAGAATTGGCCTGCTTCCGGAACCTCCGGGGTTTCTCCTGTGACGTTTTGCGACCCCGAGAGAGCATGGAAGATCAGAATAGCATTGGACTTCCCAGAGTTGAGAGTGCCCCAGGACTGGTAAGAGAGTTGAACTGAGCCCAGCGTTCCTCCTTCCCTGAGTGAAAGGGGAGCCTCCGTTTCTCCAACCGCTTGGAAGGTATGAGTCTGTTGAGGTTTGCCGGGCACGACTGGTGGCATATGATGAAGGGAGGCTAATTGGAAACGGATTATTTTGACATCATGCCAATCCGACCCTGAATTACCGGGTGGACCAATGCGTCGGATATAAGGAATGGATGGCTGTATGTGACGCTCTGTTGGCGGGGCGGCAACAACTTCTGTTACGTAAAGGAGGTATTCATGAGGGAAGAAAAGGGTTCTCTTTCCGCCATGAAGCCTTTGCCCTTTTCCCGACCCGCTTTCATGCCCAGGCGGCCCAGATCCGGGATCTGCAGCCTCCGGTAGGGAAAACGGACGAGTGGGAAGTAGGGGAAGAGGTGTTTTTCGAGGTCTGGTGTGAGGCAGTGTGGGCCCGAACGCTGAGCGATTGGAATCAGGTCAGGGCCTTAGAGCCCTTCCACATCTGGACGGAGGACCTTGTGAGAGAGCGCTTTGACTGCGGTGATGTGCAGCAAATCCACTGCGCTCTGGTCCGGGTCTACCGAACCGAGCCTTTTACCCTGCCCTATGTCAAAGGCTACGGGGGCTGTCGCACGTGGGTGAATCTCCCGGTTTCTCCTCCAGAGCGAATGGAACCGGTGATGGAGGATTCCGCATTCCAGGAGCGCCGAACGGCAATTGAAAGGATTCTCTCCTGAATTCTCATACAGGGAGGTAAGGAAGGAGCCTCTTCTCCTGCTCAGGCAAGGTTGCGCTTTCCGATCAGATAAATCCCTCGGAGGGTAAGATTCTGAACAACCTCCATGATCTCTGGCAGTCCAGATGCGATGAGGCTGGCGTCACCGCCTGTGGCAATGACAGTTGGAGTTTCGTCCAATTCGTTTCGAATTGCCTGAAGCACTCCCCGCACCATTCCGCGGTAGCCGTGGACCGCTCCTGAGCGCATGGCTTCGGTGGTGGACTTTCCGATTGCGGAGGAGGGTTCCTGCAAATCAATCTCTGGGAGAAGGGCAGTACTCTGGTGGAGGTAATCCGTCATGGAAGGCAGTCCCGGGGCGATCACGCCACCAAGGTAGCTTCCCTCCGTTCTCGTTCCGCCGAGGACATCAAAGGTAACCGCAGTCCCGAAGTCGACCACGATTGCCGGGGCACCGACCCGGGCATGCGCTGCCACGGCATTGGCGAGACGGTCAGCTCCGATCTGCCCTGGTTCAGGGTAGGCGATATCAATGGGCAAATCGCTCCTGCACGAAATTTCATGCAGAGGTGCAGGGGACAGGACCTCCCGGAACAGGGCGGCTTTCTCAGGAACGACAGAGGATAGGACTACCGCTTCAAAATCGAGATCGTCGAGGGTTTTGATAAAGGAAGGGCAGATATCGGTGGTTGCGATATGGTGCGCCTCCAGAGCAGCATCAACAGCATCCACCACCGCGAACTTTGTCCGGGTGTTGGAATTGTCAATGAGCAGGAGTCGCATCGGTGGGCTTGAGAGCAAAGCAGGCGAGCCTTGCCCGCAACATGAAAAAGGCCGTGGATTGCTCCACGGCCTTTTGAATCGGTGCTCCAAGAAATTACATTTCAGCATTTTCTGCCCCGTAGGCAGGAATTCCATGCTCGGCCACATCGAGCCCCTTAACCTCTTCCTCTTCCTCTACCCGCACCCCAATAGTGGCTTTGAGAATCCCAAAGATGATCAGGGAGAAGGCGAAGGCAAAGCCACTGATGGCGAGAGTTCCGATCAGCTGGACGAGAATCGGAGCGCCAGCGCCCTCCATCGTCAAGAAGGGAAGACCCACTGCCACTGTGCCCCACATTCCTACCACTCCGTGAACGGAGATGGCTCCAACTGGATCGTCGATCTTAAGGTTGTCGAAGAACAAGATCGCGAAGACCACGATCGCACCTCCAATTCCTCCAGCAATCACCGCTCCAAGAATTGTCATTTGGTCTGCTCCTGCAGTAATTCCCACCAGGCCGGCAAGAATTCCGTTCAGGGCCATCGAGAGGTCCGGCTTCTTGGTGACAAACCATGCGACAGCGATGGTCGTAATTCCACCGGCGGCGGCAGCAAGTGCGGTGGTGACAATGACATATCCGATCAGTCCGGGATCAGCCGAAAGTACGGATCCGCCATTGAAACCGAACCAACCAAACCAGAGGAGAATAGCTCCGATCGCAGCGAGAGGCATGTTGCCACCCAGGATCGGCTTGATTCCTTTCTCGGTGTATTTGCCCTTACGAGGTCCGAGGACGATCACACAGGCGAGGGCGGCGAAGCCACCGAAGGCATGCACTACGCTGGAACCGGCGAAGTCGTAGAAGCCCATTTGGTCGAGCCATCCACCACCCCACTTCCAGCCTCCCGTGATGGGATAGGCGACACCCACGAGGATCGCAGCGAAAATCATGAAGGAAGAGAGCTTGACCCGCTCAGCCACTGCTCCCGACACGATGGTGGCGGCGGTGGCAGCGAACATGGCCTGGAAGATAAAGTCCGCCCAGCCGGTCTGGCAGAGGCCGGTTCCACCGTAAGACATATCGGCGTTCGCTTCTGGACCACCACTGATCGGAGAGCCCAGAGCGAAAATGTTGGGGATGGACCAATCCCCGGGATACATCGCGTTGAAGCCCCAAACCGCGTAGAGTAGAAGTCCTGAGCAAATGATGAACACGTTTTTGAACAGGATGTTTACCGTATTCTTCTTCTGGGTGAGCCCTGACTCAAGGCAGGCAAAACCCAGGTGCATGATGAACACCAGAAAGGCACAGAGCAAAATCCAGAGGTTACTGAGTCCGAAGAAGGGCATGCTCTCATACCGGTCGGCGTATCCCTCAGCTGCAGCGATTTGATTCTCGTCAAGACCTTCAGTCCCGTTGAACTGAATATGCTTGAAGAGGGTCATGCCCGCGAGGTCAACGGCGCCTTCATCGTAGTCATCGTGTTCTGCGTCAACCATCTCCGCGGTAACCGCAGGGAGCTCGTCTTCGGCAAATGCCGTTGGGGGTGCCAGAATCGCTAGCAGGAGAAGCGTCCCTGCCAAGAGAGTTCGGAATCGTGCCAGAAGGCTAGTGTTTGATCGAATTTTCATCGGTTGGTGTGCTGTGTTCTGAATTGAATTCAGGGGCGGAGAGCATTAGGTGTGCCAACTTCAGAAAAAAAGGATCGAGAAAGGGATGATAAGAGGCGCTGTGAGACCATATGGCATACAATCTGCTTTATATTAACGAGCTAGTTACACGCTGCTACCAAATGAAAAACCTAAGAAAATTGATAAAACTACTGATCGGGGGGGGACTTCTCTTGGCCCTTACCGGCACCGCGGCAGGGGCCGAGGAGGCTCCGCCTGTTCTCGACTCTGGAAATACAGCCTGGATGATCACCGCTACGGTGCTGGTCCTCTTCATGACCTTACCCGGTCTGGCCCTGTTTTACGGGGGTCTCGTTCGAGCCAAGAACGTTCTCAGCGTGCTTATGCACTGCTTCGCCATTGCCTGCCTAGCCTCTATTCTCTGGGTGGTATATCTCTACAGCTTCGCCTTTTCTGACGGAAACGCGTTTCTGGGGGACCTTCAGCACTTGTTTCTCAATGGAGTGGAAGGTCTGAACGGCGGAGATTTCCCTGAAACAGTGTTCGTCATGTTTCAGATGACCTTTGCGATCATTACTCCGGCTCTTGTGGTGGGAGCCTTCGTGGAGCGGATGCGTTTCGGCGCGGTGCTTCTTTTTACGGCTCTCTGGCTCACTATTGTCTATGTGCCCGTGGCTCACTGGGTCTGGTCATCGGCTGGATGGATGCTCGAGGCGGGCACTCTGGATCTTGCTGGAGGAATCGTGGTTCATACCACCGCGGGAGTTTCCGCCCTCGTCCTCGCCAAGATGCTCGGACCTCGCAAGGGCTTTCCGAAAAACGTGCAACCACCCCATAACCCGGGAATGGTCATGATCGGTGCCGCCATGCTCTGGGTGGGCTGGTTTGGATTTAATGCCGGTAGCCAAGTTGCCGCCAATGAAGCCGCTGGCCTCACCATGCTGGTGACCCATATTGCAGCTGCTACCGCGAGCCTCACTTGGATGGTCATCGAGAAAATCAAGACCGGTAAGGCCGGGTTGGTAGGGATCGTGACCGGGATGGTGGCGGGACTAGCCACCATTACCCCGGCTTCCGGGAATGTTGGGCCGGTCGGAGCTCTCATTCTAGGCGTTCTCGCCGGAGTGGTCTGCTATTTCGCCTGTGGTTTCGTGAAAGACAAGCTGGGGATCGACGACACTCTCGATGTCTTCGCGGTCCACGGAGTGGGGGGCATCATGGGCTCAATTCTCCTAGCAGTGCTAGGCACGAGCACTTTCGGGGGTTCCGGTGTCGAAAACGTGGGAGCGCAGCTCAAGACTCAGCTCATCGGTGTGGGGGTCACTGCGGCCCTCTCCGTGGTAGGAACGGTGGTCATCGTCTTTATTCTTAAGGCGACAACCGGTTTCCGGGTCTCTGAGGAGGACGAAAACGAAGGCTTGGACAAGAGTGTCCATGGCGAAAGCGCCTATTCACTGGATTAATAGCGGCAATTTCGTAGATCTTTCCGCCGGGGCTGGTTCGCGAGAGCCAGCCCCTTTCCTTTGAATCATAGGGTCGCGAGTCCCGGTTGGCGAATGGGGCCGCATTCGCACGTAATAAAAGTAAATATAAGCTGATGTTTAGCTTTAATGTATATTTATCCTTTGATCTTGCCCGAAGCTGTGTTTCTCTTTCCGCCGTTATGAGACCTACACATGTTCTTGCACTTGCAGGAGTTTCCCTGTCCCTGCTGAGCACCGCTCAAGCTGACATCGAAACTAGTATCGGCGCTGGTTA
>NZAC01000020.1 GCA_002686085.1 Roseibacillus sp. | reverse complement strand
AAGCCCCATCGCAGGGTGCTACGGACACACCGATATCAAAACGCCACACCTCGACAGCCTGGCCGCAGAGGGAACACGGTTCACCCATGCATTCGCAACTACAGCCTCCTGCTCAGCCAGTCGCTCGGTGATTCTTTCCGGCCTCCACAATCATCGGAATGGCCAATATGGGCACACGCACGCCTTTCACAAGTTTGCTTCTTTCCCTGCCGTGGCTGCTGTCAGCCTGCCACTCCAGATGAAACAGGCCGGCTACCGCACCCCCCAGATCGGAAAATATCATGTCGCTCCTGTCTCGGTTTTCGAGTTCGAAAAGAGACTCGCTGGCAATGCTCGCAATGCACGGTCAATGGCCGAAAGCTGCCGCGATCTCTTCCAAGAGAACTCCGATCAGCCCTTCTTTCTCTACTTCTGTACTTCTGACCCCCACCGCGGCGGAGGCGTAGACAAAACTTCTCCCCTTGAGCTCAAACCGGACCTCTTTGGCAACAAACCGGAGCGTAAAGCCCATCAGGGAATCGAGGAGGTCTTTTACGATCCCTCCAAGGTCAAGGTTCCCGACTTCCTTCCGGACACCCCCGAGTGCCGCGCCGAAATCGCACAATACCATCAAAGCTGCTCCCGCATCGATCAGGGACTGGGGCACCTCGTCAGCCTGCTCAAGGAAACCGGACAATGGGACAACACAGTTCTCATCTACACTGCGGATCACGGAATGGCTTTTCCGGGGGGCAAGACCACCGTCTACGAGGCGGGCTTACGCGTGCCCTTCATTGTTCGTCATCCCGAGGCAAAAAAAAGAGGGGTCGTGAATAATGCGATGATCAGCCATGTGGATATCACACCGTCCATCCTCGATCTTGCCAAAGCCTACGATCCCGAGAAGCGGGCTCCTCTCAAGCTAATCGGTGTAGCCAAGGTTCCTTCAGGTGAAAACGGGGGCAAACCGGCAAAGGCCTATCACGGGCGCTCCTGGGTTCCCATTCTGGAAGAAGCCAGCCCCAAGGGCTGGAACGAGATTGGAGCCTCTCACACCTTTCATGAAATACAGATGTATTATCCCATGCGGGTCGTAAGGGATCGCAAATACAAGCTCATCTGGAATATCGCCTGGCGGCAGCCTTACCCATTCGCCTCAGATCTCTGGCGTGCTTCCACTTGGCAAGCCCAGTTTGCCAGAGGCGCCGAGGCTCCCTACGGAAAGCGCACCGTCGACTCCTATATCAACCGCCCGCAGTTTGAGCTCTACGACATCTCATCCGATCCTTCCGAGGCCCGTAATCTCGCAGAGGACCCTGCGTTCGCCACTGTTCTCACTCATTATCAATCCAAACTCAAAACCATGCAGAAGCGCACGGAAGACCCATGGATTATGAAGTGGCGCTACGAGTAACTCACTCTTCCCCCTGCGGTTTACCTCCTGCCTTCTACAGCCCTCATGAGAAACTTTTCTGCCCTCCCCCCGTTTATGAAAGTCGTCTATTTTTTCTCTCTCTTTTCCCTTTTCGTTTTTACCCCTCTCGTTCAGGCCGCCGAACGGAAACCTAATATCATTATCGTCTTCTGCGATGACCTTGGCTATGCCGACATCGGGCCCTTCGGAGCCAAGAAGCACGCTACGCCCGTCCTTGACCAGATGGCCCGGGAAGGCATGCGGCTCACTGACTTTTATTCTACCTGCCCCGTCTGCACCCCGTCGCGCTCCAGCCTCATGACCGGCTGTTATCCGCGCCGGGTCAACATGCATGTCGACGAACAAAATCTTTGTGTGCTCTTTCCTGCGGCGCGTAAGGGTCTAAATCCAGCAGAAGTCACCATTGCCGAAGTCCTGAAGAAACAGAATTACTCCACCATGTGTATCGGGAAATGGCATCTTGGAGATCACCCGGACTTCATGCCTACCAACCATGGCTTCGACCATTACTTCGGCATTCCCTACAGTAATGACATGAACCGCAAGGAAGTCCCCTTGCCCCTCGTACGAGATCTCACCGTGATCAGGGACCGCGTGCAAAAAGAAACTACGATTACCGCACAGTATACCGCAGAAGCCGTAAAATTTATTAAGTCTAACAGCAGCAACCCATTTTTCCTCTACCTCCCTCATACTGCGGTACACCTCCCCCTCGTGCCCGGGGAGAAATTCAAGGGTAGCAGCAAGGGCGGAGCCTACGGGGATTGGGTTCAGGAGATTGACTGGTCAATGGGAAAGCTGTTCGAAACCATCAAGTCTGAAGGCATTGATAAACACACTCTGGTTCTCTTTACCTCGGATAACGGCTCCGCGAGAGAAAAACAGGGTAGCAACCTGCCCCTGCGAGGTCGGAAGGGACGCACCGATGAGGGCGGCATGCGAGTTCCCTGCCTTGTCCGCTGGCCTGGAAAAATTCCAGCTGGAAGCTCCAGTGGAGCCCTCACCTGCACCATGGACCTGCTACCCACAGCGGCCGCAATCTCCGGTAGCGAGGTCTCCAAGATCCCTCTCATTGATGGAAAAAACATCTGGCCGATCCTCAGCGGCAAATCACAGGACCACCCTCGCGAAGCGTTCTTCTATTACCAAATGGATCAGTTACAGGCCGTACGCTCAGGCGATTGGAAGCTTTTCGTGGCAATGGACTCCAAGAAGCGCAACTGGGGAAAGCCCGAGGGAAAAAAAGCGCTCGCACTCTATAACTTGGCCAAGGATATCCATGAGGACAACAATGTGGCTGCCGAAAACCCGGATATCGTCCAACAGCTCCTTGCTCATGCGGAAGCCGCCCGTGAGGACCTTGGCGATGTAGATCGGCCCGGGAAGGGCCAGCGTAAGGCCGGCTGGGTGGAACAAGCCTCTCCGCGACTGCTGAAACAATGAGCTCTCCTCGAATAATCGCAAAGGCTCCTGGAATTCAGATTGCATCTACACGGATTACGAGGTCTCTCCCATTGGTTCTCCTTGCTATTGTCGCCCCACTAGCGCTCCTCCGCGCCAGCGAACTTCCCCGGCTTCCCAGTGGCTTAGACCCGAGGGCTCAGACCTATGCGGAGCAGCAAAAACTTCCTTATCTTGATGAGCCTTACGTTAGCAATGCCCCCGAAGATCTTGGAGACGGATTGCCGGTAGGGGCTTTAACCGGTCCGGGCACGGAGCAAGCCATCAAGGCCCTGCTCAACGACGATAAGGCGGGGAAATACTCCAATCTCGACAGCGTCCTTCTCTGGAAGGACGGCAGATTGATCTTCGAGATGTATAACCGCCGGGGACGCGTGGATGGTCCTCACTACACCATGTCGATCACCAAAACCCTCACCTCCATTACCCTCGCCCGTGCAATCCAGCTGGGTCTCCTCCGCATCAATGATCTCGACAAGCCGGTCATCAGTTTTATGCCACAAATAGACCGTTCGAAGATCAGACCCGGAGTCGAAACTATTACCCTGCGCGACGCCCTCTCCATGAAATCGGGCTTGCGCTTCCCCGATAAGAACTTCGCCAGAGCGCTTGGTGGAAAATACCAGCGCCAGAAATTCTTCCAGGCTCTATTTGAGAATACCGAACCTGTCACTCCAGGGAAAAAGCAGTACAGATACACCGGCACAGACCCGTCCTTGATCATGATGATCGTAGATATTCTTGCTCCCGGGACGGCTCGGGATTTTATCGCCCGGGAAGTAGCGGGGAAGGTTGGGGCGGTCTACCACTGGGATAACCAGCCCTGCGGTCTGCCCAAATGCGGAGCAGGCAGCAGCTTCACTGCGCGCTCTTTATTGAAATTTGGCATCATGCTTATTCAAGGAGGCAGGTATGGCAACGAACAGCTCCTCTCCGCTGATTACCTGAAGCTCGTCATGAGCAGCCAACAGGGAGAAGGATATTTTTACCACTTCCACAACCGGCAAAAGAAAGCGGCTGGGCGACGTGTCCATATGATAAGTGGAATAGGCGCTGGAGGACAGTATATGGCAGCCTTCCCCGCATTAAATGTCGTAGCCGTAGCTACCGCCCATAACAAGGGGAAGATCGGCCTACCACTGCAAGCGATACTGGAACACCTTGTGCCCCTGTTTATGAAATGAAATCATGCCTCAGTTCGATGGACGCTCCCAACTTTAACTCTCACTTGAAAAGGCGGCCTCTTTCGCTCTTCAGCTGCCAGGGCCTGCTCGCTCTTCTTTTCACAGTGCCCCTGATTGCGGCCTCCGAGCGGCCCAACGTCCTTCTCATCTGTATCGATGACCTCCGCCCTGAGCTCAAATGCTTCGGCGCCGGGTATATCCACTCCCCCAATATCGATGCCCTCGCCCGGGAGGGCCGTGCCTTCACCCGGCACTACGTTCAAGCCCCCACCTGCGGAGCCTCCCGCTACACCCTGCTCACTGGTAGATACGGACCACGAGATAATGGCGCACTGTTCCGCCAGGGTAACAACAAAATGATTCGCACCAGCAACATGCCCGCCTGGTTCCGCCGCAACGGCTACACCACGGTTTCGGTGGGAAAGGTCTCTCACCATCCCGGGGGCCGGGGGGGTAAAGATTGGAACGATGATAGCAAACCAGAAATGCCGGGAGCGTGGACCAGACACCTCTGCCCGAGCGGACCATGGCAACACCCTCGTGGGCTGATGCACGGGCAGGCAAATGGAGAGATTCGAGGCAATGCGAAAGAAATGGACGTGGTACAGGCCTTCGACGGTGACGACAGCACCTATCCGGATGGGCCTACTATTGAAGAAGCGCTTACCCAATTAGAGAAACTATCCGGTGAAAAGAACCCCTTCTTCCTGGCAGTTGGGTTCCTTCGCCCGCATCTTCCATTTGGAGCTCCGGCTCGTTACGTGAAACTTTACGACGATGTTTCCCTGCCTGCGATCCCGCACGCGGCCAAACCGTCGGGAAAGACAACCTGGCATGGAAGTGGGGAGTTCATGAAGTACAACCGGTGGAACCGCGATCCTCGGAATGACCACGATTTTGCGGATACGGTCCGCAAACATTATGCTGGATGTGTCTCTTATGCGGATGCTCTTGTGGGGCGCCTGATCGCGGGTCTTGAGAAGCACGGAAAGGCCGATCAGACCATTATTCTGCTCTGGGGTGACCATGGCTGGCACCTTGGAGAACACGCTATCTGGGGCAAGCACTCCCTCTTTGAAGAATCTCTTCGCTCTCCCCTCATCGTCGTAGACCCTCGGATGAAAACTGGCCGCGGCAAGACCTCTCCAGCCATCGTGGAAACCGTGGACATCTTTCCAACGCTCTGCGACCTCGCAGGCTTACAACCGCCCAAAGGGCTGGCAGGCGCATCTCTGCGGCCCTATCTGGATGATCCCGCCGCGCCAGCACGAATGGCCATTTCCTATAGGGGTGGGGCCGAGACGATCCGCACCCACCGCTTTCGCCTGATTCGCCATTCCCGCAATGGCAAGGTCTCCCATATCGAGCTTTATGACCATGAGGTCGATCCCGGGGAGACAAAAAACATCGCCGAGGCCTTGCCAGACCGAGTTCGGGAACTCGGAGAAAAGCTCGACTCCAAACTTAACTGAACACCAAGGACAATGAAGTTCATTCCTCTTACTCTCTTCCTTCTGTATTCCATCGTTCGCTCTCTGGGCGCCGCCGATCAACCAAACATCCTCATGATCGCCATTGACGATCAGAACGACTGGATTGGGTGCTTGGGCGGACATCCTCAGGCCTTGACACCAAATATCGATGCTCTGGCAAAACGGGGAACTGTGTTTGCCAACGCGCACTGCCAGTCGCCTCTATGTAATCCATCGAGGACCAGTGTAATGACCGGGCTGCGCCCAAGTACGACCGGAGTTTATGGCCTCGCTCCATGGTTTCGTAAACTTCCTGAATTCGCGAAGACGGAAACCCTTCCCCAGTATTTTAATCGTCATGGGAATTACCACACCGCCATGACAGGAAAGATTTATCATGGCCGCTCTGGGCGCTCGATCGAAAAACCTCACGCAGAGTGGAATGAAGTTGGCCCCGGAGCATCGGGCAAGCCCTTCCCCTCGGAGAAACTTGTTAAGACCCCGCAGCCACACCGCCTGATGGACTGGGGGCTCTTTCCCCACAAGGATGAGGACAAGGGCGACTACCAGGTCGCGAGCTGGGCCGTCGAGCGAATTAAAAGATATGCGGAATCGAATCAGGAAACCCCTCTTTTTCTCGCCACTGGGTTCTTCCTTCCCCATGTTCCCTGCTATGCCACGGAAAAGTGGATGAATCTTCATCCTCTCGATCAGTTGCAACTTCCCGCGATCCAGCCCAGTGACCGCGCAGATACGCCCCGATTCTCCTGGAACCTCCATTGGCGACTACCAGAGCCACGACTTCAATTTCTTGAGGATACTAATCAATGGCATAATCTCACTCGTTCCTACTTGGCGTGCACCACCTTTATAGACGCTCAAGTGGAGAGACTTCTTGAAACACTCAGGACAAGCGGCCTGGAAAAAAACACTATCGTCGTCCTCTGGTCTGACCATGGGTATCATATCGGAGAAAAAGAAATTACAGGCAAGAATACCCTGTGGGACGACGGGACCAGAGTTCCGCTGATCTTCGCAGGACCTGGAATCAAAAGTGGGCAGGTTTGCAAGAAGCCTGCTGAGCTCCTCGACATCTACCCCACCCTTGTCGACCTGCTGGACTTTCCCTCCAACGACACCCTTGAAGGACACTCTCTCGTTCCACAGCTCAAAAATGCTGAGGCGCCTCGTAAGTGGCCCGCCATCACAACCCACAACCATGACAACCACGCTATCCGGACCGAGAACTGGCGATATATCCGCTATGCGGATGGATCCGAGGAGCTTTACGACATGGCCAAGGACCCCAACGAGTGGAGCAACCTTCTTTCTCCGGGCGATAAGGGGAAGAACACCGCGGCGCGTAGACGGGCAGACCAAATGGCACAGTGGATTCCCTCTGTGAATCGCAGGCCGGCAGCCGGTTCTGCCCACCGAGTTCTGACTTACGAAAAGTCTACGGGAGCAACTACGTGGGAAGGGAAGCCTATTCAGCCCACGGATCCGATCCCAGAATTGCGGTAAGGCCCCTCAACTCCATGCGCACAGACCCTCAAGGTGCGCTGCGGACTGAGAAACCCATTCATCCAACTCAGCGGGGCTCTTGAGTTGTCGACCACGCTGCCTGTCGACCAGAAGATACCCGCAGTTAGACTCGGGCAAGGTCGTCAGGTCACCCCATAAATGTTCCACTTGGGCAACAGGGAACACCCCCGGTTGGCCACTGCCCGATCCTCTCTTGACCTCCTTGAGGGTGAGATAGGTCGGCATACGCTCCACAAGAGCCCGAATGGCTTCTCCCATCTGATCCCGGTCGTTGACAAGAACGGACTCGCGATCGAGTCCAAGGAGAGACAAATACTGATCAAGATCCACCCAGCTCGTCATGGAGTTGAAATAGGACAGCCCATACTCAGAGTAGGATTGTGGCATTGCCAGACCCTCTACAAGCCGGAGCTTCCCATCCACCCGGGCCAACCCTCCACCCCGGTCAGCCAGTTGCCGGCTTATGACCTCAAGGGTAATTCCCCGCCCGCTCTTGAGATGAGTGCCCAATATCGCAGGGTCCACAAAAGCTCCCAAAGTATCCACGTTGTGGACAAGCAAGGTCTTCAACTGTGGGCGTTCCTGCAGAAGCGCCCGCAAGGTCCCATTAAGAAGAAGATTAGGAACCTCATAGAAATGGCCCATGGGATGGAGGCACTGGGCAGGTAAGTTGTCCGTATAATCCTGAGCCTCGCCCGTCGCCCGCGCCCAATCAATCATGCCAGAGCGCACGGAATCCCGTAACTTCTGCTGCTGAGGGTCGAGCTGCTGTTCGGGAAGCTCTTCCCAAGCGAACTTCAAGTCCCGCACCGTGGGAATCATTCTCAGCCCTACTGTTCGGCCAGGAGACAGGAAAAGGGGCCCTTCGTAATTATAACGGGAGACCTCATCCAGAAATCTTCGGGTGGGCCCATGGGTGAGATAGGAGGTAGTAAATACGTGCGGGATTTCCACCCCAAGGTTCGATCCCGTCTTTCGGGACTTGGCAAGATGAACCTCGAGGAAGGTCCGGTGCCTTCCACCCAGCGAAGCAAAAGGATTAAGAGCCTTGCAGGTTCCCGCGCCACCGGTCCACCTCGAGGCTGCACCCGCAGCGAGAGTGACTACTGCAATCTCTCCTCCAGCAATGGCAGCCTCTCCAACCTCGGAGCTCTCCCTCGACAAGTTTTCGCTCCCTGCCGTGCAGTCCACGACATCCCCGGAAATGACGTCATCGATTCGAGCCGTAGATGGCAGCCTGTTGCTTTGCAGGCTGACGCGTCCGGAAATGACATCTTCTCGCAGCCTGCCATGGGCTGCCCGATCAAAGCCGTTCTCCTCCAGAAGCGTCCTCAGGGTGTCGGTTGCCTGTCCCTGATTGACCGCCTGACCGGCGCCCTTGCCAGCAGGGTCAGGAGCACGCTCCTCCTCCCCGGAAAGCGACCTATCGCTTTCAAGAAGCTTCGCACTTGTCCCTGTATCATTAATCTGGAAATCATACACCACCGGGTCCATCGCAAAGGGCAGAGCCGTCTGAAGATGGTCCTTGGCCTCCTTCATGATCCACCCCATCGCGTCCTGCGCCTCGGATTTCCGAGCTGGGTCAAAGATAAAGCCCATTCCGCCTCCCGACATTCCCCCGAACATACAGAACCCCCAGAAATCATCCCCGAACTTTTCCTCAACACGCTCGATCAGGGTTTCCGTGTAAAGATTCGTAGCCCAGGGGAGAATGGTCTGAAGCGGTCCTCGGAAATTTCTCGTGGTGGCCCGGCCAAGGCCCCTCATGTCTCCCCTCTTCAGGCAGGAGACCACCTCATCAAGGAGTCTCAAGGCCTCAAGGCGTGCTGCCCATTCCTTCCCCGAGCGGAGTAGATACCTCTCAGTCACCATTTCGAGCATGGGGCCCACATTCTGAGTCATTCCACCATGAACAAGGACAATCGAATCCCGCAGCGCTTTCCTAGCGGACCTTGGGATCTCGTCCTCATCAAAGACATGGTGAGTAGGCAACAGGCGTCCACGCGAAACATGAAACTCCGGGTCCATCGCGCTCGCGGGGACTCCCGAGATCAATTTGATTCCAGGCCAGACTCCTCCGCAGTCCTGCCAACCGCCGCCCGATCCACCAAGCCACTCCCCCAGAACCGCCCTCGCCAATACAAGGCGTTTCTCGCTTTCACTGAGAGTCCCGCTGAGGGATCTGGTTTGGCCGGTTGACCTCATCAGAACGGCAATGAGGGCCGCCAGAAGGTTGGTGGAAACCGCCAACCTCGACCCCTTCGAGATTCCGCGAACGCTGGAAACCAACTCAATGCCCCGCCCGGGACCGACCATTCGCTCCAGGAGAGATTCCAAACTTTGTCCAGAACCCTCGATTCCCGGCGGCACAACTCCGGAGGCAATAACCGCCGCTTTGAGCAGGCCCAGTTCGTCTTTAGCGAAATCAAAAACCTCCCCCAGACTTTCGACCCGGGCCGACGCCCTAAGATCTATGGACCTCAGAGTGATCACTGGCTCATCGATGACTCGCACCTGCACCTCGATCGGTGGAGCCGGCTGATCCTCCCTGCCGTGGACCCCAAGGTCTACGGAGATATTGAGAACCTGTGCGCCCTCTGGATAATCCATCCCCAGAAAAAAGATATCCGACCACCCCGAGTGGGACAGGTCCATCCGGACGGGAGTTCGCTCGCAGAGTATTTTCCGGGAGCCATCAGGTTTTCTCTCCAAAAGCTCCTCCGAAACGATCAGAGGATGATCCGCGGGATGACCCATTCGAAACATCCATTGGTTGCCTTTGATTTCCTGGACCGCCTTGCGCACCTGAGCGCCCAGAGCATGAAAAGCCAGTTCATGATACCCGTGGGCAAGGGCAGATGACAGCGCCCCACAGGCTCCTTGCTCCGCAACCGCCAAGTGAAATACATCGATGGCTTCGGCAAATCGCCGCTGCAGAAGAAGATCGGTCCCCGCTGCCGGGATACGGCCTGTTTTTGCAGCCGGCAATAGCGGAGGAAGGTGGTGGCGATGAATCGCAGAGAGAAAACAGAGAGCCCTTACTCTTTCGTAAAGGTTTTCACTTTCTCTGCGGAACCGGTCGAGGGCGACACACTCGTCCATGAGCTCTGACACGGTGAGCTTCACGCAAACCTCTGCCAGTGCTGTATTGCGAACCTCGGGCTCCTCGCTTGAAATAATTGTCAGGAGCTTGGACATGCGGGGCGAGAGTGAGCCGTAATCTCAATTATATCGGTGAGCACTTCATCACGGTGAGGGCCCGCCAGCGCGAGAGAAAGCTGAGCCCTTAGGAGCCCATAGCGCTCCCCGATATTGAAGCGCTGGCCCGCGAGCTCTACAGCGAGGTATTTTTTCTCCGCAGCGATAACCGCCAGGGTAGAAGAGAGCCCGAGCTTTTGTCCCTCTTCAATCCGGGTTACTTCCCGGCCGAGATGCTCCATGACCCTGGAGGTGAGAAGATGCATCCCGAAGAAGCACAGATAATTCCCGGCCCTTAATCCGGGCACGATCAATTCCTGCTCAGCGAGCGTCGGAGTCGGCTTCTCGATCACATCGTGAACCTCAAACAGGGATGGCGATACCGGCACCCGGCTAGCCGCCACAGCTCCATAATAGCGCAGTTGACTCTCGTGAGTCGGGTTGACTGCCGAAATACAGCCTTCATGATCTGACGCCACTTTCAGCATCTGGCTTACGCAGGATGGCCCATCATTACTGAGGTAGAGGTGATCCCCTACCAGCAGGACAAAGGGATCATCTCCCGTGAATTCATGCGCACTCCATACCGCGTGGCCGTATCCCCGAGGAGCCTCCTGCTCTATCAGAGTAAGCCGATCCGCATGCTCTCCTGCAGCACGCAGGAAGATGTCACGAGTTCCCGGATATATCACCACTGCCGCGGAATCGATTCCGGAGGCGAAAAGATCATCAAGGATGATTGCCAAAGCGGTCTTGGCTACTCCCTCGGAATCCACCAGCGTCTGGAGGGGCAAATGGTATTCCGTGGGACTGGCCGCAGTAACAACAGCTTTTCTCGGGATCACGTTCGAAGCGTAGGACGCACGCGGCGGGAATAAAGGAAATGTTCATCGGGAAGTCTCTCAGAGTTGCCAACTCGGGGCAATTCGCTCACCGTCCGAGCCGAGTTATGCGTTTCAGCCTCACTATTCTTCTCCTCTGTGCAGCATCTGTAATTACCCTCGCCGGCAGGGCAGAGAATTCAACTCAACCTAATGTTCTGCTCATTATCTCTGACGACCAATCGTGGGGGGACTACTCGTTTCTCGGACACCCACACATAAAAACCCCTCACCTCGACAAATTAGCCGGAGAATCATTGACCTACACCAGAGGTTATGTGGCGGCTCCGCTCTGCCGCCCCTCCCTCGCTTCCATCTTCAGCGGCAGACACCCGCACGAACACGGCATCACTGGGAATGATCCCCGGATCCAGTCGGGAAAAAGAGCAGGACGGACCAACCCCGAGCTCGCCCCACTCTACGACGCCATCATGGATCGGATCGACGATGAGCCTGGCCTCGCTCATCTTCTGGGCAGAGCAGGCTACCTCAGCCTGCAGACAGGAAAATGGTGGGAGGGAGACCCAAAGAAGAGGGGTGGCTTTACTCATGCGATGACCCACGGAGATCCCAAACGTGGAGGGCGTCATGGTGATGCCGGACTCAAGATCAGCCGGCAGGGCATCAAGCCAATCACGGACTTTATTGACGAAGCGGGTAAAAAGAAGAAGCCCTTCTTCATCTGGCATGCCCCATTCCTTCCGCATACCCCTCACAACCCTCCGGCACGCCTCTTTGAGAAATACCGCGCAAAGTCGACTTCCCGCTTCATTGCCCGCTACTGGGCGATGTGCGAGTGGTTCGATGAGACCTGCGGTGAATTACTCGCTCACCTTGACGACGAGGGGCTGCGGGAAAACACGATCGTCCTCTACGTTACCGACAACGGCTGGATCCAAAGTGCCAACAGCGGCCGCTACGCTCCGCGATCCAAGCGCTCTCCCAATGAGGGAGGAATCCGAACCCCCGTGATGGTCCGCTGGCCAGGCCAGATCGCCCAGAAATTCGATGAAGAGACCCTCGTGAGCTCAATCGATCTGGCCCCTACCATCCTGAAGGCCTGCGGCCTGCCGGTGCCCCCCTCGATGAAGGGGGTCGACCTGCGGGACCGCGAGGCCCTCATCAAGCGCAACGCCATCTTCGGAGCCGCCTATGCTCATGACATCTTCGATGTCGCCCGGCCTACCCTCAGTGTGCAGACCCGCTATGTCGTGGCAGGGGATTGGAAATTGCTTCTGCACCACAGCGGACCGGTCCCCGGCAAGGCGGCTGAGCTCTATAACCTGAGCAAAGATCCTGCCGAAGAAACCGACCTCGCCGCCAAGCACACGGATAAAGTCAAGGAACTCAGTGCGCGGCTCGCCGCCTGGTGGCCGGGGCCGAAGGTGGCTCCCTGACTCCTGCTCCCTGTCAGAGCGGCAAGACAGGTTGAATGTATTTGGGTAGCGGCTATCACAGGAAACCGCATGATCCGTGGTTCTTGATACGCTCGAATTACTTCTGGCCGAAAACATCTGAACTCAAATGAATAGACTCCTTACCGCCTCCGTGTGCGCCTTGCTATCGTTTCCTTTCGCGCAACCGTGCGAGGGAGCCAGCCCAGAAGGAAAACCCAATGTCCTTCTGATCGCCATAGACGACCTCAATGACTGGGTTGGCTGTCTGGGGGGACATCCAGACACTCGAACGCCCCACATTGATCGCCTCGCCCGGAACGGAGTACTTTTCACTAACGCCCACTGTCAGGCCCCCATCTGCAATCCCTCCCGGACCAGTATCATGTATGGATTGCGGCCCTCGACTTCAGGGGTCTACATGAACGCTCCCCGGCCTTGGACTGTTCCAGCTCTGAAAAATCACGTGACGATGGCGCGCCATTTTGCCGCCAATGGATACCTCACCCTCACAACAGGCAAGATCTACCATGGCTCTGGCCTTCCTCCGGGAGACTTCGACATCGTAGGTCCCCGCCCAGGGCAACGCCTCGAGCGGGACGTCCGGCTCATCAAGGACCTGAAGGGGCTCTGGGACTTCGGGCCCCAGACTTACAAAGAAGACTTCTTTCAAGACCGCGCCGACGCGAGCTGGGCCATCGAGCAAATTACCGCTAGTCATAATAAGCCCTTCTTCCTCGCAGTCGGCTTCTACCGGCCCCACGTTCCTTTCTATTCTCCAGCCCGAGTCTTCCGAGAGATTCCGAAAGCTGAAGTCAACCTTCCTCCCATAAAGGCTGGCGACCGAGATGATCTGCCTGAGATTGTCAATGAGCTGACTATTGCCCCTGCCGCGCCAACGCATGATTGGTTTGTAAAAGGGGGTCACTGGAAGAACGCGATACGGTCCTATCTGGCCTGCGTGCGCTCGACCGACGAACAAGTCGGCCGCCTGCTGGATGCTCTCGAAGAAAGCCCCTACGCAGGAAATACGGTAATTGTCCTTTACTCAGACCATGGGTTCTTCCTTGGAGAAAAAGAGCGTTGGGCCAAGCAATCGCTCTGGGAACGCGCGACCAGAGTGCCCTTCATCATCTCCGCACCTGCGATGAACAAGGGAACGCGTTGTACCCGCCCTGCAGAGCTACTCAGCATCTACCCCACCCTTATCGATCTTTGCGGCTTGCCTAAACGAGAAGGCCTCGAGGGGGTAAGCCTTGTCCCTCTTCTCATGAATCCTAACGCTGAGTGGCAAAGGCCCGCTCTTACGACCCATGGCAAAAACAATCATGCCGTCCGAACTGATCATTATCGCTACATTCGATATTATGAAGGGTCTGAGGAGCTTTACGATCTACGGAAAGATCCCAATGAATGGACTAACCTCGCTGCGAACAAGGAACTGGCGCCCGTGAAGGAGGAGCTCGCCAGATGGCTTCCACAAGTAAATGCCGATCCAGCAAGGAGTGGCGCGCCACGAAAACAAAAAACCCCCAAGAAGAAAGCCACACAGTAAATCGACCAAGAGATTTCCTTAATTCCGGAGCGACCCGCTCCAATGACAATCTTCAACCACGCTCAGACTCCATGTCTCCTTTCCGCGCTCTTCTCCTTTGCCTCGTCCTTCCAGCTTCCTGCCTGGGTCAGCCCAACATTCTTTTCCTGTTCGCTGACGACCAGCGCAATCATACCCTTGGCTGCGCTGGTCACCCCGTGGTCAAGACTCCTCACCTTGATCGCCTCGCTGCGCAGGGCGTACGCTTTGAAAATGCGTTCGTTACAACCTCCACCTGCTGGGCAAGCCGAGCCTGCCTCTTCACTGGTTGCTACGAACGCCGCCACCTCTACCGATCCTCACCCGGGCCCCTCAATCCCGATCTCTGCGTGACAAGTTACTTTGCTCTTCTCAAGGCCTCCGGCTACCGCACTGCCCATCTTGGAAAAGAGCACGTTGCCATCGGCAAGGAGAGCGCCGTCGCCATGTGGGATATCCGCCGCAAGCTGGGCCGCAATCCCTACTTCAAGAAGCAGGCAGACGGGAGTCTGCGCCATACCACTCAGATCCTCGGCGACTGGGGTGTCGACTTCCTCAAGGAGCAGAGCAACGACCAACCCTTTTGCCTTCAGATCTCATTTAATGCAACGCACGCCGAGGATCGTGATAAGCGGCCAGGGGCTGGGCACTTCCCTTGGCCAAGAGTAATGGATGGGCTCTACGATGACCAGGAGATGCCTCTGCCCGCCCTCAACCGTACTGACATCTATGATTCGCAACCCGCCTTTCTCAAGAACTCCCTCAACCGGGAGCGCTTCTTCTGGCGCTGGGATACTGCCGAGAAATACCAGATCAATATGCGTGCTTACTTTCGGATGCTTAGCGGGATTGATCACGTCATGGGGCGCCTCGTCGCCCAACTCAAGGCCCAGGGCCTTGCTGAAAACACCGTCATTATCTACTCGGCAGATAATGGCTTTTACCTTGGTGATCGCGGATTTGCGGGTAAGTGGACCCACTATGATGAGTCTCTGCGGGTCCCGCTCATTGTATTCGACCCTCGCGCTCCAAAGGGCCGCCGCGGAGTCGTTCAGAAGGAAATGGCCCTTAACAGTGACCTAGGTTCCACCATACTTGAGTTGGCTGGCCTTCCTGCGCCCGCAAGCCATACCGGTCGAAGCCTTCTCCCCATCCTCCAGGGCGTCACCCCGAAGGACTGGCGGCAGGACTTTCTCTGTGAATTTATTGCAGTTCCTCGGACCATCCCGCACTGGGAGGGAGTACGCGACAAGAACTGGCTCTACGCCCGCTACCTCGTTGACGGCCCGGACAAGCCCCCCTTCGAATTTGTCCACAACCTGAGAGAGGACCCCCAGCAACTGGTCAATGTGGCGGCCCTGCCTACTCGATTGCAAACCGAAGCTCATACCCTGGCCCTGACCAGATTACGCCAGCGCTGCGACGAACTGGTAGCTGCCAATGGACTGCGCCTGCAGGACTTGAGCAGGAGGAAGAAGTAGCAGGGTCCGCCTCATGCTGAGACTCGAGGGCCATCACCTGATCTTCTCAATCGCCTCCACCACCCGGGCCCCCTCAGCGCGCACCTTTTTCGGCATCACGGCCTTAATCGTGGCCATGGGAACCGCTCCGTCTCGTCCAAGCGCCTCCAGGGCGTTAGCAGCCGCAAGCGACTCATAGACGTTCCCCTCATTGACAACCTTGACGAGGACCGGAAGAATCTTCGCGCTCTCTCCGATATGGCCCAGTGCTTCCGCGGCCACTACCCGCACATCAAACACCGGGTCATCGAGCAACTTCACCAAGTCGTCCATCAGTGGAGCCGCTTCCTTGCCAAGCATCAGTGCTCCCGTTGCTCCCCAATAGCGTATCAGAGGCGATTCATGCTGCGCACATTTCGTGACAAAGGAAAACCCTGGACCCAAATCACCGCGGACGGCCTTGCTGGCAGCGGTAAGGACCTCATCGGCTGGATAATCCTCACTCTGGGTAAATTCGTAAATAGTTCCAGATTCAGACAGTCGGGCATACATCCCCTCCGGGATCAGCCCCGTGTCCCGCGTTCTCAACACCTCGTTCCACAACTTCGTTCGCAGACCATTAAACACGTCCCGGTGCTCCTTGTCGGCGGCCAGGTTGCGAATCTGGAAGGGGTCGTCCTTAATTATATACAACTCTTCAGCATGCTTCCGTTTCCAGAAGCGCGCCTGCACGTCGTTGCATTTCCCGGCCCTGAAGGCCTCATACCAGGAGCCCATGCTGGCAAGAACGCGAAAGGGATAGGTGTAGGCCTGACCCAGAGGGCGGTGGGGGGAGAAATTATGCACGTAAAGATGCTCCTTGGTGCGGACCGCGCGTACGGTGTCGTAGCGCTCGTCCATCCGGCCACGGAATAGATAGACAAATTCACGCTCCTTAGATCCAGGACCAAGGAAGGGTCGGCCTTCCCATATCTCGGGAATCTCAAGACCACAAAGATTCACCGCGGTGGCCGGAAAGTCCACAAAAGCCACCAGGTGATCGGACGTCCCCCCGGGTTTGCCGGGGGCAAGATGCTTCCATTTTTCCGGGAAGCGAATGATGAGCGGAACCCGTGATCCAGAATCGTGGATGTTGCGCTTCCCTCGCGGCAGGGCTCCGCCGTGATCCGCGTAGTAGAACACAATGGTATTGTCCGCCTCGCCCAACTCTTTCAGCTCGCGCAATTTGTCGCCCACCCACTTATCCATCAGGAAAAGATTGTCGAAGTAGCGCGACCAGTTTTCCCGTATGACCGGGGTATCTGGATGGTAGGGCGGAAGGATTACCTCACCGGGCGGCACGACCCGCCGAGGCGGGTTTTCCTTCATACGCCCGCGGTAGGCCTTGTCCGTAGTCTGGCCCTCGTGGGAAAGGGTGGTGTTAAAAACGGCAAAGAAGGGCTGGTCTTTCCTTCGGTTCCTGTAGTGCGCTCTGCCGCTGCTCTCGTGCCAACCAACGTCCTTCCAACTCGCACGCTTCCCTTTGATCGACATATTGTAATCGGTCTTGGAGTTGTTGGTGCAATAGTAGCCGGCCTCCCGGAAGACCTGCGGGTAGTAAACTACCCCGTCGGGCACGGACACACTGCTACGGTGATTATGGATGCCAAGCGTAGAGGCATTCATTCCCGTGATGAGCGTTGAGCGCGCTGCTGAGCAAACCGGTGCCGAGGAAAAGGCGTTGAGATATCTCACCCCCTGCTTCGAAAATCGATCAAGATGGGGCGTCTGGGCCTGCACGTCACCGTAGCACCCGAGATAAGGGCTGTTGTCCTCACTTGTGATCCAGAGGATGTTAGGCCGGTCCGCTCCCTGGGAAAGAGACGAACTCCACAGGAGCAGAAGGGCAAGAGGGAGGAGGCGGAACATGGGCAAGCCTTAGCTGTACGGAGCGCCCATGGCAACACCACCGCGACATGAACACTCCCAATAACCCGCAATGCACCAAATCGAGAACTTTTCCTTTGTGCGAGGCTGAGTCCCGCTAGCCTATCTGCGCAGATGAATCGCATCCTTCTTCTCCTCGCCCTGATTGTGACGCCTCTTGCTTCCCATGCGGCGCCAGACAACAAGCCCAATATCGTTCTCCTGTTTGCTGATGATCTGGGGCGCTATGCCTCCGCATATGGCGATCCGCAGCGACCCTCAGCAAATGATATCGTCTCTACTCCCGTATTTGACCGGATCGCCAAAGAAGGCGTCCTTGGGTGGAACGTTTTCGTCTCCGCCCCTTCCTGCTCTCCCTCAAGAGCAGCCCTGATCTCGGGCCGACACTTTTTCCGTAATGGTTCACATTCTCAGCTCCATTCCCCATGGCACGGAAATCGTGCAGAGGACCCCTGGAATGAGGTGAAAGGCTTCGGGCTCCTTTTGCAGGAGGCCGGATATCATATCGGGTGGTCTCATAAAATGCATATCGCGGAAGACCGCATGGGTGGGAAAGCGAACAACTTCCGATCTGCCGGCGGCAAGGTGAATCAGTTTTCTCAGAACGTCAGCAGGGTCATCGGCGAGGACGGCGACAAGGCCTCTATCAAAAAAGCAAAGCAGCAACTTTACGACGAATGCCGCAAAAATTTCCGGTCCTTTCTATCGAAGCGAAAGCCCGGGCAGCCTTTTTACTATTCCTTCCACCCAACCAACCCGCACCGGAAATGGACCAAGGGCTCAGGGAAAAGGCTCTGGGGCTTGAATCCTGATGCGCTCGCCAAACTCATGCCGCCCTTCCTGCCCAACGTCCCCGAGGTCAGGGAAGACCTTGCGGATTATCTCGGGGAAGGCATGGCCTTCGACCGGAGCTGCCAGGAAATTATCAGCGAGCTGGAGAGCCTTGGCGAACTGGATAATACTCTGTTGGTGATTTCCGGGGACCATGGAGCTCCCGGGTTTCCACGCGGCAAGACCAATTGCTATGACTTTGGAGCCCGAGTCCTCTTTGCCGCACGCTGGCCAGGCCGCATTAAGCCGGGGCAGGTCATAAGTAAGCCCATCTCCCTGATTGACCTCGCTCCTACCTTTCTTGCCGCAGCTGGTCTGAAGCCGGAAACGGGGATGAATGGACAGGATCTTCTGCCAGCTCTTGCCAAGGGGGATCACCGTGGGCTCCGGGGCTGGGCCCTCATTGGCAGAGAGACCCATGTCAATACCGCACGGGGCGGCCTGCCTTACCCGACCCGGGCTCTTCGCACCGAAGACTACCTTCTGATCATGAACTTTACCCCGGATCGAACTCCAATGGGCGACCCGCTCAAACTGAATGATCCCAACCCTCCGTCATACCAGCAGCTGGAGAACAGCACTAGACTCGCTTTTGGCGACATTGATGCCGGCCCGACCAAGGCATGGATGATAACGAACCGAAATAATCCAAAATATGCACGACACTGGGCACTGGGATTCGGACCCCGGCCCCCTGAAGAGTTTTACGACCTCACCAGCGATCCCCACCAGATCAATAACCTTGCCGACAACAAGGCCTATGACGCCGTTCGCAAGGGCTTGCAGGCTCTTCTCATGGACGAGCTTCGTCGCAACAAGGACCCCCGCCTGAATGGAGATACCTTCGACCAGCCTCCCTATAATAAAAAAACCCGTCCTGGTCAGACTCGCAGGTAGTAAGGCGAAAAGTCCATAGCTCTACTTGCAGAGTAGGCCTGCCCTTGCTAAGGGCGCAGGCTCATTTCTCGAGCATATTCATGCGCTACCTCGTAAAAGTCTTTCTTTACCAGATTGAGCCAGAAATCTGGCGCCGCTTTTCCATTCCCTCTGACGCGACTTTCCGCCAGCTTCATGATGCGATCCAGCAGGCCATGGGTTGGGAGGACAAGCAGTGGCATGAATTTCGTCACGGTAAGGGAAAGCGCCTTCTGGATGTTATTGGTCCAGATCACGAGGAGGTTGAAAAAGGGGAGAACTTTCAGGAAGAGGGTTCGATTTCGATCAGGCAATTCATCGGCCGGCGGCATTTTCCCATCCGCCTGCTCTATCGCTACGACTTCAATGAAGAGTGGGTTCACGAAATCTGCATCGAGGGGAAAACGGAAGAAGGAGAAGGGGACCTTCCCATTCTCATCGAAGGCGCACGGGCTTGCCCCCCCGAGGATTCCGGAGGCGCCTTCGGCTACATGGCCGCCCTTAATGGCGACCTTATGTGGCTGGACGATGATTACGACCCTGAAGCCTTCGACCCAAAAGCGGTACAATTCGTGAAACGTCGCAAGGGCAAGTAACCATCTCGCTCATACGTCGAGATGAAGAGAGATATTATTACTTCTTCGCTCTCCCTCCTCATTGCACTGCCAATAAATACCGCTCTCAACATCAAGAGCGGTAAGCCACTGTCCGCCGTAAGCCCAGGTATCGATGCATATTGCGTGGCCCAGGTTGGCAGGAACCCCACTCTTTTGGGCCGTGTGACCACACACCATGATCTTTCCGCTGCGGTGGGCGGGCACTTTTCTGAACTTCTCCCAGAAAAGCATGAAGGGATCCTGGTCCTTCAGCGCAAGGTGGGAAGCCGCATTGGCATGAACGAAAAAGTGCGACTCCGATTCATGGAACGGAAGGCCCCCCTCAATAAATTCCCAATGCTGGGCGGGAATCGACTGAAGACTCTCGCCCTCGTAGGATGCAATGGTGGAATTCCCCCCGACTCCTTCTCCCATCCAGCGGGCCAGAGCAGGGGCTGAGTCCCTTGCCTCAAGCATCATAATCTCATGATTGCCCATCAGGCTTACGACCCGGGTTCGCTCACGGAGGTCCAGAATCGTATCGATGACCCCCTTGGTATCTGGACCTCGGTCAACATAGTCCCCCAGGGTGACAACCGTATCTTCTTCGTTAATCCCAGCGTAGTCGATCAGCCCACAAAGGGATGAGCTGCATCCATGTATGTCCCCAATTGCAATAGTGCGCATGCCGTGCTGGAACCATACGAGCGCTTACCTCCCGACTTGCAAGTTCCATTCCCTCCATCCAACCTTTTCCGCTCATGCCACTATTCCTGTTCCCCGCACTTGCTACAGGCCTCTTGCTCTTTTTCTCCAGCGGAACAGGACGTGCCACCGACCCCAATATCATTGTTTTTCTGGCAGACGACATGGGAATGGGGGACACCTCCGTCTATCAGGACTGGACCGGCAATAAAGATGACCGGCAGCTCCATACCCCCAACATGGAGCGTATTGCCAACATGGGCGTAAGGTTCATGGACGCTCACTCACCGCACAGCCGCTGCAGCACCTCCCGCTACGCGCTACTCACAGGGCGCTATTGCTGGCGTAGCTCGCTTAAATACTGGGTTCTCTTTGGAGTCCAGTGTGACCCCTTGATCGAAAAACCTCGCCCGACGATTGCCTCCTTTCTCCGTCGTAATGGATATCGAACCGGGATGGTGGGAAAATGGCACCTCGGGATCGGATACCGCCGCGAGGACGGCTCCCCCTCCAAGGGCTGGGCGGATGCCGATCTCACCAAGCCCCTCGCAGATGGGCCAACCGACCATGGCTTTGACTTCTTTTACGGGATTTCCCGAAGTCATCCCACCTCTGGGCCCAGCGGCAAGCAGCCCAATGGGCCAGACCAGCAGCGGGGACCAGGATGGATTCACAACCGCCGGATCGTGGGTGCAACAGGGAATGGGAAACAGCTCGATGGATCCTATGTCCTGGAAAGGATTGGGCCCACCCTTCATGCAAAGGCCTTCGATTTCCTCCGGAGTGCAACCACATCAAAAAAACCGTTTTTCCTCTACTTTGCCAGCCCCGCAAATCACACCCCTCACACTCCCTGCAAGTCCTTGGCTGGCCGAAAGGTTGTAGGGGCCAGCCGTCATGTGGACGGCAGGCCAACTGGCAGTACACGTCTGGACTTTATTCACGAGAACGACGTTCAGGTCGGGCTTCTTCTCGACTATCTCCAAAGAGCCCCTGACCCCCGCCGCCCCGGCCACAAGCTTCTCGACAACACTCTCTTCATCTTCGCGAGTGACAATGGCGCGGAAAACAGGTCCAAGACCGCTACCGGCCCCCTCCGTAGCAACAAGGGATCCACCTATGAAGGCGGCCACCGCATTCCCTTCTTTGCCTCCTGGCCAGCCGGGAAGCTGGGGGACGGGCGGCCCAAAACCTCAGGAAAAACCTCTACCAGACTGCTTGCTCTCAACGACCTTTTTGCCACGTTTGCGCAAATCCTTGGCAAGCCCCTTCCAGACCTTTCCAAAGGAGAGATTGGCGCGGAAGACAGCACATCGCAACTGGCAGCTCTGCGCGGGGAAGCCTGCCCTCCGAGACCTCCGATATTCCCGAATGACCACAGTGAGGCGTCCAGAAAGAACTCAGAGCAGCGGGCGGTAGTCGCAGTTCGCTCCAATGCCTCCCCCATCGGGGGCCAGTGGAAACTTTTCCTAGATCATCGTTTCGCCCTCGAAGGAGAACTTCACCCTACCGAGCTATACAACCTCGAAACAGACCAGTTCGAACAGAAGAACCTGCTGGACGACCCCGCGGCCAAACCCGCTCTCGACTTCCTCCTGAAAGAAGCGACCAAGGCGCGGGGAGATAACGGCTCAACGAGGCCTTAAAGCAGGCCTCCCATCCTGCTCAACACTCCCATCGCTTCCCGCTTGCAGAATCGAGACTCCTTTCCTTTGCTGAAACAATGAAACGCACAGTCTTTCTTGGCACCTACACAAACGGTGAGAGCAAGGGGATCTATTCCTGCCGCTTTGACGATGCAACCGGCATGCTCTCCGGTTTCCGGCTGGCCGCTGAAACACCAAGCCCTTCCTTCCTTGCCCTGCACCCAAACGGCAAATTCCTCTATGCGGTCAATGAGACCAACGATTTTAGTGGGGAGGCCTCTGGCTCGGTGACCGCCTACCGCATTACCGACCCGAGCACCGGGGCGTTGGAAAAACTCAACACCGTCAGCTCCCATGGAGCACACCCCTGCCACCTCGTTCTTACTCCAGAGAGCGATGCCGTCATTATTGCAAATTATACGGGATCTACCGTTACTACGATTGAGATCCGAGAGGATGGGTCCCTCGGCCAAACGCTCAATCGAATCCTCCATAAAGGCTCTAGTGTCCTCAAGCCGAGGCAGGCGGAACCACATCCACACGCCGTCAACCTTGATCCCGCCAACCGGTTTGTCTTCATCTCGGACCTTGGAATGGACCAGATCGTCCGCTACGAACTTGAAAAAGGGGGCCGTCTCAGCGAACGCCGCGGGTCAACCATGGTTAGCCCGGGAGCGGGACCACGGCACTTCGCTTTTCATCCGGGGGCTGCGTTTGGCTACGTTCTCAACGAAATCACCCGCACGATCACGGCCTTCCACTACAATCAGTCCAGCGGAGAGCTCACGGAATTCCAGACCATCTCGACCGTCCCTGATGGATGGTCACGAGGATCCACCGCGGAAATCTTCGTGCATCCCAGTGGCCAATTTCTCTACGCCTCTAATCGAGGCCATGACAGCATCGCCTGTTTTCACATCCATCAGGGCTGCGGAAAACTGAGCCTGATCGACATAGAGAAGACCGGGGGGCGGACCCCGCGTAACTTCAACTTGGACCCTTCGGGCAAGTGGATCATTGCGGCAAACCAGTTCAGTAGTGATCTTCATGTCTTTTCCATCAACCAGGAAACCGGGGCTCTCGACCCCGCCGGAGGCCGCCTCGAAATACCCAATCCCGTCTGCGTGGTCTTCCTCTAGCCATCTCGCTCCAGAATTATACTCTACCCCGAGCCTTTCTGCTCGCCACTCTCCTCATCCAAATCATGAAATCACTTCTACTCCTTCTCGCTTCCGGGTTGTGGGCTCTCAGCATCGCTGCGCAACGCCCCAACATCGTCCTCATCATGGCCGACGACATGGGCTACTCGGACATCGGATGCTATGGCAGCGAGATTCATACTCCCGTCCTCGATCAACTTGCCCGTAACGGTTTGCGTTACACCCAGTTCTACAACACCTCCCGCTGCTGCCCGACCAGGGCAGCTCTCATCAGCGGGCTTTACTCTCACCAGACGGGCATGGGCCTGATGGAAGGAGACCGGGGCTGGCCCGGCTACCGCGGGTCCATCAACAAGAGCTGTGTCACCCTGGCGGAAGCCCTCAAGGGCGCTGGTTACCAGAATTACATGTCCGGAAAGTGGCACCTGACCCGGCATAAAAGCCCCAATGGAGATATATCAGCCTGGCCCATGCAACGCGGCTTCGACCGCTTTTACGGGACCATCACAGGAGCGGGCAGCTTCTACGACCCCGCCACTCTCTGCCGCGGTAACACCTACATCACTCCCGAGAATGACCCGGATTATCAACCGGAATCCTTCTACTACACCGACGCCATCAACGACAATGCGATCACCTTCATCTCCGATCACTGTGGGAACAGCAAGGTAGCGGATAAGCCATTCTTTCTCTACGTCTCCCACACCAGCGCTCACTGGCCCATGCACGCGCCGGAGGCCGATATCACAAAATACAAAGGCGTCTACGACAAGGGCTACCCCGCAATCCGCGAAGCTCGCTACAAGAAGGCGATTGAAATGGGCGTCGTCGACAGGAAGTGGCCCATGTCCAAGGGTCTCGATTGGGAGGGGTTCAAGCATAAAGCTTGGGATATCCGCTGCATGGAGACCTATGCCGCCATGACAGAAATCATGGATCGTGGCATCGGCAGGATTGTCAACGAGTTGAAGAAGCAAAAGCTCTTTGAGAACACTCTGGTAATTTATCTGCAGGACAATGGCGGCTGTGCGGAGGGATACGGCCGGGCGAATAATTCGCACCAGAAGGACCGCTTCAAATTCAAGCCCCTTGGAAAAGACGGGCTGCAGACCAAGATCTGGCCCCCGATGCAAACGCGTGACGGAAGGTTTGTTCGCACTGGGCCTGAAACCATGCCCGGCGGAGAAGACACCTTTGTGGCCTACGGGCCAGGATGGGCCAATGCGTCAAATACTCCCTTCAGAGGCTACAAGCACGACCCCTACGAGGGAGGAATCGGAACTCCATTCATCGTCAGCTGGCCTCAGGGAATCCCCTCAAAGAGTAACGGCAAGGTCGTGCATGATGTCTCCCATCTCATTGACCTGATGCCTACCTTCGTAGAGGCGGCAGGAGCAACCTACCCGAAGAAATATGAGGGCAACGACATCCACCCCATGGAGGGAATCAGCCTTATTCCGACTTTTACCGGAGGCGCTCTCAAGCGCAAGGCCCCCCTGGGCTTTGAGCACCATGGCAACCTCGGCCTCCGAGACGGTAAATGGAAAATCGTTTCGATGTATCGGGGCAACCAAGCTCGCAAGTGGGAGCTTTACGATATGGAAGCGGACCGGACCGAGCTCAATGATCTTGCCGCTAAAATGCCCGAAAAGCTCAAATCAATGGTAGAGGCTTGGCAATCCTGGGCGGACCGAGTCGGGGTGCAGCCGTGGCCCATTCCAAGATACGACCCAGCAAAGTCGAAATAAGCGACCTCCCCCTTACCTTCCTCTCCAGTGAAGCAATGCGTTATCTTCTGACACTCATCATCGGTCTCTCGCTAGGAGGGTTCCCGGTTGAGGGCAAACCCAACGTCCTCTTTATCGCAATTGACGACCTGAACGATTATATCTCGCCACTCGATAATCACCCTGGCATCCAGACTCCACATTTTGAGCGCCTTGCCCGGCGCTCGGTAAATTTCACTAACGCCCACTGCGCCGCTCCTGTTTGCCATGCGTCGAGAGTCGCGATCATGACGGGTGTCCACCCGGTCCGGTCTGGCATTTATCGCAATATGTTCGGCGCACGGGGACCCCGATGGCGACATGAATCCAAGACCCTCGAAAAAGCCGTGGTCCTCTCCCAGCACTTCCGGGATCACGGCTATCACGCAGCTGGTGGGGGAAAAATTTTTCATACCCTCCAGTGGACTCCACACGATTCCCAGAATGATCCCTCGGCGTGGGACCAATACCGGGGCGACCCTAACAACCCCATCGCGCCGGACTGGCCGAGGCCAAAGCTGATTCCCGACGAGAAGGCGGGCCTCACAAAAGGGCGCCCGTTGGGTGGTGGCTCACAACTCTTCGGGGCCGCACCCCTCGAATTGGCGGATGAAAAGACGGGAGATCACATGGTTGTGGACTGGGCCATCGAGCAAATGAAGCAGGGGCGAGACAAACCTCTTTTCCTCGCAGTGGGCCTTTTCCGCCCTCACATCCCCTGGGAGGTTCCCCGCGAGTGGTTCGACATGTATCCGCTTGATGAAGTCAAACTACCTCCCCACCGCGAAGACGACCTGACCGACGCCCATAACCACGGGCGCACCCACTGGCATAAGTGGGTAGTAGAGAACAAGCAATGGGAGAGGCTCATGCAGGGCTACCTTGCCAGCATCTCCTACGTGGACCACCAGCTCGGCCGCCTCCTCGACGCCCTCGATGCAACCCCCGCCATGAAGGACAATACTATTATCGTTCTCTGGAGTGATCACGGCTTCCATATCGGCGAAAAAGGAAACTGGGAGAAATTCGCCCTCTGGGACCAGACCTCGAGGGTCCCTCTCTTCATCCACGCTCCGGGGGTGAGCAGGGACGGCGAGACAACCAGACAGCCAGCTACTCTCACTGATGTTTACCCTACTCTCTGTGAGCTGGCAGGCATACCTGTCCCCGAACAGTGCGACGGGCTCTCCCTGGTTCCCCAGCTAAAGAAGCCAGGAACAAAGCGGGACCGGCTCGCACTTTGCTCCTTCCAGTTCTGGAATGAGAATTCTCCCTCACACGGAGTTGCCGATGAGCGCTACCGCCTCATCCGCTATGGCAACGGCTTCGAGGAACTCTACGATCTGAAAAATGATCCCCATGAGTATGAGAACCTCATCGATAATCCGAATCTCGCTTCCGTCAAAACGCGGCTGGCTCAGGGCATTCCAGCAAACCCGGCGCCTCTGGCGGTTCTCCCCAAGGACTCCCCGCACCATCGAGCGAACCAGAATAGAAAATAATTGCTGTCGCCCCGGAGGAGGACTGCCCTGCTTGCCGCCTTCCTCTTTCCCTCCATGGTTACAATGGCATCACGCGAGACACTCTTTTTCCACTATTCCATTCTATAGACGCCGTGGCACCCCAAGAACAAAAGACAATGGCTCGGGGGAGATGTCGCCGGCTGGTCCTCGCGAGTCTGCTCCTGCTCTTGCTCGGACTGAGTGCTATTGCTTACCTCAGCTCTTCCTCAGACGACCCAGGAAATCGACTTGATGCTGAGCGAGGACCCTTCGGGAGACTAGCTCATAAGTTGTCAGCGTCATTGGGCCTCAACTTCGGAGGAGTCGTAACCCGGGATGGCCAACTTTATCTCCGGCAGGATGTCCAGCACGTGGAACTTCGGAGTTTTCTGAAGAGCCCCCGAGGTGCAGCGGCGGCCGGCCGCAACTGGGATCCTCTCCCCGCTATCGTCGACTTTCACCGCCAGCTGCAAGGCATGGGGATCCGGCTGGTCCTCCTGCCGCTGCCCTCGAAAGCAACTGTTCCGAATCACGCTGGAGAGCCGGTCGTCAACGAGGGCTACGATGAATTTCTTCACCTTCTGGAATCGGAGCATCAGATCGACGTTCTAGATGTTGCCCCGCTTTTGGTAAAAATGTCTGCTGATGGAGACTCTCCATTTCTCCGGGGAGATAGCCACTGGTCCCCGGAAGGGATGGCGAGAATTGCTCATCTCGTAGCAGAACGGACTTCGGTGCAGCTTCCTACCACTTCTTACGAGACCGTCGACCGAAAGCTGGCGCTCACTGGAGATCTTGCCCGGTTTCGTGGCCCTGAATATGAGGAGACTATCACAACAAGAATGGTCCTCGAGTCCAATGGGCAGCTCTGGAAACCTCGCCCCTATTCCCCTTATCTCCTCTTGGGGGACAGCTTTACCGAGATTTACTCGAAGCCCGACAACGGGTGGGGTAAAGGAGCCGGATTCGCGGAGACCCTGAGCCTCGAGATGGGCGCCCCGATAGACCGCCTTAGCACAGCTCACGATGGAGCGTTTAAGACCAGAGAGGCCTTAATGAAACATCCGGAAAGGCTTGCCAACAAGTCGGTGGTTGTTTGGCAGTTCGCCATGCGAGAGCTTTCTTTTGGCGATTGGAGGCTAATTGAAATTCCCCAGGTCAAGGGACAGCTCCCTCCCGAGGGCTCAGCCTCTCCACAGCCTTTGCAGGGCACAGTGCTGAAAACCGCCCCTATGCCTGCTTTAACTCGCACCCCATACCGGGAGGCGGTCCGAGAAGTCATCATCACGGATATTCGGAGTGGTTCCGGCTTGGTAATGGGGCCAGTCATCCTCATGGGTCTTGCCGTACGGGACCATCTTCCTACCGGAATGGCGCAGTGGGAGAACGGCGACCAAGTCGCCATAGAGGTGGTTCCATGGTCCTCTGTCGAGTCTGCCCAAGACCGCCTGCAACGGTTCAGCCTTCCTCTCTCCGACCAGAAGCTCCCCCGCTTCTGGATCAAATAACACTACGCGACCAAGCCCTATAAGGGCGCTAGAAGCTGCTTCAAGGTGTCCTCATCAGGGGCAATAACTTTGTTTGCGCCTGCCAGAAGGTCATCCGCCAGCTTGGCCTTATCAACCTGTAGCTTCTGAATCCGCTCCTCTACTGTTCCCGTGCAGATCAGCCGGTGAACAAAAACAGGCCTGGTCTGGCCAATCCGGTAGGCGCGATCTGTCGCCTGAGCTTCTGCAGCTGGATTCCACCACGGATCGTAATGAACTACAGTATCCGCTGCGGTCAGATTAAGTCCTGTGCCGCCGGCTTTCAGAGAAATCAGGAAAAGGGGCATCTCCCCCGCTTGGAATTGCTCCACAAGCTCACCTCGATTGCGCGATGAGCCCGTGAGCTCAAGATAGGAAATTCCCTGTGCCTGCAGCCTCTCCCGAATGAGGCCCAGCATCGTGGTGAACTGCGAGAAAAGCAAAATCCGACGGCCCTCTTTGACAAGCATATCCAAGAGTTCGATGAGATAATCTAGTTTAGCGGAGGCCAGTTCATTGGCCTCTCTCATGCCTAATAACCGGGGATCGCAGCAGATTTGACGCAACTTCAGCAGAGCATCCAGAAAGACAATGCGGCTCTGCTCGATGCCCTGCGCGGCAATTGCCTGTCGAACCCTCCGATCCATCGTCGCACGTACCGTCTCGTAGAGATCCTTTTGCCCGGTGTTCAATTCAATTGGGTGGATCAGAGTGGTCTTCGGAGGAAGTTCCGATGCCACCTCATCTTTCGTCCGGCGGAGGATGAGGGGCACAATCCGCGTCCTGAGATCTTCCTTCCGGTCCTCGTTGCCTTCTTTCTCAATCGGATTTTGGTAGCGGGTCCTGAATACCTCCTCGCTTCCGAGAAAGCCGGGCAGGAGGAAGTGCATCAACGACCAGAGCTCGCCCAGATTATTCTCAATGGGTGTGCCCGATAGACAGAGCCGCTGGGCCGCTTGCAACTTGCAGGCGGCCTTGCTCACTTTTGCCGCCGGATTCTTAATATTCTGAGCCTCGTCCAGAACGACCAGATGAAAATCCATGCTTCCCAGCGTTTCCACATCGCGCTGGAGCAACGCGTAGGAAGTGAGCACCACATCCGCATGAGGCACGTTCCTGAAGTCTTTCTTTCTCCCCGGACCCTGCAGAACCAAAACGCTCAAGGAGGGGACAAACTTAGCTGCCTCCTTCCTCCAGTTTGGCACTACCGAGGTCGGAGCTACCACCAAGGTTGGCCGGCCTTCACTTCTACCCGAGACTCTTTCGGCAAGGATATGCGTAAGAGTCTGCAAGGTCTTACCGAGTCCCATGTCATCCGCAAGGATTCCATTCAACTGACACTTGGCAAGGCCCTGCATCCACTGGAAGCCTTCGAGCTGGTAGCCTCGAAGCGTCGCCTGGACCCCCTCAGGGGGGTCTTTTGTGGCAGGTTGTCTGAGCTTCTCAATCTGCTTTACCAGCTGGTCCAACCCCTTGCCAGGGTCGAGGGAGAGCTCAGAGCTTGAAGCCAGATGGGCCGCGTCCACCGGGTGGAGAAAGGGTCGATTGGGGTCCACCAGAGAGGCAAGCTGCCGCAGGATCCGCTTGAGCCGCTCTACCGGGATCTTGAGCGCTCCGCCCTCGGGTAAGTAGACCAGGTGATGGGACCGGTCCGAGAGTTCATCCAGCATATCGAGCGTCCCGTCTTCCAACAGCTTTGCGAGGATCGGGAGAAGGTCCAACCGCTCTCCATCCAGATCGAACCCTACCGACAAGGAGAACCATCCGCCTGTCTGCTCAGAAAGGGCCCCTTCCCAGTCGCCCGGCTCTGTGACGTAGACAGGAAAGCCAACCTCCTTATCCACCAAGACTTCCCAGCCGCGGCTCTCAAGCTTGGGAATAGCTTCAGCCCGAAACCAAGGCCAGAAGAGATCCGGTGTATTCAAGCTGGGCTCGGGAAACCATGCAGACTCGGCGGGGGGCTCCGCGTCTCTCTCTCGCTCCAATCCTAGCAGGAATCGATAACTCGGCTGGGCTCCCAAGTGAGTCAGGCCAAGCTGAGCCAGGTCTCGTACGGCAGCCCCCTCCGCCTTCAAGTCCCGCACAATTTCGAGCATGCCATCTCCTGTTTCAATCAGGACGGCGCTATCGCCACCCGTATGAAGCGGAAGGTCGTGCCCCTCATAGCTCGCCGTCGGCCTGGCCACTAACCATTCATCCCGGTTCGCCGCTCTCAAAGATTGCAACAGCATCTGAACGGAGCGGCTATGGGCGGGCTCCACCAATACTTCCATGCGGAACGTTGGAGAAACATCCAGAGTCTGCCGGGGCATCGTCTCGCGAGGAGGCCTCTCCTTCACCGATCCCGCAACGGGGACCCGAACATACGCACTGCCTCCCTCCAAAAGGCGATCCACCATGGTTTTTTTGCCCGCTCCCAAGAGAGCGGCCGCCGCATGTTGGCAGTAGTAAGCATAGGGACAACTGCAGGAGGTATCTATTTCCCAGAGGCCCTCACCCTCCTCCCAGATGGAAATCTCTACCTCGTAATACTCGCCCTCCAAATCCTGCACTCGTGCGGCAAGCACTCCGCCGCCGTCCTCAAGGGATTCCCACGACATTTCCGAGACCCGGCGTTTCCGGGCCAGCTTGCTCCCGTCCTCTAGTACGAATCCGTCAAATCGCTCCTTCCACGCGCCACTAACGAGAAACTCGCGGAGGGATAAGTTCACGGCCATGGAGCGGAGCGGGCCTCGAAATCCCCGGGCCTCATACTTCGAGTATGCCCGCGGCAGGTGGTCTCATCAAGTTCAGGAAGTGCCCCAGTGATGTCCTTATCGGGTATCTGCCTCGCCTCTACGCAAGGGCCTCGTCGTCTTATCGAAAATTTTTCCATCCTCTGTCATTCCCTCGTAGAGGAATTCATCTCTTTTCAGAGTCACCTTGATGAGATGCCTCAAGGCTTGCGCTTCCGCAAGATAGGTTCGCTTTTTCCAGTCCTTGGGAATGTTTCGCGTCTTCACGCCCCACGATCCATCGCCCATGTAAAGAATTCCGTCTTTGTCGCTACGCTCACCCCCGACAATAGGATGAGTCCGCTTGTAGGTATGGTGATCATTCTCAAAAACACAATCCACCTTGAACTGCTCGAACAACGGAGACCATTCCCTCCGGATATCGGTGGCATCAGCCTTTACCCCGGTCCCCCAGGCTGGGCGGTGATAGCAGACAAACTGCCGAGGAATACCTAACCGGTTTCCGAGGACCCTTCCCAGCCACTGAGTCTGCGCGGCGATATTGGCGGTGTGCCCCGAGTCAACGCCAACAAGGCTCAGGTAATCTCCAAAATCGACAGTAAAATTCGCTCCCTCGGACTTTCCGGAAAAGAGACTATAGAAAAATGGGGCATCCTCTCTCCCTGGCGCGTTCTTGGGGCGATATTGATATCCCTTCACCTCATGGTTCCCGATTGCCACGACCATTGGAATAAGCCGGCCATCGGGAGCGACCGCACATTTGTTCCACGAATCCAGCCAATCCCGCCACCGTCCGCCATTAGTCCCATTCGCGTAGGCAAGGTCACCTCCGAGCAGAGCAAAAAGAGGATCTTCCTTTCCAGCTCGCAAGTTCATTGCGTCAAGCCATGCCCGCGTACCATACATGTCTCCCCCTGTCACAAAACTCATTCCATCCTGAAAGCGGGCCGGGGCAGTTTCGAATTCCCACGGGCCCACCGGACGCCCCCACCGAACAATCCGAAACTCATAGCGGCTAGCGGGCTTGAGATCCCCAAGGTCGGCGCTAAAGGCAAGGTCCTCCGTCTTTCCAAACTTCCTCTCTCGAATGGGGGCAGACAACCATTCCCTCTCGCCCTTCTTCCGGTAAGAAAACTTATAGCGCGTGGCAGCTGCCTCATCGCCCCCGATGCCTCCAATTCTGGTCCATCCCGCCCCGGGAGCTCCCCCCGCAAGATAGGCCCAGCTCGCTCCTTCCCGTATCACCGGATACAGCTTTCCGTTGGCCCGGTAATCGATCCGGGGGCGCAGGGTAAAGTCCGAACTATCGATATTTTCGTTATGGCCCTCAATCGCGATTACTCCCTTCTGGCCCGGGTCGGCAGGACCGATTTTAAAGTATTCCCACACCTCAGCCTCGTGCTTCTTAACTTTGCTAATACTGGCGCCTGCCCCCTCAACCCCTTTTCGAAGGACCTCCTTGCCGTCACGGTAGAGAATAAATGCGTCGTCATATCGAATTCCTACCGTCAACTCCGCCCCTCGTGGCGCTTTGGCCGGAACTTCATAGGCCCGGCGGATATATACCGAACGGTATTTCCCCCGCATCGCCTTGAGCACAGTCTGATCATCATCATCACCATAACCAAATCCTGCAGCTCCGAGCTTCCACTCTCCTCCCGGACGCTCATCGTTCGAGGCCGCCACCCAGTGAATCGACATCGTTGTAGTAGGGTCCTCATGCCATTCACAGATAGGGCCATATTCACGAGCATGGAGCGCGCTGATGCCCAACGGAAGAAGAGGGAGGAGCAAGATACGAATCACGGGATCTGGTAATTTAGGTTCTCGGACTGTCGGCTCGCCAAGCCCTGTTGGCAATGGTCTAGCACCACCAATTCAAAAATGATCCGGAATTCCACCAGTCATGTTTGCCCCGGACGGATTCTTCCCTAGGATCGACCCATGTCCCGCGAAGACATCAAGCGCCTGACAGAACTGTCGTCCTGTGCGGGCTGAGCCTCCAAGCTCGGCCAAGCCGACCTTGCGCAGGTTCTGCGCGGGCTGACCCAGATCGAGAATGAGGATCTCCTGGTAGGAGCTGCGTCCTCTGACGATGCCGCTGTCTACCGGCTTAGCGAAGAGCTCGCCATGGTGCAGACCTTGGATTTCTTCACCCCTATTGTTGACGACCCCTATACCTACGGGCAAATCGCAGCCGCAAACTCGCTCTCGGATGTCTACGCAATGGGGGGACTTCCAGTCACCGCGATGAACGTGGTTGGCGTTCCCTTGGAGCATCTTTCTCTCGAGGACGTCAACCAGATCCTCAAGGGTGGCGCGGATAAGGTGGCCGAAGCTGGATGCGTCCTGGCAGGCGGACATACCGTTCAGAACCCCGAGCCGCTCTACGGTCTCTCTGTCACTGGCCTCGTTCACCCGGACCAGCTGATTACCAATGCGGGCGCGGCTGCAGGAGACCTGCTTATTCTTACCAAGCCTCTGGGAACGGGAATTCTTTCCACCGCGACGAAAAGAGGCATGGATATCGGGTCCCTTTCCGACCGGTCCATTGCCCTGATGACCACACTCAATGCCCCGGGCGCGGATCTCGCAAAGGCCGGACTGGTCCGGGGCGGAACCGATGTCACCGGGTTTGGCCTCCTTGGGCACCTTGGAGCGGTGGCGCGAGAAAGTGGATTGACTGCTGTAGTTCGTAGCAAGCAGGTCCCCTCAATCGACGACAAGGTTCTTTCCCTGATCGATGAAGGTTGCGTGCCGGGCGGAACCAAATCTAATCTCGAAGCCGCATCCAACACCTCGTTCGCAGCTGGCATCCCAGATTCCCTGAAGTTGCTTCTCGCTGACGCCCAGACCAGTGGAGGGCTTCTCCTTTCCGTGCCTCCGGAAAGCTTGGACCAAGCCCTCTCCCTCCTTAAGGAAAAAGGAGCACCATGCGCAGAAGTAATTGGAGAAATGAAACCCCGTAATGACCACGACATCGAGGTTCTCTAGGAGGAGAGTCACCCCCCTTCTTGCCAAACGCAGGATCAACGGTCAGGCTTGAGCGTGTCCTTCTCCGGACCAGCGCGTTTACGGGTCGATGGCAGGTTCCTAGCCCTCGGGGACAAACGCTTGTTCCTGAAATGCGTTACCTTCGGTCCGTTTCCTTCCGATGCAGAACTCGATCCCGCCATCGAATTCCCCCGGATCGCCGCATGTGGTTTCAATGCAATCCGGGTCTATACGGGTGCAACTCAGGCCCTCCTTGACTGTGCGCAGGAGAATGGGCTCGTAGTCCTCGTGGGAATCCCCTGGGAATGGGGCCGGGACTTTCTAGCCGAGCCCCGGCTCCGGGCCGAAGGTGAATTACGGTTGCTTAATTTTTTGAGAGAGCATGGCCTTCATCCCGCTCTTGGCGCCCTGATTGTTGCCAACGAGATTCCTTCGAGCCTTGTCCGTTGGATGGGGCCGTCACAGGTCAGAAGCGCCTTGGAGGAGATCATTGAACTCTGCCGGGAAGAGACTGCGGACCTGCCCATCTGTTACGCCAACTACCCCAGCACCGAATACTTGGAACCCAGGAATGCGGACTTCAGCGCATTCAATGTCTACCTTGAGGATCGCGAGTCCCAAGCGCGCTACCTCCCCCGCCTCCAGAATATCGCGGGAGACCGTCCAATCCTTATTACCGAGTTCGGGCTCGATACCATCAGGAATCACGAAGACGCTCAGGCCGCCCTTCTGAAGGGCCACCTCGAGGAGAGCCTGGCGGCGGGGCTGGCCGGCACTACCTTCTTTGCGTGGTCCGACCGCTGGGCGAGCCGCGGAATTCAGATGGCGGAATGGGCCTTTGGCCTGACCCGATACGACCGAAGCGAGAAACCGGTTATAGAAGCGCTTCGCGAATGCCTCCCCACGATCTCTACCGCTCACGCTTCCCTTCTTCTCAATACTGTTCCCCGGATATCAGTGGTGATCTGCACCCACAATGGTGCAGCCAATCTCGAGGCCTGCCTCAACGCCTGTTCCTCGCTGGAATATCCAGATTTCGAGGTTCTCGTCGTCGACGACGGATCCACTGACGAGACTCCCGAGATTGCCACCCGTTTCCCAGAAGTACGCTACCTCAAACAGCAACACGGAGGTCTTTCCAACGCCCGCAATTTTGGCGCGGCGCAGGCTTCAGGAGACCTCATCGCCTACACGGATGATGACTGCCAGCCTGACGTCGACTGGCTATTCTGGATCGCCCGGAGCTTTGACCACCCTCGCATCGGAGCCGCCGGGGGCCCTAATCTTCCTCCCTCCCCAGAGGGCTTACAGGAAGCCATTGTGGCCTCTGCTACCGGAGCCCCTTCGCACGTCCTCTCCGGGGACCTCTGCGCGGAGCACCTTCCCGGCTGCAATCTCGTAGTACGCCGGGAAGCCTTGGACTCGATTGGAGGGTTTCAACCCCAGTTCGTCACAGCCGGAGACGATGTTGACCTCTGCTGGCGCCTCCTCGATCAGGGATGGGAGTTGGCGTTCGCTCCTGCCGCATTCGTCTGGCATCGCAGGCGCACTTCCATTGCTCGCTACCTTAGACAACAAGGGGGATACGGCCGGGCAGAAGCTTTACTTTTCGAAGCCCACCCCGGGAGATTTCGTGACGGGGGCATTCATTGGAAAGGCAGCGTCTACAGCGGCGGCCCCGTCAGCGCAGACACCCGCTCCGTCATTTATTTCGGATCCATGGGGCAGGCGGGTTATCAGGGACTGGCCCATCACGCAGTGCCCCGCCGCCCGCTCCACCGTCGTTTTAATTCGCCTACCTCCCGCGGCCTGCTCAGGCTCTGTGATCTGCTCCAACCAATTGTCCGGGCCTTTTCGCGTTGGCGTCATGGAGGCCCTGCTCCGAGCTTCTACAGGTCTCCCGCCCCACACCCGCTGCAAGGCGGAAACGCCACCAGCACCTCAGAAATTGCTTTCCTCGGGTCCTCAGAAACCGGGCGCCAGCAATTGCTTCAAGCGCTTCGGCTGAACGGATGGGCTCCCTGTGGAGATACCGAGACATGGGATCTGAGGGCTTCACCGTTTCTCCTCCTGACCGCCGATGAGCAGCACGGCCGAGAGCACACCCTCGTAAGAGCAAGGCTTCAGCACCCCCCCGACCAGCGGAGGAAGGCAATCACCCTGCTTGAGGACGCCGCCCTACAGGTCGGCCTGAAGAGGCACTAAGAGGACTTTGCGGGCCCCCAGGGTGATTTTGACTGTAGCAGGCGGCCGAACTGGCAAAGAGTCTTCTAAAGACCACTTCCCGTGCATACCGAAGACTTTGATTACGATCTCCCCCCGGACCTTATCGCTTCTCACCCTCTGGCGGAAAGATCTGCCTCCCGGATGATGGTGATCAACCGGGAAGAGGGCACTATCACGCATCACCGGTTTTGCGACCTTCCGACCTTCGTCCGGGAGAATGATCTCTTCGTCTTCAACGACACCCGGGTCGTCCCGGCCCGCTTCTTTTCNAATGACCGGCGCGTCGAGCTGCTTCGGGTGGACTGCGCAGATCCCCTGCACTGGCGCTGTCTCGTTCGGCCGGGCAAGCGCATGAAGGTNGGCCGCAGCGTAGAGGTGGGCNCCTCCACCGGGNCCGTAACGGGAATTGATGAGCTCGGCTACCGCCTCATCACCTGGGACCAGCCCGTCGACGAAGCCGCCCACGGGGAGCTTGCCCTCCCTCCCTACATGGAACGCGGGGAAGAAGCCTCAGATGCCGAGCGCTACCAGACCGTCTATGCCAGAGAGGAGGGCGCGGTGGCAGCCCCGACCGCCGGACTGCACTTCACTCCCGACTTGGTTGCGTCCCTTCCCCACGCCTTCCTGACCCTCCATGTTGGACCAGGAACGTTCCGGCCGGTGCAAGTGAACAACCCTGCCGAACACAAAATGCATGAGGAAGCCTACGAACTTGGCGCCGAAACTGCAGATCAGATCTCACATGCGGAGCGGGTCATCTCGGTGGGAACAACCGTCACCCGCGTGCTCGAACACCTTGGCCAGAATGGTTCCGTGACCGCTGGCCAAGGACGCACTGATATTTTTATTTATCCTCCTTACAGCTTCCGCATCGTCGATGCCCTGCTCACCAATTTTCACCTCCCGAAAAGCACCCTGCTCATGCTGGTAAGCGCCTTCGCGAACCGGGAACTGATCCTCAAGGCCTACGAGGAGGCGGTCCGCGAACGTTACCGATTTTTCAGCTACGGCGACTGCATGCTCATCCTTTGAGCTCCCGCTCGAAGCTCTTGATGCCTCTGCTAGTCGCTGCGGCAAACCCCGCCGCTGTGATGACGGCTAAAAAATGAGGCAGTCTTCACAACGGGTGAGATCGCAGAGGCCTAGGTTCTAAATTTTGTTTTTATGCAGAGCCTTGGATCTCACTCCGTTGATTAACTGCCTGTTACTCTTACTACCGTGACGCTCTGGGCCGATTTTTTCTTTTCTCAGATTTTTCAGATAACAGCCTGGACCGCTCCTACTGCTCTGAGGAGTTCTTCATGGATCCGGACTTTTGCTCCTGCACTGCAGGATCGTCGGTTTGGTCAAGCATTCGGATTCGGGACAGAACGACAAAGAAGAGCAGCGCCATGACTACGAGCGCCGGGATCATCCCGGCTTTTGTCCCGGATCCCATGGCGTAGAGGACACACAAGGATCCAGCCGCCACAAGGATGCCGATCAAAAATGACAGCGAGTAGGACCGAAGATTTCCCTTCCACCTGCAGATCAGGCACCCGACGATAAACACGAGAAACATCCCCAGGAACAGCAGTAGAAAGAGAGGGAAGATGACCCCGATTGCCCCTTCCCCGGCGATCAGGGCCACCGGGATCGCCCCCACAAAAAAAACCAGCATGATGAGGTGCCAGCACCCGGTCCGGAGTGGAGTGTGAGGCCGGGGAGCCCCGCAATGTACACACGGCACGCGACCTGCCCGGATGAGCCCATTGAAAGGGGTCATTTGCCCGCATTTCTCGCACGGCATTTCCTTGGGCACTTCCGGCTCTGACCAAAGGCTCATGATTTTCCCTTCCGAGGTCTAAATGCGATTAGAGCACTTCCCTTGAACTAGTGCGCTCGGTATTATCGATCGATTTCTCTTTTTCCCCGCGCCCGCCGAGTGTGGAGACTCCAAGCAGTAACACCCGCCTCTTCATGATTCCTTAATCCTATCCCCTGAGCCAAGGCATACTATTACAAAGAAGGAGCAGAATTGTAGGAGCTTAACCACGATCCTTATCTTGGTTTCTACACGGGGCAGGCAGGTGAAGTGAAAAAGAGTGGCCCTTTTGAATTCGTATGGCCGGGATCTTATCGCCGGGTTTCCTGCATCCGGGTTTAAGATTAGTGCCACGTCGGTGAACCCGCGTAGTTTACCCCTAATTTGGCCTGTTCTCTACAGGCTTTCCTGTTCTAGCGTGCGCCAGGATGAAAGCGGCCAAGTTTGTAATTTCCTGCCTGTGGATCGTAGTCGGGGTCACCAGCGCAGAAACAACCCTGCTCCCCGCAGGCGGAGAAACCACCTGGCGCTACCTCGACGGCAAGGCCGTTCCCGGGGAAGAGTGGACCGCCCCCGGGTTTGACGATTCGGAATGGAAAAAGGGCAAAGCCCCCCTTGGCTACGGAAAGGACGATGTGGAGACTCGGATCCTATTCGGTGACGATCCCGGGAACAAACCTCTCACCGCCTATTTCCGCGCCACGTTCCAAGCCCCTCCGAAAGGAGAAAATGAATTTACAAAACTGGGCCTCATGGTGTCCTACGATGACGGAGTTTCTGTCTACCTTAACGGGGAGGAAGTGGCGCGGGGCAACCTTGAGGAGGGCCCGCTGACACCAGAGAGTGCGGCCATCAGAGCAGTCAGGGAAAGCGGTGAACTGGTTACCACCATCCCGACCGACTCCCTCAAGTATGGCGCGGTCAACACCATTGCAGTAGAGGTTCATCAAGCCGGTCCGACCAGCAGCGACCTCTACCTCGATCTCAAGCTCTCCGGACTTGAAGAGGGTGAGAAACCCGTCCTCGACCCCTACCGGGAGGGAATGCGTGCCCTCCAGCGCGGTGACGCCGAGGAAGGTTCCCGCCTGCTGTCCCAGATGTCGCAGGACCACCCTGAGTATGCCCGCACCATGGCAATGCTTGGTTGGCAGGTGTATGCTGAGGGACTCGGAGAGCCGAAACGCGGTTTACCTTTCGTAAAGAAGGCCTACGAGGTGGCACCCACGGACCGCCAGGTGGTACGCTCCTACATCAAGACGCACGTCCTCTCCGGTGTTCTCTTTGATCCCGCTTCCATCGCGAGGGAGAGGAAGGAGGACATCGCGGCAGAGCATAAGTTTCTTGTCACCAAGCCCGAGCTGAGAGAGTCCGAGCTTGTTTCCCGCAAGGACCTGGAAGAGGACCTCGACTATCTGGAGCATGTTCTCATAAAGTGCTTCTCCTATCTGGAGCTCCGTCCCGTTGACTACCGGGGAGCGCTTGATGCCATTCGAGGCTCCCTCGACGAAGAGACCTCGCTCAATCAGTTCCGCCTTCAACTGGCCAAACTCATCAGCCTCTTTTGTGACGGGCATGCTCGATTAGCCTCCCCACCTTCGCAGTATATGCCCCGCGGCTATGCCCCCTTCGTGGCCGGCAGCTACAAGAGCCGAGTTTACCTGACTGATGGAGAGAGCTTCCTCGACCCGAAACACCCTTATGTCACCTCGATCGATGGACGCCCCATCGCCGAGTGGCTGGAAGTCGCCTCCTACACCGTGGTAAAGGAGTCTCCCCAGTGGAGGCTACGCCAATCCCTTCAGATGCTCAGCTATGTGAATTATATTCGCGCGGAATTAGGACTTCCCGCGAAGGACACGATCCAACTCGAACTGGTATCAAAAAACCGGAAAAGCACCAGAAAGATGGAAGTGGAGGTAGCCCGGCGGCCCCAGAGAGAAGCCGAGTTCCCAAAGGGAGACAGCCGCAGGATTGATGAGGTTGGCTACATCAGGCTTCCCCAAATGACCGGGAGTAGCCGCTTTCTTTCACAGCTCAACCGATTGATGAAACAGTTTAGAGACACTAGAGGAATAATCATCGATGTCCGAGGCAACCCTGGGGGGTCCAAAAACATCCTTTTAACCCTCATGCCCTATTTTCTGAAGCCCGGAGACCCAATGCGCATCATCGAATTCTCGGCCTACAGGAAGCCAATGGAGCTACCCAAGCCCATGCCGGACGGATTTAATATGTCCAGCATGTCTGCCCAACCGGTGACCTCGTCTCACTGGAAAACAGAAGCTCAGCGAAAATACATCGGAGATGCGATCAAGGCGTTCAAGCCCACATGGGCTCTGCCAGCGGGAAAATTCAGCGATCTCTACGTCCTTGCCTTCGACTCCACAATGAACCCCGAAGCCTACTACTATGAAAAACCTCTCATTATCCTCCAGGATAGCGGCTCGTTCAGTGCCAGCGACATTTTCCTCGGCGGCTTCAAGGGCCTGCCCAACACAACTCTGATGGGCACGGCAAGTGGAGGAGGCAACGGCTGGATGGACAGCTACACCCTTCCAAACACCGGATTGGAGGTCGTCCTTTGTCAGACCGCCAAATTCCGGCCATCCGGAGAACCGTTTGATGGCCTCGGCGTTCCTCCGGACGTCGTGATGGAAGCCACCCCTCGAGACCGTATGGGGAAATCTGATAGTGTCCTCGATGCAGCGCTCCTGCGCCTGGCCAAGTAGGCGATCCTCTGCAAGTGCCGGAGGATGGCTTACAGCTTCAGCCGGACTCCAAGCACCACGTGCTTCTTCATCTGAATCTGGGTGTCCCCACCAAACTGCCTTTCATAGCTGAGAATGACGGAACAATTCTCACTCATGCGGTAACCTGCGATGACCTCGAACAGGTCCGAATGCTTCTCGGGAAGGTCGGTCGAGAGCCCCCGGTCTCGAAAATTGGTTGAGGTATCGAGCGCGAAGACGCGGGAGTAGTTCGCTCCGAAGAACCAGGATCCTCGTTCCCAGCACAGGCCGGCGTTAGTCAGGATGGCATCCGTTTCAACGCTCCTTGCCAGAAGGTTCTGCCAAGTGTAGCCCCCGAGCAGGTGCAGCGAAAGATCATCGGTGAGGTCGAACTTTCGATCAAGAGTCAGACGAAAATTCTGATAAATATCAAAATCTGCCACCTCATATCTTCCATTGAGGCTCAGATCATCGGTGTAGTTGTATCCCACGGAAACTAGGAACCCCTCGCCGTCAGCAGCGAGACCGGTTCCCACAACCTCTCCCAACCCGTGAATGATTCCAATCGTCGTATGAAACTCTCCCGCACTCTCGTTTGATCCGATTTCTGCTTGGCTGACACTGGAGCCAAGAGCAAGGACAAGGGCGACAAGAGCGGGTTTAATGGTTCTCACAACAGGAGTCGTAGTCGTCATTCTGACCGGGGAAGTAAAGGGGAAAGGATCCATGGAAATCCCTCCGTCTCCGCCTCATCGCAAATCGACGAATTTAGCACCTAAAAAGAAGGTAACTTAAGAAACCCGAACTGTGAGCTATCTACCGCGATAATCACCCCTCCGTCTCGAGTCAGGGCCAAGTCCTCCCCCGCCCAGTCTCCTTCCTCAGCTTCATAAGTGGCCTCCCATTCCAGGCCCCCCTCCGGGCCATATTTGATCACATACACCTCCCACTGGTCAGATACATCTGAGCCGATAGTCTCTGAATAGCTGCCATACTCATCTCCCGTCCCAGCCGTGAGAATGCAGCCTCCGTCCGGGGTGGCACGAACACCCCACGCTTCATCGTGAATAAAGCGGGGATCAAATCCGCGAGGGTTTCCCCTCTTTCGCTCCCATTGCAGAATCCCATCATGATCCAGTTTCATGGTATAGGTCTGCCAGTTGATTGTTCCGGAGAGGGTGTGCCCCGTGAGAAAGATTGACCCATCCGCGCCTAGATCCATTCCGAAACAATGATCATCCCGGGCCCCTCCAAAAAGGCGCCCCCATACCCGGCTGCCATCGGCATTGAGCTTCAGCAGGCCGAAATCCAGATTGTCATCCTCATTCCAGACAAGGCCCGAGACAATCAGAGCCTGTTCGTGCTTTGCAATCCGGTAGGCCTGTGCGAGGTCGTCACGAAGGCTTCTCCCTCCGGTCTTGTTTCCCTCGGGGTCAAGAAAGGCCAGGTAGCCACGCCCTTCGGCAAAAAAGGTGTTCTCCCGGTCCTCTGCATTCGTATAGCCAACCGCTATCAGCCCTCCGTCGGTCTCTACCATATGTTCATAGGCATCGTATCCGCCATTGCTATGAGTCTTGACGAGCTCCGCTTCCCCAGTGCCCTTGTTCACCTTGATAGCCGCGCTATTGCGATTAATCGCCCCCGCAATCCAATAGGCCTCGTCCACTTCAAGCACGGAATTTCCAAGATTGTAGGTTCCATGGCCAGACGCTCCTGTGGACCGGTTGGAATACTCCTGTCGCCACTCAAGACGACCCTCCTGATCCAGTTTAATGGCGAGAATCCGGGTATTGGGGAGAAAGCCTGTCTCTCCCACCTGAAGAACTCCTCCATCTTCGCAGGCGAGAATGTAATGCCCATGCGACTCTTCACCTGAGCCCCCGTATGAGCGGAACCATTCCGGGGTTGGAGGAAGCTGCGGATTGCGGATCCGGAAAAAGCGACGTTCCGTCTGCCCCACTGGCACCTGCACAGCCACCCGGGTCTGATCCCCGCTCCCCGATACCCGGGTGAGCACGGAAAAGTTCCTCAGGTCCTCACTCCCCAGGACGTCGTAGAGAACACCAGCATCACTGGTAAAGGTGATTTCCACTTCCCCCGGAGAAACCACGCGAAATTCGGTAATTTCTGTGGTGCGCCCTGCCGAAGAAAGGGCAAGGCAGACCGTAAACACCAAGAGTTCCTGGAGGAAGATTCGGCTCATGAAGCACGCTAGCATCGGATAGAGGCGACACACACCCTTTTGTCCTTGGCCTCTCCATCCTCCCAAATCCCTACAGTCATTTTCCTTCGGAACGCGGGACCTCCAAGCTAGAGTGACTCCAACTCATGCTCTGGCCCTCTATTCTCATCTTCCTCGGCCTCTCCGGGCTGGCAGCAGCAGCGCCAACACCCAATGTGCTGCTGATCATGGCCGACGATCTCGGCTACTCCGATCTGGGATGCTATGGAGGAGAGATCCAGACACCCAACCTCGACCGCCTGGCCAAGGAAGGGCTACGTTATACCCAGTTTTACAATACGGCCCGATGTTGGCCCACGCGGGCCGCACTGCTCACCGGCTACTACGCTCAACAGATCCGCCGTGATAATCTGCCGGGGAGCAAAACCAGGGGGAGCAGGCCTGAGTGGGCCCCACTTGTTTCCGTGACTCTCAAAGAGGCAGGCTACCGCTGTTATCACTCAGGCAAGTGGCACCTTGACGGAATGCCCCTCCGCAACGGCTTTGAGCATTCCTATTACCTCAAGGACCAGGGCCGCTTCTTCAGTCCACAAACACATTGGAAGGACGATATGAAACTCCCTCCCATTCAGCGAGGCTCTGGCTACTATGGAACTGTCGCGGTAGCTGATGCGGCCATTGACCATCTCAAGGAGCACGCGGCCGATCACCGAGGCACTCCATTTTTTCAATATGTCGCCTTCGCAGCTCCGCATTTTCCGCTGCACGCTCTTCCTGAAGACATCGCAAAGTGCGAAGCCCGCTACCAGATAGGTTGGGACCGAATCCGCACCCAGCGGTGGCGCCGAATCCAGAAACTCGGAATCGCGAGCGGGGCACTCCCTGAGGCCGAGAGAGAACTTGGTCCTCCTTACCATTTTCCTAAGCATCTTGAAATCCTTGGGCCTGGTGAGGTGAATCGCCCTCTCCCTTGGGACGAGCTCAGCGAAGAGCAGCAAGCCTTCCAGCAGTCCAAGATGGCCATCCATGCTGCAATGGTGGAACGGATGGACCAGGAGATCGGCCGAATCCTCCAGCAGCTGCGCACCATGGACGCGTGGGACAACACCCTCGTAATTTTTCTCTCCGATAATGGGGCCAGTGCCGAAATTATGGTCCGGGCAGATGGCCACGATCCCAACGCCCCAGCCGGTTCCGCCTCCACTTACCTTTGCCTTGGCCCGGGCTGGTCCACCGCATGCAATACCCCCTTTCGCCGCCACAAGACGTGGGTCCACGAAGGGGGATGTGCCACCCCCTTTATCGCTCACTGGCCCGCGGGCATCAAGGAGCGCAACGCCCTGAGACGCACACCTGCCCATGTCATTGACCTCACCCCAACTCTCCTTGATCTCGCCGGATTGAAGCCCGCTCAAAAAGAGCCCGCACCCGGGCGGTCTCTGAAGGCTACCTTCGACGGTGACGGGAAGCCCCTTCATGAGCACCTCTGGTGGCTCCACGAGGGCCATCGCGCCCTGCGGAGCGGAGACTGGAAGCTGGTGGCCGCCGAGGGAGATCCATGGGAGCTCTATAACCTTGCTTCTGACCGGACCGAGACAAGAAACCTCGCCCGTATCCATCCCAAGCGGGTCGAGGAGATGAAAAATCGCTGGCATGCCACGGCCTCCTCGTTCCTCGAAAACCTTCGGGAGCGCAAATAAGATCCTGCTTCTACCGGAAACTCGCGCCTTGCATCAGTGCTCCTCACCCCTAGAGTGCCGGCGTCAGGGGCCGTGGAGGGACGGCTGGTGAAATCCGCCAGGTCCGAAAGGAAGCAACGGTAGCCTGTCCGGCTTTGCCGCGGTTCCCTGACACTTTGCCGCGCCTCAGGTCCCTTTGTCCAAATTGAGCTTCGCCACGATCTCAAAGCATTCCGAGGTTTGTTTCAGGAAAGATCCCGCGATCGCATTAAGCTGCAGAAGGTCCGATGCGGGCTTGCTCGGACTGGGATCAAACCAGTCCTTGCCTTTAACCCGGTTAGGAATCGCGATCATGAGCTGGTTGTTCCTGAAAGCGAAACGCACCCCGCTCCCCCGGCTGACCCGGAATGCCAGCATCCGCTGCTTCACCGCAGGAGTTAGCAGAGCGGCGAGGTCTTCCGGATCGGCGGCATGGACGACAAATCTTTTTTCGAACTCCGAATCATCTTCCTCCTCCATGCTTTCTCCGAACTTCTGAGACGAAAGCGGACGCTGCTTTCTCAGAGGAAGTAAGGACCACAATCCCGAAAGCAGGGGCCTCCCTGAGCGAGGCTCCACGACCACTGGCGCCTGAAAGGGCTGAGGGAAGTCAGCCATCATGAACCATCCACAAAAGACCTCAGTGAACGAATCCTTTGTCTCCCTCTTCGCCTGAACTTCCGCCATCTGAACCTGCGTGCCCCCGACCTGTCCTTGGAGACAGTCTTCAGACCAATAGGTCGTATAGTCGTTTCTTGAGTAGAAACCAGCCGAGAGAAAGGTCTCCTCCGTAACGCCAAAGTCCGGACGATACTCAAGATCGAGCTCCAGCTTGCTGAGAAGGTGCATGCCCACTGCCTTTTTATATTCCTGCGCGTAGCGTAGTTTTGCCCCGCCAGTTTCCTTGATCAGGTAAAGCTCCCCTAGAGACAGGCCCAACACCGCAAAAGTCAGGCCCATCGGAGCTCCCACGGGCGGGAGAGTGCTCCATAAAACAAGGAAGAGAGATACGGCGACTACTAAGAGTAGCCCTCTTACGATCCAGTTCCTCTTCCTGAGGCTGATCACCGTTTCCCTGCGAAGGGCCTCAATACGCTTCAGCTCTTCTTTGAGTTCCTCACGAAGCACGAACTCATTGAAATGCCTGTTTTTATGAACGGCCATACCTCCGAGATTCGAGAGACTTCTCAGGCCACAATGTCTGTCAGGACTCGTCCAAAAACATCGGTGAGCCGGAAATTGCGACCGGAATGGAAGTAGGTCAGCTCCTTATGGTCCAAGCCCATGAGGTGAAGTATGGTGGCATGGAGATCATGCACATGAGCCTCACCCTCTGTGACGCGAAACCCAAATTCATCGGTGGCCCCCTGAACGGTTCCCCCCTTGACTCCGCCCCCGGCCATCCAGGTAGAAAATCCAGCGGCATGGTGGTCGCGCCCGCCTGTCCCCACCGGAGTGCGGCCAAATTCCCCCGCCCACACGATCAGGGTCTCATCAAGCAAGCCCCGGGCCTTAAGGTCGGCAAGGAGGCCCGCAATCGGCTTGTCGGTCTGGCCGCAAAGTTTCTGGTGCCGCTTGTCGTTGTCCCCATGAGTGTCCCAATTCGAGTGATAGAGCTGCACGAAGCGAGTTCCCCTTTCTACAAGTCGACGCGCCATCAGGCAGCTCTTGCCGAAACGGTCTGCCTCACCCTCTCCGATTCCGTAGAGCTTGCGAGTGGCCTCTGTTTCCCCGGAAAGGTCGACGGCCTCGGGGGCATGGGCCTGCATCCGGTAAGCAAGCTCGTAGGCCTCGATCCGGGCCGTCAGCTCTGAGTTTACCGGCAGATGGCTCTGGTGCTCCTGATTCCAGGCCGCAAGAAGATCGAGCTGGTCCCGCTGCGTATCCTGGGAGCGATTCATCGCAGGGTTCAGGTTGGGCACAGGAGTCCCTGACGTCTTGAACACCGTTCCCTGATGGCCAGACGGCATGAAGCCGGAGCTCCAGTTCTGAGCTCCAGAGTAAGGAGCTCCATTCACAAGCACGACAAAGCCGGGCATATTATTATTCGGCGAACCAAGGCCGTAGTTGGCCCATGACCCCAGACAGGGGTGCCCCTGCCGGACGAAGCCCGTGTTCATCTGGAGCGAGGCCGCTCCATGGGCAGCGCTATCGGCTTTGGTGGACCGGATCACCGCAAGATCGTCAGCGTGCTCGCGGAGGTGCGGGAAAAGCTCGGAGATTTCGATTCCAGATTGCCCGCAAGCCTTGAACTCAAAAGGAGAGCCCTTGAGCTTCCCCTTACCCTTCTGGCTGACTCCTTTGGCCGGCTTGAAATCATACTCTTCTCCATGACGCTTCCCCAGCACCGGCTTGGGGTCGAAGGTGTCCATATGACTGGGCCCTCCCACCATGAAGAGGAAGATGCAGTTCTTGGCCTTGGCCGGAAAATGGGTCGAGGGAGTCACTTCTCCAGCCTTCACCCCATCCCGCGCCAGCATCGAGGCCATCGCAGTTCCAAAGAACCCATTCCCCGCCTGCCAGAGGAATTCCCGGCGAGTCCTTCCGCAGGGGAAATGAAATGGTAGGGGAGAGGGCTTCATTGTTCCTAGCGGTAACTGAACTCGTTGGTATTGAAGAGCACCAGCGCGAGCGAGGCGAGAGGATCGATCTTCTGCTCCCGGGCTGCCTTTCCGAGAAATTCCTTTGCTTGCTCCATTTCCCGTGTGCTTGGCGGACGGCACAGGATGAGATCAAAGGCCGCCTCGATCTGAACTTCCTCACCCTCCAGTTCCCGGAGGCGGCTCGCAAGGTGCACGGTCTGCTCATTGATGAAGCGTCCGTTCATCATCAGGAGAGACTGCACCGCGGTAGTCGACACCGCACGCTTGGCACAACTACAGGAAGAATCCGGGTTATCCAATACCGCCAGTTCCGGAAGCGGGATGGCGCGCTTGGCGAAAACATAGACGCTCCGCCGGGAGGCCTCTTCTTCCGTCGAGTTTTTCCAATCCGCACCCGATGAGGCCCCGACCACCTTGTCGGCGAAAGGCGGATAAATGGGAGGCCCCGCCATTTGAGGATTCAGCTTCCCGCTTGCGGCCAAAATGGAATCGCGGATTGCCTCGGCTTCCAGCCGATGCAGGGGCCACCGGGAGTAGAGGGCGTTATCCGGATCCTTTCCGGGTTCCGGATGCGCCGCTGAGAGGCGATAGGTAGAAGAAAGGACGATCTGCCGGTGCAGGGGCTTGAGCTTCCAGCCTCCCTCAATCAACGAATTTGCCAGCCACTCGAGCAGGGCCGGATGGGTGGGCTCGCCCCCTTCCACTCCAAAATTATTTCCATCCTCCATCAGGCCTTTGCCGAAATGATATTGCCAAACCCGGTTGGCCATGACGCGCGCGGCCAGAGGGGCCTGCGCCCCGGTGATCCAGTCCGCGAGGGCCCGCCTCCGACCAGACGAATGGCTGGTGGGCCGGGGTTCCGGTAACCCTTCGGAACCCAGCACGACCGGAACCCCGAACGGAATGACTTCTCCCCTCTGGTGGACGTCCCCTCTGATTCGGAGGTGCGATGGCTTAGGCTTGGCACTATCGGCATACACCCAGGCCATCATGGGCTGGGGCTTGTCTTTTTCGAGGCTCTTCAACCTCTGCTCAAGCTCTGAGATTGTTTTGCGCTCCTCATCGGTAGCCACCTCCCGGACCGCGCCGCGGACCCGGTGGCGTTCCCGTTCCAGGAATGTCCGCTGCTCCTTGGAGCGTCGATCCAGGGCGAGCGGAATTGCTTCAATCGTAAGGGCCAGCTGCTTCTCATTCAGCTTTGCCTTACGTCCCTCCGGCAAACCGTCCTTCGCCCAGCGCTCAAGAATCGGAGCCCAGAACTGCTCCTCGATCTCGCGCTGCGGGTCGAGGGTAGTGCGCCGATACGCCTCCTCAGCCTCACGATATCGCTTCCGATCCTCGTCCGTGCCAACCTCTCTCTCCCGCCCCGTCACATTGAGAGATTCGAAGGACGCGAGAACCCGGTGGTAGTCTTTCTGGCTGAAAGGCTCAAACTTATGATCGTGGCACCTCGCGCATTGCAAGGTCTGCCCGAGGAACGCCATTGAGGTGGTCGCCACAATATCATCCAAGGTGTCATAGACCGCCACCTCCCGGTCCGCAGCAATGGTGTCGAAGGTTCCAAGGGCGAGAAAGGTGGTCGCGATCTGGGTGTCCGAGGTCGCCCCTTCAATTTCGTCACCGGCAAGTTGCTCGAGAATGAATTGATTATACGGCTTATCCTCGTTGAAGGACTGGATGACATAATCGCGATACCGCCAGACAAACTTCTTGTACTCATCCCGCTCGTAGCCTTTCGTCTCTGCGTATCGGACCACATCGAGCCAGTGGCGCCCCCATCTCTCACCATACTGGGGGCGGCTCAGGAGGCCGTCCACAACACGGGCATAGGCCTCGTCCCCGGGGTTGCGCAAAAAGGCTTCCATCTCGGCAGGGGTGGGAGGCAAGCCGGTCAAGTCCAGATGGACGCGCCGCAGCAACTCCCGGGGAGCCGCGTCAGGAGCCGGCTCAACTCCGGCGTCAGAAAGCCTTGAAAAAATAAAGTGGTCCAGCGGGGTCTTTGCCCGTGGTGACCCGGAAGACGGCGGGGCAGTCTTCCCCAAGGGGCTCCAGGCCCAATGGCTCGAGGTGGCCGCGGCCTCGCGGGCATCCCCGGGGGCAGAAAGCAATAGGACGGGCAGGAGGCCTGCCACGATTCCAGTCACCTTGGAGAGAAGATTTCTGATGTCTGAGTATACCCTACTGGTAAAGCCCGGCTTTCAAGGGTTTTCCGCAAGGTTTCTCCCGTGCCCTGCCTCGTTTCTCGTTATCATGTGTCGTGCGACCCGGCCGTAGTCCAGACGCTCTTATTGAGGTTCAGATCCTCCACAATCTTAAAACAGGCCTTTAATTGCTGACAGAGAGCGGAGACTTGGGCGTGAGAAGAAGCAGGCCGCGACATCTTCGGCTCAAACCAGTCCTTGCTGCTCGGGATGGCGATGAAGAGCTGAGACGGCTTGAACGCCAATCGCAGATCTCTTCCAAATCGGGCCCGCAGGGTCAGAATCTGCTCCTGTAACTCAGGGGTCAGAACCGTTATGGCTTCCGCGGGATCCGTGGCCCGAACGATAAAGGCCTTTTCGAATTCCGGGTTATCGATCCGCAGAAGGTGTTGACCCAGGCCTGACCCCACCTTTTGGAATTTTGCTCCCAGCATTCCAAAATACTTCTCAGTAAAATCCGGGACCACAAAAATACTCCCACGGCATTCTCGAGGAAACCCCGCGACTGCGAAGAGGCCGTCAAAGATCGTTTCAATTTCTCTCTGCTCCCTCCCATCCTCGTAGGAAGTGGTCTCACATTGAACTTTGATTTCGCCAATCTGGAACTCGGTCTCCCCGATAGAGCCCTTGAGAACATCCTCGCTTTCAAAGATGTTATAATACTGCTCGTAGAGCCCACTTCTATAGAACCAATCGTCATTGAAATGCCCTTCACTTTGGTAGGACATGCCCGGCTGGAGGCTCCGAACCAGAGCGGGAATCACTTGGCTTTTATAGGCCTCGCAATAACGACCTCGAGCTCTGGACGCCCCGGAAAATACCCGCCACGCGAGTATCAGTAGAGCCGCAGAGAGATATGTAAAGGGACCCTCCCCATCCTCCTTAACGGCCAAAATCATCAACCAGATCGCAAGCAATACAACAAGCACTCCCACGATTAACAGCATAGTGACGCGTATCCTCTCGCGCTGTCGAATGACCTCGAGTTGCCGGAACTCTTTGGAAAGGTTTCTCACAGGATACTACGTCTTCGATACACTCCTTTGCCGGACCCTCTAAAGCTGCACGTCAGTCACCTTTCTCTGAAACTCTGGAGTCTCGAACCAGTCGTGGACCCGGAAGCCAAAGATCCCTGCTAACAAATTACCGGGAAACTTCTCCACACCGTCATTCCAGTCCGTGACGGCCGCGTTAAAGGCTCGACGCGCAGCCGCGATCTGAGCCTCCACCTCACTCAGGTTTCGTTGCAGGTTGAGGAACTGCTCGCCCGCCTTGAGCTCGGGATAATCTTCTGCCAGCAGCATGACCTTGGCGACCCCGGCCCCCAGATCCTGCTCATGACTGAAGCGCTCCGGGCCGGCAGACTCCGCCAGCTCGATGCCCCGCCGGGCTTTGGTCACTCGTTCAAACAACTCCCGTTCGTGCGAGGCGTAACCCCTGACCGTTTCCACGAGCTGAGGCACCACGTCCCACCTCTTCTTCAGCTGCACGTCCATGGCCGCAAAGCCATTGCGCAATCGATTCCGTCTGCTGATGAAGCGGTTGTAAAGGACCACCACAACGAGGAGAAAAACTCCTAGGGCGACACCCAGCGTGATCCACAGCGCTACCATTCGCCTTTAATACGCTCCCCCGAAGCAATTCTCCACCACTTATTTAACGGCGACTGAACCCTTAAGGCTGGTCCGCCCAACGAATCACCGCGGCCACCGGCCAATGGTCCGAGGGAACCATCTTCCCCCGCATGTGATACTCGATCCACGCCTTCTGAATCTTCCACCCGGGGGATACCAGCACATGGTCAATCATCCGCGCACCGGGAATCACTCCTTTCCACCGATTAAAGGTGTTGCGGTCCTTGACCTTGGGATGAAGCTCAAAAAACGGTGCCTTGAGAGGGTTCCTCCACTGCTCGGGGCCCTTCCCTCCTGCCAGAACCACCTTTTTCCCAAGCAGGTAGGACACTCCGGGATTAGTCTCGGTAGCATTGAAATCACCGGTGACTATGACGGGCTCGCTCATCCGCTTCCGCGCATCAATCCGCTCGGCCATCAGTCGGCCCGCTTGTTCCCGGGAAGGCTGGCTCTGATGATCCCAGTGAGTGTTGTAAAAATAAAACCCTTTTCCGGTCTCCTGATCCACCAATCGCGTCCAGGTGCAGATCCGCGTGATCCCGTTCCCCCAGCTTTTCGATCCAGCGGCCTCCGGCGTCCCACTCAACCAGAAAGTCCCGCCCTCTTCAGCGTCCCGCGTGAAACGCTTGGCGCGAATAAAGATAGCCGAATATTCGCCGCGATTCTTTCCATCATCACGACCCACTCCGAATTTCAGATAATCCGGAAGCTCCCGAGTGAGATAGTCCATTTGCTGGGGCAGAGCTTCCTGAACCCCGAACAGATCCGGATCCATTTTTCGGATCGTTTCCACCACGAGGTCCCGACGAGCCTTCCAACTACGGGTGCCCAGATCCCCTCTGGCAGCAAGACGGATATTAAAGGACGCTACCGTCAGCTCAGCAGCCGGTAGCGAGGTGAGAAGGGCTAGAGAAATTAGAGCGAGACGAAACACGCTGGAAATGCTACCCGGAATGAGCCCTGTTGTCCAAGCTATGCCTTTACTTGCTGCCGCCCTCTTTTTTTCGCTCTCCATTCTCGCTCCCGCAGCTTGGCCGGAGGGAAAGGCCTCGAAATGGAATGGATATCCGCGTCTGGACTTCGCCCTCCCTGATGATGGCGCCCGCTGTATCGTCGTCCGCCCAAAACAGGCCGCAGCAGGAAATCCATGGATATGGCGAGCTCGCTTCTGGGGACACCAGCCTGCGCTTGACCTTCAGCTTCTGGAAAAGGGCTTTCACCTTGCCTACTGTGAGGTAGGCGGCCTCTTCGGCGCGAGCGTAGCGGTCCAACGCTGGGACAAATTCCATGCATTGGCCGTCCGGGAGGGACTCTCCCCCCGCCCTGTTTTGGAGGGCATGTCCAGAGGAGGCCTGATCATCTTCAACTGGGCTTCCGCCAACCCGGAAAAGGTGACTGCACTGTATGGCGACAATCCGGTCTGTGATTTCAACTCCTGGCCCGGAGGGAAAAATGGCAAGTTCTCAAAGCGTGACTGGCAGCGTTGCCTGAAAGCTTACGCGGTGACGGCCAAGGCCGCTCCACAACACCTTCAACCTCTCAGTAAAGAGACTCTCAAGCCGCTGGCCGAGAACAGAGTCCCCGTTGCGCTCGTTCTGGGAATGGCCGATGAGGTTGTCCCGGTCGAGGAAAACGGAGAGCTACTTGCCCGCAACTATGAAGCACTAGGCGGAACGGTTAAGGTCTGGCGTAAGCCCGACAAGGGCCATCACCCCCACGGGCTTCACCCCCCCGACGAACTGGCCATCTGGTTAATCGGCGCCGTAAAATGACCCTTTTAACTTTAAGCCTTCGCCCTGTCCTCCTCCTGCCGTGAAAGCCCCTTTGGTCCTCCGCTTCCTATCCCTTGCCGGTCTACTCATCTGCGGCTACCTCGGAGGCCTTAAGCTTACCGGGAAAACCTCCTCCCTTGCTGGCTGCGGCCAAGGCTCAGGGTGCGGCAGTGCGCTCGGCTCGGAGTGGTCACAGTTCTTCGGAATACCCGTAAGCCTTCTTGCCTTCGTCATCTACCTGGCCTTGCTGGTTGCCTCTTTCCGCCCTTCGAGGCCGCTCTACGGAGCTCTCGCAATTTGTCTTACTGGCGCCGCTCTCTGGTTTGTCGGGGTCCTGTACTTCACCATCAGAGCGGTGTGCCCCTGGTGTCTCGCCATGCATACTATCGGGATCGTTACCTCCATCGTCCTGGTGCTCTCATTACGAGATGTTCCCCCGTCAAAAACCCCCCTGCGCTTTGCCCCCCTTGCGGCTCTGGTCGCCCTGCTCACCCTCGTCCTAGGGCAGCTTCTCGGGCCGAAACCGGACACCCATGCCAGTAGTAGCGAGACCTTGCAGGATCAAGGAGTGCGCAGCGAAAACACCGGCCGCAGAATTTCCTTCACCCGTGGAGGCAAGCGCTACAACACCACGACAATGCCCCACCTGGGGCCTCCCAATGCCAAGTATGTGATGGTGAAGTACTTCGACTATACCTGCAGTTCATGCCGTAAGGTGCATGAGCAGCTCCAATTCGTTGAAGAAAAACACCCAGGACTTTTTTGCGTGATCCTCCTGCCCGTGCCCTTAAACAAGGCCTGTAATCCATTCATTCCGAACCAGAGCCCAAAGCACCAGCACGCCTGCGAGCTAGCCCGCCTCAGCATGGCCGCTTGGAAAGCGAATCCCGGGAAATGGCCCGAGGTCCACGAACAGCTAATTTCTACCCCCGATCTGCCGCCTGAAGTCGCAGAGGCCGCGGTCGGGCAGATTGTCGGCCACGACCAACTCGACCTCGCCAAGCAGGACTCCTCGGGTGAGGCCCTCATCAAGTCCGGCGTCAAGGACTTCGGCCAACTCAAAAAAGGGAACTCCCTTCTTCCTAAATTAATGTGTGCGGGAGGTACAGTCCTCCATGGGGAGCCCAGATCTGGGGAAGCCCTCCTCAGCGCTCTCACGCAGATCTACGATCTGGGCCCATAGGCCCCCTCTGGCTTCCCGGTAAGCCAGCCGCTTCACACCCCGCGGGAGGTTTTCATGAATAAACCTTCCCCTTCGGAGGTCCAAAGGCATGTAACCCCAGAAATTTCCTTATGATAAAGATCCTTTCGGCCGCCATAGCTCTAGCAATTATCGGGATAATCTCCTCGCCGCGCGCCGAGGCAGGCCACTCCCGCAGCTACATCACCTACCATGCTGGATACGCGCCAAAAGGATGCAAGGTCTACACCAAGCGTTATCTGCGGGGATATGACTGCCACGGCCGCCCGGTGTTCACTTACGCGCGGAGCCCCATCGTTCATGGATATCCCAGCCATAGCCGCCCTCGTCATTACAGTCCAAGGCCGAGGGCAGTTATCACTCCACGGGCCATTCCATGCCCTCCTCCCCGCTTCGCCGTAAGGGGCTACCGGCCGCTGAGCCGCTCCTCCGGAATATCCTTCCGGTTCTCCTTCGGCGGACGGAGGTAGCTCACGGATGCCAATGCTCCTGATCGGTAACTCCATTGTTTGCAGTGCGTTCCGTGCCGGGGCCACGAGTAAAAAAGGCTCCCGACCCGCAAAATTAGCAGTTCGCTATTCTGCAGTTCGCGGTTACCGTCCGAAACATGCGCCGTTTCTTGCTCCTCCTGCTTCCCCTTTTGCCGGGTGTGTCTGGGGTAATGGCTGCCCCGCGGGCGACAGACGAAATCCTCTCTGCTCTCCAGACTCGGCTTGAACGCAACATAGGCTTCGAAGACCTCATTGAACAACTCAGCGATCTAGAGCCCAAGGAGCTCAAGCGCCTGCAGTCAGACTATGACAAAGTGTGGCCCAACCTCCGAGATACCTACTTGGATTCTTTCAGGAAAGAAGCCGAGGACCAGCACTCGGGCGCAGCGCGGCAGTCCAACCAGCGGGCAATCAAGGAAGCCAGAGAGCGCTTTCATTCCGTTCGGATGATGCCTGAGGGGCCGATGAAGGGCGCCATCATCGCCCAGAGCGAACCCGCGGTCGCGCTGCTCAGGGAGCTTCTCCTCCCCTCTGGCGAAAAAATTCTGCAAGTTGCGGGAGAGAATCTGAATAAGCAGCGCGCTCAGATTCTCAAGCTCGGAACGTTCCGTGATGGAATACTGAAAGCCGCCATCGCAATCGAGGATGCTGAATCTGTCGCTAATATCCTGGCTCAGGAGCAATCCGTGGCCGAGGGCCTCTCCGGTCTCGAGCGTAACGGCCTGCGAGTAATGAAAGCCAACCGTAAGATTGCAGAGGCTGAGATGGTTCCCGAAGCAGAGCGCCGGGGAGTGGAAGAGCTGAACCGGATGCGGCTTTTGCTTGGCCTCAATGCTCTCGTGCTCGATCCCAAGCTCTGTGAGGCGTCCCGCGGACATTCCGAAGATATGGCCACCCTGAATTTTTTCAGCCACACTTCCCCTGTCAAAGGAAAGGAATCTTTCGGGCAGAGAGCGGCCCTATGCGGTACAAACTCCAGCGGAGAAAACATCTTCATGGGCTCTACCAAGCCGAGTTCTGCCAACCGAGGATGGTTCCGCTCCCCCGGGCATCATAAGAACATGTTCAGCCCTGGCCACCGAAGGGTAGGACTGGGCAACTATGGCTCCCATTGGACCCAGATGTTTGGCCGCTAGAGGCAGGTCAGCCCATTTCTTGCGCAAGCGTGCCCAGCCTCTGAGGCCTACCTGCGGGCATCTGGACCAAAGCCAGCTGCTGACGGCAAGTCACAAGAAGAGTGCCATCAGCAGGGCGCCGCATCTCAAACTGGCACCAGAAACGAACTTTCCCCCACTCCTCCAACCTGCCTTGGGTCTCTATACAATCCCCAAGACGCCCGGGCTGACGATAATCGATCTCGGTCCTGACCACTACAGGATAAATTTGGGTCTCCGCCATCCCCCTCAAATCAAAGCCGAGTTTTCCCGCAAGCTTCGTCCTGCATCTCTCAATCATTCTCAGATAGGCGAGGTTGTGCACGACCCCGCCCACGTCGGTGTCATAGAACATCACCTCATCCTGGGTGAGTTCATTATACGGGTCTGCTTCGGGCTTTGGCATGGAGTCAGTGTAGGGGGCCCAGGGCTCGGAGGCAAAAGGTTGCGCGAGGCAAAATGGTAGGAGACAATTCCCCTTCATGCGGACCTGTTTCCTGGCCCTTCTCCTCTGCCTCCTTCCGGCTAAGCTGCCGGGAGCAGGTTATATTGGCCCTGATCCTGCCCCCATCCTTTTCCGAAGGGATCTGGTCCCCATCGACACGGATACCATGCGTGAGCTCTCCGGATACCTCACAGATCTCGCGACCCGCGAGCCAGATGGGACTCCGGAGCAAACACGTGCTACCGCCCAATTACTTGCGCTTGCAATCCGGCTTAACCCGGCAAACCGATCCGCGCTTGAGACCGACAAATCTCTCCGCGCAGGGCAAGCTGTGGACTCGTTCGAAGGAGACATCAATCAGCCGCTGCGACAGGTATGGGGCATCGCAGACTGGCTCCTTGATCCCGCTTCCGGAGCAGGTGGAAAGGACCTTGGAAACCTCGTTGTTGATGCGCTAGCCGTGATCAATCCTCAAAACCCTCTCGTCAGGCTCCAGGATCCAGAAGGTGAACTGGAGCGGTGGAAACATGTCGTGCCCACACTCGCAGCCTACCAGCGACCCCCAGAGCAGGAAACCCCTCCCCCCCCAGCAGAGCCACCACCACCCCCCGTTGAACGGCCGCCCATCCTTCTTGGACAGGCCAGTACAAAGACCCCCCTCTTCCTCTTGGATAGGGATCGCCGCCAGTCTCTTCGTATCGTTCCCCTCTCCATGAACGTCATAGAGAGGCCTCAAGCCGACATCCTCACTTTTTCCCTAGAGCCGAAGACCGAGAGTCCCGACATCACTTCCGCTCGTGTCAACGTTCAGAAGGTGCTCGAGCAGCGCTGGCCCGATCTTCCCCTTCGCAGGATTGCACAAATCTCAACCGGCACAGACAGCTATGCGCCAAATAACGGGCAAGCCATTTCGGGGCCGGCGGCTCTCCTTATTCACTCCTCCCTGACGGGAAGGCCCCTGCGACCAGGGGTGACCCTGGTTGCAGAAGTTGCCTCTGACGGATCTCTGACAAGGCCCCTCCAGAGCTGGAGCTATCTTCGCGCTCTTCGGCTTGCACCGGGAGGGCGCCTTCTGGTGCCTCCGGATTTTGAGCCCGAATTACGAGCTATGATTGCCTTGGAGGACCCTGCATTTTTTCTCCGATGGGAGGTATTGATCGTAAGCTCCATCGACACCGCCCTGAACCTCGCCAGCGAAAATAGCGACCCCGCTGGACTGGCAGCAACTTCCCAGCTCTACGAGGAACTTCGCGATGTCGGCCGGGACAAGGATGTTGGGCAGCTGTGCGTCAATGCGAAGGTTCGGGAGCGCCTGTCCGAAATTACCAGCAGAGTCCCCTTTCATTACTCCGCGAAAATGCTGCTCGTCCAAGGAGATGCTACCCTGCGGCCGACGAGGGTGGAACGAGAAGTGGCAGGGCGAATCCTGCGCAGCGCGCTCGAGCCCGTCGGCAGAATCTCGCAACTTCCACTTTCTCAGCTAAGCGCTAAGCGGCTCCTGCTCGCCGGCGAGGCCACCAGCGCCGAAATCGAGCGGTTCTCCAAATTTATCTCCCCCGCCGACCAAGATCTGCTCAAGGAGGCCCAGGAGGTCGCTCAACTCGCCCAGATACTTGGCAAAGGAAAGCAGGATGGAGGCCTAAGAGACGGAGTGACCTACTACCGCAACACTCCTCTCCCGACCTATCAGAGCCGCCTGCGGGCAAAGTTTGCGGCTCTCCGCCAGAATCTGGCCCCTTTTACACGGGAATCCGTCCAACCTGCTCTTCCCGACGACCCGCCCCCCAGCGCAGACCCCTCCCCTTAATTACACATATTCACGCGTCAGGGTCGCTTTCATGAAGGAGAACGCTCCCCGGGCGGGCTCTCGCGACGCTTTTGCTTTAGCGCGCCTCCTTGATCCCCTAAGCTCCACCAACAACCAGATGAACCTAAAGCTTTTTCGCGCTCTCACCCTCTGTGCTCTTTTGTTTGCGCCCTGCCTGTGCGCACAAGAGGACTCTCTCTTTTACCTTCCCGATATGGAAGCAGAGCTTTTCGATACAGAAGAGCTCGAATTCGGCAGAAGAGGGACATTCGACAAATCGGGCCTCGTTGCCGCTCTGGCTCGCATCGCCAGTGATTTTGATCCCGAGGAAAAGAACGGTAAGGTTCCCAACCTGCTCCGGTCTAACGCACTCGGGATTGCGGGGCGCATTAACCCAGACGCCAAGTCTTTCAAGACGACCTACGAGCAACTTGAACAGGATGCTGAAGCCTATGGTAGCAGTGGAACCAGCAAGGACCGCCTCGTAGGAAATATTTATCGAGGGGTTCGCACCCTGCTTAAGGACAAAGGGAACGAGGACAACAAGATCTGCGCCGCCTACTGTGTAGATGTCGCCATCCGCCTTCTCCCCGACCACAAATACGCTGAGGACCTTGAAACGATCCAGCAAGAGCTGGAGGAAGATGGTGTCGAAGTCGATTGGGATCAGCTTCAAGGAAAGGCCGTCGTTAAGGAAACGCCTTGGAACCCCTTCGGCCAAGGTGGCCGGATGGAAGCCCGGAAGGAAAAAATGCCCGGGGGCGAGGCCAAGGGGCTTGCTTCAAACCAAAGTTCCGTCGTGGGGCTGGTTGTTGTGACTCTCGGCAGTGGTAAGCATGCGGGAGCTGCCAGTGAGATTATCGCAACGGCTCTCAGGGAAGAGGGCGTCAAGGGCGTAGAGTTCAAAATTGACCAGAAGGTCGGGGACATGATGGGCAACAGTCTGAAGTCGATTCGGGATTATCTCCGGATCACCTACGAGCCAAAGGGAATGGTCCCTGATGGTTATCAGGTCAGTATCGTTTTTCAGGACCGTGACCAGCGAGTCGATGGCCCATCTGCTGGAACCGCGATGGCTTTGATGCTCGACTCGCTATTCACAGGGGAAAAGCTCGACGAAGGCTTCGCCTGTACTGGAGGAATCACTCCCAATGGAAAGGTAACCAGCATCGGGGGCGTTGCTGCGAAAATTCGTGGTGCTACCCGGCGGGATTGCACCATTGTGGGCGTGCCTGAAGGGAACGCAAAAGGCGTAAATGACATCCTCGTTCTCGATGGCGTCCAGCAACTCCTGGATATTCAGGTTTTCACCATGAAGGACATGGATGAAGCCCGGGCTCTTTCCCGCGAGGAAAAGGATAAGGACGTCCAATCCACTCTCGATGACTTCAAATCTGTCGCCGATGTTATCGCCGAACAGGGTGAGGCCGCATTGAAGAATACCCGGGTACAGGAGCGGCTTGAGGCCGTTCTCGAAGCCATGCCTAATCATATTTCCGCAAAGCTGTTGCTCGACCACATCCGGGGAGACGCCCCCGAGAGGCTTTCGGTAGGCGGCAGCTTCCACGAGATCGATTCCCGCTCTTCCGCGGTCTTCAGCCGCGTCCAGCGTACTATGATGCGGGGTAAAGTTAGCGAGGCAGATGAAGCGGAGTCCGCGGCTGCCGATGCACGTGAGGAGCTTGAGGAGCTTGACGGCAAGATTCACGAGAAGTTTGAAGACTATCTGAAAGCCGCCATCGACATCTGCAAGGCGGTTGAAGAAGATGCCTCAAATGGAGGAAAGGATCTGGTTGAGAGCCTCAAGAGTCGTTGGTCGAAGATCAACAGCATCCGTAAGAAGCTGAGAGACGACCCGGAGGTTTTTGAGGAGCTGCGCGGCTAAAGCCGCATTGAAAAACACGCGCATTCACGTGCCGCATTTTTCCTCTGCTCTTCAGGCCAGGATTTCCCGGACCACCTTACCGTGGACATCGGTGAGCCTGAAGTCCCGCCCGGAGTACCGATAGGTCAGCTTTTCGTGATCAAAGCCCAGAAGATGGAGAATTGTCGCCTGGAGATCATGAACATGAACAGGCTTTTCCGCTGCCTGAAACCCAAATGGGTCAGTTGCGCCATGCACGTAGCCTCCCTTTACTCCTCCACCGGCAAGCCAGACCGAGAACCCATAATGGTTATGATCTCTGCCATTGATCTTCCCGGCGTTGGACCCTTTTTTAGGCATTTCGACTGTGGGCGTACGTCCAAACTCTCCGCCCCACATTACGAGGGTCTCATCGAGAAGTCCTCTCATCTTCAAATCCTTGAGTAGAGCGGCAATCGGCTGGTCACATTCCCGAGCCAGTTTCTGGTGATTCTTTTCCAGGTCGTCATGGTTGTCCCAGGGTTGACCTGCGCCGTGCCACACCTGAACGAATCGAACCCCGCGCTCAATGAGCCGCCGGGTAATGAGCATTTGGCGCGCCTGTGTTCCCTTTCCATACATCTTACGGATTTCTTCTGGCTCCTTACTGATGTCAAAGGCGTCACTCGCTTCCATCTGCATGCGGTAGGCCAGTTCAAAGGATTGCAAGCGGGCCTCCAGCCGAGCATCGTGGCTTCGTTCTCTCTGGTGATTTTTATTCAGTTCCTTTAGAAGGTCCAACTGACGCCTTTGCTCGCCTCCAGCCGTGTTTGCCTCTATGTGCTCTACTAGTTTTTTGGGATCGGAATGCTTTGTGTCCACATACGTCCCCTGAAAGGCGCCGGGTAAAAACGCCGACTGCCAGTTCTGGGTCTCCTGGATGGGGTAACCGCCAGGGCACATGGCCACGAAGCCCGGAAGGTTCTGATTCTCCGATCCTAGGCCATAGGTGACCCATGATCCCATAGCGGGCCTTACAAGACGGCCATCGCCGCAGTTCATAAGAAGCAAAGAGGGCTCATGATTGGGAACATCCGCATACATCGATCGAATCACACAAAGGTCGTCGGCCATGCTACCGACATGGGGAAAGAGACTGGAAACCTCCAATCCGGACTGCCCCATGTGCGAAAATTCAAACGGCGACTTGAAGGCCGCCCCGGTAGGCCTTTCCGTCTTAAGCATTTTGGGCAATTCCTGACCATGGAGCCTGGTCAGCTCCGGCTTTGGGTCGAAGGTATCGAGGTGGGAGGGGCCCCCGTTCATGAACAGATGGATGACGGCCTTGGCTTTGCCTGGAAACTGCGGACGACGCGGCGCGAGCGGATTCAGGCCGATACCTGCCCCAGACTTCTCCGCCGCTGTAACAAGCCCGGGGACCCCGTTGAGAGCCACCCCGGCCATACCCATGCCGCAACGCGACAAAAGTTGCCGCCTCGTCAGAAAGAGGTGTTCGGGGTCTGTTGCGTGATGTGTCATCGCTCTGGTAAGGGCCAATTGTCCGGCGGTCAGTCGACGTAAAGAAACTCGTTGGAGAGAAGCAAGACTTGCGCGAGCAAGGGCCACCGATCCAGCGCGGGACCGGAGAACCCCTCCCGTGCCTCCGCAAGAGGAACAGGCTCCCCCCGCTCGTGGATGACAGGGCTCCAAAGAAAGCTGTCCCACGCCTCGTTCCCGGTTGACTCGACTAGGAAGTCAATTGCCTCCCCAGCTGTGACTTCGAGATTCAGCAGCGTCTGAGCCTTTTTCCCGGGGAGCACAGTCCATTGTCCGGCAATCGTACGGCGAGCAACTACAAGGCCCCGAACGGCATCGCCCTTAAGGCCAGGTCTTGAAAGCTCGCCGGTAATTTCAATGGTCGTGCTTTTGGGAGCAACCCACCGAAGAATAGCAGCGTGGTCCCCTTTTCCCGGGTGACCCCCGCCAGCATGCCAGTGCACCCATCCGGCCTTCGATCCCGGCAACTCAGGGCCTCCCTGCCACACTTTCCCGGTATAGTGAGCCAAGGACTTGAATTCCACCCGCCCGGTATCCCGGAGCAGGCGGCCATGTCCATAGCTCCATGCTCCCGAAGTCTGGGACTTCTCCCCGGAGGTGGATCCAATAAAGCGTTCTGCCGCTGCCGTTTCCGCAAGGGATGGATTCCGTTTGAGAATCTGATTGTAGAGCGCCCTTATTCGCGCTTGCTCATTGTCACGCCCCGAAGACATCCCGGCTGCAGCCTTTGCCTGCTCATGCATGAAAGGGCTGTTCATGAGGTAGAGGGCCTGATTCGGCGTGGTGGTGAATGCACGCTTCACAACGGGCTGACTGGAATCTGGAAAGTCGAAGATCCGAAAGAAGGACGGCGTATTCTGACGCTCAATAAGACCATAAATTGTGCGGCGAGGCGGAAACGGAGCTTCGTGGATTTTCACGGGGCGGCCTCCCAGCCGGAGTTCGAGATGGCCACTCACCTGCAAGGTCGTATCACGCCAGGACTCGAGGTCCTTCCGATGACGATTGCTGCGGACATAATACTGGTTTTCAGGGTCACTCTCCGCGTGCTCTGGGCCAGCCTTGCTACTGCGCCGCCAAGCCTGAGAGGTCATGATATGCCGGATCAGGGCCTTGACCGACCAATCCTGCTCCTGAAGATAAAGAGCAAGGTGGTCGAGAAGGTCCTCGTGAAGCGGGGGTGGAGCCTGCAATCCAAAATCTCCCGGAGTGTTCACAAGCGGGCTCCCCATGACATGCATCCAGACGCGGTTTGCACAAACCCGGGCCGTTAGAGGATTCCCCTTGCGAGTCAGCTCCTCTGCGAGCTCGAGACGGCCACTACCTTTCTTGAAAGTATTAGCAGGGTCTTCCCGAAAGAAGGCCGGAAATGCTCGAGGAACCCTCGGGCCCCGGCTGGATTGCTGCCCCCGCTCAAAGATAACCGGCTCCCGAGGCTTTGGTCGATCCCGGACAGCCATTGCCCTCAGGGGCGCAAATTCCGATTTGCCCTCAAGCTCATCCATCTTGGCCAAGAGCCCCCGGTATTTGCCTCTTTCGGTCTGGTTGAGCTGCGAGAGAGCCTTCTTCCGATCAAAGTCGAGGGGGTCGGGAGGACGTTGGTAGTCCTTGATCTTTTCCGCCGCATAATCATGCGCGGCATTTGCCCGCTTAAGAAGCTCTCGACGAAACGCCCGGTAGCCGGGCGAGTCCTCAGGGGAGGCAATCACGGGCAATTCTCCCTCAGGAACCTCCTCCGTGCTATCGAACACGCCGTAGAGGCCATAGTAATCTTGCATGGTAAGCGGGTCACTCTTGTGATCATGGCAACGCACACACTGCATAGTGAGCCCCATCGTGCTCCGGAACGTGACATCAATCCGATCCGCAATGATGAGGTCATACTTGTTCAGGTAGCGGCGTCCCAGAGTAAGAAAGCCCAGGGCGGCCTGCTCTCGCACTGGCACATCCATCAGGTCAGCCGCAATCTGCCTACGGAGAAACTCATCATAAGGCAGGTCCTTATTCAGAGCCTCTATGACCCAATCCCGATAGGTGAACGCAAAGGGGAAGAGGCGTCCGGCTGTAAAATCGTAGCCCTTGGTATCCGCATAGCGAGTAACGTCCAACCAGTGGCGCGCCCAGCGCTCTCCATAGTGCGGAGAAGACAGGGCCTTATCAATCATGCGAGCACTCCATTCTGGCAGAGGCTCCTCCTCTGCCCCAGCGACCTGAGTGCCGAGAGCCGTCGGAGGCTGGAGCCCAGTAATCACATGCCACGCCCGGCGCAGGAGCACCTCGCGGGCGGCATCAGGCACCGGTTTAAGGTTTTTCTCCGTCTGACGAATAGCCAGAAGCTCATCCACAGGGTGGCTCTTTCCCGTAAGAGACGGACGGGCAGGCAACTGAAACGCCCAATGCTGCTCCGCGGATGCGGCGCAGGCCCTCGGGGCGCCAGCCACCAAGGGAAGCACCGCGATCCCGGGAAGGAACAGGGAAAGAACTCGCATACGAACTGGGTTTCCCAAAAATGTGCCCGCCGCGCGACATTTCCGCAAGGGCAAGTCGCCCAGCTGGCAACTCAAAAAGACCGGTTAAACGAGAGCATTAACCCATGAAACCTCGAACTGTAGTCTCCTGCTACCAGATCACCGGCATCAAATTCAGGGGTTGGATCAAGGACCGTCCGATCTGAAAAGGCATACTGATAGGCAAGGTCGACGGTCCACGTTGCCGCCTTGTAGCTTACCCCGGCACTCAGCCAGTGCCGATCCGCATCTGCAATTGCCGGGTTGAAATTCAGATCTGGCTGACTGTTCTCGATGAAAATATAGCCTGCGTTGAAGGCCCAGGTTTCGTTAGGCGCATATGTCACCCCGAATCCATACATGAAGTTAGACTCCCAATTAAAGGGGATCGGATTTTCTGGCAGCGGTGCCTGACGCAGGGTTGGAACTTTCAGGCGCCTCCAATTTACCCACTCAACATTGGCTTCCAGTGTCCACTGCTCGTTCGGCCGAAATGCGTATCCTGCAACCAGAGTATCCGGAGTAACCAGGTCCAAGCCCGCGTCGGGAATGGCCAAGCCAATTCCCGGCGCCGCCGCCGACCCCGAAAGGTCGAGTTCAGTCTTGGCCCGATAGGTAAGGCCGAAGGAGTGTCGGCCACCAGGCTGCCACAACAGCGAGGCAATCCAGCTCGTGGAATAATCATCTCCCTCGAAGCCAAATTCCGCAGGCGGATTTGGCGGAGGCAAAAATTGCTTCAGAGTCCCGTCAGCATAAGTCAGGGCAAGCCCCCCTCCGATGGAAAGGTCGGAACTCAACTCATACCCAAGGACGCCCCAGGCCGTGGCATAGGTAAGGTCGGTCTCGGTTGCAACCGCTCGGAAAGGCGTGCTTGTTCCCCAATCCGTGCGCAGGCCAAAGGGCGCGTTCAGGCCAACCCCCGCGGACAGGCGGTCGTTGAGCGGAGCAGCAGCATAAAACTGGGGAAGGGGAATAAACTCCGCCTTGTTCTGGTAGCTTCCGCCATCGATCGCTGTTTCTCCATCTATTCCGAGGCGCACACCGTAAACGCCGACATGCACTGTCGCGGAATCAAGCTGCGTCAATCCAGCAGGGTTATAGAAGACCGCAGATGGGCGGTCAGCGGTTGCGACAAACGCATTCCCTCGTGAGGCTGCAAAGGGGTCCTGGACGGGTATGTAGAAGCCGTTGGCGTAAAGACCGGTCACCATAGCCAGCAATAGGCAGATGATTCGCATAACAGGCGGGGCAGAAAATCGGAAAGGTGGAGAGGGTTTCATCTTGGGGGGGCGGGTTAGTGCGCTTTCACGGGGATTCAAAAATGGAGTGCTCCTCTGTGAGGAAAATAGACGATCTGGAAAGGTCGCAGAATCTGGCCTCATCCTCAATAAGCTTCTCGTGAGCTGCCACGCCCTCTGGCGTTTGCATTGCTTCGAGTAGCTCCTCATGGGAATTCCACCAGATTTCCGTAATTCCGTCGTAGGGACCGGCAGCCCCACGGCCCTCTTGTGCAACTTGATTGAGGGGGGACTCCAGAAGATGGCTCTGGACATACTTCCCGGCATTAAGAGCTTCCGCGAAGCTTTTCACGAGGGGGCCGTGATTCTCTTTCCAGTAGCGGAAGAATTCCTCCTGAGGCATCCCGGCTTTACGATGAACGCAGTAAACGAGTTTAATCATTTGAGTTGGGTGGGTTAGTAATCTTTCTAGGGGAGAGCGCTAGTCAACAAAGCGAGACCAGAACAGTTCGTTCCCCACGAGGTCAGCAGCTAGCTCTTCGAATGGGTCATGGGGAGCCCGTTCGATCCGGGAAACGTCAAATCCAATACGTAATCGAATCTCACTCTGGCTGGGGTCCGGGAGAAAGTCGAAGGCGCCGCCGTGATGTGCTATGCGCATACAAGCCCCAATCAGGCTCAGGGTTTCCCTGGGAGGCTCTTCCGCGCTCGAGCTCATGATAACAGCAAGAAGCGCGCGCAGCGGGCGGGCAGGAAAAACCAGCTCTAGTCCGGAAAGGCACTCCTCGAGCCGAACAGGCCCATCGCCCTCAACGACCCTCGCAAGGGACTCGACCAGAGGAATCACTACTTCCCGGAGGCTCTCGAGCGGCCCGGGCCAGTCAGGTGGAGCGCCGCGTGCCTCGCTCCATTCGACGACGGGACTTCCAGAAACCACTGGCTCAAGCACATCCTGAACGCTGCATCGATTATTATAGTCGAGACTGGCCGGGCTAGTCAGATCCGCAGGGAGATAGGAATGCACCGCACCGAGAAACGACAGGTGCCGGCGATACAATTCGCGCCAGGACAATCCCTCGTGGCCAATAGCCTCGGAGAGGGATCTCTCCCGCGGATCTTCCGCGAGGCGAACTACTATTCTCAAGGCCTCTCCGACATGGCGGATACCGGAATCTCGGAAAACCGCCAGAGCCGCAAGCGACATGATCCGATCCGATGCCGCGAGAATATCTACGCTCATCATTTTCTGACGTACGAGCTCTTCCCTCTCCAGCCGGACAATATACAGCTCCATGGCCCTCTTAAGAGTAACTTCCAGCTCCGGGACTTCCCATGGCTTGGTCACATAGCGATAAATGCCACCTTGGTTGACCGAGGAGACGGCAGCATCAATATCCGCGTATGCCGTGGAAAGGATTCGAACCACCCCTGGCTTGAGGAGGGCTACCTTTTCGAGAAAATCGCTGCCAGTTTCCTTAGGCATTCGTTGGTCGGTCACCACCACCCCGATCTCGTCCTGGTATTCGCGAAACCGTTCCAGGCCCTCCATTCCATCTTCTGCAAGGACGATCCGGAACGTTTTCCCGAAGAGCTTGGCGAAATATTTTCGTGTCTTCTGTTCATCATCGACAAACAGAATGAGGTGTTGGCGATAATCGAGAGTTGGCTGACTCATTTTTCCCACGCTTGTTGAAGATCCGCAGTATCCACTTCCGCCTCATGCAGGAGGCTCTCTCCCTCAGACCTGCCTGCGGAAAGGCTCGGCTCTTCGGTATCCATCTCTCCCTGCCAGGGCTGGGGGATGATCACACTGAAGACTGTTGGCCGCCCCGGTTCGCTCTCGACCTCGATCCGGCCATTGTGGGATTCAATAATCCTGTGGCAGATGCTCAGGCCAAGCCCCATTCCTGCTCCCACCTCTTTTTTCGTGAAGAAGGGGTCGAACACATGATCCAGATCTTCGGCCGCGATCCCTGGCCCATTATCCTGAACCTTTATCTCCACATAGTCCTCTCCGCTCCGGGTCGAGGAAACCGTGATCCATGGCTCAATTCCGCGCTCGCGGGCCCCTTCGAGAGCTTGGGCGGAGTTCTGAATCAAGTTCACCATGACCTGGCAAAGCTGGTTCGCATTGCCGCCCACCCGGTGGCTCTCCGGCACCTCTACGTTGAAGGTGATCCCCTTAAGCTCCCCTGCCAGCAGTCTCCGCGCATTTTCGACGGTGTCCGCAAGACTTACCTCCTCCTTCAGGACAGCCTCCCCTTTGGTAAAGGCTCTCAAATCACTCACAATCCGGATGACCCTGTTCACGCCCTCCTCCGCATCAGCAACCGTTTCTTCAAAATCCGCGCGCTCCTGCTCCTCCACATCATCGGCATACATCCGGAGGGCATGCAGCGCAGTTTTAACGTAGTTCATCGGGTTATTCACCTCATGAACGATCCCCGCGCTCATCCGGCCAAGCGAAGAAAGAGTTTCTGCCTGCAGTAGCCGTGCCTCATTCTCCTTAATTTCTTCGAGCGCAACATCGCGTTCATCTACCGCGACCCTGAGCTCCCGATTGATCACTCCGAGCTCTCTCTGGTAGCTCTGACGATCCAGAAGGTTGCGAACCCTTAGACGAAGCTCGGCAGTTGTGAACGGCTTGGTCAGAAAATCACTGACCCCCGCCTCGAGAGCTTGAATGCGGGGCGTTTCATCAGCCGCGGCTGTCACCAGAAGAATCGGAACCTGCGAGGTAGAGTCATTCTGCCGAAGCCTCTGGGTCAGGGTGATTCCATCCATTTCCGGCATCATGTAATCGAGAATGATCAACTGGGGTTCAAACTGCCGCGCCAGCTCCCACCCTTCCATACCATTGCAGGCCTCGATAACCCCACATCCCATTTCCTCAAGCTCCCCCTTCAGGAAGCGTCTCAATCCATTTTCGTCTTCCGCGATAAGAACAAGCTCCTTGTTGGAAGAGCCGTCCAAACTGGAGCCCACTGCCACGAACGGCTCAGTCGAACCGCGCCGGGGATCCGCTGTCCCCAGTGCCCCGCGGATGCGGGCTTCGTTGTGAATCTGAGTCAGGGGGTCGTTTACCACGGAAGGGGCTATCCGGGAATCATCTGGCAAAGCGAGAAGGGGCACGGAGATCGTGAATTTGGTGCCTTTGCCATACTCACTTTCGATAGCGATGGTCCCTTTCATCGACTCTGTCAGGCTCTTTACGAGAGCGAGCCCGATCCCGACGCCGTTGTGCTTCTTGGCGGCGGACGTATCGGCCTGCCAAAACCGCTCGAACGCAGAGTTGAGCTGATCCTCTTTCATTCCGGCGCCATTATCCTCCACCTCAAGAATCAGATGGCCGTCCTCAACAGCAGCCGAAAGTGAGACCTCTCCTCCCGACGGGGTGAACTTCAGGCCGTTCACCGCCAGATTGAGGACGACTTTTTCCAAGCGGTCTCGATCCAGAAAGACCTCTTCGTCATCCCCGCATAATGCCTCCCAACGCAGCGCGATTCGTTTTCGGTCGGCCATGGGCTGCAAGTTCCTCCCAAGCCCATCTATGAAAGTCAGAGGGCGGAATCGCTCTGGCCGCATCGGCATCTCTCCACTATCCATCCGCACCAGATCGAGAATGTCGTTGATAAGGCGAAGCAGCCGCATCCCGTTATCCTCCATCCCATTCACAAGCTCGGAAACCTTGGCGTCGTTTTGCACCAAATTGAGGCTTTGCATCTTCTCGATGGGCGCAAGCATGAGCGTGAGAGGAGTACGTAGCTCATGGCTGATATTGGCAAAAAACCGCGTTTTCGCTTCGTCGAGGTTTTGGAGTTTCCGGTGGTTTTCCGCCAGAGCCTCCTGCTGGGAGACCACTTCTTCCCTGAGACAAAACTCCGCGAAGCGGAGCTTATTATAGAAGTAGAGGCCAATGCAGACGAATGCCGCAGTCACAAAGAGGAAAAACAAGGCGATCGTTATATTCTGAACGCTAGTTGCGGTATTGAGAGCTACCGCAAGGTATCCCACGATGCAGAGTGTCGAGCTGATCACCCCATCGATGCATCGCCACCGCAAGAGCAGCACCGTTCCGACCATGACGAGGTTCAGACCCGCATAGTATGGCGAGCCTCCTCCTCCGGTTTCAGAAAGCATCCCATGGATGGTCACCATTGGGATTAATGCGACGAGATGTCCAAGAAGGTGAAGCGTTCGACGTGACGTGCTACGGACTCGATAAAGCAGGAAAAGTACAAACAGGAGCCCGCAAGAGCAGGCCATACGAAGCAGGAAGAGCGTAAGCACCACCCCCTCAGGGCTCTGGGCAGAAGAGGTCCCAAAGGCCACCCAGTCCATTCCTGCTCCCAGGGCAATAAAGAGAGCGGCCAGAAGGGCGCCTCGGCGGTAGTTCAGGAGGCGATGCTCATCCTCCTGCGCTTCAAACCGCTGCTGGAGCAGCACGGGGCTTCCTCCCCGCTCTGGATCAGCTTTCCCCATGATCGTCTTTTTTTCGAACCTCTAGAAAGAGATTCACTCCAGTCTCATCCCGGTCGAGGGTTGTTTCAAATTGGCCGCTATTGAGGGGTGCTATTTCCATCATCGCGTCGTCGTCCCGGTAAATCAGGTTCCATTCCAGAACGTATTCCATCCACGCACGACTGGGGTTTGTGTCACTGACATTAGTAACCAGCATGAGCCCACCGGGCGCGAGGAGCCGGGCAAAAAGATCGTTAAGGCGACGGCAAACCCGCTGGGAGAGATAATCGAAAAGGCCCGAGCAGTAGACCATGTCGAAGGATTCCCACTTCAGATCTACGTCCCCGGTCGAAGCCTGCCGTAACAGTTTGTGGACCGAACGCTGAAGGAGAGAAATTGGAGCTACTCTGCCCGCTTGGGCCCGAACCCGGGTGAGTTCCTTGCGGGTATATTCGATGGTCTCGGAGTTGAAATCTAGGAGGGTGATATCGCAAAGGTCGCTGAGCTCCTCATTTTCAAGAAACTGCTTCACCTCGTGGGCGGGACCACAGCCAAGATTTAGAATACGGGTTCTCCTTCCCTTCATCGCATTACGCTCAGCCTCAGCCTTGAGCTTCTTGGTAAGATAAGAAATGCGATTGCGGTGCGCTACGACAGGAGGCGTCTGCAGGAAGGAGTGATTGATGAGCTTTGCGAAAAGAGATCCGCCTTCGTAAGGGTCTCTCACCATCATGTTTACCATTTCATAGTCCCCGGCATACCCGAGTGGCTTGTGAAAGGTGCGGTAGGTAAACGGAGAGCACAGGACCAGTGGATGAATCTGACGGCGGACATAAAACTTATGAGTCGCCTCGCGCCCCTCAGGGATTTTACCTACCGACTCTTCGAAACTCACCATCGCTCCCTGCATTTCCTCCAACACGCTCCCCTGGAGTTGGTCGATGATTTCTCGCTCAAGAGTGGGCCGGTCTAGAGAGGCCGTAGACCGTATGCCCAAGTCTATTTGCTCCATCCACCGTTGCATCCCGACAAGAAGGTTTTGCATGTCCGCCACCGTCAGCTTGAAGGACAGGTCAACCTCATGGGCCCGTTTCCAATCCTGAACAAAGGCGTCAAACTGGTTAGCGAGAGGGTCCCGGCCCTCCCGGTCTGACAGAAAATCAACATCCAGCCACGCGTTTCCAAGAGTCGCTTCACATACCAGCAGGATCCCGGTGTTTACCAGACCCGTCACGACCGCCTCGCCTTGGTAAACTACTCTGTCTCCCACCCGGATTCTGAAATCTCGCAGAACCTCCGACAGCTGAAGGATGCTGTAAGGATTATAGATCTCAAAGGCTACCGAGTAGCGGCGGAGCCTCAGGATATTGGCCGTGATCTCAGAGCCCTGGCTGTTGCGGCAGACCACAACACTGGTAAGAAGCGAAGATCCTTTCTGCATTGACTAGATAGCTAAGATCAAAAAAAGTGGGAAGGTAAAGACTGGCTGGCTTCGTGGGAAACTTAGAGGTCCGGGCCTACAAACAAACTGCCAGCGTTACGATCATGGCCCAAGACCCCCCAAAATTCACTATTACGCGCGAAGGGCAGCATTTCAGATGTCCAAACGGCGAGGACTTGCTCGAGCTTGCTGAAGAAGAGGAATTTTCCGTTTCGGGAGTAGCGGAGCACCTTAAGCTTACCAACCGGCAACTGGAATACGCGGTTGAGAGGGCCTCTGGCCTCCGACCCAAGGAGCTGTTCCGACGGCACCGAATGCTGCTCGCCCGGCGCCTTGTTGCCGAAGGCTTCTCTCTGCAGGTCATTGCACACCGCCTCGGCTTCAAGCATTACACCCACTTCGCCTCGGAGATTAAATCTTACTTTGACCTTCCGCCGCGGCAGTTCCAAAAATCGGTTCGCGCGCTCTGCCCGGAGACTTAATCGAGAGGAGTGGTCCTCTAGCTCGGAATCAGCTGAACCTTGATTCGTAGTTAATTGTCTTCCGGATTCCATCGATCTCACAATTGTCTGTAGTCAGGAAGCCGGCTCCAAGAAGGAGCCATCGAAGGCTGAAGGCAACAGCTGCTTCAGCGTTACTCTCCCGACAGGGGTTTCCTGCGGATCAACCAGAAAGATGACGATGTCAGAGCAGAACTCATTGAGAACCTGCCGGCATGCTCCACAGGGCGTGGGGGCTCCTGGCGCGCACACGGCTATAGAATCAAACTCGCACTCCCCCTCCGAAACCGCCTTGGACAAGGCCACTCGCTCGGCACAGATGGTCAGGCCATAGGAAGAGTTCTCAACATTACAGCCAGTGAAAATGCGACCAGAACGAGCGCGAAGCGCGGAGCCTACCTGAAAACCTGAATAAGGAGCATACGCGACTTCGCGCACCTCTCGGGCTGCTTTAATCAATTCCATATCCAAATCCTCACTCATGGCGCTATCGCTCTGCAGGTAATTCTCGGCCCTGAGTGGTCCATCCAAGATCCGCTGGCACCAGAGGGTCAAGGATACGCTTCATGGTCATAAAGATGGCTTAGATACTAGGCAATGTGTAGCTAAATCGCCCTGTGAGCAGGAAAATCCTCCGTTTTTTCGTGACCAATATTTCCGGGTTGAACGTAATTTTCCTGAAGATTTTAGTCATCCACGCCTAATTTTCCCACACCCAGAACGCAGTAGGGCCTCCTCCTCGAGCCCCCACTTCTCGGCGCAGTTAGAAGCCTTGGGCCCCACTCTATCTTTCATCGCCCCTCCCACGCTCCCCGAAACTGATCAGAGAAAGCATTAGAGGCGCCCCCGACAGGCGCTATCCCAGTGGTCCGCCCTCGCCTTTATCTCAAGACGAGATACCGAATAGCGGAAAGAATTTCACCTTCGCCGGCTTACGATTAAGCCCGCAAACGAGACAGGATTTGAAGCCTTGCGACGGCCTAAACTCCGGGTAACGTCGTATCGCATGACCCCTGACTTTCTTCTGAAAGCTCTCACCACGGTTACAGCTATTGTCGCCCTTCTCGGACAGGGCGCAGCTCGGGAAGATGATCCAGGGTCCCCTCCAGCACAGAGTGAAGACGCCGTGCGTGAACCTGCCGGAAATGGTGGGCCTGGTTATACCTCTGAAGAAGTAACCTTCACTGCTGGAGCGATCGTAGCCAAAGCCTACCTCGCCCTTCCGGCAACAAAGACAGCCGGGCCTTACCCTGGCATTCTGGTCTGTCCAGAATGGTGGGGGCATAACGACTACGTCCGCATGAGGGCGGAGATGCTCGCCCAACTAGGCTACGCCGCGCTGGCAATGGACGTATATGGAAACGGACAGAAAGCGCACGACCCAAAGACCGCTGTAAAGCTCGATGGGGCTCTCAAGGCAAACCAACGCGAAATGAACGCCAGGGTGCTCGCCCACCTCAAGTTTCTCAGAGAGCGACCAGAGGTAGATGGGGCTAAGATCGCCGCCGTAGGATACGGAAGCGGAGGAGACGTCTGTCTTCAGATGGCGAGGAACGGAATGCGCGGGCTCGGGGCGGTGATCGCGTTTCATCCCTTATTTAATGTAGTGCCCTCTCAGCCCCCTATCCGGAAGGCAACCGCAAAGGTCATGGTCTGTAACGCCCTCGAGGACCCCTACGTCCACCTCAGAAAGGGCAAGGTAGAGGCATTTCGCAACGAAATGGCGAGCGTAAAAACTGACCTCGTAATCATTCCCTTCCCCGATGCGATGCAAAGCTTCACCGTTCCGAACGCCGACATGGTTGGCGAAAAGTTCCGGATTCCCCAGGCTTACAGCCCTGAGGCAGACAAGCGATCCTGGGGCCTTCTCCGAGGATTCTTGAAGGACCTCTGGGAGCCCGCCAGCCCGTCCGACGAAGAACCCTGAAAGTCACTTTACTCATGCTCCCCCCCTCCATGGCCTTGAATACCCTGCCTTTTCAGTCCGTCAGTCGGTGGCGCCTGCTCCTCGTGGGCATGACAAGCCTCGTGATGCTTGTCTCCTGCAAAGAGACAGGACCGCCTTTCAATACTAGCCGGCCCAAGGGACTGCAGGAGCGCCCACCGGCACCTGCCCCTGAAATCGTCGCCGCCCTCAAGGCACAGACGTTCGGCAGCAAGCTTCTTGGCCTGACAAATTACCTCGTCCGGGGCGATTACGTTCAAGCAGATCTGCCCAAGGCGCCCCGGTATTATCTCCTCAATTTTAGTGGAAGCACTTGAGGCCCCTGCCGAGTACACGCTCCAGAGTTGCTGGAGAAATACCAAAGTCAAATCGCAACAAACCCTGAGGTGGCACTGGTCCACGTTAGTTGCGATGAAGTCGAAGCGGATGCTCTTACATGGGCTCGGCAAGAGGGGTTTACATGGCCTACTATTCTCTTTTCCGACCTTGAGCGGGCAGGGCTCGCCCAGTATGACGCTTGGCCTGGTGAGGTGCGGCTCGTGGACAGCGCGGGCAGCGTTCTCACCAAGGACGAGGGCGAGGCCTTTGCGACTATTTCCCTAAAAAATTGACATTTTTTCTCCTCCGATGACGCTTCCGTTAAGCGTATTCTTCGTTTCCCCGACTCTGATGAACCCAAAAATATTACTATTCGCTGCCTCTTTGGCACTTGTTGGCCAAGGACCCCTCGCCGCCCGGACGTGGACCAGCGCCGATGGCTCCCAAACTTTTGAAGGAGAACTGCGCGACCTGAGTGAGACGGCGAAAACAGTCACCGTTCTCATGGAGGGCGGGAAGCTAAGGACTTTCAAAATCAGCCTCCTTTCGGAAGAAGACCGGAATTTTCTTAAAAAAGAAGGTCACAAAATCCTTCTAGCTGCGAGTGACGGCGAAGGAGGCGACAACGCCCCGCAGGGCAATAAAATAGGTAAGAATCTGGCGCAGGAAGGAGTGCTTTCCAAGATTGAGGGAGAGAACTTTGTCGGGCATAAGCTCACCAAGACTCCCGACTATTACATCGTGTATTTTTCGGCGAGTTGGTGACCGCCCTGCCGCACTTCTGCTCCACAGTTGGTGAAGCAATACCAAGCCGAGATCGCAAACAATCCTGCTGTCGAGATGATCCATGTCAGCCTCGACCGGGACAAGAAAGCCGCCGAGACTTGGGCGGCGAAAGAAGGATTTCCCTGGCCGACCGTCATGATGGACAAACTTAATGAGGGTGGATTTGAGGACTATATGCCTCGTGCGGTCCCGAATTACAAACTCCTCAGCAAGGACGGCAAAATCGTCGCAGAAGGGAAAGGTGAGGTATTCGCGAAGGCCGCCGAGCTCACCAAAGAGGAAACCTAGCACCGGGATCCAAGAGCGCGGAATCTATCGCGCCAACCAGCCCTCCCCCATCCTGGTCCACCCGATTTTTTCGCACCTTTCATCGCTATCTCATGAAACACATCATTCTATTCGCTCTTCTGCTCACCGTTCCCAGCCTCTCCTCCTGCACCCTTGCAGGGAGGCTCATTCAGGCTCCTGTCCGACTGATGCAGGCCGGCGTGCGCACGGTCACCGATGTCGACGAGCAGGTGCCGCCGGCCACGGCCGAATCCTTCCGAAGTCATGGCCTCGCCCTGAAGCATTCCGAGGCAGCCCGATTATCACGAAGCTTGCCGCAGGATCCGACGGCCGCTCTCAGAGGCCAGATCCAAGTGGAGCCTCAGCGCCCCGGGAGGAAGTAATTCGGCAAATTTACCAGCCCACTCTACCACGACCACTCCCGCTGGGTCCTCCAGAAGCTCATCCCACCCGAGAGCAAGAATCTCCTGCTCGCCTTCTACCCGGTAGAAATCGAGATGATACAGGACTCGCTTTCCTGAAGCGTATTCGTGCAGCAGGGTAAAGGTAGGACTGGTGGCCAGCCCCTCATAACCCATTCCGGCAGCGAGACCCTTAACGAATTCCGTCTTTCCGGCTCCCAGATCGCCATCCAGCCCAATTACCTGCCCAGGCTCCACTTCCTGCGCCAGTTCATGACCCAGTGCACGCATTTCGACGGGATTATCGCATTTTCGAGGGAAATCCATACCTTGGCACTCTGCCTCCCTCCTGCGGCTTTGGCAAAAATTTCTTGCTCCCCCGGTAAGCCTGTGGTGAATTCCCCGCCCGCTTCACCTGTGGCGCGGCAACTCTATCTCGTCCCCTAAACACAATGGCCTACGCAGTATTCAAGACCGGCGGCAAACAGTATCGCGTCCAAGAGGGCGACACACTCGATATTGAAAAGCTCGATGGCGAAGTCGATGGCGAGGTCCAGTTTGCTGAGGTTCTCCTCGTCAATGACGGTTCAGCAACCACGGTTGGAACTCCCTTCGTGGAAGGTGCGGCAGTCACCGCGAAGGTTCTCGATCAATTCCGCGGACCCAAGGGCGTCGCCTTCAAGTTCAAGCGCCGTAAGGGACATCACAAAACCAAGGGATATCGGAGAGCTCTTACGAAAGTTGAAATTACCGGCATCGCAGGGTAACTATTTTCCAGAATTACACACTCAGGATTCCATGGCTCACAAGAAAGGACAAGGATCGGTCAAGAACGGACGCGACTCCCGCAGCAAGCGACTGGGAGTTAAAAAGTTTGGAGGAGAGGCTGTCGTTGCCGGCAATATCATTATCCGGCAGCGCGGAACCAAGTGGCACCCCGGAGAGAACGTGGGCTTGGGACGCGATCATACGATTTTCGCCCTGGTTGACGGCAGTGTCTATTTCGACCGCAAAGGACGCCGCGTAAATGTCGCGGAACCCACAGCGGTCTAGACGAAATTTCTGCGCCGCCCTATGGGGCATCACAGCGACCTCTCAAGGGGGTCGCTTTTCTTTTGTGGCTCATCCTGCTGAGGATACGTTTCTCCAATTACCGCCAAAATGTTTAATCTCGTCCTTGTCGCACCCGAGATCCCGCACAATGCCGGAGCCGCGGGCCGGCTCTGCCTTGCTACTGGATCCACTCTCCACCTAGTTAAGCCACTTGGATTTTCTCTGGACGACAAGCAAGTGCGCCGGGCGGGCTTGGACTATTGGAAGGACGTTGAGGTGAGAGTCTGGGACTCTCTCAAGGAGCTGCTCGGCAAGGCCTCTCCGGAACAAGTTTGGTTTCTCACAACCAAGGGGACTACCGCCCATTGGGATATTGCCTTCAAGCGAGAAGACTACCTCGTATGCGGATGCGAAACCCGAGGGCTGCCCGAGTCCGTTCTTGCCGAGTTTCCGGATCGCCTTCTGCGAATCCCTATGGCGCCGGATGGAACCAGATCGTTAAATCTCTCGACGGCAGCAGCTGTGGCCCTTTACGAGGGCATGAGGCAGGTGCAATAAGCAAGCTCGCCGGCCTACTCGGAATCCGACTCTCCGTCTGATTCTCCATCCGATTCTCCATCGGAAGTAGCTTGAATATCTTGGAGAGCCCCAATGAAATCGCCAAGGATTTCAGCAGGCACCATTATTGTGTCCCTGTTTCCGGACACATCCTCCGTAATCTTCACCACTTTTCCCCGGGCATTTTCCTTCAAATCGAGGAAGAACACTTTCCGGTCCGCAAGAATCTTTTCTGTGTGCAGTAAATCGCTTTCCACCTGTCCGCTTTCGTTAATTAGTACTGAGTATTTTCCGCTGAATCGCCCCAAGGGTCAAACTCAAAAGATCAAGACGAGGCGAATGCTCAAACCCATGGAATTGTATTTCTTTCCCCGTATACCCATGCCCAATGCTGCTCCTGCTGCTTGTGCCCGCCGAGGCCTAGGACACCTTTACGCCATGGACCTCAATGGAGTCCAACTGCCCGGCGCACACGATCGAGTACCGTCCTCGCCTGCTCCCGGGCCCGGCCTGCCCCTTCCTTGAGAACCTTGTCAACGTAACCAGGATCGTCGACCAGCTCCTGCCGACGCTCCCGCATGGGAGCGAAAAAGTTCCAGTAGGATTCCCAAAGGCGTTTCTTAAAATCACCATAGCCAATTCCCCCCGCCTGATGGTCCGCAACCATCTGGGAGTATTCCTCCTTGGTCGCAAAAAGCTTGAAGAGATCGAGTATGACTGAGCCCTCGACGGGCTTGGGGTCCTCGACCGCGGCTGAGTCCGTAACGATTCTCATTACCTTTTTTCGCAGGGCTTTCTCCTCACCAAAAATTGGCAGGGTATTGTTATAGCTCTTGCTCATCTTCTGGCCATCCAGTCCCGGCACTTTGGCAACGGCATCAGGAATGACCGCTTCTGGAAGAACCAGGGTTTCTTCCCCGTAATTCTCATTGATTTTAGTGACCAGATCTCTGGTAACCTCAAGGTGCTGCTTCTGGTCCTCTCCAACCGGAACCCGATCTGAGTCAAAGAGAAGGATATCCGCAGCCATCAAAACCGGATAGGCGAATAAGGCGTGGCTCGCAGCAACTCCCTGCGAAACCTTGTCCTTATAGGAGTGACAACGTTGCAGCAGCCCCATGGGACACACTGTGGAGAGGATCCATGCCAGCTCACAGACCTCGGGGATATCACTTTGCCTCCAGAAGACCGCTTTCTCAGGATCAAGTCCACAAGCAAGGAAATCCAGCGCCACTCCGCCAACGTTGGCACGCAGCTCGCCAGAATCATGTGTGGTGGTCATAGCATGATAGTCGGCTATGAAATAGTATGCCTCCCCCTCCTCCTGCAACTGTACTGCCGGCCGCATAGCTCCGAAGTAGTTTCCAACGTGCAAAGTTCCGCTTGGCTGCAGGCCCGTTAATGTCCGCATGCGGGCATGTTTACGCCTCCCCCATCCCGGAAGCAAGAAGCGAGGCCCCTGTCCGGAACTCTTCCAGGAGGCCCCTCGTGAATGACTTACCATCGCGGAATGGCATTCTTACGACTCGACTCTCCAATCCCTGCTCTGCTCTTCTCTCTCCATGGATTCTTTGAATGGAAAGGTCGCGGTTGTCACCGGGGCCTCGAGCGGGATAGGCCACGCCATCACCGAGAGCCTTCTGGACAAGGGAGTTCGGGTCTTCGGGCTTTGTCGCCATATTGGAAAAATCCCCGAGGCAGCTTTTCCAATCTCATGCGACCTCCGGCAGCCAGCCCGCATTGCCCACGCCTTCGAAATTCTGAAACAAGCAGTCCCCTCCATCGACATTCTGGTAAACAATGCAGGGATTGCCTATCTCTCCAGCTTGCTCGAAGGCAAGGTGGCCGATTGGGACGAAATGTGGGAAGTCAACGTGCGGGGGCTTGCGGTCTGCAGCCAGGAGGCTCTCAAGATGATGGCGCCTGAAGGCGGGCGTATCGTCAACGTATCCTCCCTCAGCGGGCACCGGGTTCCGCCGACCGGGGGATTTTATGCCCCCACGAAATTCGCGGTCAAGGGTCTCACGGAATCAATGCGGTCCGAATTGAAAGCTGCCGGCCTCCCTCACCAGGTGGGCTCGGTCTCTCCCGGGTTCGTGGATACGCCCTTGGTAAACGACTATTTCCGTGACCGCGAAGGCGACTTGGCCGCCCTGCGCAAAAACACCAGAATGCTTGCGGCCGAGGACATCGCACGCGCTGTTCTCCACATTCTGGAAGCCCCTTCTCATGTTGAAATTGGAGACATCATCCTGCGCTCCACCGACCAGACCGTCTAGGAGAGGCTCCAGCCGCTGCGATGACCGTCCTTGCGGATGAGTCGTTGCTCCTTTTGGTCAGGGCGCTTCGCTCGGCCACTCATACGTGGTGGGGCCCGATCCGCCCCCGCCTCCGCCAACGCGGTCTGCCACATC
>NZAC01000019.1 GCA_002686085.1 Roseibacillus sp. | reverse complement strand
GCGCTGCTTCGCTTCCGCAGCACGCTGGCGTTCCATTTCCTGGCGCTTGGCCTCCGCTGCTTTCTGCTCCGCAAGAACTCGACGTTTCTCCTCCGCGGCCTTCTCCTCTGCAAGAGCCCGCTGCTTCGCTTCCATTACCCGATGACGAGACATTTCGGCCCGCGTGTCTTCATCGGAGAGATTCTCTAGGTTGCCCCGCGCGCCCGACCGTGATTCTCCACCTTCACTACGGGTATCCAGGGACTCCCGAGCCACGGCCAATTCCTTCTTGGCCTGCTCAATCTTCCTGCGTGCATGGACCCGCTCCTCAGGTTGTAGTTTCCAGTCCTCGACACGACGTTCCGCTACCGCCACAGCCTCGGTTGCGGCACGCAGTCCCTCCTCAGCCCTCGCTCTGCGACGCTGCCGATCTTGCACGAGGTCCTCACTTCCCTCCGGAGATCCTGCCGCATCCCGTCGCCGCTCCTGGTTGCTACGCAGAGCCACCTGGCATTCAGGCCTCTCAAGAGCCTCCCTTGCCGCCTCCTGGCGCCGCACCGCAGCCTCATGATAACGATGCCTGAGATCTCGTTTGATTTCCCTGTTGCCCGCCCGGACGATTTCCACCCGGCCCAGATTCCTCGCTACCCGGCCAGGGCAGACTGCTGCGTTCCAGGGAGCATCAACCCGTGGAGCGAATACATGCAGGCGATCCTCTTGCAAGCGATGATGATGGCGGCGAGCGAAATGATCGCGGCCCATTCCCATTTCAATCTGGCAACGACGTGCCGGACGACGCGCATGCCGATTCACCCAGTCGAAATCCGGTCCACCACAGTGCACATGGTTCTCCCGCATGGAAAAACGTGTTACATTACGGGTGCTGATGATGATCGTGACTACCGTTGCTCGCGGCACGCAGTGCGAATGCACCGGCTCGTAAAAGTGGTCCACCGGGACAAAATTGTAGTACTGTGGGGAGACATCATAGGCGAGGTCGATTCCCGGGTCGTAGTCATAGACCTCGTCGTAGAGGGTCTCGGGAGGCAGAGGAGCCCAGCCGAGATAGTCGTCGTTCTGGCGCCACGAAACCCAGGCCGGCGCCCAGTCATCTCCCGGCACCCAAACCCACCCGTGTTGGGCGAGAAGCACCCATCGTCCATAGTGGTAGACCGCCCAGCCAAAGGGCTCGTCCGAGAGCCAGGTCCACCCTTGATCAGAATTCACCCAGCGCCCCCGGGTGTAGGGCCTCCACGCCGGATTGGTTCCAAGCGCCATCGGTTGCCACACGAATCCGTAGTCCCGGGTCTCGAACCACTCACCGAAACGCGAAAGCTCTGCAAAGAAAATCTGATGATCCCCGGTTTCGAGAAGCGCAGCTGGGACTGTCGCTTCCAGAGCCACCGACGCCTCTGCACTTGGTAACAATATTTCATCTTGCGGTGCTTCCTCCACCACGATCGCCCGGGGAATATCCACGAACTCTTCCAAGTCATTAGGATCGTCATCAAGTTCACCACCTTCACCGGGCTCCCCGGCTGCGACTGATGCCTCTTCATCCAGAGCACTTAGAGCAAACGCGAGCTGGCGACGAGCCTCCTCCAGTTCCGCCTCAAGCGCAGCCTCTTCACGCTCTTTCTCAAGCTGAGCAACCTTTTCCTTCAGTTTTCTAGTTTCTCCATCGGCCGAGAGCTTCGCAAGGTCGCAGCTAGGTAGAATGCAAACTGCAACAAGAGCGGGGAAATAAGAGAAAAAACGCTTCATGGCTGAATAAATGGATTCACCCCCTTGGACACAATTCACCCCCTAACTTATTCAATAAATCGAAGAACTCTTCCCTCGGTTCGTTTTCATTACCTTATTTCGAGCTTCAGAAAGTATTCCCGAGCGTACACCCTGCCTCCTCCCATGGAAGACAACCCATATCAGCTCACCGACCAGAAGATCCTTGAGCCGCCGACTACCCTTACTGGAAAACTCCGCTACCTCGGACCCAGCTTCATCCTCTCGGCCTCCATTGTCGGCTCCGGGGAACTCTTTGCCACCACTCTCCTTGGCGCCAAGGCGGGATTCATCTGTCTATGGGTCATCCTCTTCTCCTGTCTTGTCAAAGTCACCATCCAGCTCGAGTTTGGCAAACACGCCATTTACACCGGCCGTACTACCATGCAGGCCCTGAATGACCTGCCCGGTCCCCGCTTCGGCAAGGGGCACATCTCCATCTGGGCCTGGCTGCTCATCATGAGCCTCAAGTTCCTGCAAGTCGGCGGAATCGTAGGCGGGGTAGCCCTCATTTTCATGCAGATTCCGGCTCTCGCGGAATTCGGACTCGCATGGTGGACGTTTTTCACCGCACTCGCCGTCGCCATTGTCGTTTCCGTCGGAAGGTACGGACTTTTGGAGCGCCTCTCTCTCATCATGATTGGCCTCTTCACCATCTTCACACTTGTCTCTGTACTTGCTCTGCAATGGACAGGCAATGCCGTCAGTGGAGCGGAACTTCTCTCCGGACTAAATCTCCAACTTCCCGCCGCCATGATCCTCTTTGCGGTGGGGGCCTTCGGAATTACCGGGGTGGGGGGAGACGAGATCATGGCCTACAACTACTGGCTGCTCGAAAAAGGATACGCTGCTCACACTGGACCGCGGCCGGGATGGACCACTGGCGAAGCGCACCGGGTCTGGGTAAAGCGAGCACAGGGCTGGATCAAGGTCATGACCCTCGACGCCATCGCTGCCATGGTCTGCTATACCCTCGTCACGGTCCTCTTCTATATTCTCGGCGCTGCCATTCTTCATCGGAATGGCCTCCTTCCGGAGAAGAATGATATGATTACCCAATTGGGAGCGATTTATACCGAGTCCCTCGGGCCCTGGGCGTTTGGGATCTTTCTCGGCGGGGCGTTGGTGGTCCTCTTTTCCACCCTCTTCTCCGCCCTCGCAGCCTGGACCCGCCTCTTCAGTGATGCCTTCAGCCAACTGGGCTGGGGAGACTTCAAAGACCCGGAGAGCCGCCGAAAATTCGTCAAGGGCTGCGCCTATGTGTTCCCCTCCATCTGGGGCATTCTCTTCCTCACCTTTCAGGCACCAGGAGTCATGGTCATTATTGGAGGAGTTGCCACCTCCATCATTCTTCTCATCGTAGTCTATGCCGCGATAATCATGCACCGCAGGTGGGCTCCCCGCGAACTTGCGGGAGGGAAGTCCTACAAGATCGCTTTTGTACTGAGTTCTCTCGCCATCCTTACGGTAGCCGCCATCACCGGGGGCAAGGCTCTGGGGTGGATTGGTTGAAGAAACAAAATTCCTTTCCTACCACAAGCACACCAGGTGCCGGTCCCCCCGGATGAGCACTTTGCCATCTACCACCACCGGGGAGGCGATCACTCCCTCCTCGATCGTGATCTCCTGCAGGTCGGCCATTCCATCCGCAGTCAGGCTGGCGGTAAAAACCGTACCATCCCGGCGCGCGACGTAAAGACGCTTCCCCGCCATCACCGGAGAGGCGCAGAACGTATGAACCGATTTTGGCAGGGTCTCCTGCCAGATCTTTTCCCCCGTGGTGGCATCAACCATCGTCAAGGTCCCACGGGCCTTCCCGGTATCGGTCAGCATAAGAGCCCGGTTCCCGTGTGCGGCAGGAGTGCAATTGTCCGAGCCCCATCCCCGGCTGCTCCAGAGCCAAGCTGACTTGGTGATATCTCCCTTCCCGCCGAGCTTGATGCCCGCCACCCGATCCTCGCGACCATGAGGCACTATGGCCACTCCGTTTGTGCCTGAGGGCGATGCGATGGTCCGCCATACCCGCTCCGGCTTGGGATTGAATCCTCCACAGAACCAAAGCTGTTTCCCGGTTACCGCATGATGGCCCGTCAGGTGATCACCCCCCCAGGTCACAATCGTCTCTACCCCGTCGACAGTTTCCACGAAGGGAGAAGAGTAACTGTCTCCGTTTTCTCCAACCGTGGGGAAGGGACGTTCTGTGATCCAGGCCCGGCTCCCGTTTTTCTTGTCTATGGCAACGAGATAAGAGGTCCCCGCCTGTTGCATGACCGCGATCACCAGACGTCCCCCGGCAAAGATTGGCGAGGTTCCCCTGTCCCAGAGAATCTTGTCCGGATGCGCGACCTCATCGAGATTGATCTTCCAGACCACCTCTCCCTGCAGGGTCATAGCTGCCACCGTTCCCGACTTGAAGTAGACGTAAAGATGCTTCCCGTCCGTAAGCGGAGACGAGTTTGCGCTGCTTCCAATCCTCTGCGTCCTTCCCGACCTTGCCGCTCCAAGCTCCTTTCTCCAGAGTTCCTTCCCACTCCTGAGGTCAAAGGCCTGGACCGAATCATTCTCGCCAATCAATCCCGTCACAAACACCTTGCCATCCCACACCACCGGGGTCGAACAAGCCCGGCCTTCCAGTCTGGCCTTCCACATGCGCGTTCCCGAGAAACTCGCAGGTCCTTTCCGATCCGGCACCACCCCGTTACTATGCGGCCCTCTCCAAGCAGGCCAGTTTTCCGCCAACACCACCTGTCCTCCACACAAGACAAAGACCATTAGAGTCAATCGCAACATCATTGGCCTACTACAGTCAGGCCTTCTTCTGATCCTCAACAAGAATCGAAGCAACGAATGCCTGATTACCAACAGTCGATGAATAATAAGGGCACCACGATTCTTGACCAATGGCGTTCACTTTGGACACTGATCCATCGCCATGGCTGATATTATCAATAAGACCGACATTGAACTTGGAGTTGTCGCCACTCATTCCGGATGGGTCGGAGGAATCGTTCCAGACGACGAGGGCAACGCGCCACGAACCAGTGAGGGCGAACTCGTTGTCCTTGCCGAAATGAAAAAACTCCGAGAGCTGAGCCGCGTTCAGATCAATGGAGTTCAATTACCGGTGATTCCTGGCACCAAGCCACAGGATTTTGATGAGATCTGTAATGGCATTAAGGACCTCGACCTCAACCTCTACTTTGTCCTGATGGTGGGTGGTGCTGACCCCATGAATCCCGAGGACGAGTCGGCGGTGACAGACCAGCTTCTCTCGGGACTGGAAGCAGCCAAGAACCATGGGGTGACTATTGTATCCTCTACCTCGATTGAGGAGTGGATGAGCGGCTCACCTCGCAAGGACGGTGCCGACTTCGAGGCGGCCGTGGAGCAGAATGCCAAACTTCATTATCGATGCTATACCGAGGCAGGCCTCGCCGATTCCTGTGTCGACTCTTGGCATGTGGAGTTCCTGCGCCCCGGGGAGTTTGCCACCTTCACCGACCTCGGCCGCCTCTGGAAATTTCTTCAAGCTGCCAATTCCCTCGTCGGCGGAGACAGCAAGTTCTTTAAGTCTCTCACTGATGCCGCCCACTGTGGTGACTCCGCTCTGACAATTCCCGAGAACGAGGATCTTATTGCCGAAATGGGGCAGACGGGTGAACTCGGCTGCTTTCATGCCTCTGCCATGACTACCAGGGGATGCCTCTCCACCGATGATGGGTGGATCGGATCTCTGCTCACTGCGGTAGCGAGAACCGGAACTCTGTCACAGGTATTCGTCGAACTCTTCCGCCACGATGACGCGGCCCTTCAAGCTCTCCGGGACTTGGACCCCGGCCATGGTATCGACACCACCGACGGGCGGGACTACAACCAGTGCACTGCAGACGGACTTGAAGACATCGCCCACCGCCTCAATAACCTCAAGGCGCGGGGCATCCTCTAGGATCTTTACCCCTTTGTCACCCAGGGGGCCTCATCTGGCCCCAATACAGAAAAGGTGCTCTTCACCGCGAAGAAGCCACTGCCCCCGCGTGATCACGGGAGAGGCGTGCATCTCCTCTCCGAGTTCGTTCTTCGCTACCTCCGCATATTCCTCTCCAGGCTTAATCACAGTCATGACCCCCCTTTCCGAGACGAAGCAGACATGACCCTGGACCGTAATGGCCGACGCACCATGTTCGCGACCAATCCGTTGATTCCACACCAGTCTACCTGTTCCGGCCTCCAGACAACTCGCCTTCCCACTATCGGATACCACCATGAAATATTTACCGATACTGGCTGGACTCGGCACATAGGAAGGATCCTTGCGGGTCCGCCACCTGACGTGTGACTTGGTCACATTCCCTGAGCCCCGCGGATCGATAGCCAGCATATGCCGCTGGGGAAAGCCGCACGTCATGAAGAGAAGGTCCCCGTTATACACCAGCGAAGCAACGAACTGATCGGTAGGGCCGTCGATCACCCAATGCTGCTTCCCGGTATCAGGATCATAGCTCGCTACCATCTTATCTCCGGAGAGAACCATCTGATTTCGCCCATCAATAGTCCAGATCACCGGAGTGCAGTAACTCCGGGTCCGGTTCAGGCGCATCGTCTTCCAAACTTCTTCCCCTGTATTCTTCTCCATTGCCACGATATAGGAATCGCCATCGTGATCTCCATTAACAATCACCTTGTTCTTCCATAGGATAGGGCTCGAACAATAACCATGCACGCTGGAGAACACCCCTGGGCGCTTCTCCCACCTTCGTTTACCGTCGAAGTCATAAGCCGCCACATACATTTCATCACCATCAAGAAAACTTACGTAGACCAACCTTCCATCCGTAACCGGAGTAGACGATGCAAGGCTGTTGCGCCGGTGAATTGGCTCGCGGGAGGAAGTCAACACTGTCCTTACCCACCTCTCCTCGCCACTACGACGATCCAGACAAAGAAGAACCCTCCGATCCTCTACTGCAGCCACCACAAAAACATGATCCTTCCACACAATGGGTGAAGCATGTCCCTTTCCCGGCAGGCTCTTCTTCCAAATCGTATTTTTCTGCACATTCCATTCCAGCGGCACCTTCTCATCTAGGCTGGAGCCATCACCACGCGATCCTCGCCAGGAAGGCCAGCTCTCCTCCGCATGTGCAGGGAGAACCAGTCCTAAAAAGCCAGTGAGCAGGACAAGTGAAACCATCGCAAACCTCATGCAGGCATCCTAGCCCATCATCTCCGCCCCTTATCAAGCATTCCCCGTCGCGGAACGAAGAAAGGGAGCCAGGTGGGAGAAAAAGTTCATCCGATGAGCCTGCTCAGCGACTTTCCGACCTCTTCAATCCACTCATTATCTGGTAAGGCATAGGGCCGGAAGGTTTCGAGGTAACCTTCATGCTCATTGTAGAAAAGAGCCCGGTGCAGACCAAGATTACTTGCTGCCGGACTGTCAACCAGAGCAGCAGAGTCATTCTGACTCATCTGGAAGATGACCCGCATCTCAAATTCACTGAGAGATTTCCGACTGAGGAAGCGATTCACATTGTTATAAGTATCAACTGTCGCGATCACATGCAGCCCGTAACTCGTTCCCTCGGTAACGATTTCATTAAGTTGCGCGCCCGGCCCTGGTCCAGTCGAGTCAGTATCGAACGAGAAATCAAAATCATCCTCGTGCTTCAGCTTCTTAAACCTCTGAAGACTATGAATAAGGAGGAAAACCGGCGGCTCATTAGTGGCGGCCTCTTCATCTGAGGCCCTTCGCTTCATTTCTTCTCCCAGCTCACCCATCACCCTGGGAAGGTCACTGTTCCTCACAACTTCAACCTCCTGCGGAATCGCCTCCACAACACGCTGCAAAAATGCACCCTCAGAGGATCCTGGAGCAGTTCCGTCACACACTAGAAAACGAATTCCATCCCTCGAAGACTGAGCCGACAGGCACACCAATGACACAGCCAACATCGCCAGAGCAGCCTCTTCACGCTGACCGATGACAATGAGATTACTCCCACTCTGACGATGAAAGGTTGCTTCCGTAGGCCCCTTGATTGAGTTTGGAGAACCCAGCCACGATCGCTTGGAATCCGTAGGGGCCATGGCGCCAGCGCCGAGGAGGCGTTGAAGAGAGGCATTCTCTCCCACGTCCGCAGGAGAATTCCCTTCAAAAACAATCGGAGCAGCACAATCATAAGATTTCTTCTCCGCGATTGTGATCACCTGCTGCAGGGCCTCATCCCTTTCTTCATCCGGAAGCCACACTACCTGAAACGGGCTATTGGCCTCCAACGCTCCCGCGCTATCGTTGTAGATCCCCTCTCCCGGGCGAGTCAGCATCCGGGGAGCCGGATTAGAATCGTCCATGATGAGATAGGCGTCGGTCTCGTTACATTGCAGGGCAACACGAATGACCATCTGCCCCATGGTAGTCCGGGCCATACTGTATGCTCCCCCAAGAGTCTGCGATCCGAGCAGGACGTGAATCCCGAAAGCCCGTCCCTGCCTCACAATACGGTCGAGAAGAACGGAGGCGTCCTGGGAAATCCGGTCATCTTCAACAAACAACTCCTGAAACTCATCGATCATCAGCAGAGACCTTGGAACCGGCTTTTCCCCACCAGCCTTCTTATAGCCAGCGATATCCTGAACTCCCATCTTGCGGAACATATCCCCACGCATTTTCAGCTCATCATCCACCCGCTTGAGCACACTCAGCCCAAACTCCCGATCGCTCTCAATTGCCACCACCCGAGCATGGGGGAGCCGTGCTGAAGCATAACACTTGAACTCGACCCCTTTCTTGAAATCCACCAGATAGAACTCAACCTCATCAGGACTGCACCAGAGTGCCAAATTCGAGATAATGACATGAAAGAGTGTCGACTTACCCGAACCTGTCTTTCCGGCAAAAAGGGCATGCTGCCGGGTCCCCTTTCCAATAGCAAGATACTGTAGTTTGGTCGCTCCTGTCCTCCCAATCGGAACTCTGAGCTCATGAGTGGTATCACTGCTCCAGAACTCACCTTCCCCGGGAATAACGTGACGGAAAGGAACCTCCACCCGGTTGGCGTCAACGCTACTAGCTCCGATCTTCTGGATGAACTCGATAGCCATGCCCGGTTCAGGAGCAGGGTCAAAATCAATGGGCAATTCAGCCCCCCCGCCAGCGGAAATCAGGGAGCGCTCCTCATCACAGCGAATGCGGATGCTGTTTTCACGCAGGACTTCCGGCATCAGTTCAGCTGGGCCCCCGGTCTGCTGGTGATCCCAGTGCATCAAGGTATAGATGCCACACCTTGAGCCACTCATAGCAATGCTCTGCAGGCGTTTGGCAGCTACCTCACTGAAACTCGCCGGGAAGTCTGATATCACGAGAAAGTGATACTTTTCCGCAATATTGCCTGCCTGTTCATTGTATTCCGTGATCGTCTCATACTCGTTGCGGAGATACATCTGGATCACCTTTTCAATATGCTCGTTGAGCTCCCCCAGCTTTTCCTCGATCTGACCTCGCTGAGTCCAGATTCTCCCGTTGATCACGCTGTCTTCAAAATCAGCAAGATGCATGATCCCCGCAAAATTTTCACCCAGTCCCACGGGGTCAATAATGGTGAAATTAAGCTTCCCGGGAGGGGTCGTGGCCAAAAGCCGCAGAATAATATTATTAAGAGATCCGATCGCAGCCTCACGGCCTGCAACATCTCCATCAGTCTCGAAAAGAATGGATCCGTCACAAGGCAGCTGCAGAGCCATGGGAATGTCAATCGCCCTGGCATCCGGGAGCTCCAGCTCTAGCTCCTCCGCCAGCCGATCCCCTGCCACTGAGACCTTACCAAAACGTGCTACATCATGTAACTCAGTTGATGGTTGCCAGCATTCCAAATACTTCTGGTCCCAGGCAGGAGTGAGAGGTGAGAGCGCCTCCTTCAGCCCATCCGTATCCCGGTAAATGGATTGCACGAGGGCGGACCATTCCTCTTCAATCTTGCTCCTCTCTTCGGCATAAGAAGACTCAGTCGCTTCCACCGTCGCTTCATGGCGCTTCTGCAACACCGAAATCCTGTCAGCTGATTCTGCCTGTAGAATACTCACCTCTTTCTCATGAAGCGCATCAATTGGACCCACTATACGATCACGCATTTCGTCGTTCTTTGCATTAACCCGGCTATACTTTTCGTCAATGCTTCTACCTCCTTCCTCGCGCAGCCTGCTGGCTGCTGCGTCAGCCTCATCCCATCGATTCCCCTCCGAGTTCTCTTCCGCAATAAGCTGCGCCTGCTCTTCCGCGAACCTCATTGAGATACGTTCCGAGCAGGACCTGCTTGCGAGCCGCGTCTTCTCCAACTGTTCTGCAAGTCTCTCGACTGCTGGCTCCGCCCCTCCACCAGTACAAAATTGAACAAGAACAATGAGCAATACAGTGCCGGCCGCTACCCAACCAGCCAGCGCCCAATTATTCTCTCCCTCGGCCCACAGGCCAGACAGATAGATCGCACTACTCCAACCGAGCAACAGCATCACCCACCACGGAAAGAAACTCAGAAAACGAGCGATCCCGTTATCCTTGAAGCGATTCAGACTCTGCTCTCCTTCCTCAATTCCCGAGCGAACCCGCTCAAGAAAGTCAGGGGTTTGTCCTGAGTCGTCGGGCGGCCCAACCTTAAGAGAGGCCCCATATGTCGGCGTCATTTTCCTCTGAAAACGAGGATACCCACGCATTGCTGCCCTGCATTTGTTCTCCAGCTTTTTAATCGCCTGTTCGCATTCCCCTAATTCCATCCGAAGGCCCTCATACAATTCGCTCAGTCTCTCAAGGGACCGTTGCCGATTCACCTTGTTGGTTACAGCCGTCACCTGGAGATCAGAAGCTGTCTTACCCCGAAGAGCCTCAGCCCGCTTCGACAATTGACGCCTGCTCGCGGGAAGAGCTTTCTCAATCCACTCCAGTCTTGCTGCGTGGCGACGCTCCGCATGCTCCTTCGATTCGCTCAGCTCCGTGTCCTTGATGGCCAGGGAAGCCGCCAGCGATTCCTTTTCCTCTCCCAACTCCCTTTCGAAAGCCCGCTTGGCTGCAAACGTCTTTGTTCGCATCTCTTTGGCCGCCTTCTGATCCCTCTCAGAAAAATTCCTGATTGCCTCGGCCAACCCATTCGCAAGCTCCAAGCCCTTAGTCACTCCTATTCTACTCCTCACAGTCTCTCCTTGCTCTGGTTAGAATCTTGTCAATTTCCTCAATCACCCGAATCGCAGCCGACACATCGTCGGGGAGCGTTTCCATAAAGTCTTTTTCGAATTCCCGTTGCCTCCTGTCACCCCAATAACTTTTGACCTGATCCCAGCTCTGCATGAATACCTTGGTCGACTTGGTAAGCTTGACCGCGCTCGCCCGTGCACTCATTCGTCCTCTCCTTTCTCTGAAGCCCCCTCACCATGCAGCCCCTCCTCTCCGGCTTGTCCTTTGGCCCCCGCTCCCGGATCTACTGCGCCCTCCGGCGCGACACGGGTGTAATCATCGAGCGTCCGCTCTGCCTGCGCGAGAGAGGAAGCAGCCTTGGGGAGATCATGAGTTGCGAAATGCTGTATTCCATCCAGTTTCTTTAGCAGCGGCTCGACCAGAGTGTCGTAGTTGCGAATCCACTTTTGCAGCTCCCTCGCCCGCTCCTCGCTTTCCCTCACCATTCGCCTGAGGCGTGTGACCGCCATCTGGCGGGCTGCACTATGACTAGTCATCGCACTCAACCGGGAGGTAAACAATTCCGCCTCGGCCTGCTCCAGTTGCTTACGGAGCCGCTTGAGTCGCCCCCCCCAGTAGGCCTTCTGGTCCACTTGGAGCCACGTTCGCATCCGACGTACTTCATCGCGCACCCCGTTCAGGGCATTGTCCACTGATCCAGTATACAGAACAAGACTCGCACGAAACGCGGTGAGAGCGTCAACTGATGTGACTTTGGCCTGGCGATCCATGCAATTACGGGTTGGCAGAACGACTACCTCTGATCGAGATATTCTTCAATTCTCTGAGCCTTGCGCAGGAGGAAAGGGGTATGTTTCTCCGAGATTTCGATGAATTTTTTCAGCGCCTTCATGGTGCCCACAAATTCTTCCGCGAATTTCTGATTTTCCTGATCTTTCCATGTATCTCCCAAGCCAGTGAAGCGGGATTGCAGGGAGGACGCCTTTACCTGAAGCTCATCGTTGAATCGCTTGAGTTCCTTGGCGAACCGCCGGACCTCGTCCGGATCCATTATTGCCTGAGCCATTTCGTATAATAAGGGGTAACGGACGCAATTCTGCTCCTCCCCATGCTGAGCGCAAGGATAGATCCCCGTTTTACAACACCTTAATGCAACCAGCCCTCGACAGCTCTCCTTCAGTTCTTTTCTCTTGAGGACAGGGGCTCCGCATTAGCATCTTTGACTCTCAAATTCTTCACCCAGACCTCACACGACGAATGCACAAACCAACCGTTCAGATATCTCTTGATCTGGTCGATCTTGACGAGGCAGTGGAGACTGCGGCAATGGCCCTGAGATGCGGCGTAGATTGGCTCGAAGCCGGCACGCCGCTCCTGCTGGCCCACGGGCTGAATTCCGTGCGCACACTTCGTGAAAACTTCCCGGACGCGCCCATCGTAGCCGACCTGAAGACAATGGACGGAGGCTACCTTGAAGCCGAAATGATGGCCAAAGCAGGAGCAACCCATGTGGTGGTCATGGCGCGCGCCCACGAGGAAACAATCAAATGTGTGGTTCAATGCGGAAGGGACTACGGAGTGGGGGTAATGGGCGACAACCTTGGCTGCCCGGACATGGTTGAGGGAGCCCGCCAACTTCAAGATCTCGGGTGCGGCTACATCGTCCACCACATCGGTTATGATGAACGNCGTGGTATTGCCGCTGCCGGCAACCGCATGCCCAGCCCACTCGATCAATTNAAGGAAGTCGTAGCNGCTGTTTCGGTTCCTGTTCAGGCGGTAGGAGGATTATCCNTAGAGCAGGCCGTCGCCTGCCCCTCTTATGGCGCTCCCCTCGTTGTTCTCGGCGCTCCCCTCACCATCGACGCCGACTCCTTCCAGACGGCATCCGGAAATGTAGAGGAGTCCCTGAAGATGATCTGTCGGCAAGTGCATGGTGCTTCCTGATACCATCTACCTACATCCATTTACACCATGCGACTGAAAGATAAACGCATCCTCGTCACTGGTTCCACCACCGGGATCGGCAAGGCCATCGCCCAACGATTTGTTCTGGAAGGCGCACACGTCATGATCCACGGCCTCGAGCAGGATCTCGCCCGTGAAACCTCCGCCGAGCTCGATGGAGCTCCATGGCACATCTCTGACCTTTCTGATCCTGACGTTCCCGCCCAGCTCATTGAGACCTCTATTCGGGAACTCGGGGGACTCGACGGACTCGTAAACAACGCCGGAGTGGTTACCAGAAATCAGCCTGCGGACATGAGCCTCGAGACTTGGGACTGGACCTATGCCATAAACGTGAGGGCTCCATTTCTGCTTATCCAGTCCGCCCTTGAGGAACTTTCCCGAAACAAGGGGCGAGTACTCAATATCGGATCCGTGAATGCCTACGGAGGGGAGTCATACTTTGCAGCTTATGCCAGTTCCAAGGGGGCACTAATGGCCCTGACAAGAAATCTCGGCGACACCCTGCATCGCGACTACGGGGTGGTCGTCAACCAGATCAACCCTGGATGGGTCCTCACCGAAAACGAATCAGCTCGCAAGCAGGAAGATGGACTGGACCCCGATTGGCACACCAAGCTTCCCAAGGTCTATGCCCCAGCTGGCCGCATCCTCACCTCAATGGAAATCGCTACAGGCGCCGTATACTGGCTCGACGATGCCACTGGACCGGTCAGCGGCTGCGTCGTCGAACTTGAACAATATCCCGCCCACGGGAGAAATCCCGATAAGGTCGGATTGTGAGATCCGGCCCCTTCTTCAAGCCCTCTCGCCGGCACGCATCGTCTGCACGATCCATCAACACTTTGAATCAGTAACATGCCTAAGCTCGCCACCTTCCCCAAGGCTGAACTGGATGACCTTGTTAAAGGCTCCCTGAGCCTCTCCGACTATCTGGATTTTGCCTCCGGGCTCGATGTCGATGGAGTGGAGCTCTATCCCCTCATTGCCGACCTCAAAGATCCGGGATCGTGGGGCGACTACCGGCAAACCTGTAGCGACATGGGTCTTGAGATCCCAATGCTCTGCTGTTCCCCGGACTTTACCCACCCAGACTCGGCTTTCCGGGCGCAGGAAATCGAGAAGGAGAAAAAGTGGATCGAAATGGCTCACGCGCTCGGAGCCCGTTTTTGTCGCGTGCTAAGCGGCCAGCGACGGCCAGAGATCTCTCGGGAGCAGGGCGTCGACCTTGCCGCCGATGCCATCCGGGCCTGCCTTCCCTATGCGGGAGAGCATGGCGTAACCCTCATTCTTGAGAATCACTACAAGGATGGATTCTGGGAGCATCCCGAGTTTGCCCAGCCCCTGGATATCTTCTGCGATCTCGTGGACGCAGTGGGAGAGCATCCCGGATTCGGAGTGAACTACGACCCTTCCAACACCCTTTTGGCCGGTGAAGACCCTCTGGAGCTTCTCTCCAGAGTAAAGCACCGTGTGGTCACCATGCATGCCAGCGATCGCTACTTAAAACATGGCACCCTCGAGGACCTTGCCAAAGAGGAGGGAGTTACAGGCTACGCCGAGCGTCTCGCACACGGTGAAATTGGACAGGGCATGAATGATTACGACGCCATCTTCTCTGTCCTAAGCGGAGCCGGATTCGACGGATGGATCTCCATCGAAGACGGAGTAGACGGCCCAGAACAACTGGAACGCTCTGTCGCCTTCCTCCGCAGGAAAATTAAGGAGCACTTTTCCTGATCATATACCTTACAGCTTCCCGGCCGACCAAAGAATCCCCCGGGTCAGGAGATCAAGAAAGACTGGATCCGAAAAAGTGTCGTTAGTGTGGCCATAGGTCGTTCCAAACACCCGGGCTCCTTCAAATTCATTCACCCAGAATACCGGCTGAGATTTCTGAGTTTTCTCACTTTTAGAGGTCGCCAGCACAGTTGTGTTCGGCCAAGTCTTTTCAATGATATAAAGCTCATCCTTGGGAGTAACCCAGTCCGGAGGAACACCCTTCATGATGGGATGATCTGCCCTCTCCGTCTTGACCGGGTAGCGCGCCTGATGTTCATGCTTCCTGCTCGTCACACCGAGAAACCTGCGCCAGTCATCGATTTCAGCAGCACGGTAGGTGTGCATGGCGCAGTGGATGACTACCGCAGGCGTTCCATCCCGGTGACCATTGACGATCTTCCGAATGTAGTCGGGGTTCTTGGTGTTGGCGAAGCACTCGTTGTGAACGACCACATCATAAGGCGTTGCCCATTCGGGGTCGTCATAAAGATCGATCTGCGCCTTTGTTCCCCGGCCCCCCTTGTTAACGACGGTCCATTCGATGTCAGCCTTGGCCGCAGAAGCGAGGGTGAGAGCTTTGGACTGGAAGGCATAGTCGTGACAGCACCCCCCGGTAACCAGGAGACACTTGAGCACCTTGGCCGATTCAGATGATTTGGCAGCGGATGCCTTCTCGTCAGGCTTCGCGGCCGGCGTATAAGCCGCAAGGGCCATTACGAGGGCGAGGGCAACAGGAATAATCTTGGTCATAGGGAAATTTACGGGGTGATTATTTCGACTATGGAAGCCTGCGTCAGCCATCTGCAAAAGACAATCAATCTCCGTAGCCATCTGGATGAGCTCGATGCCATTCCCAGGCACTGGCAACGATATCCCGAAGGTTCGTCGCGGGGCACCAGCTCAGAGCCGATGCCGCTTTTGCATTGGAAGCGACAAGAACCGGCGGATCTCCCTTCCGGCGAGGACTCTCCTTCACGGGGATATCGTGGCCGGTGACCTCACGACACACCTCGATAACTTCCCGCACCGAGTGACCCTGTCCCGTTCCCAGATTGAATGCTCCCGTCACCTTTCCCTCAACTGCGAGGCGGTGTGCCTCCGCGAGATCTCCGACATGAACATAGTCCCGCACAGCGGAACCATCCGGGGTTTCATAATCCGTTCCAAACACCTCGACACACTCTCTGTTTCCGAGCGCAACAGACAAAATTACAGGAATGAGATGAGTCTCAACCCGATGATCCTCTCCAAAATTGCCCGAAGCTCCGGCCGCATTGAAATAGCGAAAAATCACGGGGTCGATCCCATGAGCCCTCGCAAAGCAACCCAGCATTCCCTCAAAGGCTAACTTGGAGTGACCATAGGGGCTGACCGGGTGTTGCGAGCAGCCCTCATCAATCGGGATCATGTCCGGAGCTCCATAGGTTGCGCATGTTGAGGAAACTACTATCCTTGTCACTTTTGAGGCGACCATGGCCTCCAGAAGATTTAATCCTCCTACCAAGTTATTCCGGTAGTACTTCGCGGGATTACTCACCGACTCTCCCACCAGCGTGTCAGCCGCATAATGAATCACGGCCTCTGATCCATGGCGGTCGAGAACAGTTGAAAGCCCCTCAGGCTCCTTAAGATCCAGCACCTCAAGACTCGCCCTTGGATCGACAGCCGCACGATGTCCCTCCCCGAGATTGTCAATCACAAGGACGTCATGTCCCGAGTCGCATAGCAACTCAACGCAAACGCTTCCAATGTATCCTGCACCGCCAGTAACAACAATTCTCATGAAAATCCTGTGTCCTGCTTCGCCCAGCCTTCCTAAAAAATCGAGCGAACCAAGTTAAATCTTGGGAGCAGCAAAGTTCAAACCCACTACAGACTCAGGATGGAGCATTGTGCTGCATCACCATCTCTACAATTGCATCCCTGTGGGGGATGGCTTCCTGAGCACCCTGCTGAAGAGTGGCGAGAGCCGCCGCAGAGTTAGCCATTCTCACCGAATCGAGCACGTCTCTTCCCTCAGCAAGCGAGGCGGCAAGAACGCCAGCAAAGGTATCTCCCGCTCCCACGGTATCAACGGGCGATATTTCTGGCGGGGCAACTTCCTCCATCTTCCCACCTGTAAAAACCCGAGTAGGAAGCGCCCCTCGCGTCACAATCCCAGTCCGGTCTCCTCTTTGCAGGAAGTGAGCTAATGCTCCAGAGGACATGACCTCAGCCTCTCCCTCGTTAAGAATCAGAATATCACAGGGAATATCGCTCTCGAAGACCTTGGGGTTCCACGGCGAAGGATTCAAGACCACCAAAGAGCCCGCATTCCGGGCCAGCTGCGCCGCTTTTACGACACTTTCAACCGGGCACTCGAGCTGAAGAAGAGTGACCGCGGAGCCCTTGAACAAATTTTCAAGCTCTTCGACCTTGGCAGGGGTCAGCTGGAGGTTTGCCCCAGGATGCACAATGATTGTGTTTTCTCCCTCATCGTTCAACGCAATAGAAGCCACCCCAGTGCGACCCTCAGTTCTCATCACCCCTGTACAGTCAATCCCCTCTTTACCTAGACGCTTCCGGTATTGACCCGCCTGCTCATCATCGCCGAGACACCCGATCATTCGGACTTCCCCACCAGCTCTTTTCGCCGCTACCGCCTGATTACCTCCCTTTCCTCCAAAGGAGGTCACCACTTCTGCCGCTATCAGGGTCTCCCCCGGGGCCGGGAACGATGGAACTCGAAAGGTGAGGTCTACGTTCAGGGATCCGACCACCGAAATCCACGAGGCCTTACTCATTGAGTTGCTACCGGGTAAGACCTGCTCCCTAACATCGAATAGGACAGATGGAATACGGCAGGCCTCTAGCTTCGGCTTAGCTGGCCTAGCGCATGAGTGATGGCAACCTTGGCGTGCCCCCGAGCATTCTTGCGTGCCTCTTGGAGAATAGGTTCGGTGTCTTTACCCATTGAGACCATGGTCGCCGCGACGGCATCCAGAACGAGCGGATCGCCATCTCTGAGCAGGGGGGCAAGCTCAGGAGCCAGCGACGACCCGGCCACATAGCGCAACTGCTGCAGCAGAAAACTCCTTATGGTAGCCGCCCCATCACCCAAAGCTGCTGATGCGTAAATCTTTGTAAGCACTTTGCGATCTTTCTCCCGGGCAGGCGCACTGGCGCTCACCGCAAGTTGATGAAGCAGGAAGCGCTCCTGCCAGTCCTCTCCACTGTCGACCTCTTGCAACCCGTCGATGAGTCCCTTGATCGCATCACCTCCCTGCTTGAAAATTGCCGCAACGATTTGCTCGCCGTCCTCCTTGCTGATCCCTCCCCACTTGCTGTTAGTCAGTTCAGGCAGGCGCTCCACGAAGGCACTTCGTTCCATCTTAGATTCTTCAGCCATAGCTCTTAGGTATTGATTCTCAGATTATGAACTTCTCTCCTATAAGTGCCATGGAGCACGCATCGGCTGGTCAATCAGACGATTTGCCTCCTCGTCTCCGATAGCTCTTTCGGTCACAGGGTCGAACTTGATTGTCCGTCCCGTCCGAAAGGCAACATTGGCGAGATGCATCAAACTCACAGTGCGATGAGCCACTTCTGGGTGGCCTCCGGCCAGCACTCTGGTCTTCACTGCATCTCCGAAGCCAACGAGCGGGTCTTCCTCTGGAAGAGCATCAAAGACCTTGCGCTCTTTTTCGTTGAGGTCTTCCCGACTGATACTCTTTTCCTCAAGGCCGTGAGGCTCTCCCCACTCTCCGCTTTCGAGAACAAGTTCAACCCCATCTTCATACTTGAAGCGCACCCAGCCCCACATCCCTGCAACCTCTGGGTGCGCCGGCGGCGCATGGACAGTGACCTCAACAGGCGAGGTCTCATCCTTTCCCATTCGATAAGTAATCGGGTCGAGCGCATGTTGCCCCATGTCTCCGAGGCCTCCCCCGTCGTAGTCCCAATATCCACGATGCATGCCCCCGAAGCGTGGGGGATGAAATGGTTTCAGCGGCGAGGGCCCGCAATACATATTCCAATCAAGATAATCTGGCACAGGTTGAGGTTTGATCCGCACGGGGCCAGACCACTGCCTTACCTTGAACCCTCCACGGTGCACTACTCGAATCTCTTTCCCATTGACCAGTCCAGCCCGTACGATTTTGCGCAAATCATTCTTCCTTCTTGCCTCGCCAAAGCGCCCATAAGTTCCGATCTGAAAGATACGCTTCGTTCGGCGGGAGGCCTCTACCACCGCTCGCCCTTCAGCGAGAAACCGCGTCATCGGTTTTTCACATACAACATCTTTCCCTGCCTCCATCGCCGCGATGGAGATGAGCGCATGCCAGTGGGGAGGAGTCGCAATCGCAACGATGTCCACATCATTGCGGTCGAGCAACCGGCGAAAATCCGTGTAGCGCGTCTTGTCATCAGATTTGCCAACCCACTTGACGTCGCAGCGGGCTATTTCCCTGATCGCCAGCTTATGCTTGCGTCCGAGATCACCAAAGGTCCCCGGCCCCCGGCCTCCTGCTCCGATCAAGGCCGCTCCGAAAGTCTCACTGGGCGGAGTGTATTTCGGCCCACCAAGCACATGGGGCGCAACAATCTGAAATACACCGGCAGTGGCCGCTTTTTTTACAAACGAGCGTCGATTAGTCCCGACGGCCCCCGACTTTACTGCTTCTGGTTCTGACACTTTCACTTCTGCCGGCCCTCGCGTTACGGATAAAATTTCCCCGTCCAACGGGGATCTCCTGCCACTTTTATGCTCAGACAGGGGGGAAATCGATCAAAACTCATCCCTTCGAGCACAAAAATGCGCTTCCAACCCTCGCCGCTCCATCTACAGTCTGCGCCTACTCATGAAGCAAGTCACTCGTCGTAAATTTGTCAGAAACACCGGCCTCGCCACCGGCTCGGCCCTAGGATTTCCCGCCATCGTAAGCGGGCAGAATCTCAACTCCAAGATCCGGGTAGCCTGTATCGGTGTCGGAGGAAAGGGCAGCAGCGATACCGATAATGCAGCCCGAGAGGGAGGCGAAATTGCAGCAATCTGCGATATCGACCCCAATATGATTCGGAGAAAAGCCCAGAAGTTTCCAAAGGCTAAGCAATACAAAGATTTCCGGAAACTCCTCGAAGAGATGGAGAACCAGATTGATGCAGTAACGGTTTCCACCCCGGACCACTGCCACGGTGTCGCGGCAATTACCGCCATGGCTATGGGCAAGCATGCCTATGTTCAGAAACCTCTCGCACAGACGGTCTGGGAATCCCGTATCATGCGCAATCTCGCGCGTGAGAAAAAGTTGGCAACCCAGATGGGCAACCAAGGCAGCGCAAACGAAGGCCTGCGTCGTGGAGTAGAAGTGATTCACTCCGGCGTGATTGGCGAGCCACAGGAACTTCACGTCTGGACCAATCGGCCAGTCTGGCCTCAGGGCATCGACCGTCCCGAGGGATCTGACAAGGTCCCCGCTGGTCTTGACTGGGACCTCTGGCTCGGCCCAGCACTTCCTCGGCCTTACAAGGCAGGCGTCTACCACACTTTCAAATGGCGGGGATGGTTTGACTTTGGCACGGGCGCGCTGGGCGACATGGCATGCCACACCGTCAACATGCCATTCCGCGCTCTCAAGCTGGGGTATCCGGATCGCATCGAATGTGAAATGGCCTCCCGCCCGTACAAGGAAACCTTCCCTCTTAGCTCAAGGGTTCGCTTCGACTTCCCCGCCCGGGAAGACTGGCCTGCAATGAAGTTCTGGTGGTATGATGGAAACCCCCGTGACCGGCAGGCTCCGATTCGTCCATACAGCGATATCACCGCCAATCTTGTCAGCGCTCAGGGCAACAAGCTCCCAGCAGCCTGCTGTCTCATCAAGGGATCGGAAGGTGAAATCTACTCTCCTGATGACTACGGACAGAACGTATTCCTGATGCGCAAGGGAGAAAAGAGCTACACTAACATCAACAACCACCCCGCGTGCAAGGACATCCCCAAGGTGATTCCTCGCTCACCAGGCCACGTCAAGGAATGGTTCGAGATGATGAAAGATCCAGAGAAGCCGGCCTATTCCAGCTTCGAAATTGCCGCGTATCTAAACGAAGTCATTCTCCTTGGCTGCCTCGCCCAGCGGATCGGAGAAGGCCGTCCGATTGAGTGGGATGGACCTAATATGAAGTCCAAGGATAACGCAGAAGCTTCCAGACTTGTGAAGCGCGACTACCGCCCGGGCTGGGAGCCCAAAATCTAAATCGTTTCAGGTTAATGGTCCCCAGCTGGGTTCTGAACCCGGCTGGGGGCCTTTCTCTTGATTCCAGGGATATGACGAAGCACTCCTGCCGGTCGCTGCTCCTTCTTTGTGTTCTTCTCAGCCTACCCTCGTGCCTGAGCTATCACGCTCGATTTGAAAAGGCCGCCGCAGAGGCTGCGGCCGCCGGGGAACCAAAAGACATCACCGGCCCTTGGAAAGGGAAGTGGAAGAGCCAATGGAACGGGCATGAGGGACCGCTCTGGTGCATCGTCACCCCAACGCCCGAGAAACCAGGCGTTTACGATTTCCGCTACCGAGCAGGATGGGGAGTCCTCGAATTCGGAAATTATGTGCATACCATACCCGCACAGAAAAACCCCGATGGCTCCTATTCGGTTAAGGGTGAAATGGCCCTCCCCAAACTCTTCGGCACTCACTCGCTTGAAGGCAAGCTTGATGCCCAAGCCTTCGATGCCTCCTACAAATCCGACAAAGGGGATCACGGAACCATGATGCTACACCGGCCAAATGGGGCAAACGCAGCCCCTGAGGAGTAGAGATCAACACACCGGAGCATTCGACCCTCGCAAGGCTTCACGGGCCCAACGACCTTGGCGAAATTGACGTAAGAGTCATTAAGCATCGTTTTGCTTCGACGGCCCATCCGTCGTGGGCATTTTTCGCGAGATAGAACCCGCAGCCTCTTCCCTTGCCCAGTTAGGGTGAGTCGGGAATATCGATCCCTTATCTCTCTACATCCGCGCCACGCAGCGCACATAGATGAATCCTGACATTCCTACTCCCCTCGTAATCCTGTCGAACTTTATCTCCGTAAGCTTCCAAACATACTCACAGTCTCCCTTCCCTTCCTTGCGGATATAGATTCCCTGCGCCTCCCGTCATGCGGTATGCGGGGCGGCACTCTACAGCTGCTTGCCGCAGCATAAGACTTCTCCTCATCCTCAGGCAGGGCAGCCAAAGCCCCGACGAGTAAGATAAGTCCCGAGGTGATAAGAATGACACCTCTGTTATTCTTATTTTTGTCTCTGGCTCTCTCCGGGAATCATTCCTGCCCTGCTAACTTCTGAGACACTCGTCCATTGAATTTGTGACATCGCATATACGCGTCCTACTGCGCCACCTCGATCACGCCCGGCTCTCCCAATAGTTCGACCGAAAATTCCTCCATGCCACCCCCCAGCAGGCCCACCACGGTCACGGTGCAGGTTCCCCTCTTGCGACTGAACTCTATCACCTCACTAGCACCCTCCTGCGCACCTTTCATCTCTGTGCCATCGACAAAAACTGTAAGGTCACTCAACTTACCCCTGAGCTTAAACGAAATCTTCGAAGCCAGGTTTACCTGCAAGCGGAACCGGGCCACTCCGTATCGTTCCCTGCCTCTTCCAACCACTCTTGGCAGCTCTTCCCCCGGCACGGTGCCGTTTACTCGCGCTACCAATGGTGTCCACTGGTAACTCTCAATATTCTCCGCGAAGATCTTCTTGCCGTAGTGTCCAATAGCGTCGCGCGTACGCTCGTGAGGCTGGAGAACCTCCCAGGAGCGCACGAAGCGCTGCGCCGTTGTCTTGTAAGGCCCTTCCTTCCCCAGCTCGGAAAGAAATCGGATCAAATCCACGAATTCGTCCTCGCGCAGCTGCGCGGTAAGGCCCATTGGCATCAGCGAAACCGGGCTCACACTACTGCTCGCCACTTCCTTTCTGGGCACCCTGACCTCCATCCCCTTTGCATCCCGCACTACGATTTCCGTATCGTCCTGCCGGGCAATCGCACCCGCTACCACATCGCCCGCCCGGGTGGTTACCACCGCGGTGTGGTAGCCCTCCTTGATCTTCTTGCTNGGCTCCAGCATCGACTCAATGAGGTAGTCTACCGGAGCACTCGCCCCTATGCTCACCAGATCCGGCCCTATAATNCCGCCTGCNCCACCAATGGCATGACACACAATGCACTGCATNCCNGCCCGGCGGTAGNCCTGTTCTCCNCNGANCGCNCTCCCCTCCGCTGCCACCCGCAACATCATAGCCTCCATCTCGACATNNCTCAGTTTGAGCTTCATAGGCNTCAGACTGCCCGCNTTNCGAAAGGCCTCGATCAGGGCCTCTGACTTGTTGGCCGAACTGCCCGCNTGATTCAATCCCACAAGAGCCATCGAGGGCTTCATGGCGGACNCAGGGCGCTCCANCACCTCGGCCAGAGCAGACGGCCCATTCTTATTCACCAGAAAGGCATCCACGATCATCCGCACGTCCTCCGCTCTGCTCGCTCCCTGGAGGAGAGATACGGCTAACTCTGCTCCACTCCTGGGATCGAGACGAGTCTGCCCCACCACCGCACGGAGGCGCTTACCAAACTCCATTTCGACATTCCGCGCCGTAGTTGAAAAAAACTGCTTTGTCTTCTCTCCTCCAAGTGCCCGCAAGCCCTCCAAAGCGGCGTTAGAAGAGACAGCTTCCGGCCCAAGGAAGGCCTTCTCAAGAGGCTCCCGGGCCTCCTCCAACTTCCACATTCCGGCCAACGCAGCAGCCTCCGCAAAAAGCGCCCCATTCCCTCTCTCGAGAAACCGGTTCAGCCTGCTCAGACGGCCGGTAGGCCTCTGCTTACGCAAACGGACAGCATCCCGTAGGCCTCGCAGGGCCCTTATCTGGCGAGAATTTGAAGCGCCGTCCGCAAGCGCTACAGAGAAAAGAACTTCCAGATGGTTTCCCTCACCCACATTTGCAATCCAGCTGATCACTTCGTCGAGTTGGGCCTCGGTCTCGAACTCTCCCTCTGCCAGCGACTTGAGAACATGCGAGATTCCAACCGGCTGCTTGAGAGCCCGCCCTGCGAAAAAGAGCTGCCACGTATGTTGAAAGGGATTTCGTTCCCGGGCTATGGGAAGCCAGCGCGAGGCGTGTTCACGGCAGATCGACCACACCGCAAAATCGAGATATTTGTCCACCCCGTCCTTCTCCAGTGCTCGCAACGCCAATGCTACCGTGTCTGGCCATGGTAACTGAGCCAGAACGCTCACTGCCCACAAGCGCACCTGCGGATTCGGGTCTTCTACCGCCTTCTCCAACAGCGCCCGGGACGTCTTTTCTTCGCCCGCCGTGTAGTAAAGGGCCCGCAGCGCTCCAGCCCGTGCCTTGGGGTTCGAGGCAGATACCAGATCCTCCGCCCAGCTACGTTTGAACGCGCCCACTGCCTGTGATCCCCAGATAGCACGGAGCTTTTGCAGGGCCTGATCCTCCGTGAGCGAACCATACCATTTCTCAAGCGCCGGCATGATCTCTTTAGCGTCCCGCTGCCGCAGTTCGACTGCCACACGAGTGCGAGTTAACTCTTCCGGTGAATCCAGAAGGGACACCAGTCCTGCCGACGAAGCCCCCACAATCTTGGGCTTTTGCACCAGAGGGCGTTCAGGAAAGCTGATACGCCAGATGCGCCCGTGAGTGTGATCACGGCGCGCATCCCGGAAATCCACCTCCCCATGCTGAATAATCGGATTGTACCAATCCGCAATATAGATCGCTCCGTCCGGCCCCATCTTGACGTCAATGGGACGGAAGGCCCGGTGAGTGGAGGAGACTAGGTCCTCGATCTTGGTGGAAATATAGGCTCCGCCCTTGTAAGTGAGACGAAAACGATTGATTCGGTGACCTCGGAAATCGGGCGCAAGTAGAGTTCCTACCCACTCTTCCGGCACGTGCCGGCCCGTCACAACCTCCAACCCGCAGTGCTTCGGCTGCCCCGGATTAAGTCCGCGCAGGACCCGCGATGCTCCAGGCGACGTCACCCCTACGAATCGTGGAAAAACGTAGTTGATACCATCACCTCCCGCTCCATCGGTCATAAAGCTCTGCCCCCATTCGTCGAGGACATGGCCCCACGAATTTACCAGGCCCTTCATGAAAACCTCGAGCTGCCCGGTCTCGGGGCGGAAGTGCCACATCCCCCCTCCCAGAAGTCTCCGCACCCCATAAGGGGTCTCCACGTGGCTATGAATGTAGATTGACTGATTCATCCAGAGGTGTCCAGCTGGACCCCAGCGAAACGTATGAAGCAGGTGATGAGTATCCTCGGTCCCAAAACCTGAGAGCACGATCTTTCGCTCGTCGCTTTTGCCGTCACCGTCGTTATCTCGCAGAAAAAGGACCTCAGTGGAATTTGCCACATAGACTCCTCCATCACCCGGCAGAACAGCGGTCGGAATGTGCAGATCAGCAGCAAACTCGCTCACGCTGTTCGCGATACCGTCACCGTTGGTATCTTCGAGAACGTAAAGCCGGTCCGTCTCCTCTTCTCCCGGTTTAATATGAGGGTAAAGCGGGCTACCAACCACCCAGAGCCGGCCTTGGCCGTCCCAATTCATGTGAATCGGCTTAGTGATCTGAGGATCCGCAGCAAAAAGATTAATCTTCGCTCCTGGCGGCAGCTTGAATCCCGCTTCCTGCACCTTCACGTCAGGATTCGGGATCTCCTTCAACCCACGCTGAGCAGAAGCGGTCAGCGCTCCAGCCAGCAGCAACAATCCAAATAGAATGATTCTCTTCATTGTTAGTCTCCTTATCCTTAGAGTTTGCTGAATACTGCGGTTCGCAAGCTCTCCACGCTCTGCTCCTCCTTCTCGATCAGCGGATCAAACATGGGAATTTCCTTCGCGTTGTTGCCTTGTTCATGCTTTCGGAACAGGAACAGATAAGTCTCGTTGGATGGTCGCCATCGATGGAAGAACAGCCGATTCTTTTCCATGATTCTCTTACGCAGGGCTACCACTGAAGGATCGTTGGCAGAGAGATTTTCTGGCAGGGTAAGACCCAGCCCGCCCACCAATGACTCCCCGATCAAAACATAGCCAGCATCCCCGTAGTGCAGCCCGTTGATCGTAAGCGGACCTCGACTTTGCTCTCCAGCTTTCAGCTTGTTACCCCCCATCCTTTGGAACAGGTCCAGGAAACGGTGCCCACGAGCGCCCGCAAGATCCCGGATCGCATCGCGGTAGACCGCCAGACGGGCATTGTTGACACTCTGATCGGGTAGCGGATGGCCCAGATTTTCCAGCGGAGGGGGCGAGATCAGGACTACTTCTCGTAGCTCTGCTCCGGCTCCTGCTACAATCAGATCCAACAGCTTCCCGTAGGCTTCTACAAATAAGCTGAGGCTTTCCTTATCACCGGCCTTCGAGCGATCTGCACCAGCTGGGTCATCAGTCCAGCCTTCTTTTGCCGTCATCGCCGCATTAGTGCCGTAGCACACCATAAGTACGGTGGGCTTGACCTCCTTCACTACCCGCTGCAAACGATCCCGCCCTTCCTTGGGCGCACCGAAATAAGAACGCGCATCTCCAAACACCGAGTCTCCGCTCCAGCCAATGTTGCGAAAGGTGAGGCCCTTCACCTCAGCCCCAGCTGCCAGATTCAGCAGAGTCTCAACATGTCCGAAACGCTGCGCACGTTCCACCACAGTATTACCTACAAGAGCAACCCGATCATCGCTACGGAAGGCGAAAGGGGCTGCAGGCAGAAATGGGGCAGAGACCGATAGCACTACGGCAAAGATTAAATAACAGGAAGCCTTCATCGAATTAGGGTTATGCTCTCAGATTGGCAATCGTGCAGATACATCACAAACATCGTCACACCTCAAACCTTTCCCTCATCTCTAACGAATCTGGCGTCGAATCAGAAAGATTCAATAGTATGGTTCTACGACAACATTCACATCACTTCTCTGGATCATACGACCTCTCCTGATGTGCATTTCCCGTGCCCCTCCTAACCGTTTATCGTTGAATCTGTTCCGCTCACTCACCCTGCTGTCATGGACCGACACCATGAATGGTCCTGCGAAAGCCCTAAAGCAGCCCCGCAGCGCAATTTCTTCCGGGACAGTCAAATACAAGCGGACCACCTCTCACTCATGTTTCATAAGACCCACCATGGCCTCGCCAATGGCCTCGCCGATATCCATATAAGTCTGCGAGTTGCCGTCATAGTGACTGTTTGAGGCTCCTCCCTGACTGAGGGGGTGGGTATAAACAGTGGCAACGTTTCCTCTGAATTCAGGGTATTTACCTGATGCTCCGTCGACCGCAAGCTGACCATCAAGAATTAACTTCTCATTTCCCGGAGGCGCTCCCCTGGCTGTCTGACCAAGGGTTGCCACGACGAACTTCGCATTTGGCGCCTTAAATTCCCCGCGCAGCGTCTTGATGAGTCGAACCAGATTCTTCTCATAATGAACCGCATGGGCTTCATTGTAGCGATCTTTATCACCCTGCCACCATACAAACCCTTCGACTTCATATCCTCGCCCCTGCCAATGTGGGAATTCCTTGTCGAAATTGTCGAGCACGTCATGGGCAGCCCCGAAGCAATCATCATACTGTTTCCCCGCATACCAGTTGATCGGCTCTGGATCGGAGCCCTTGCTCCATGAAAGGGGAGACTCCTTGTAGCCGGCATAGATCTTCCCGTCATACTCAAAGCGCTTACTTCCCGGCGGCAGGAAATCCCAGGAGAGGGAGCGATTACCCTGCGAGGTCTTCAAGATAAGGACCGGCTCCTCCATGTGGTTACCCACTACGTGCCCAAAGCCAAGCTCCGGGCCAATTCGTCCCCTGGTAACTCCCAACCAGTGGCTTCCAGTCGCAGCCACAACTCCCTTGTAGTAGACGTCATCACGAAACTTCCACTGCCGGCTCTCGTCGATCAGATAAGGATACATCCCTTTCAACTTTACCATAGTCGAAAGAGCCCCGGGAACGTCCAGACGCACGATCCAACCCAGCCCGTTCGCATCAGCCGAAAAGTATGTGATCTTGAAGGGCACCCTTTTTCCTCTCTCAAGGCGGATCTCTTCGCGAACGGCGTCTCCGTTTACCTCCTTGCGATGTACTACCCTGCCGTCCACCTCCATGACATTGTCCATGGAGCCTCCATAGCCTGGGCGAAACTCATAGATCCCTGTTTCTTCGACTCGAATGAAGCCACGGGTTACCTGAGTTCCACCACCTGGATAGGGGGTGGGTGTGACCCCCCCAAATTTCCCGAGCTTCAAGGCTCTGACCGGCTCCAGAACGTCGTAGTCCGCTTTTGGATCGTATGCCCCCTTGTAAACAGAAACCACCGGGTCGATAAACTCAGCTCCCCAGCGACTACTGCCACCATCCACTTTCCCGGCTCCTACCATGTTCGATTGGCCGGAAAGAATGAATACCTTGACCGGAGTATTCGCTGCATCAGCAGCCTGGACATCGAGGCCGGCAAGAACGAATATAGTAAAGAGAGTCAATCTTCGTCGGCAGCTTTTTCGGAAGGCGGCATTTCTTATCATGTCGAGTTACGTTCTGGCTTAATTGAAAATCCTATTTGAACAGAACCGAGAAACAATAATGGCTCGGGATAACAGACCCTTGCCACTGGTAGATTCAATCATCCTTGCGATTGCGTTTGAGGAATGTTGCTGAAAATGTCCACCCCCCTACCGCGAGAAGGATAAAACCAACCATGTTTATTGGATCTTCGATGCCAAGGCCCCTATGTTTGGAAAGCGACTGGGTGACACCTCCCAAACCGAGAGAAGTTGCGCCAGCCAGCAACACCACTGATGGGGCCAGAAGCGCCACATCATCATTCCTCTTCATCTCCCTGAGGCTGCATTAGCACCGTTAATTGGGCGTCGAAGTCATTACCTACTAGTCCTTCAGAAGATCGACCATGGCCTTACCCATGGCCAAGCCGACATTCATATAGGTCTTGGCGTTTCCCCCATAATGCCCGTTGGAGGCTCCGCCCATGGAGAGTGGGTGAGTGTACACGATAGCGGCTTCTCCCTTATGGTCATTCCCGAAGGCAAACATCCCATCGAGAATCAGCTTCTCATTTCCCTGAGCGCTGTCCTTATCGGTCTGGCCGAGGGTGGCGACGACCATCTTGGCATTAGGCGCTGCGAATTCTTTGCGGAGAGCCTTGAAAAGCTGGGTGAGGTTTTTCCCATACATCGCCGCATGGGCCGCGTTGTAACGATCCTTATCCCCTTGCCACCATAGAAATCCGGCAACTTCGTATCCCGGTAGCCCCGAAAGCACTGGTGCGCCGGGATAGTATTCGGGCAATTTGGTCAAAACCTCTTTTGCCCGGGCGACATCTCCAAGATACTGGAGTCCCGCGTGCCAAGCATGCTTAGGGGGTGCAGGTATTTCCCCCTTGATCCAGCTCGGATGACGAACCTCGTCTTTGTGAGCAGGCGTCACCATTGTGATCTTTTTTCCAGTTTTCTTGTCGGTGGTCTCGACTTCGTGTCTCGGGCTGCCAGGAGGAAGCAAGTCCCAACCCAGGCTGCGGTTGCCGATCGAGCTCTTGAGGATCAGAACCGGAGCATCCAGAGCATTGCCGAGGTGATGTCCGATGCCGGTTTCGATACCAATCTTTCCACCAGAGACAGTAAGCCAGTCATTACGCCTGACACTTGTCTTCCCGGGACCACCACTTCCCATCACGTGCAGGTTACGAACATCCTTACGAGTCGTCCAGTTGCCGGCGTCATCCACCATGAACGGATAGAGATTCTCCTTCTTAACAGCATGCTCAAGCGAGCCTTCCTTATCTCCCTTCACTTTCCCAAATTCCAACGTATTTGACTGCCCCATGATGATGAAGACTTGAACAGGCTTCGACACGTCAGCGGGCTTACCGTCGGGGGCCGGCAGGGATGCCTCTCCCCTGACGTCACAGGGAAAGGTCGTCATTCCCAGCGAAGCAACGACTGAAAAAGCGCGAAGGAAAGGAAAGCGGTAGCTCATACTCATGCAAGAGGGTTCGTGTTTGGTAATTTGGATCTTGGAGCAGTCGTGCGATCTTCGCAGATGCCCATTGAAGTCACTGTCGTAACTCGACTCGAACCTGTCTCTCTTGACGACCCGAGGCCAGAAAACTAACGCTCTTTTTTGCGTTTATTTAACGCCTTATTGCGCAAGACGTTCTTGGCATGGTGTTCTTCCTTTTTTCACTCGAAGGACCGCCCGGCAAATTCCTAAGGTCTTCCTTCGTCCCGTAGCCGGGAGAAAACCTTCCCCGAAGGACGATCCGGCAGGCTGTCTCTCCATTCTTTCAGCATTGTCCTGAGCCGTCTCACTTCCTTCTCGTGCTTATCCGCTATGTTGACTGCCTCGAGTGGGTCTAACTCGAGATCGTACAGCTCAATATAATTCACGCTCCGATTGGCCACCAATTTCCAGTTCTCACTGATAACCGCAAAGGACACCCAGTGGTCCGGCTTGGTCTTTCGGGCTGGCCATGGAGCGATCGTTTTCCAGAAAAGGGGCTTGGACCGCCTTGCCTGCCCCTTGCCTTTCAGCGCAGAAACCTGACTGATGCCATCAGGTCGGTAGGTTGAGGGAAGCTTGACCTTTGCGATCTCACAAAAGGTGGGGAGAAGATCTACCGCCGAAAGAAGAGAGGTCCGATCGATTTTTCCAGACTCGATCTTGCCGGGCCAACGGGCAATAAACGGCACTCCGATTCCCCCCTCAAAAAGGGCCGCTTTATAACCCTTGCGCCCACCGGTAACACCCTTCGCGGCAGCAATATTATAGCCCTCACCGGTAGCAGTATCATTCATGGTCTGGAGTTTTGTTCCGGGCTGAGCCCGTGCTGGACCGTTATCTGAGCTGAAAATTACAAGGGTGTTACCTGCAAGATTCAACCGGTCCAGAGCATCGAGGACTTTCCCCACTCTTTCATCCGCATGTGCGAGAACGGAGGCGTATATATTATCCCGCTCACTCAGGCCCGGGAAGCGCTGCCGATACTCAGGCAGAGTATGAAACGGAGTATGCGGCTCATGGAGCCACAAGTTTACATAGAAGGGCGTTCCCTCCGCATGACTACTTTCAATGAAGTCAACCGTTCTCCGCGCATCTTCGTGAACAGGCATTTGTTTTCCTGAGCAATTAAAGGCGGCAGAGACGTCGAATCCATAGTCACTCGGGGGAGGCGAGTCAGGAATCATGTTATTGGCCAGGTGCCATTTCCCAAAGTGGGCCGTCGCATACCCCGCGCCCTGCAGAAACCTCGACAGCAAAGGCGCTCCGGGATCCAGCCAGTCAGGCATGTTCCGCCTCTGGTTACTTGGCACCCACGCAAAATGACCATCTATGTTGTAGCGGGCCGGGAAATGGCCGGTCATCACCGCGGTCCGACTCGGCGAACACACCCCACTTGCCACCGTGAATCGATGAAAATCCGTCCCTTCCCTCGCGAGCCGATCAATATTCGGAGTCTTGATGTAGGGATGCCCGTGACACCCGAGGTCTCCCCAACCCCAATCGTCGGCAAATATGAAAACAATATTAGGAGGGGTTTCAGCTTGTGATTTCCACAGGGGGAATCCGAAACCGAGAGCGCAGAGGAAAATTGAAATTGTTCTCATAAGCAGCTGCTGGCTCTGGCCCTAGGGAATCGCCTGAAACACTTGCTCGATGGTAAGTTCTTTCCCCACAACCTTGATTTGCAGATCGAAAAATCCCGAGCCTTTATTTTTATGACCGTAGCCGGCTGAGATAAGATCTTTCCATTTCCCAAAATGGAGCGGCTTCAACCAATCTACTCCGTCCATCATCTTCTCCTCTACCGCAGGCCCGAGCCTGTAGCGTCCGTCGAGAAGATGCGCCAAGACCGACTCGCAGACTTCCACTGAAATTCCCCTCGGAGTTGCGATTCGGAATTCGTCTTTTCCATGCCGAAGAATCGTCTTCTTCACTACCTTCGCCCGTCCCGCCCAGAAATCTCCCATGAGAAGATCGTCCTTCCCCGGTTTAGCTCCCGGCTCCAACCATTTTCGATAGCTCACGCTGAGAACGCGGTGGGAGACCTCACGTCCCTCTATTTGATCCGGACCATGCACAGCGATTCCCCGGAACGGAGTGGGAAACATGTTGTAGGTCCTGATCTTCGCCACTTCTTCGATTCCGCGATTCCGCGCCATCTTGAGAACCAATGCTTCCTCGGATTCGGTAAGACGGGCTCGATCAACATATTCCCGCTCTACTCCAAATGAGGGAACGGTCACGCCGATCATCGTGAAAACGATTGCTGATCTCCTGACCCGTAATGCTATACGACCCTTCATCATGGACTAACTTGAACCTTCCTATTTAGTTGCCTGCACTAATCAAGACACTCTTCCACGGATTTTCTTGGACGATTTTCATACGGCGTCGCCCCATCCCGCAGTCGCAGCCCATCCCCGCAAATACGCTTGCCCTCGAAACTGCAGCTTCCATACCATATGCTCCACGGAGATTTCGTCCGTCTTAACAACCTGCACGGCTTCCGCAGAGAGCGGGAGAACTCCCCCCATCCATGCAAAAATCTGCTGCCACGCACCACCATCTCCACTGTGCCGTCTCACTGCTCCTAATTGCTTTTCTATCTCTCAGCACGAAGAGCACGGCGAACCCGGTCATCAACGAGATATTTTACCATGAAAATCATGGAACAGGGCCGGAGAACTCGCTGACGGAATGGATCGAGCTCTACAATCCAACTGCAACCGGGGTCGACCTTTCGGAGTGGTCCTTCAGCCAGGGGATAAACTTTACCTTCCCTGCCGGGACGATCTTGCCCGGTACTAGTTACCTCGTCATCGCCGCAGACCCACCTTCCTTTAATTCCATACACCCCGGGGCTGATACCGGCGGGAATATTCTTGGTCCGTGGGTCGGTCGCCTACGCAACTCGGGAGAAACCATCACCCTTGTCGATCAAGCCGGAAACAGAATCGACCGGGTCCGCTACGCTGATGAAGGAGACTGGGCCGAGAGGAGACGAGGACCGGTGGACAACGGCCATCAAGGCTGGACCTGGACCGCCAGTCACGACGGCGAAGGGTCATCGCTTGAGTTGATTAACCCCGCTCTCTCCAATAATCAGGGACAGAACTGGGGCTCCAGCATCACTCCCGGTGGATCACCCGGAAGCGCGAACTCCATTCTCTCAACGAATACGGCTCCACTGATTAAGAGTGTCCGCCATACCCCCGTTATACCCCGCTCTGGTGAAAATGTGATCGTTCAAGCCGAATTAGATTACATCAACCGCACCGGACCCTTGCTTCTTTTTTGGCGATTGGATGGAGACTCCGATTGGACCTCAAGAGAAATGAACGAGGATCCAGATGGCGTTTACCGCTCGGAAATACCCGGCCAAGCCAACGGCACCATTATTGAGTTCTACCTCCGCGTGTTTACCGACAGCGCCGAGCGAACATGGCCTGCTCCCTCGCAGGCGGATGGAGAGCAGCAGGCGAATGCCCTGCTGCAGTTTGACGATTCGTATGATCCAAACGGGGCATGGGTACCCGGGTCCCAGCCAAAATACCGTATCGTAATGACCGAGGAGGAGCGTGCCGAGCTGGCTGATATCGGAGACGATAGTGAGTCCCCTCGCAATGAAGAGGAAAGCAATGCGGAGATGAACTGCACCTTTATCGTCGAGGATGGAACCGGGCTTGCCCTGCGCTACCTCGCCAGTGTCCGGAACCGTGGTGCCAGCTCACGAAACCCACCTCCTAACAACTTTCTCGTGAAGTTTCGCAGTGACGATCCATGGAACGGCTGCCCTTCCGTGAAATTTAACGCGCAATACCCGCATTCCCAGGTCTTCGGGAGCAGATACCTCCGCTCCGCAGGAATAGAGACTGCCGAGGCAACCGCATCTCTCCTAAGGGTTAACGGTGAGGACCTCGCGCGCAGCGGATCCAACATGTTCGGTTCCTACGCTCAGGTCGAGAGCTTCGGAAGCGAATACACCCGTAACCACTGGCCACTCGATCCCGATGGAAACCTCTATCAGGTCCGAGACAATGAAGACACCGACGAGGAAGGCGACCTCCGGTATGAAGGCCCTAATGCCGACAATTACCGGGATACCTATTTTAAGAAAACGAATGAGGCAGAGGATAACTGGAGTGACCTCATCTCGCTGACAGACGCCCTGAATAATGCCCCAACGGAGAGTTATTTCGAGGACGTCGGAAGGGTGGTGAACATTGATCAGTGGGTCACTTATTTTGCTCTCGATACGCTCGCCGGCAACCGTGAAGGAGGACTGATCACTTCCAAAGGCGACGACTACGGCCTCTACAGCGGCATCGCTGACCCGCGCTTTATCCTCGTTCCTCACGACCTCGATACGATGTTCAACCTCGGGAACACCACAGTAGACCCGGACAGGTCAATCTGGAGCTTCGACGATCTTCCTGGCCTGATTCGCTTTTTTCAAAATGACGAAATCATCCACCTTTACTACGGGAAATTGTTGAGCCTTACCGCCGGATCATTTTCTGAATTCAACCTGTATCCCATGGTTGATGAACTACTCGGGGACTGGGTTGAAGAGGACGAAATCAGAGACGCCAAGGACTGGATCTCCGAAAGGGCGGTCGAAGCAATCGAGCAGGTGCCAGACACCTTCTCCGCATCCTGTGACCTACCGGTTGCCGATGGATATTTTCGTACTGAAACGGGAAGCGCTCGCTTCACTGGCAGATTCCGGTCGGGGCGCGCCCTTTCCGTATTCCTTAATGGTATCGCCGCGGAGCGCGATCAGCGCGCTGGCACCTGGGAACTCGCCGTAGACTCACCCCAAAATTTTTTCAGACCTGGGATTAATCGAATCATCGTCCAATGTTTTACCGGTCGGGATGGCAGCGGCACCATGACCGACGAGACCTCTCTTGAAGTATGGTATGATACCTCTACGACTACCGATATTTCTGGCACGCTCACCGGCGAGATCCCTGTTGGAAACCTCAAGCTCATTACCCGGGATTCGTATCTTCCCTCCCACCCTTTCCTTGTCCGTCTTGAGTTCCGGGATGGCGATGGCAACATCAACCGGAATCTCTGGGAAACCACGGCTAACCTCTCCACCAACATCCCAGGAGTCACGCTGACGCCCGGAACCGTCACAATCAGGAATGGGCTTGGCTCAGCCCTCGTAAAAGTCGATGGGAGAGCTGATGGGTTTTCTTCCTCGCTGATAAGCAGGGGAGAAACATGGCGCTATCTTGATGACGGGTCTGATCAGGGAACAGCCTGGCGCGAGCGCGAATTTATTGATGAAAGCTGGCGTAGCGGACCTGCAGAACTTGGCTATGGAGACAATGACGAGGCCACCGAAGTGCGCTTTGGCCCTAACGAGGATAATGATGATAACGACGAGGACGAGAAATTCATCACTACCTACTTCCGCAGGACTTTCTCCATCTCTGATGCGTCGGAGATTCTTGCACTGGATTACCGCGTCAAGCGCGACGATGGAGTCGTGGTTTACCTGAACGGCACAGTTATCGGCCGGGATAACGTCCGGGCGGATCCTGGATACCTCACCGAGGCAAGCAACGGGTCCAGCCGGGAAGATGATTTCTTGGACCCGGATGACCTCGATTTCGCACGTGAAGACATTCACACTCTTCTGGTTGATGGAGACAACACAATCGCCGTGGAAATACACCAGGATGACAATGAAAGTTCCGACATCAGCTTTGACTTTGAACTGACCGCAACTGTCGCTGGGGCCAATCCCGGCGACTTCACACTCACCGCGACCGCATCCAATCAGGAGGCCCGTAAAAACATTACCAGCCTGTTTGACGAGGACATCAGCCAGTTCAGCGGTACTCTTCCGGGTGAGGAAACAACGTGGAGCGGCATCGTAAGACTCACCAACGATACCATCGTACCGTCAGGCCACACGCTTACGGTCTCCCCGGGTGCGCTCATTCTTCTCGATGGCGACCCGACTCCCGAGGGAACTGAAGGCACCGACCTCGTCATTCAGGGCAGCATTATCTCCTCAGGAACGGAGAGCCAGCCGGTCACCTTTACCTCCTCAACGGATGATTCCCCGTGGGGCCATATCCAATTTGAAAATTCCCAGTCGGCTCAATTTCAATTCTCCAATATTCACAGGGCTGGGCATTCACCGCGAGGCGGACATACGGACCATGGCCGGGTGCTCAGGATAATGGGTTCAGACGTGAGCTTCGAAAACTGTACGATTTCGGACAATCGAGGCAAGATCGGGGAAACCGAACGCGAGGGAGGGGTTGACTCTCTGATGACCTTCAGAAGGTGTCACTGGGCTCGATCGGTCATGGGAGTCGAAACGTTCGACACAGGAGTCCTTATGGAAGACTGCTGGATCACGGATATGCTCGGGCAATACCGGGAGGATGGCGAAGTCGATGATAACGATGCCATATACCTGCACGGGGCTGGTATCGGGCAATCCCTTGTTCTCCGCCGGGTAGTAGTCGCCAACTGCGAAGACGATGGCATTGATACTCTCGGGGCGGATGTTGTCATTGAAGACTGCCTCGTCCGGGAAATGGCAGACAAGGGAATGAGCATGCTCGGCGGAACTGCCACCGTTCGTAACTCCCTTTTTACCAACTGCGATATCGGATTCTCCGCAAAGAACGACGCAAGGGCTCTTCTCGATTTCTGTACTATCACAGATAACAGCTCGATCGGCATACAGGCGGAAAATAAGAATGGAGACGACGCTCCAAGCTTCTACGAGATCTCGAACTCCATTATCTGGAACCACCCCGAAGATATCCGCACCGACTATGACCCCACAGATATCGACCTGCAGCATACCCTTGTCGGCCTCCAGTGGCCTGATTCTCAGGATCAGAATCAGAGCAACATCAACGACGACCCACTCTTCGTTGACCCGGGCAACCACAACTATTACCTGAGCTCTAAATCTCCAGCAAGAGATGCGGCAAACCCGGCCCTTCCTCTCGATCCTGACGGCACACCTCAAGACCTTGGCTGCTATTCCTACGATCAGGTTTTTGATGGCGCTGGATCTGAAATCCGTTGGGTAGCAGCAAACGGACCATACCGGATCTCTTCAGACGCAGTCGTGCCTGCGGGTGGCAATCTGATCATTGAAGCAGGAACCAGCATTTACTTCACACCCGGAACCCGCCTCACCGTCAACGGCTCTCTCCAGATTGAGGGCACGCCCTTTTCCAGAGTTCAGCTCACCAGCGTGCCCGGCGCATCCTTCGTTGATGACCCGGCCAGCGATGGCTTACCGCCCGGCCCTCCCAAGTGGGATGGGCTAAAGATCGTTGATTCAATGGATCCAGAAAACCGCATCTCGCATGTCGACGTCCGTAACGCGCAGCACAGAGAGGGTTCGATCGGGATCATCCGTTCCCAATGCGTGATTGATGATGTCCGTTTCAGCGGAACTCATATTCGCATGATCTACACCGAGGACGCCTCAGTGATCATCGAAAACAGTGATTTCCCGGACATGTTTGCACCTGACGAGCAGGCTGCCGAACTTGGTCTGGACAATATCAGCGAGCACATCAAGGGCGAAGGGGACATCCCAAAGAGTGGAAGGTATATCATCCGCAATAATCGTTTTGGCACCAATAAGGGACACAACGACGTTGTAGACGTAGTCAGCGGAAACTTGCCCGAACCGATCGTTCAGATTCTTGGGAACTACTTTGCTGGATCACGTTGCGAAGAACTCGACCTCGGGGGCGATATCTATGTTGCAGGAAATACCTTCACGAGGGTTTTCAAGGATGATGAAACCTCTGACCGGGGATACGCTAATGCAATTTCTACAGGAGATCGGCCGGACACCACAACCATGGTAGCGAGGAATATCTTCTGGGACGTTGATCACGCCATCAGCCTGAAAAATGACTCCGATACCATCTTTGAAAATAACACTGTCTACAAGGTGCATCCGGACTTTGTTGACAACTTCGACAATACCAACATTGGCGCCGCAATAAATCTCTTCGTGCCGGGGGACAGCTCTCCCACTCCGGCGGCCGGCGCTTACGCGGGATCGAATATCTTCATCGACATCCCCCGCGTCTTTGGCAACGCCGATATGCGGACCGAAGAGTCCACCTTCCGTACGCCTCTGGAGTTTTCCCATAACCTTGTGGATCCATTGATTCTAGACACCAGCCTTGGCGAGGAGCACCCGGGCGAATCAATTTTTGATCTGGGTGCTGACAACCTCTCGTCCACGGCACGGTTCACCAATCCAGATGAAGGAGACTTCTCTCTGAGGCCGGGATCACCAGCCCTCGGAGCGGGCCCTCTTGGTGGCGACCTGGGTGCTCTCGTTCCGAATCAGCTACAAATCTCTGGGGAGCCCCCTGTCGTTACCACCTCCCGGACAGCAGAACTCACTATCGGAGGACCTGGTATCTTCGGCTACCGCTACCGGGTCAACAACGGTCCATGGAGTGGGGCATTTGATATCGGAGATGCCGGGGGTCTGGCGCCGGGGACTCCAACCGTAAGAACAGCACGAATTCTTCTCAACGATCTACCTGACGGCACCTACACTGTTTATGTTCAAGGCAGAACTTTCGCATCGGTGTGGCTCCCCGACGTTGCCGAGTCGCGCAGCTGGACCGTTGACCCCACTTTCTCCCGGCTCGTAATCAGTGAAGTGCTCTCCGAAAACGACGGTGCAATCGCCCACGAGGGCACCTATCCCGATATTGTCGAACTTCACAATCAAGGGGGGGGCACTATCGATCTGTCCGGAATAAGCCTCTCTGACAGCTCCGATACTCCTGGGGAATTCATGTTTCCGACGGGGACAACGCTTGCAGCCGGAGAATTTCTGGTCCTGTTTGCAGACGATGTAAACGGCACCTCCGGGATTCACCTTGGCTTCTCTCTCAACGCAAACGGTGAGGGCCTCTACCTGTTTGATGCCCCGGCTCGAGGAGCCGGCCTTCTTGACTCCATCGAATTCGGTCCACAGGTTTCAGGATTTTCCATCGGTCGCGACAACCAGAACCAGTGGCACCTGAACTTACCGACTCCTGGCCAGGAAAACCTCAGACAGCGCACAGGAGATCCTGCAACACTTCTCATCAATGAATGGATGGCAGAGGGAGAGGTTCTCTTTCGTGATGACTGGATCGAAATCCATAACCCCGACCCCCTTCCGGTCGCGTTGGAGGGCCTCGGAGTGAGCGATCATCCTGATAACCCTCAGGGCCATTCCTTTCCTCCTCTGAGCTTCATTTCCGGCGGTGGATATCTCAAGCTGATCGCTGACCGGGAAACCGCCGCCGGTTCGGACCATGTGCCATTTGCTCTCGACGCAGATGGAGACCGCATCCTCCTTTTCGATTCAAGAGGAAATCCCATCGACCAAGTCATCTTCGGCCCACAGGGCTCCGATATATCGCAGGGACGCTGGGCTCCTTCCCCTACCGGCCTCTCTTACTTCAGCTTACCCACAGCCGCTCTCTCTAATGACACGGAGGAGGCATCCAGCAATCCTGACTTTCTCAATGCACTCGCGCTTCTTCGCCACCTTCGCATTTCTGAGATCATGTATGAGCCCTTGGGTGGAAAACCTTACGAATTTCTCGAACTCAGAAATACGGGGACAGTTCAGCTGAACCTACTCGGCGTCAGCTTCACTAACGGCATTTCTTTCACCTTTCCCTCCATCATACTCCAACCCGGAGAAGAAATTCTTGTTGTTGGAGACCTCGCCGCCTTCGAATCCCGCTACGGAAGATCTCTTAATGTGGCAGGCGTATTCGAGGGGAACCTCGATAACAGCGGAGAAACGATCACCCTCTCCCTGCCCGCGCCTTTCGATGCTGCAATCCTGCGCTTCGGATACGATCCTGACTGGTGGCCTGCTAGTGCTGGGTCAGGGTTTTCTCTGGAATTGCAGGAGCCTCCTCCTCTCTCCCGGGATTTTGACTCCCAACTCAGCTGGAGTCAAAGCGCAGAGATCAACGGAACACCTGACACAAGTGGCATTCTCATTCCCACTACCTTCCCGGAGTGGCTCGCCTTTCATGAACTGACTGCTCTCGAGGATGGTGACGGCGATGGCCTGACCGCCCTCATGGAATTCAGTCTAGGCCTGGACCCTTTTCTCGACCTTGGCTTCAATGGTCCTTCCTCCCTCCCGCGTATTGCTATCGGAGACGATGGACAGAATGTCATATCCTTTGATCTACCTGTAAATTCTACCGCGGTAGATGGATACGGTTCGGCTGATATTGTCTACAGGGTTGAAGGATCAGATGATCTTGAGGAATGGGTCACCCTGCTTTCAAAATCGGACGGCACTTCCTTCTCAGAAGCAGGCTCTGTGAGCGTAGATCCTCCCTTCAACGGACGAGTGCGGGTGCAATTTTCGGATGAACAGAGAAATCAATCTCCACGATTTCTTCGGTTGAAGGTCGAATATAGCCCGTGAAACTGTAGCACCTCATCCTAAGAGTCGCCCGGCGCAAAATCCCGTCCCGACTAGCGGCGAGCGCGCCCCTGATTCTGACGCCGGTTCAATTCCCGGGCTCGTTCGGCTTGTTTTTTGTTAAACGCCCTGCGCTTGTCCTCAAGCTTGTTATCCGTCTTGGCCATAATTCGACTAGCCTTGTAGATGGTGTCTGATGCGCCTTTCCCGTAACGGAGAACACCACCGGTTACCGAAGCCTGCATCCCGGCTTTTAGATCCGCTACCTTGGCCTTCTTTCCATTAACAAGAATCCTGGTAAAACTCGTCACTTTATATGTTTTCTTTCCAACCGTAACCGTGTCCCCCCCCACTTTCCGAATGGTTGGCAACTCCGACGCTGCTCCCTTCCGGGTTGGCGGAACAATCCGCTTCTTGTTCTTGGTATCACCATTGGACGGCAGAGGGAGAAGAGTGATTCCAGCCATGACAAATAGAGCCACCCGTAGCTTGTTCATTGTCCCCTCGTAGCGGTCTGACCATCCGCATTCAACATCAGATTACGAATTTATCTCGGGAGATTACCCTCTCGGGCTCTCCCTGCCCCGCAAAACAAGAGGGCCGAGGATTATCCAGAGCAATGGTGGCAATCCCGCACTCAGGACAAGAGCGACTATGGGGTATTCATGCCCCCAATATCCAATCGCAGCAAAGCCAAACCCGAGGGGGAGACTTCCACAGGCAAGGGCCAAAAAGAATCGACGGAAAGGCATCCGAGTCAACCCAGCAACACAGGAGATAACCTCAGGAAATACTGGTAGCCAGCGTGAGAGAGCAACCATCCAGCCACCCATCGCACCTCTGAAGAGCACCTCTCCTCTGGCGAGACCCTTTTCTCCTGCAATCCAACGAGCAGCTGGCCTGCCAAACTTACGACAGAATCCGTATGCGAGCAGGCCGGACAGCATGGACCCAGCACCTGCAACTATTCCTCCTGCGAAGGGTCCATAAATAAAGCCCAGGGCAGACATCACAATCGTCCCGGGAATCGGAAGGACCAGATCCAGGAGCAGAAGGGCCACCCCCACTACCCAGGCCCATGCCCTACCGGGCTTGATAAGCACTGCGCTGGTATTCTGCAGATCGAAATACCCGGAAAACTGATCTCCCCAGACTACAAAAGGGAGCAGGACCAGAAGAACAAGGGTGAAGAAAAGCCAGACAAGGCGCACGAGACACTGGGGAAACCTTCCGCAGCTTAGGACGTTTTAGCGCGGAAGTCACGGATTGCGCTCGCAGTCGCAGCTGGCCCGGCGATAGAATCTTTAAAACCGAATGCCGAAGCCTCTCCCAGACCCATTCGATCCCGAAGAACTCCCCAGTCTGGCCCGCAAGGTCATTAAGGAAGCCAAATTCCCAATGCTGGCCACCATTGATGGCGATCAAGCTCGCCTCCGACCCGTATCACCGGTGCGAGTGGACGGATTTACGATCTATGTGGCCAACCTCCGAGGGTATCACAAGACTGCCCAGATTGCTGCCAACCCTAACGTGGAGCTCTGCTATCTTTCTCAACGCCACGATCAGGTTCGTATCACCGGAGCAGCCCATCCCCTCGGGGAAAACGAGCAATCGCTTATTAATGAAATCTGGGAGGAAAACCCACTTCTCCGGCAATATCTTGGGAGCAGCGCCAATCCGGACCTGATCATTTACCGTATTATCCCGGAACAAGTCCGTTTCATGCGAGAATGGGCATTGGAATATTCTGAAGTCCCCCTTTAATCCAGCCCCTCACCGCCTAATTACTCAGGAAGAGATCGCTTAGTATGATCAGGCGCACAAGGTCACGCAGACCGCCGTCGGCATCATTGAGATCGGTGAGAATCGCATCAATACTCGGGCGGTCGCTGACTTCGAGCTCACGCCCCAAGGCGTAGGTCATCAGCTTTTCGGTAAGACCCCGATTGAACTGGCCTTGACGCTCCAGCAGCAGTTTTCGGAACTCAGATACCGTACGGAAGGAGTCTCCACCCGGAAGTTTACCAGCGGAATCGATCGGTCTATTTTTCTCGTATGAATCACGCCACCCTCCAATCGCATCGAAGTTTTCTAATGCGAATCCGAGGGGATCGATCTTGCGGTGACACTCCGCACAGGTCGCGACTTCGCGGTGTTTTTCGAGTTGCTCCCGAACAGTGACCGCTCCACGAATGTCTGGCTCGATTATGGGAACGTCGGGAGGTGGTGGGGGCGGCGTGTATCCCAGCATCTTCTCAAGCATATAAACACCACGGACCACGGGAGAGGTATCCACCCCATTCGCCGAGGCGGTCAGGAACGCACCCTGACCGATCAGCCCGCCACGCCGACTGCCTTTCAATGAAACTCGCCGCAGAGCATTCCCCTGCACCCCCTCGATTCCGTAGTGTAAAGCAAGCTCGCGGTTGAGAAACGAGTAGTCGGCATCAAGGAATTCGCTTAACGGAAGATTATTGTGCAGAAGATGCCGAAAGAACATTTCCGTCTCTTCTCTCATCGCGGATCCAAGATTGTCCCGGTAGTAAGCGAGAAAGTCTGCAGATGGTGGCATGGCCCCAATTCTGTCGAGATCCAGCCATCGACGCACGAAATGCGCTACCAATCGATTCGACCGAGAGTCGGCAAGCATCCGTGACACTTGCGCTGGCAACTCAGCCTTCAATTCGCCGGCTCTTGCAAGCATGAGCAGCTTTTTATCAGGCGGGGAGGACCAGAGAAAATACGCCATGCGCGAAGCCAAGGCCACCTCGTCTATTTCGCCCTCCCCAAGATTTAAATACAGGAACCCAGGTGAACAGAGGATAGCTTGGCACCCGAGCTGAAGGGCCGACAACGGATTCATCCCCTCATCGACCTTTCCCGCTACGAGTCGCCGGATTGGCTCCAGCTCTCCATCAACCGGTGGACGTCGGAAGGCTTTTTCTGCGAAGGCTTCGAGTTGCCGGGTCATAGTAACCAAGTTCAAGTCGTTGGGCCCCAGGTCACCATACAATGCCCGGTGACCAGCAGCAGGCCAGCCATCCACATGCGGCCCCTCCATCTGAACTTCCCAGATCCGTAAACGAGGTCCCTGATAGGCCCTGAGCACGCCATGAGCCTTCTCCATACCGGCCTTCATTCCGACGAAAGGCTTAAATTCCGGTTTGTCAGCAGCCTTTGTAGTCAGAAGCCGAACTAAGCGCTTAGCTGCCAGAGGACCGTTACGAAAGCGAACCTCCGGTTCGTAACCAGCATCCATGTAAACCCTCCACTCGAACCACTCTGGCTCTTCATTTGTTAACTCAACCCTTGCCAAGGATATCATCTTCGAGACGTTTCCCGTGCTTTCAACACTTCCCCGCCGGTCTACCGCGGCAATTTCCATTACCAGTGGATCGCCGTTTCGAAAATCGCCCAGCGCCTCACCGTAGTCATGAACGCTCCCCACAGCTGCGGCACGAACCCTTATGGTATAGGTGCCGCTGTGGGCGACGCCCCCCTGGCTCAAAAGGGGCAGGAATCCAATGTGCCCACCTCGGTAATGGCGGCCGTAGAGATCTGTGTATGGTGTTTCCGGAATAAAGCGGAAGCGATCCACTTTGAAGAGTTTTGGGAGGTCCTCGAAACCTTTCCCACTAAAGTAAAATGGGGATTTCTGCGTATAATTTCGTGAAAGCGGGCGTTCTCCAAATTGCGTAGCCCGACGAATCGCTTCTTCAGCAGCAACAAAGTAGTGATCCATCAACCGGCCGGAGGTGACCAACCCCGCCCCATTGTTGTCGAACCCATCAACCACTACCTCCGCAGGAAAGTTCTCAGCCGGATTCCAGACCTCCGTATTGAGCCCAAGCAGATCGCCGATGGTATGTCGATACTCCCAAGAATTCAGACGTCGAAGACTACTGTGCCCTCCTGAAGTCTTCAGCTCGCCATATGCAGAGACGATTTTCTGAGTCAGGCGCGCAATCATCCGTGCCCGCTCTTCCCCTGAAGGCTGGAGCTCGCCCTCGGGCGGCATGCTCTGAAGATTCAGCTGATCGACGATTTCCTGATAGCGCTCCACATCATCAAACGACCCTATTTTGGACGGAAGGGTATCGAATCGGCGGTCGGCCTTCTGCTTCTCGCTGCCGTGACATTCGATACAGTGCCTATTCAGAAACGCACCAATCTCCTCGTCAGCGACGGCAACCAGGCTGACCCCGATCATGAGCAGGGCACAAATGATGAATTTCATGATTTACCCTATCCGATTTCCATCGGGGAGAACGTTCCTGTGCTCCTGCCAAACCGGTCGGCTTCAGATCCAAACCAGTGCAGAACGGACAGCCATAGATTCGATAGCGGCACTCTCTTGTGTTGCTCCGCAGGGCAGATCACATGGCCCTGATGCTTCAGTCCACCCCCGGCCAGAAGGACTGGAAGGTTACGATTGCTATGGATCGATCCATCGCTCATACCACTACCAAAGACGATAAGCGTATTGTCAAAAATCTGCGCCTCCTTGAGTCTTGAGATAAAATCACTGAGTTTTGTAGCCAGAAAAGCTTCCACGACTTTCAGCTGCCCGATTCGGTCTGCAGACTTCCCGTGGTGAGACAACCCGTGATAGCTCCCCAGATCCAACTCCGCAGTACGAAAACCTAGACCGGTCTCCAAGGTAGTGACCCGCGTGGAATCTGTCTGCAACGCAAGTGCCTTCAAGTCATATAACAAAGCGACCTCGTCAATATGTTGACGCTCTTCGTCCACGACTTCGTCAATCGGAACTTTCGGCTTGGGACGATCAATCCATTTCTTAGACATCTGCAATCGTCGCTCAACATCACGGACCGATGTCAGGTATTGGTCTAGCTTGTCCCTGTCAGCCGCATTCAGAGATTGATGTAAAGCGTTTGCCGAATCACGCAGCGCGTCCAGCACGCTGCCGCGATGTTTAAGACGTGCGCGTATCGACTCCCGATCCCGCCGAGATACATTCACAAAGAGACCTCGAAACAGCGTGGCAGGATTGTTGATCGGCTGCACGTGGACACCAGATCTAGTCCAACACATGTCAGTGCCTTTATGAATTCCTGTATTGATCGAAGGAAACCGCGTGGCGCTACCGACATGCTCTGCCGCAGCTTGGTCCAATGAAATATTCTTTTCAGGGAATCCAGCGGCATCTTCCTTCTTAATACCATTCAAAAATCCTTGAACAGCATTATGTCCGCCATTGAGCTCATGATCCAAATGTGAAAAAACTGTCAGATCATCGCGATGCTTCTCAAGCGGCATCAGTGTCGGACTCGGAAGGTAGTTTTTCCCAGAGGCTTTTGGAAAAAAGTTGCCCGGATAGAATCCGAGGTGATTGCCAACACAAACAAGGCGCCGCGGTGACTCCCCACCCGTCGAGGGCACGGCCGCAACACTTTCGAAGATCGGAAGCGTAAGAGCAACACCAGTTCCCTGAAGTAGTTGGCGGCGGTTCATATATCTCCCTTCTTCCCGTTGCGAAACAATAGGACAATCTCTGGAATCACCCAATCAAAAACCAGACTCCTCTAATTAATGTTTGTACTATCGGATACAGGTCCGGCATTGGCGTCCTTAGGAAAAATCGCCCCCTCGCCTTACCCCCCGAAATAGGTGGCTGCAAATATCAGACCGGCTACAGCCATGGGCCAATCAACGGAGCATCTGATCAAACATTTACCCACCCCCTGTCTCCGTTTTCATACCCACCCTTGACTGGTCTGGCCAAGCTGAGCGAGTTTCTCCTCACGGAGACGCAACGCTCCTTCGACAACATCGAGATCCTCTTGTGTGAGATCCCAGTCTCCACCACCAACTGTCTGCTCAATCTGAGATGGCTTTCGAACTCCAACAATAGCTGAGGTTACCTCTGGACGACGCAGAACCCATGCCAGAGGTAACTGTGCCATCGGCCGTCCAGAATCCTCCGCAAGAGGCCTGATGGCCTCTACCACTTCGAGGTTAAGGTCGAGCTGTGGAGGACTGAATTTGGGATCCCTGCTGCGGTGGTCTTTGTCAGACAGTGCTTCCGCACGTTCGCGGGAAAACGCCCCGGTCAACAACCCCTTACCCATCGGGCTATAACAGATCACACCGATGCCGTTTTTCCCACAATAGGGAAGATGATCCTCTTCTACTTCTCGATTCAGCATACTGTAGGGAGGTTGGAGAGAGGCAATAGGATGAATGGGCCGCAAGCGCTCCATCTGTTTCACTCCATGATTCGACACTCCAATCTCCCGGACTTTTCCCTCCTTCTTCATTTGGACCATCGCACTCCATGCTTCCTCTATGTCTTCATCCGGGTCCGGCCAATGAATCTGATAAAGATCGATGCATTCCACACCCAGTCGGTGGAGACTCGCTTCACATTCCCTGACAACACTGTCTTTTGTCAGGCACCCCTTGACTGTCGCATCCTCCTGCATGATGCGCCCGCACTTGGTCGCAACCAGAGGCCTCTCCGACCCCGACATCTCCCGAAGGGCCTTCCCCACCAGTAACTCGCTGGCTCCATCGCCATAAATCGCTGCAGTATCAATCCAGTTTACCCCTAGCTCAATCCCCTTATGAATCCCGGCAACTGCCTCCTTCTCATCCTGATCTCCCCACCCAAAGGACCAATCTCCTCCTCCAATCGCCCACGTTCCAATTCCAATGGTAGTAAGCTCCAGCTGAGTGTTTCCGAGTCGCCGTGTCTGCATCACTTCAAAAAACTGTTCTCATGCACGGCTGTCAACGCTTTCGCCTTTGCCCTCATAACTACTATCCTAAAATCACTCCGTGCCTCACCCCACCAAACGACCAAATACATTCCTGCGGCGCAAACAGGTCGGGAAATGCCTCGTCTACCTCGAACTCTACTACGTCGAGAGCGAGCGAAGATATTACATAGAGGCACAAGGTCCTGATTTCAGGATTTGGAAGCGCACCCGCGGAAGTGAGGGGCGGGCTATTGAAATCTACCAGCGCTACCGTTTCTGGGTCTGGTTGATCGAGGCATGTTGCAATTGGCTGCCTGCTACCCGCTTCATTACTTGGATAATGCACAAGACGATTTGAAAGGGGAGGCCGCTGAATCAAGCGTGGACTATTTTCGCCTGCCAGCCCACCCTTGCTCATGCTCTCTTTTCTAAGCCACTCCGCCTACGATGAGCACAGAATGCACGATGGTCATCCCGAACGACCCGAACGCACACAGTCGGTTCTGTCCCACCTCAAGGAAACCGGCCAATGGCCCGGTTTCAAGCATCTCGAAGCCTGTCCCGTAACGGCCGAGGCACTGCAGCGAGTCCACGAACCGCTCTATCTGGAGAAAATCTCTACCAGCGCTCCCGCATCCGGGCTCGTTATGATCGATCCCGACACGCATCTGTCCCCAGGCTCTCTTCCCGCCGCGAGACTGGCTGCGGGGGCAATGGAACAGGCGGTTGACCTTATTCTTGCCGGTAAATCCAAGCGAATTTTTTCCTGCGCAAGGCCACCCGGACATCATGCAGAGCACGATGCCGGAATGGGCTTCTGCTTTTACAATAACGTGGCAGTTGGCGCCGCCACCGCACTGGAGCACAACTCCATCGACCGGGTGGCAATTCTGGATTTTGACGTGCACCATGGCAATGGCACTGTCGATATCTTCAAGAACAATCCATCTGTTCTGGTGGCTTCCAGCTTTCAGCATCCCTACTACCCAAACCGTTACTACGATATCGAGCGATCGAATATCGTGAATACCCCCCTGAAAGCTGGAACAAAAGGAAGTGAATTTCGAAAAGCCATTGAGCGGGACTGGTTACCAGCTCTCGGAAAATTTAAACCCCAACTAATCTTTATCTCTGCGGGGTTTGATGCTCATACCGACGACCCTCTGGGTGACATTCACCTCCGGGAGGATGACTTCCAGTGGGTTACAGAGCTCATCGTAAGTTCAGCAAAAGAGCACTGCGAAGGAAAGGTGATCTCCACCCTCGAAGGAGGCTACAATCTCGATGCCCTCGCCCGGTCAGTCTCAGCGCACCTGCAGGCTCTTTCGGACTGAACCCTTCCACAGCAGATCCCGCGATACCTTCCCGGCTATTCTTCTTCCTCGGAGTCCTGAATTTGCATTCCCTTCAAATATTTGAAGAGATCGCTATCCGTGGAGAGAACCACAGTACTCTTGCCGCCAATCATCTCCGGATACAGCTCCATCGTCTTCGAAAATTCATAAAACTCTGCAGCCTCTGGACTCTGATTATAGGCTGACGCATAAATCTCGGTGGCCTGAGCATCCGCTTCTCCCATGATGGTCTGAACTTGCTTGTAGGCCTCAGACTCAATCGTATTGAGCTCCTTCTCCATCTTTCCAAGGATCTTTGCTGCTTCACCCGCGCCTTCTGACCGAAAGCGATCTGCGATCTGCTTCCGCTCAGAAATCATCCGCTGATAGATTTGCCCCTCTACTGTCTGATTGTAGTTCACTCTCTTGAAGCGAATGTCCAAGAGCTTGATTCCAAACTCCTCAAGTTTGATTTTGCTGGTCTCATAGATATCTCTTTCCAAGGCACTCCGACCACGCGAAATTGGAGGGAGCACTCCTACCACCCCGGTAGTATCACCCTCTACGATTACTTCTGACTGTTCTGGCACACGTCCCTTTGTAGTGCGAATGACTTCTATCAGCTCATGCTTCGCTATGGTATTTCTGGTCTCTGATCCAAGGATATCGTTGAGACGAGAGGACGCAGTTCGCTCATCTCTCAGACGACGCAAAAATGTGAGAGGGTCGGATATCTGCCACCGCGCATAGGTATCGACCATGATAAGAGTCTTTTCCTTAGTAGGCATTTGCGACACCGGTCCGTCCCATGGCAGAATTCTCTTATCGAATACGTTAGCCTTCTGGATAAACGGAATCTTGAATTTTAATCCGGCTTCCGTAATCGGCTTCCCTTTTGGCTCACCAAACTGGGTAATAACTACCTGTTCCCGCATGTTCACCGTATAGGCCGCTCCGCTGAGAACTATTAGTCCAATCGCAACAACAATCAGGGTGAAACACCCGGCAAGATACTTTTGATTCATCGCTGAATTCCTCCCTGGTTCAATTGCATCAGAGGAAGGACCTGATTTCCTTCCTCATCCATGATAATTTTTCTCTCCAGCTGTGGCATCACTTTCTGCATGGTCTCAAGATACATGCGTCGGCGGGTGACCTCCGGAGCCTCTTGATAGGCCTCGAGGAGTGCAATAAACCGGCCTGCATCACCCTCGGCCTCATTAATTCTCTTAGTGGCATACCCTTCCGCCCGGCTGATATCCTGTTGCGCTACACCAGCGGCCTTCGGAACTTTCTGGTTATACTCTCCATTGGCCACGTTGACCGCAGTAGCCTTTTCCTGCTCCGCCCTGTTGACCTCATTGAAGGAGTCCTCAACCCTTTCCGGAGGCTTGACATCTATTAATTGAATCTGGTCGATCGAAACCCCGAGCTTATATTTGTTCACTAGCACCTTCAGCTTCTCCAGACTTTCTCTTTCGATGTCTTGCCGCCCAATAGTGATCACCTCATCCACCGTTCGGTCTCCGACAACTTCCCGCATAACGGACTCGGTAGCATTTCGAAGAGTGCTATCTGGGTCTTTCACCATAAACAGATAATCCCTCGGTTCCGTAATACGATACTGAATCACCCAGTCTACCCGGGCACCGTTTAAGTCGCCCGTCACCATTTTCTTTTCCTTCTCCTGCTCTGATGGCCCCGACCACTGAGACCGATTAGTATTCCCCGGAGTCCCAAATCCGTATTCCTGCTTCTGCTGGCGCAAGACCGCAACCTTTTCAACCTTATCGATGAAGAACGGCATTTTGAAATGGAGACCTGGTTTCTGAGTCGATTGATACTTCCCAAAACGCAATACCACACCCTCTTCTTCTGCCTTTATAGTGTAGATCGACGTCAACACTCCGACCAGCACACCCACGACCGCAAACCCGATAAGCACGATCTGGGGTTTGAATTCCGGGATGTCCAATTGGATCTTCCGTCCACCACCAATATCGATCTCTAGCATATCTTAAATATACAGGCCGACCGGCTGTAAGCACCACAAAAATAAAATGATTACTTCTCCCTGGAAGTAAAATCCTCCCTCCCGGCCTATTTTGCCGGATTGCCCTCTGGGGCATTTCCACCCTGCCTTCTCTTCTCTGTCGGACCTTCTTCGGCTGCACATCTCGCGAACCCCTTCATCACGATCATGGCAGCTTCCGGCCCGCATGAATTGGCTTCTCCATACTGCGCCTTTTCTCTCCCGTAAGCATATGGCTTCCTCCTGTCCCATTGACGCTTTGGGATGAGGTAACCAACCTCATCGTTGGACAATCCAAAGAGCATCCACTTCCGTTCACCCAGAATCTCCCGGATAGTTGGCTCAAGGGGAGCATTAGGAAAATCCGCAGCCGGATCAGCCGGTTCCTGAAATTTGCCGTAGACCAGCTCGGGATAAAGCTCTCCCGGAATAGCTGCCAGCGAGAGCTCACCGAGTTGCAGGCAGGCCACCTCAGTTTCAATGGTCATATCCTCTCCTGAATTCTTTCCACTCATTAGCTTCCCTTTCCGATAAGGGTCCCCCGTCGACACAAACCTCTCCCTCCTCAGGACCCCCATGGAAAGACCCAGCCGATACAGTCGATTTGTCACCGGAAGATACAGCAGGCGAGCCTCAGCTCTCATCGGAGTCAACTTCAGCGGCCGAGCCCCTTCCACTGCTCTTGCCGCCAGTCCCGCAACTTGAATACCGTGCTTCTCAGTATACGCAAAAGTCGTAGGCCCAGCTGGAGGAGCCATTAACCCTCCTACTGTCCCAGTGAAGTATGCCACCGGGCATTGGTATTTTCTCTTGAGCGCTCCTACCGTCGCCCAAGGAAAATCCGCGGTGATAAGCTTGTTTTGTGAACCCATCGCCTCGGGATGGGAATTCCACTGTACCAACAACCCAATCTTCTTTCCACTCTTGCTCGAGAATACAAGCACTCGCAACACTGCATCGAGTGCAGCAGGTTGACGGGTATCCCTCAGCAGGCTTGCGTCCTCCGCAGTCCCGTAGGACACGTCTACATCTTTGATCATCGCCGCCGCCGTGTCTTTCACGAGATTTACACACCTGTCTGTTACCTCCTTCACGTATGCGTCATTCACGCCGTAGGAATACTGGTTGCGTCCCCACATTCCGATCACGTCAGGTCCCTCATGATTATGTGTGGAGGAAACGAGCACATAGGAGAAACCAGGTAATTGACTCCGGATTTTCTTCACCGCGGGAAACTGCAAACCCACCAGATCTACTGAAACCAACGCGATCCTTGTTCCGCCATCCTGAAGCACAACGCATCTTGCCATCAGAGGATCATGTATTCCGGCGGCCTCCCGTCCCGTGCCGTAACCCGCTAGCCAGACCTTTTCTTTACCGCCCAGTTTCGGGGTGATGTCAACTTCGCCGAAGCCCACGTCAAGGGCCTGAACCGAGCCTGCCAGAAACAGGGACAGGAAGAACCCGAGACTACGGAGGAAGTCAGCACTATTCACGACTACAGAATCAATTATTCCGTTGGGTCAGGCCACTCCAAATGTCGATGCAGGAAGTCGTAGGTTTTCTGCCCGTTAATCGTATGGGGTCCCACGAACCACTCAATTTCCGCCCGCTTCCCAATCCCAAGCTGAGCGGCATAAAGAGATCGAACCTTCGCGAATTCATAGGCCACGGTCTTGTCCGGCGCGACCCCATCGAAATGACCACGCTCGACCATGAAGGGTCGCGGGCAAATCAAGGCTGCCATTTCGAAGTAATTGAAGGTTCCACCGAGGTCGAACTCAAAGATTTCGTATTCCCCCTTGTTGGCATAACTGTAGCGAGCTGACCATTGGTCCGTCGCGGCGTTTTTCCAGACCCATTCATTAAAATCGGCTGAGCAGATTGAGAGGCAGTAACGATCCACCAGGGGAGGGATCCGCATGGCCGACTTTCCTCCGTAACTGAGACCATAGAATCCAATTCGGTCTCCATCGACGAAAGGCAGCCCTGCGAGCCACTCCGTGATCTGCCGGTGCTGAGGCACCATGACTGAGAACAGAGTACACCCTATCGCATTGGCCTTGAACTGAAGGATCCGGAAAAGGTCCCAGCCCAGATAGAGGTTCTGGGGAGCGAACGTCACGAACCCACGCTCCGCCAGACGAGTCGCAAAGGCCTTATAGTAATGATAATCCTTCTCCCCCACGGTCGACTGCGGCCGCCCTTCCAGACCGTGCTGGCACACAACAACCGGTCGCTTTTCCGATCCATCGAGCTTCATGCCCTTGGGGAGAGTCAGGATCCCGTAGGCTTGGACTCCTGCCTGCACATCGAGCACCACCTCGTAACTGATCGTATCTGGTCCTTCCTGGTAGCTGCGGGTATGCGCATTGGGCTCCGCCAGATTTTGCAGGCTTGCATGCTCGCCAATCACCTCCCTGCTGAACCTTTCCCGCAGCGGCGCAATACTCGCTTCATAGTTTTCCAAGCTATCCAGCTTCACGACTTTGAAGAGCTCCCCCCGCACCCGCTCCGATTCAACCAGGACCCGCTGATTGTGCCGGTCGATTGCCTGCACTTGCTCCGCGTGGCGGCGGGCAATATCTTTCGCGGTCTGCAAGGGTTTGATAGCCGCCCACCAGAGATCGCGCTTCCCAAGGTTGTTCGCTGGGACTCCCACCCCAATCTTCTCCAGCAACGTCCGCCAGCTCTCCGGCTGAATCGCACTATCCGTGGAGCGCAGAACCACTGTCTCATTGCCAATGAGCCCGACCTCGATCCGAACCTCCTCACCCTTCGGTTCCAACAGTCTTCCCGGCTTGCCCCGCTTACCTGCTCCTTTCCGGACTCGCTCCGGCACGCCCTGCTGGTCGAGACGAAAACCGTACTCCGGAAAATGACCGGTCTCGATCACAAGCGGCCGGGGAGCGATCAGACGGGCGATCTCAGCATCCGAGTGACCGCGCAGCAAACCGAAGACCGTGCGGTCTGCGGGCTCGTCCCACACCTTCCCCCGCGGACCGAAATACCCGCTCACCAGAGCCCCATCGAGCCGTTCGTCGAGGGCCGCAGCATAAAGAGCAAGCCGTCCGCCTTCTCCCCAACCAACAACTGCCAGCTTCCCGCTCGTGCTTTTACCGGACCGGCTCGGTTCGTCTCTCCGGAAGCAATCGACCGCCGCCAGGACCTTGAGCACCTCATAGCCCGCGAGGGTACGCCCCAACTCCCAGGCCGGACGGTGCAGCCACTCTCGCATAGGCATGGCATGATGCTCCGTCCGCTTGATGAGCACTGGCACCAGAACCCGACAGCCGGCCAAGGCCATTTCCGCCGCAAAGGGACGGGTCTGCTGACTCTCGAAATGCGGTTCCATCGCCCCCAGTTCTTCCGGATCCTGATCCGCATCCGGCAACGCAATGATATCCGCCAGCGGCGCCCTGCCGGTCGGTTCAAAGAGCAGACCCACCGCCTCCGTGTTCCCGAAGGTCTTCCAACTCACCTCGTTCACAGTGTAGTTCTTCCCATTGCCAATCGGCCCCCAGCGGCGCCCCGCGTAGCGAAACGAGTTGTCCTCGGGATTCTGTTCCCTTAGCAGACCCAGAATCCGGGCCAGCTCTTCCCGCGTTCCTCCCCTNCGNTCNTTCAATTCTGCNGCTATCTCAGCATCAAGAAAACGATCCACTCCCTCTATCATCGTTATCGAAAGATCTCCTGATTCCCCCAGNAGTTNCGTTCCCGNCAGNGAACTCCTCTCAACAACCNTCCTAAGGGATGNCCAGTCCGGTGCTCCNAAAGCCGAAGAANTCAGGNAAATGATAAGGCCGNTAATTCCCACTTTCCTCATNCCGCAACATTAAAGCCCTGATCCCGCGATGGGGAGGGGAAAGATAGCGCGACATGTGCAGACTCGAAGGTCTGAATACTGAGGCAGTCGTGAACAACCAATCCAACTGCGGATCAGCGTTCAAGAAATGCGGCCCATTTCGTGTCCGGAGTAACCGGAGTCAAACTAATCCCACCCGCCGGACCCTTTCCAGCGGGAGCTACTGTCAGCGAGACAGCCTCTCTTGATCGCCTGAAGCGTGCGAGTTCCAGCGCCACCCTTCCCATTGTAAATCTTGGGTTCATCTCCACGACCGGCTTCCATCTCAACGAACCCTCCTCGTCCCTGTAAAAAAAGCTATCCACTCCTATGGGACCAGTGAAGTGATGCTCCTCAAGAAGATTACTCAGATGAGGTTCCAGCACGGCTTCCTGAAAATCAACCAGATGACCTCGTGGAGAAGACCCGGCGAACAGAGCTCTTCGCAAATCCTTCTCCAGGCCATCCGTAAACCGATTAGTCACTGTAGCACGACGGAACTGCCCCCGACGGCTATTCTCCATGATGGCAATCCCTCTCCTCACCAAACCCTCCTTCGTCATGTCGTAATGCATCGAAAAATCCTTCACTCTCTCCAGCCATGGCTCAATCACAAGAGCTCCGTGGTGACAGAGCAGCCGCCTGATTGCTGACCGAGATTTACGGGAGAGCTCATCAGACGTATTGCAAATAACCCTTTCTCTCCCTGCAGTACTGAAGGGCGCTTTCAGAATACAGAATGCATATGGTGAGTTCGCTACCCAGCTCTCAATCTCCTCAACAGACGAAACCCGTACTCCAACGCAATCAGGATTGCAGAGGAAGGAGCAGCTCTGCCTTTCGATGAGTTTCTTGAGAAAATCAGCATGCAAGGCCTTGGAGAACAAATTCCGGCTAACTGGGGCAGCATCCACTCCCATTTTTTGGATTAGCGATTCTGCATCTGGAGTATGCGCCCAGGGCCTTATGCCGTGAATCTTTCGCTTTCTGATCTCCGGAATGCGATCAAAGGTGACAAGTTCTGGAAGCTCTAACCCCGCATCCAGCAGACCGGCAAGAAAATCGGTCGCCGGCATCGACGGCATCATGACAACATCTTCTCTCCGAGCAAGGTATGCTGGAAGGAGCGCGAGATCGCGCTCGATCTCAAGGGTGGCCCTACTCGGCTTTGGCCTTGCGACAACAAGGCTCTCCTCTCCTCCGGGATTGAACCAGAACACATTTGGCGTCCTCCCCTTGGACTGCCCACAAACACGTAACTCCTTGATAAATTCCTCATCCAAACCCGCTTCCCGACGCCCCTCTTCATTAAAAGCAAAGGCCCCCTTTGCCCGGGAAGGCGAAAGAGGAAACTGCAAGCCGGAAACAAATTGCTGCCAGTCACTGCCATCCTGCTTCCACTTCCGGAACCATTTCAGTCCATAACTCACATGTCCGATCTCATCCTCATAAATTCGCTGAAGAAGAGCGGCTGTTTTTTTGTCTCCCGCCTCTCCAAAAATTGCTGCATACCCACGCGCGTAATCGAGATTTGCCTGCTCAAAGGTCAGGGAAAGGCGAGTCACATAGTCCAATGGCGTCTTCACGGAGGAAACCATCTTCCAGAAGAATCCATTGACCGGAAGCTCGCCAAATTCAACACCGCATTGCGCCATTCTTCCCAGATACATTTTGGTATGCATCTGCTCCTCTTTGAGGGTGCTCAGAATCCCGTCGCGAAATTCAGTTGGAGCATCAGGAAACTTCAGAAGCATAAGGGCCATCAGTTCTGTAGCCAGCAATTCATGATTGGCGAAGAAATGGAGCAACCTTCCTCTCTGGTGATCATCCTCAATACCCGACATTCCGGGGAAGTCCGCTCGCGTCCCATCTTGACGCAATTCCAAACCTCTGGGCCGCGAGGGAACCTCGGGAGCAATCAACGCATTTCCTCGATTTTGGTCTGTAATACCAGCTGGAGGAGGGCCTAGTTTTTCCTTAAGGCTTGTGCCAAAAAGCACTCGCTCTGCAAAATTCCTTACGGTCATCTAGCTTCAACGAATTCAACTTCACCCCACCGATCCGGAAGATGCATGTTCACAGCTCCCTGTGGACTCCAGACCCAGTTATCCTCAGGGTGTTCCTGCTCTTCAGGATTGAGGCTCTCGGCAATCGGGGTGCCATGAGGCGGGATTCGGACATATCTCCCGTCAACCACGTCGTGCTTCCACTGCACCCGCGAAAAATTAACCTTCCATGTATCCCCGGGAAGAGGCGGGGTAGAGCTCCTCTTATTATACTTGGAGAGGCCAGACCAAGGGAAAGCCACTGATACCGACCACCCCTCATCACGATCGGAGGGATCGTTCAACGAACCGCGAACCTCCACCGCACTACGCAAGTCAGGCAAGTTACAACCAAGAATAGGAACCCCTCCCTCTCCATAGGGTTTCGGCAGGCTCAGTTCCCAGATGCTTCCCAGCGCATTGATCTCGAATTCGTAGTAATCAAGACCATCACCGTCCGGGTCCATGAACACCTCAAAGTCATTATCCTCAAACATGACTGCATTTTTCTCCGTGATCGTTCCCCAGACATGGGGCTCCTGCAACTCGGCTCCCACGTAGAAAAACGCATCATCCCATCCCATTTTGACCCGGGTGCGAAATCTTGGCTGCAGCTCTGGATCTCCCGTTATGTCCACGAAGTCCTCAGTCCAGTCCATCTCGGCCCATCCCACGCCCGACAGAGAACCGTCGATCTGAGGAGTGCTATCAACCCTGCGGCAAAGGTATCTCCGCGGAACACCAGTCTCTTCCCGGATCATCTCTTCAACGCCGAAGCTCAAGGTGCAACTCTGCCGTAGCAACAGAATTCGGATCCGGGCGTTGCTTAAGCGACTCCCATATAACCCGGGCTTTCCGCTCTAGCTTGCCTTTAAATACTTCCACGCCATCCGCGTTCACGGTGACAACCTTATCGAGATTCACAAGCCGATCGCTCAGCCGGAGAATGATCTCTTGTGCTCCTCCGGACTGAATAGTCACCTGCTGTCCTTGGACCTCCGCCTCGATCTGCTGTCCTCCCTTCGCCACTCCCTCCGGCACCTGCAGCCAATAAAAACGCTCGTGGGTACGTCCACTCTGTTTCCACACGATCCTTTTCGGCCAGGGATCGCGTGTCTTGGCAATCATCCAGGGCAGGGCTTCCCGGTCATCTCCATTCATCCAGTGCCCATGTTGCGGATAAATTGTAGCCTTATGATCGTAGCCACCTGGATCTGCTTCTCTGAGTTCTTCAAGTGTTTTACCCCATTGCGCGGCCACCTTGTTCCGTCCATAGGCTCCGTCTTTCCCTCCCATGAAAATCATGAAGGGAAGGTTTCGTAAACCAAGCGGACTCGCGTTGTTCGGATGACCTGCCATCATAGCAGCCGCTGCGAAACGATCAGCCATCCGGGGCGCAAGTTGATAGACTCCGTCTCCCCCGGCCGAGTAGCCCATGAGGTAAACTCGGTCGGGATTAACGCCCCTTGTGATCACGAAGTTGGCAATCAGGCGGTCAAACAGATCATCAATATGACTCTGGTGCCAGAGATTCCATGTGTCGGTTGGCGCCCGGGGGGCCACCACAATGCCCTCACTTGGCGCATACAGCCGAATCTGGTTCCGCCACTGCTGATCATTGACCCTCGGTGGTGCCCCACCCCCACCATGCATTGAGATCCACAGAGACCGCCCCGTTTCCGGAGCCTTTCCAAAGGTCTGTTCAAGAAATTTCATTTCCTTGCCAGCAGCCTTCGCGACCTTCCTTCCCATCTCTGCTTCGCGATCCTCTCCAAGCTCTTTTCTTACTGTCTCCCAGATAAGACCTCGCGCGCGCTCCACGTCCTTTCGGGAAAGCGATCCTTGCGGAACAGAAAGATGCCGCTCCTCTGGAAGTAGAGCGAGCCACTGGCTGATCGCCTTGAGCTCAACACTGCCCTTTCCCAGCTCCGACCACAGCAAATCCATCGTCTCCTCTCCCTCACCGACTGCCTTGAAGTTCTCCCACCGCGCCTCTTCCTCATACCTGACTCTCAGGCGATACTCCTCTCCTGTCGTGACCTTGAATGCAGGCATATCATTGAGATCAGTTGTTCCCGCTCGGGTAGTAACCTCTGCCAAAACCTTCCCCTCCCCATCGAGCAGTTCAACCGCCGAGACCAAACGATCACCTCCCTGCTTGTCCCACAGTCGTAGATATACTGTGGACTGCCTGATTCTCCGCTCCTGATTCTTGGCGTAACGCGCGGTGACATTAACTGCCGGGACTTCTCGATTCTCGAGATCCCAGACCATGGGGAAGTGATGTTCTGTCCTTTGCCAAGACGTGGCCCAGATCGCATGCCTCCAGTCATTGGCAATCGCCTTGGATGCATCCCCCACAAACCACGCCCGGTTCAAGCCTGCCTTGTTATACTCGTCAGCCCCGGTAAAAAACCACTTCCCGGAGTCATAAATCTCCGTCCAGGTATGATTGCCCCGTTTGTTACTCCAGAGAGGCGTTCCTGCAACCCGGGCAGGCACACCAACAGAGCGGCACGCGTCCACCAGAATGATTGAAAGTCCCGTGCAGGTTGCTTTTCCCAGTTTGATAGACTCTGAGGGACTCTGGTTGGGCGCCTTCCGGCCCGTATTATAGTGCACCTTAATCATGTTGAACAAATTCTTGTTGATAGCCTGCACCGCTTCCGTAGTCGTCCGGCAATCCTTCACTATTCCCCGGCACTGCTTGTAGAATCCAGCCCTCCATGCCTCGCGCGTTTCATCCAAGGAGGCATATGGTAGTACGTCGTTGAAAAAAACCGCCTCAGGCAAGTCCTTGCACCACGGAAATTCCTCGCGGGCTTTCATGGCAAGACCCAAGTTTTCCATAAGGAAATCACTCTTTAAAACCTTGAGATCATACTCCGGCATTCCACTGACAAGAAAAGCGGCAGCTCTACGACCCATATCGCCATATTTCTCACTTGCCCTGCTCACAAAGGCCGATAGTTCCTGAGCGTTCTTCCCAGCTGCCCCCAGACGCTCTTCCCACTCAGCCGCTACTTGTCCCCCGGTTAGAAAAACCGCCCCGACACAGGCTGCGATTGCCATGCTTTTCATGCCCTGAAACTAGCTGTTCCAGCCTTCCGGGCAAGAATCTAAGAAGCGGCTAGTCAGCCTACTTTTCTTCGCGAGTTCTCCTCTGCTGGACGAGAAATTCCATTCTGTGAGACTCCTCCACAATCTCCTGCAAATCAGCAGAAGTGCGGTCATAGGACTCCTTCGCCGAACCAAGCCGCTCCTCTGCTTTCCTATGTGCGAGATCCTCTTGCTCCTTCTGTTCCCTCGCCTTTATCACCCGCGCTTCCGCCATATCCACCAGTCGCTGACCAGATTTGACACGCGTCTCATGCCGTCGCTGGATAGCACGGGCCTGATGAACGGCCCGTTCCGCAGTCTGCTTTTGCCGTTCTGCGTCGCGGACCTTTTGTTCCCAGCCTCGCCGGCGATCGGCATCCTCACGCGGAAGGGAAGCCAGTTCCTGCTTCATTTCCTCGACCCTCATCTTCGCCTTCTCCACAGTTTCTATTTTTGTCGCAATGTCTTCGGCCGCCTGCAGAGCCATCTTCTGGTCCTGCTCAACTCGCCGGACCTTATCCTGCACCTGTCCCTGCATACGGCCTACATTCGCAGCTCCACGCGCAACCATGGCCTTCAGCCGACTGACAATCTGCTGAGAGCGAATCCAATCCGCTTTGGCCGCGTTCCTCGCAGCCTCCTGCTTCGCCCGCTCCTCTCCAATCGCAGCGAGGGCTTCGACAAGCTCTGCCATGGGAACATTCTCACCCAGAGCTGCCGCAGCCAGTGGACTTTCCGGCTCGAGAGACATCCAGCGCTCCCGGAACATGTCTAATATGGGCTGCCCTCCCTCTCTTCGAATTCCCCGCAACTCAACCTTCATGATCTGATGGTTACGATAGGGCGACTCGTTCAAAAGAACTCCGCTCTCCGTGAGAGCAATCTCTCTGCTGCGCAACCGCGACCCATCAGCAAGAAAGAGGGACCATCCTTCCTGCTCAACCGCCACCGGCGCTCTTAAAATCACCGCGATTGCCTCGGTCTCGACCGAGAAGCTCTTCCGCCCAAGCAGGAGTGAATCCACGGTCACCCGACCATCCTCCAATCCGAGCACCGCCCCGCCCATGAAGTCGCCCCCACGAAGAAAAATGCCCTCCCGGTTAAAACGCAACGCTTCTGCATCTCGAGATCGAAGCGGCTGAAAAAAAAGAGCCGCAGTGTGCTGCCTCGTGAGAAGGAGGGAATCCTCCTGCTCTGCAAATGTCACCACCTTCCCATCCATTTTTATCACTGGACGGCTGAGGAAGCTGCCATTGGCTGTAAGAACCCCAGAACCCCCGATTAACCACGGCGGTCCATCGAAGGCCAGATCCAATGAAGCGAGGTCCGCCAGAGAAATCCGCTCCTTTTCACCGGACTCGCTCGCCATCTCCAGGGCATCGCCCTCCCGGAAGGTAACCGTCCCCTGCAGGGATTCGCCTCCGATAGTGGTCACCACATCGGCTTCTGCCCTCACCGGGGCCAGGCCCGCCACCAGCAGCAAGGCAGGGAATATCCTGGGCACCACTTGGGCTATCTGCTTCCTGATCATTTCCGCGTTTCCTCGAACGAGACGATATACTTACGACCCTCCTCCTCAAGCTGTTCGGCGGATTTCACCCTCTGCCGCCGGGCCCAGAACAACCAGAGAGTCATGTAGTAGAGCTTCATGAACCCGATCAATCCGAAAAAAGCCGCGAAGCCCAGGCAGCCTGCCACGTAATCCTCGTAGTCACGCCAAAGTGCGAGGGCGAAGAGTAACGCCACCAGGGTAATCCCCAGAAAGACATACATCACCGGCCTGACCTTGGCTGGATTGAACATGGAGGCCTGGCAACGCACGCAACTCATTTTCTCATGCGTATCATTACTTCTGGCTCTCCAGGTCTTCTTAATAATGTGGTCAAAGCCATTATGGGCTTTGCACCGGTAGCACCAGTATCTCCCCGAGTCCGGCACAAGCGGATTTTTCTGGAGTGCCTCCTCTGCGGTCATTCCAATCCACTCTACGGAATCGCCTTCCACAGGGCAACTCCTAGCCTCTATTTCGATCAGCAGGGCGCCGGGGACCACTACCTACCATCATCCTGCAGCTTCTGCACCATTTCGAGAGCCCTGCGAGCGGGTTCAAGGTCCGGCTCCCGCTCCAAGGCCTCCCGCAGCAATCCTGCCGCCGCACCCAGGTTCCCGTAACTAGCTAGCATAGTACCGTAATCCAGCAGGAACTCCGCCCGTGACTCGAGGGCGAGGGCCCGCTCAAAATGCACGGAAGCCTCCTCCGGTTGCTGCCGCGTTCGGAACTCCTTGGCGAGTTCATGGTGCCGGCGTGCAATCCTTGAGGCTAGCATCCGTGCTCTGGGCCCGTCTGCGCGTTCCAGGGCGGCCTCAAGGTAGGACAGGGCCACCTCAGGAAATCGGTTGTCAAATTGGCGGGCCATAAACTCCATGGCGTAGGCCGGGTCCACCGCCTTGGTGAACCAGCGTCCCGGAATGGGTGGTGCCCAGGCATGCCAACCCTCCCCATCTGCCCGACGGAGAGCTTCCAGATCATCAGCAATGCCAGACGCCTCGAACGATCCGCGATAAATACCCATCACTTCCCCACCGGCGCCACAGAGAAAGGCCAGGGGCACAGTCAGGGGTACGGTCAGGTCAAACAGGCCTTGTTGAAACGCACTCAGAGCGTCCAGAGAGATGTTCTCGATACTTCCCCATTCAAAAGGCCACCGTAATTCCTGCATCACTTCAGCCGCTTTGACGCGGCCTTCTTCCCCGTCCACGTTGAGGGCAATCACCAGCGGTATTCCCGCCACCCGGTAGGCGCGGGACTTCTCAGTCATCTGCTTCAGTTGCATCCACGAAACTGGACACTCAGCCGACCAGAGCATGATCAACTGGGGAGACCCTTCCCCGGGAACCACGCCTCGTTCACCAAGAGGATTCCTGAATCTCAGGGGAGGAAGACGAAGGGCCACCGGAGGATTGATATGGGCCGTGGCATCCCGGGAATGCGGGAGAGAGGAGTCCGCAGCAGGAGCAATGATCCTGGGAGTCCTCTCAACTGGAACAGCGGAACCGCTACCTTCTTTGAGCAGAAAGCTCCCTCCCGCCTTCAGTCCCTTAAACAATTCCTCCCGACCCCCGGGCCATATCACCCGGGCCTTTGCCGCTTCACCGTTCTCTCCCAGTCCGAAATGTAGCCAACGACTCGACTGAGAGAGAAAGAGATCGCCTGCCCGGACCGATCTCACAGAGCGCAGCCTTCCCGATCCCGGTGCATCGATCAATTCAACCACCGCTCCAATGGCGTTACGATTGGACTCCTCACCCTGCAGCAGAACGGACACGAAATCCCCCTTTCTAGCTCCTGCGTGCTGGTTAAGCATCAGGCGAAGGCGGGGCGCAGTGCGATCACGATACCAGAGATCAAGATCCCCGTCATGATCCCAGTCTACCACCGCAAGGGCCCGGCCATCGGCCTCCTGGTCGAGTCCCATCACCGCCGAAACGTCCGCAAACCCTCCCGCCCCATCGTTGAGCAGAAAACGGTTCCGCTCCCGTCCGCTCCACGAGAGTCCATCCCTCACCTGCTGGAGCAGATCACTCCAGGCATTCCCATAAAGATCAGGATCAGCCTGCTGTTGCGGCGACACGACCTGCCGCCAGAAGAAACTTCACAAGTCATCCGGCTCTCGACCGGTCAGGAATCCATTGGAAATCACGAGATCCTCCCACCCATCGTTATTGAGGTCCCCGAACCCCGAGCTCCAGGCCCATTGTCCAAGGTAACTCCGGCTTCCTTCGCTCACATCACGAAACCCGTATCCACTCTCTCCCTGTCCTCCCGCAAAAAGCGAGTTGCCCCGGGCCATTCTGCGTAACTTCCCCACCAGATCCGGGTCGGAGCCCAAGGTAAAGAGCTTCTGCCGGCTAATCCGGTTCCCCGCAGCAGAGAACATGTTGCCCACATAGATATCAGAACATCCGTCTCGGTTGTAGTCACCCCAGGCCACGGACATCCCGGAGGCCATGTCCTCAATCTTCAGTTCATCAGCAATCTGGCGAAATCGTCCCCCTTCATTCTGGTAAAGGCAGTTCCTCCCGAAGTCATTGGCCACGTAGAGATCAGGGTCCCCGTCACGATCATAGTCCTCCCAGGCTGCGGCAAAGCTCCACCGAGAATTAGCAGCATCCAATCCCGCCGCTGCAGTAGCATCTGCGAATCCAAAGTCTCCGAGATTTTTCAACAGAACATTACGCCCCCCATTTCCAGCATCGTGGAACGGGCGGGGGGCATTCACCTCGAACCCCCTTCGTTCCGCATCATCTCCCGCGCTGTAAACACACACATGGATGTCCAGAAGCCCATCGTTATCATAATCAGCCGCACTGAGAGAAAACGGGTAGCGCGCTCCCGGGTGGCCTCCGCGCAGACTAAAGTGCCCCCTTCCGTCATTCTCAAGAAATACCACCATCGCAATGGTTGCCACTATCAGGTCCTCATCCCCGTCATTATCGAGATCCACAAGCAGCGCACTTCGGGAATCTTCCAGCCAGTCCACACCTGCCTCGGCTGATCCATCAACCACTGTGCCATCCTTCTGCTGGAGGTAGAGACGGTTTGGAAGACTCCCTCCATCACAGACATAAAGATCCTCAAGACCATCTCCATTGACGTCGCCCACCGCCAATCCATGGTGTCCCGTGAGAGAGAAATCTCCTAGGCGTGTCAGCCTTGTCGCCCAATCTCCTGTTCCCCGGAGAACCTGAGCCGGGTAATGCTCCGTTCCGCCCAGCACTGCTGCACTGATATCAACAAATCTCTGACCCGGTCCTAACCAGCACTCTTCGTAATGTTCCACCTGCAGATAGGAAAGCCGAGGCGGACTTTCCTTCGTCCAACGAGTAAACCACGTTGCATTGATCTGCCGGAGAGACTCATCGCCGCCCCCCCCAATCCCCATTTCCATCAACAATTCAGCAGAAAATTCGGACTTGAGCTCTTTCAAATCGATAACCTTGATCGAGAGACTCTTAAGTAGTCGTGCCGGATCTTCACCAAGCAAAATACCCCGCGCTGCGGCAAAACCTGCCCATCCCTTGTGCCGGGTCACTGCACCGAGCTGGCCTCGTGGCCGCAGGGTCCGAAGTCCTCCATGATATTGTTTTTCAATCAGCAGGGACGGTCGTAACTCCGTAGATGCAAATTCATCCGCAAGCACCTGGCGGTCCCCTGCTCGCAGAAGAGACTTCAGCCTTTTTGACACTACTTTACTCAGGGTTTCAGATTGCCACCCGCCGTCAGGTTCTCCAGCTTCTTCTCGCCTCAGCTCTTTGACGGGGGTTACCTCCAAGATCTGGTGGATCGAAGAATCCTTCCGTCCGGGTGAGACTGCCCTAACCTCTAACCTGATCAGCTCATCAACAGGGAGAACCGCAGGGACAGCTGCAGATCCTTCTTCACGAATCTCAACTTCATCCCTGTTCTTCTCCCTGCACCCGACGAACACCAGACAAAGCGTGAATCCTGTGACTATGCTGAAAAGGTCGCGAGACGCCATCGGAGAAGCAAAAGAATCTCTTAGAGGACCAAGGGCTCGTCGGTTTCCGCAAACCGGTCGGAGGGCACTCCCATTCGCTGCATCATCGCAAGGTGCAAACGAGACATGGAAGTGCTCCTGGCATGATCGGCATACCGCCCCGTCCTGATCGTTCCATCTCCACCTCCAGCCACCAGGATCGGCAGATCTTTCTCTGCGTGTTCATCCCCATCCGCAAGGCTTGAGCCATAAACGATCATCGAACGCTCTAAAACCGTGGCGCCGTCACCATCTTCGAGCCCCTTGAGCCGGTCAAGGAACCACGCAAGCTGAGAGTGGTGCCACCTGGTAACCTCGTTGTATTGATCTTTCTTACTCCGAACACTGTCCCACTTCGTGAGTCCATCGTCATCCTCGGTACGTCCACTGGCATTTTTCCAGTGGGAAAGGGCATGCCACGTCCCCTTCACACCAGGAAGAAAGTTGAAGTAGCGATTACTCTGTCCATGATCGAGCATGAAGGTTGAGACCCGTGTTGCACCGGACCAGAATGCAAGGGCCATCAGGTCCAGCAGCTGACGAACGTATTCCTCATGACTTGACGGGATCCCAGGCTGCGGCCGCCGAAGCGTATCCGTCAAGGCCCGGTCCTCACCCATGCGCAGGCTCTGCTTCTCGGCAAATGCAAGGCGCTTTTCAACCGACCGGACCGCATCGAAGTACTCATCAATCTTGCGCTGGTCAGCCCTGCTTGCTCTGCGTTTGAGATCTTTCGACTGGGAAAGAACGAGGTCGAGGACACTTTTGTTGACGAACCCTTCCTTGGACCGCCGAAAGAGCTTGTCGAAGATAGCCCGGGGCACGGTCTCACGAACTGCCGGCGTATCGCGGGAGGTCCACGACAGGCAATTCCTCGAGAGACTTCCAGAGAAACTTCCCTCTCCACTCGTGCTAACCTCCAACGAAGGAAGCGGTGATGCGGAAAGGTGCTGAGCTACCATTTGATCGACCGAAGCACTCCCTACGTCGTTTCGACGCCCATCAAAAGCTCCCCCGGTCAGCCAGGTTGCAGTTCCTGCTCCGTGGCCGTTTCCGCGTGGTGTCCACAGGTTACGGGTCACCACCAGATCCCGCTTATGAGGTTCCAGAGGAGACATCCAGTCATTCAACCTCTCTAGGCTCCCATCCGGGCCCACTTTGCTCGGAGCCCATGAGCCCGCTGCGGCACCATTGGGAAAGTAAAGATAAGCCAACCTTGTCGCCGAGCCCGCCTTTCCGCCTTTCAACCCTGGGGCTGGCGCTCCCATGCTTTCCAGAGTGGGAAGGAACAGGCAGGCTCCAACTCCTCTCAGGAAGGCTCGTCGGTTGGAAGAATTCGTCATTCTGAAGTGGAGGGCACAGCGGGTTCTGTATTAACAGGCAACCGCCGCATGAGAAATGGCCGGCTTTCTGCCACTTCTTTTACCATGTCACCCATGGGATAACCAGACGGTTTCAATCTGGCCGCGATCTCTCGAACCGCTCCCTCATCGTAATATTCCAGCTGTCGGCCAAGGCCATAGGCCATCATTTTGCGAATCACCTGCATCCCGAGATCATCGAGTCGCCACTCTCGAAGGGCGATTTTAAGACCCTCCGGGCCGCGGAACCGAGCTCCATTGGGTAAGGTCCCCCGATTGTCCACATTTGACCGCCACTGCCCAAACTCCGCGTAATTCTCGAGCGCGAAACCGAGGGGATCAATTCTTGAGTGACACCCTGCACAACGCTCCGAACGCCTGTGAACCTCAAGCTGCTCCCGGAGATTACGAACACCGTCCCGTCCTCGCCCACCGCCCTCAATTTCTGGAACATTGGGAGGTGGTGGCGGGGGCGGCGTTCCCAGCAGAGTAGTGAGAATCCAAGTGCCTCTCACTACCGGACTCGTGCGATCGGGAAACGAAGTCGCCGCAAGGATGCTTGCATGACCGAGAAGCCCTCCCCGACGAGGAGTCTTCAGAGATACTTTCCTCATCGCGTCTCCATCCACTCCGGGAATGCGGTAAAACCGGGCGAGCTCCTCGTTGAGAAAGGTATAGCGGGCATTAATCATGCGCTCTACGGGAGCGTTTTCACGGATCAGGGAATGAATAAAAAGCGCAGTCTCATCTCGCATGGCCTTCATCAATGATTCTGTACACCATGGATTGTCGATGGGATCTTTACGAATGCGGGGTCCGACATTATGCGTTCCTAGCCACTCACCAGCAAAAACTTCCCCAAGGGCCAGACTACGGGGATCTGAAAGCATTCGGCCTATCTCGTTTTCGCGTCCTGTCTTATCCTCAAGAAGCCCGCCCTCTGCTGCTCCGAGAAGTTTTTCGTCAGGAGAAGACGCCCAGAGAAAGTAAGAAAGACGTGAAGCGAGATCCGTGGCGGCTACTCTTTCCTCTACCCCCGGAAGCCCCGCCTTCTCGACCCTGAGCAAAAAATGAGGTGAGATCAAAACCAACTTGAGGGCTGTTGCCAGCGCATCCTCCTCTGACTGCCCTGCATCACGAGCAAGCTTCAGATGGCTTCTTAATTCTTTAAGCTCGCGGCTCCCGGGTGTTCTCCGAAAGGCCAGCCGGGCGAAGCGCCGGAGGCTCTCGTCACTTCCACCGTCTCCCTTCAGTGCCGCCCAAGCCTGCGGCACATTACGCACCACATCGATAACCTCCTCGGCCGCAGTCAGGTATCGGTCGAGGTGGGCAGTCGCCAGAAACAAGGTATTGGAGCTGTTCGAAAAACCACTTGTTCCACTGAAATCTACTGGAAACTGGTCGGCCGGGCGCAGATCAAGACCGACAAGATCCCGAATAGTTCGATTATATTCCTCCCGGGTAAGGCGCCTCGCAGGGGCGTAGCCAGGGTCGCGTACTTTCTCGTAGGGGAAGTGCTCAATTTCCTGCCGCAACCACGCACGAAGCCGCAGTCTGTCCTCAGCAGCTGGTTGCGGCTTTTTCTTTGGTGGCATATCCCCACTTCGAATCCGCTCCGCTACATTTTCCCATAGAAGCCGATTCCGTACGAGAGGCTTTTCTAGAAGGGCCTTCTCGAGGTCGAGGTCTCCTTTCGCGCTGGAAGAGTCATGACAATCGAAGCAGTAGGTCTCCAGAGCAACCACGATATGCTTCTCATACTGAAAAGTGACCCCCTCAAGTACGCTCTCGCTCTCTTCGCGGTCCAACGGCGGCGGAATATATATCTCTCCCACGAATTCCTCTCCTTCAGCTTCGACCTCCTTCCTTTCCTCACCGAGCCCCTCAAGTTCTCCCAGAAACTCTGCGATCATTTCATTAACTGCTTTGCGGGGATTCTCTTTCCGCCATGTCAATTCCTCAGCAAGCTCTGCCGCGAGATCCGCATTACCGTCTACCTCAACCATCTTCATTTCCCTCTCCGTGATTCCATTTTCAATCCGCCAACGCTCCTCCATCAAATCCCGGAGAGTCTCTTCTGCCTCACCCTCCTCTATCTCACCTTCTTCGAACTTCCACACCAGATAATCGAGGGCCGCCTCGTTTGCCATTTCCCCGACCATGAGCCCCGCCCACTCCTCCCCGTCCTCCCGGGCCTCTCTCCATTCGTCCTGCAACTCCCCTACTCTTTCCATGGCCTCTTCCAGCACTTCTTCATAATTCCTCTCCCGGGCCTCCTCAATAAGCTCCAGTAGCCGCCCCGCGTGAGCCTTCAGAAACTTCCTGTCTTCCACGGAAAGCTCGGCGGCACCCCGGGGGGCTGTCCCCGCAAGAACCAGAAGAACCCCCAGGAGTAGAAAACGCAGGAAAGTCACCCAGACAATCTGCCTTCTTTCTCCAACAAAAACAACGCCAAGAACGAAGCTTCCCCTCTGGAAAACCAGACCGCCTGATTACTCCGGTCCACTGGCGCCGTTCCTGATGGACTCAAGGATCGCTTTGAGAGAAATAGAAATACCTTCGAGGTAGTCATCAGCCGGGACTTCAACAGACGCCCTACCGGCAAGACGCAGGAAGAAGACGAGACCCTTCACCTAATTAAGAATACGGGTTCAGGGGGACGGCAGGATAGCTGTTCTCATAGAGCTAATTGGGTGAAGTGCTTGTTCCGGCTTGAGTCACTTTCAGGCGTATGCAATCGAATACTCCCCGTGACTAAAAAGGAATTTTTAGAACTCCTAAGAAGGGTGAAAGCCGAAAGGCTCTTATCTTCTGAAACGGATATTCTTTTTGAGGCAGCTAAAGGCGATAGATATTCCTTAAGTTTAAATTTCATTCAATTCTCATCAGTTTTAGGAAGTCAGATAAATTCTGAGTATGATAATGGATTCAAATTTGAATGTACTACTGGTGAAGGTTCGGATGTAGTGGTCCTTTTTCAGGATAAATTTAAGGAATTCGCAGATAGCTTGCGTGGCCAAAACGCTCGGGAAATTAAGGTCAAAGTCCTAGGTTATGACAGTCTCTATCAAAAACCGATTCTTGGGTATTTTGAAGAGGAAATAACTGAACAAGAATCAAGCACAGAGCCAGATACAGATACAGATACAGAGCCAGAGCCAGAGCCAGAGCCAGAGCCAGAGCCAGAGCCAGAGCCAGAGCCAGATACAGAGCCCAATACAGAGGGCAATTTAGACCCTCTGCCTAATTCAAAACCTCATCATTGGGGGACAGGTTATAATAAAGAAGGTAGAGCGCGTGAATGGCCGAGCGTAAGGGAGAACGAGGGCCCGATTAATGAAGGCGCACAAAAACCAGAGAAGCTCCCACCTAAACCAAAATCCAATTTGTTTGGGGTAATCATCTGGGGTGTGTCCATCGCCGCCATTATGGTTTTGGCTTGTTGGTTTTCTGCTTATCAAATTGCGAAATTAGATAGTTCGAAGCCTTCCAAAAAAGCAGATCCACATGCAGCACAAGAAGCTTTCCTGCTTGAATGGTATAAAAATACTAGCAAAGCCGAGGCGTCGTTTGAAAATGGACAATTGGTCACCGCTCGGCAGCTCATTGGCAATTTTTTATATCTTCGGAAAAAGAAAGGTTTCGAGCCGAACAAGGGGATGGATGAGGTCCTCACTTACAGGTCATACTATTTGTTAGGAAAAATTTATGACCTGTTGGAGGACAGCTATAAATCTTGTCAGAATTTTCTTAAGGCAAAGAACACTGCTAGTAACCCCTACCGTTACGACCGAAGAGAACTTGAGGGTTTTATAGAAAGACAGTTCCTAAAGCTCAAGGAACAGGGAATGGGAGGTCTGATTGATGAAACTCGGAAAGCGTTAAAGCCTGTAAATCAAAAATGGCTAGATAGCGTTGTAGAAATCGCCGCTGATGAAACGGCAATAGACGTTACTCCTGATGGCGAAACCATTGTCCTAATTCAAACTATGGAGCCTTATTCTGGTTGGGTTAAATTCTTTCATGATTCTGGAGCCATTAAGGAACTAATACATTATGATCATGGGCAAAGGCATGGGCATTATAGGTCATGGAAAATCGACGGTTCCGTTGCGAGTATTGCTACTTACCACAAAGGAAAAAAGACCGGCTTGAATCCAACATTTGGGGATGATGGAAAAGCTTACAACATCCCGATGTATCGCGACGGCAAACTTCTGGAGCCTCGAAAAGGCTACGAATAATTCCCAACAGAGGAGGATTCGACTGTTATGCTCGAGGCTTATAATACACTGCAATCCCACGGGAGTCATATGCCTCTCCGCTCACCTCCTCCCCGCGCCCGCCCAGAGCTTGCGGACTATGGCGCGCACTTCCATCACTAACGCTTCAAGGAGATTACCTATCTGACCTTCCAGTTCGGATCGCCCTCGTGAGCACGGTCCATTAACCCGGCCGCCTGCCTGGCCAGATCAGGTCGCCTCCTGCTGTAATCGTGCTTTTCCCCCGGATCATTCGACATGTCGTAGAGCTCGATCTTCCCAGTGAACATCGGCTTACGAATGGCCTTCCACTTCCCAAAACGAACCGCCTGGGCCGACCCTCTCTCGTAGAACTCCCAATACATGAGGGATTTCCGGGTCCAACGCTTCTCACGGGGTTCGCCCAGCAGGGGCGCCACAAAACTGTCGCTGTCGATGTTGGCGGGAGGCTCTACTCCAGCAAGTTCCGCAGCGGTCGCCATCAGGTCGCCAAAATACCAGTGAGCGTCGTCCACTGCCCCGGGATCAATGGTTCCCGGCCACCAGGCAATGGCGGGCACACGGATTCCTCCTTCCGTAAGATCCCTCTTGGTTCCACGCAGGGGGCCATTTGAATCAAAGAAATCTGCCCGGTGTCCACCCTCCTGGTGGGGCCCGTTATCCGAGCTGAAGATGACCAGGGTATCCTTCTCAATCTTGAGCTCCTTGAGCAAATCAAGGATCCGACCGACATCACGATCGATATTGCGAATCATGGCAGCGAAGCCCTTCTCAGGAGCCGGCCAGTCCTTGTCCGAAAACTCCCCCAGATCCGACACTTCCATCCCCTTGGAACCTGCCTCGTTATTGGCATGAGGTGTGTTGAGAGAATGAAAAAGGAAAAATGGCTCCCTGTGGCTGTCGCGGATAAATTTCTGAACCTCGGCAATGAAGAGGTCAGGGGCATAGTCAACCCGCTTGATCGCTACTCCCCGCCCTGCCTGGGGCCTCCCCGGTTGCTGAAAGGGCTTCCAGCGCGGGGCCACCTCGTTACGTAACTGCTGCACCTCACCGTTCCGGATCAGGAACTCAGGATAAAAGTTGTGCGCGTGCCACATATCCACATAGCCAAAGAAATGATCAAATCCGATATCATTTGGATTACTTATGTTGTCGGGAGTTCCCAATCCCCATTTTCCAATACAGGCCGTTCGATAACCTGCGCTTTTCAGGAGTGACGCGAGGTTAGGGTCCTCCGGACGAAGAATCACAGGCCGGGTTGAATTACCCCGTACGACCGTTCGGCCCATATGCCGCCCTGTCATCAGGACGCTCCGTGAGGGCGCACATACCGTCGATCCCGCATAGAATTGCGTGAACCGCATTCCCTCGGAAGCCATCCCATCGATTCGAGGTGTTTTCAGCACTTTCTGGCCGAAACATCCAAGGTCTCCGTAGCCAAGGTCATCCGCTATGATCAAAATGATATTCGGTGGATGAACTTTCTGAGCTTTCGCAGCCGGCACGGGAACAGCATGAGCCAGAAAGATCGCAGAGAGCGCTGGAAATAGACGCGGATTCAAGGGACTGATCCTCCAGCCCGTCCAGCCAATGGCAAGAAAAACACAGGGTAACAATTTAGGATGATACGAGATTCAGGCATCTGAATATTTACCGATTCATCCCTTCCGGTCCCATCAACGTGTGCCTATTAATGACGGGTTGCCAAACCACCGGAAACGCGCAGAATACTATCAAGATGACACCACGATTTCTTCTCCCAGCCCTGGCTCTCACTCTTGCCCTGCCCACCCTCCAGGCCGCAGAGGAACTTCCCAACGTGAGCTATGAGAAGTTTGCATCTGGCTTTGTCTCACCCCTCAGCATGATCCCATATGGAGAGGGCGAGCAGGCGTATCTCGTTGTCGACCAAACAGGCGTCATTCACTTTCTTGACGAGAAAGGAGGGAAACCTGGCAAAGCCTTCCTCGATCTCCGCAAGTCCATTGTGAATCTGAAAAAAGGTTTCGACGAACGTGGATCTCTCGGAGTCGCGCTCCACCCTCAGTTCAAATCCACCAGAAAGGTGTATGTGTACTACAGCGCACCACTCGCGTCAGGGGGAACTGAGAATTTTGATCACACGGCACATCTTTCGGAATTTAAAGTCAAGGCTGACGGAACGGCTGACACGAGAAGCGAGCGCATCATCTTCACCGTGGACCAGCCACAGTGGAATCACGATGGAGGCAATCTGGTTTTTGGGAAAGATGGATTTCTTTACCTCGGGCTTGGTGACGGGGGCGCCGCCAACGACCTTGACCCAAAGGGCTCTCCGGAAGGCGGGCACGAAAAGGGCGGTAACGGACAGGCTCTCAATCGCTATCTTGGTAAAGTTCTGCGTTTCGACATTGATTCCAAAGACCCTTACGCCATCCCTGATGGCAACCCCTTCAAGGGCAGCCAGGACGGGAGAGAGGAGATCTACGCCTGGGGAATTCGCAATCCGTGGGGCATCACCGTCGACCATGAGAGCGGAGATATTATCGTCGCAGATGTTGGTCAAAATCGCTTTGAGGAAATCAACGTCCTCTCTGCTGGCAACTTCGGCTGGCCCCGCTACGAAGGTTATGCTCCCTTCGATCAGCTGAAACCAAGTGAGCCATGCACGTTGGAGGTATCAGCTGCGCCGGAGGGATTCGTCGCACCGGTGCTTGTCTACCCTCACCACGACGGCCTCGGCAAAGCTGCCGGTTATGGAGTCAGTGTCACCGGGGGGCATGTCTACAGAGGTAAGGCGATCCCCGGGCTCAACGGAGTCTACCTCTTTGCAGACTGGGCCCAAAGCTGGGCAGGAAAAAAATATGGTCTCTATGGTGGCATCCGGGACTCCAAGACGACTTGGACCATGAAAGTAATCCCCGGCGCAAAGACCCCAGCCGGCCCAATTTCGAGGATGGTCATTGGATTCGGATATGACCAAACCGGAGAGGTCTACGTGCTCACCAACACAGGCAAGGGGCCATCAGGAAAAAATGGGGAGATCTGGAAAATCGTTCCCGGCAAGTAATCCAGACGCTTCGTTAGTCAGAAAAAGCAGGCTTAGGATCCTCCGGACTCAGATCCCTTTACAGAAGGACGGGCAAGTCACCCTCTGGATTATTATTTCCTGTGATTAGGCTCCTGTCCGGAAGATCTGGAATGTTATTCTTTTCCCTCGGCCGCACATAAGCCTAGGCTGCCTAGGTTCAGGGACATGGGAATGATCTGCAAATTGATATCACGGGTCACCCCGGCTGTAATTGCTGGTTGCGGCCTGCCGTTCGTCATTGCCCAGGAGAGTGACAATTTCTCTGGAGTCACAACTTATTTCAGCGAGAACTTTGACTCCTTGGCCACTGAGCCGGGGCTACTTCCTTTCCCGTCTGAACCCAACGGAGATGGGACTGACTGGCTGGATTTACCAACCGCACAGAAAGCCGGCGCTCTCCTGGGGTGGCACATGATTAAGAATGCATCACATGGGAAAGGCGGGGTGGTCGAGTGGTCGGGGTGGACATTTGCCTCTCCCAAGGGGTGGGCTGATGCAGCCCCAGGTCAGCGACGCGAGAAATTTTCGCTCGGCACGAACGTAATCGCTATTGCTGACAGTGATGAATTCGATGACGCCCCGGGAGGAAGACCCTTCGATGCGACCTTACGGACTCCATCAATTGATATCTCGAGAGCCGACCCAATGAGCCTAACCCTGAAATTTGATTCAGGGTGGCAGGCTGAATCCCAGACTGGAACCGTCATGGTTTCTTATGATAACCAGGAGGGAATTGAAGTTCTTCGCTTCGATGAGGGCAAATCGACTGCCTACAGCGAGACCATCCGGGTGGCGCTCAAAAACCCCGAAGGAGCAAGTACGATGCGGATCGAATGGAGGAAGATCGGATCCAACCACTGGTGGTGGGTGATCGATAATATTGAAGTGAATGACGAGCAACCAGCTACCTTTTCGGTCCAGCCCAGAGTCGCTTTCCCTGACCCCGATACCGCCACGGTCTCGTGGCAGGCTCCCGCTCAAAAGGCCATTCTCTACTATGGCGAAGGGAAGAAAGGAATACTGGAGCACAAAGAGGAAGTGGAATCTTCAGATGGGCGCTATGACGTAGACCTCGCTGCACTGAAAAGGGCGACCACCTATCGCTACCGTATCGCACTGCTCGAAAATAAACGTCGTCGCCTCAGCGAGATGTTTGAATTCGATACCAAGTTTAATCTTTCTCCTACCCCTGTAAGAGGCCCCCAAACCCTCTCAGAAGACACCGAGGCGCTCGCCACTACCGCTCTGAAAGCTACTGCGGATCAGAACGGCTACCTCCTCATTCTCGGGCTCGAAGATGGCGCACTGGCCTCTGCCTTGGCCGCCAGATCGCGATTCCACATTGTCGCAGCTGACTCCGACCCCTCTGTTCTCCAGTCCGTCCGGAAAAAACTTTATGAGAACGGCACTCTTGGCCATCGCATCTCTGTCGTTTCCCTCGGCGACAATGGGGAGACCCCTTGGACTGATGGCTTTGCGGATCTTATCCTATCAGAGCGGGAATCTCTGCCTGTTTCCGCCTCGGAATGCCTTCGCCTGCTCCGACCTGATGGTGGAGCCCTCCTCACGCCTTCCGGCAAGAAGTTGCCCGACTTCGAAAATGCTCCGGGGCGATGGGAGGAGGCAGGCTCCTTCTCCCTTTTCCGCCGCGGGGAGCTCACTGGAGCAAGGGATTGGACCCACCAGTATGGGACGGCAGGTAACGCCTCATACACGGGTGAGGCTCTCGGCGATGTGAGCGCCACTTCAGGGATGTCTGTTCAGTGGATCGGCCATCCGGGGGGTGACTTCGGAATCGATCGCCAACCTCGGATGCCTGCCCCTCTGGCAGCGAATGGCCGACTCTTCCACCAGGGCATGGACCGCATGGTGGCATTGAACACTTACAACGGAGCTGTGCTATGGTCCTACGAGATTCCCTCTCTGCGCCGGCTCAACGTTGCTCACGACTGCTCCAACTGGTCAGTCGATGGCTCGAATGTCTATCTCTCTATCAAAGACCGCCTCTGGATACTCAGCGCCAGAACTGGAGAACTCCGTCATGCGCTACTTCTTCCCACTGCCAAACGCAAATCCCACGACTGGGGTTTCGTCGCCCAGGAAAACGACGTCATCATCGGTTCCTCTGTTTGGGCGAACTCTGCGTATCGGGAATTCTGGGGCGATGCCGCGTGGTTCGACAAGGTAGGCGTGGAGGTCACACAGGTTTGCAGCGACCAGCTCTTTGGCTACCAGAAATCAACCGCCGAGGGCATCTGGTCCTATGGTCGCGGACTGATTCTGAATGCAACCATCGCTCTTCACGGAGGCAGGGTTTACTTCCTCGAGAATCGCTCTCTTGACCTTTCGGGGAAACCCTCCTCCAGAGTATCCGACCGCAGATTATGGCTTGGATTGACCGCAGTCTGTCTCGACGCCACCACGGGGAAGGTCATTTGGGAAAAGCCCGGCCCAAAGCCTGTCTTCCTGACCGAAAAAGTGGGCTTCGTCCAAGCCGCCTACGGTATTGCAACATCACAAGGCTACCTCGCTGTTCTTTCCGAGGGCACAGTCAACAACAGTGGGACCTACCAGAAGAAGGGAAACTTTCGCTGCACCAGTTATGATCAGGATGGATCTCTGATGTGGTCAACCGAAAGTCCCTGGGGGGCCGATCATCACGGCACACACATTACGCATCCGGTTGTCACTGAGGACCGGCTGTATTTTGCACCGCATATTCATGACCTCAGGACCGGGCAGCCCCTCGGCGAAAGCTATGGACCACGCCGAGGCTGCTCAACCGTAGTCGCGACCAAAAACGCTCTCATGTTTCGGATTCTCGGCGAGGGCAACTCTCCTCTTGGCCTATGGAACAAGGACACTGGGTCGGTATCCCGTTTCATGCGAATTCGTCCCAGTTGCTGGCTGAATACAATCCCAGCCCAGGGCATGCTCCTGATTCCTGAGGGAGGCGCCGGGTGCTCGTGCGGAGGTTGGATGGAGACTTCGATCGGCCTCAGGCCCAGAACCTCCCCTCCAAAAATTGCCCCCTCCTCTCCACCCGCGGCCAGATAAATCGTCCGTCGTGAGAATACTTTCATTCATACTCTTCATCGCTGCAGCCCTGTCCTCATCAATGCTTCGGGCAGATGACTGGCCTACCTATCGCCACGACTCGCGGCGCAGTGGCGTCAGTGCTGCAACGCTCAAATTCCCTCTCTCAGAATCCTGGCAGGTGAAAGGAGGGTATCCGCGTCAGGCCTGGAGCGGCCCCGCCAAATGGGATGCCTACTCGGGCAACTCGGGGCTTCAGTCGATGCGGAATTTTGATCCATGCTTCTATGTTACCAGTGTCGGGGATCTCGTATATTTCGGCTCCTCTCATGACAATGCTGTGCACGCTCTCGACACAAGGACCGGGGAGGAGCGCTGGGTTTTCTTCACAGAAGCACCCGTGCGACTGCCCCCGACAATCCACGATGGCATTGCCTTCGCGGGCTCAGATGACGGGCATCTCTATGCTCTAGATGCGCGATCGGGCAATCTGATATGGAAAGACCGAGGATCTCCCGATGACCGCCGGATCCCCAGTAATGCGAGCATGATTTCATTGTGGCCAGTACGAACTGCACCACTCGTGGTGAACAATACTCTGTTCTTTACCGCATCACTCACTCCGTGGGAGTCGAGCTGGCTGATCGCAGCCAACCCCGAAACAGGCATGCGCAAATTCAGTCAAGAGATCAGTAACGTTACCCTTCAAGGAGCACTCCTGGCGACTGCCGATACCCTGATCGCACCCCAGGGCAGATCTGCACCCCTCCTCTATGACCTGAAAACCGGAAAGCCCTCTGGAGCTATCGGGCACGCTGGAGGAGTCTTTTGCCTCGTCACCGAGGATAATCAGCTGATCTCTGGTCCAAAATCCCAGAAAGCCAAAGACAACCAACTTTTCCTTACTGACGCAAAAGGAGCCCGCGTTGCAACTTTCAACGACACCTCCTGCGCGGTGGTGGCAGATGGTATCGCCTATCTCCACACCAGGGGCTCGCTCAAGGCCGTTGCCCTTGGGAAGGTCAAAGATGAGCTTTCTGAGTGGGCAGTGGACACCCCACCTCCTTCCGAATTGATTGTCTCCTCTGGGGCTGTGATCCTCGGTCATGACGGAGGAATCAAAGCCTACTCCCGTGAAAATGGGTCCTTGCTTTGGGAATCTCAAATCCCCCAAGGAGGAGCAGTGCATGGCCTCGCCATCTCTGGCGGCATGCTCTACGCTTCGGACAGCCATGGAACGATCCGGGCATACGCCCCCTGAGACAACTTCGAATGATGCGTTTGTCCTTTTTCATCATACTGATCAGCTCATATTCCTTGAGCCTACTGGCGGACGACACCGCGGTAACTCTGGAAAATCACCTGGCACCGGAACCGCTCACCGCCGGGGAACAACTTCGCTCTCAATTTTCCTACCCCGCCGCCACCCGTGCTGCTGACCATGCGGCAATGAACTGGCAGCAGTCCCACAGCTGCATCACATGTCACACCAACGGGTTTTACCTTATTGGTCGAGCGCGGAGCGGAAGTCAGGCCCCCGCCTATCTTGAGGCAAGAAATTTTGCCCATGAATTTATAAAGCCGCATGTTGACCCGGACCATCAAAGGAAAGGGACGCGGACGCCCGGAGCCGAGGCAATGGTTGCTACCACTGCCTTTCTGGCAATCAGCGATATGAAAATCGAGGGCGCACTTTCAGAGACCACTCGTCAGGCTTTTGATTACATATGGAGAATACAGTCCGACTCCGGAGCATGGGAAAAGTGGATCAAATGCAACTGGGGGCCATATGAATCAGACGATCACTTCGGAGTATCCCTCGTAGCGCTCGCCCTTGGAGTGGCCTCCCGTGATGAATATACCCAATCACCCCAAGCAGCGGAGGCGGACCAACGCCTTAAAAAATTCCTGCGCAGTCATCCCCCTGAATCTCTCCACCAGAAGGGCATGCTCCTGTGGGCAGCAGGATACCGTAACGATCTTGTCAAAAAAAATGTGGTGAAGAAATGGCAGGACGAGTTGTTCTCAGTCCAGAAATTGAATGGCGGGTGGGTCCTTCCAGAACTTGGTGACAAAAATTGGAAAAGATCTGATGGCAAGTCTCAGTCCACTGATCCGGATGCCTACGCAACTGCGTTTGCTGCTCATGTGCTGGTTAAATCGGGAGTAGAATATGGTGATCCGCGGCTGATGAAGGCGCGACGGTGGCTACGGACCCAGCAACGAGCGAGTGGCCGATGGTATACTCGCTCCCCCCATAAGGACAACAGGCACTACATTTCCAATGCTGCCACTAGCTTTGCACTCCTCGCTCTGAGCCCTCCGGAGTAGAGTAAAGAGATTGCCCGGCCCGGGAATAGCCCACAGCTCCTCAATTTGACCTTCGCAACCCGTTGCTGGAAAGCAGGGGCAAACTTGACCAACTCCCTGTTTAGAGGTCGAGAATTCAGCAACACTTCATAGGGATCCGACCGGGTGACAATTCTCTGTTCAGAACTTTCCTGCATCTTGCAGCAAGATTCTTCTACCCCATATTCATGTCGCGAGTCTCTCAGACTGCACAAGCGCATGATCCCATCTCCTAGAAAACTGGAATAAATTGAGATCAGCCCCGAGGCCTGTCACTCAAAGGTTACAAACCGGGGTCTGCGCGCAAAAAAGACCCGTCTTGACTGCCATCGTTCCGGCAGCCATATCCCGGCTGTCCCAAACGAAGAAGGTCCGCATGAAAGCAGTAGCCGTTACCCCGAGTCAAAAGGAGGTTGGAATTATTGAACATCCATCGCCTGCACTCCATCAGGATGACGAGGTCAGGGTCCGAACAATTGATGTGGGTATCTGCGGGACCGATCGCGAAATATGTACTTTTGTCTACGGGGATCCACCCTCCGGATCCGAACACCTTGTCCTTGGTCATGAAGCCATGGGCGAGATCGTCGAAGTTGGCGCTAATGTGAGTAATCTGAAGGTTGGTGATTTTGTCGTGCCTTCTGTTCGGAGACCCTGCCAGGACAAAAACTGCTTGCCCTGTCAGTCAAATCTTCAGGACTTCTGCTCGACCGGAAACTACGTTGAGAGAGGCATCAAGGAGTGCCATGGTTTCATGACCGAGTTCTTTGTCGAACAGGAACAGTATCTCACTCATGTGCCAGACAATCTAAAAGATGTGGCAGTTCTGACGGAGCCTTTAACCATCGCGGAAAAAGGGCTCGCCCAAGCGTGGGCAGCGCAGCAGCGCCTGCCATGGGTTCGGCATTATGATCGGGAGAAACCGACCGGAAAAGGGTTGAACGCCGTTATTCTTGGCGCTGGACCAATTGGAATCCTCGGAGCAATGACAATGAAGGCAGCCGGGTTTGAAACTTATGTCTACAATCGATCTCCAGCTCCAAACCCTAAATCAGATATCATTGAATCAATTGGCGCAAAATATATCTCCTCACAAGATACGCCCCTCGAAGATCTCCCCAAGGTTGTGGGATCAGTAGACCTGATTTATGAGGCTGTTGGAATTTCCGCCGTTGCCTTTGACGCCCTGAGCATCCTGGGAGTGAATGGCGTCTATATTTTCACGGGAATCCCAGCTCCGGGAGCTCGTATTCCAATCGATGCCAACCAACTGATGCGTGATGTTGTTCTGGGGAATCAGGCAATCATTGGAACGGTCAATGCCGACGACGCCTCGTTCAAGGCCGCGATCTCCGACCTAGCCTACTTTAAGCAGCATTGGCCCGAGGCCATTGAGGCCGTGATCACAAAACGCTTTCCGGTAGACGATTGCCGAGAGCTTCTCTTGGGGCGAGCCACTGGAATCAAGAACGTTATATCCTTCACCTAGGGCAGGGACAGGGAGCGTAGCGCTTCATTCTCCTCGGGAGCATTTTCAAGCACTTCGATCAACGAGCTAAGCTCGTCAATTTGTGCTTCAAGGGAGCGTCTCTCACGATGCCTCAGCAGTTGCATCTGTATCACCTGTAACTGTGGGAGGAGAGGCTTTGCGGCTCCTCCATATTTTCGCAAAGCCCTCAGGCAGCGTAGAATTCGATTCCGTTTTCCCCATGAATCAAGGTCCAGTATTGCCAGACAGAGTTCCATTCCTTCCCTAACTCGATGACGGGCGAGAAGATCAAGGCCCTCAAGTCGAATAGCATCTGCAAACATGATTCCTGTAGGAGCTGGATCAACAATAGATCGAATTACGGCTGGGAGAAACGGCTTTATCTCCTCATAATTAAGCTGGTGATATAGAGACTTCACGGTCGCCCTCGCCCGGGCATCAGGATTCTTGAGTATTCGCTCCACCGCAGGCCGCAACTCTCCCAAGTCTATGCCTTGGACCGAATGAGCAAGAAGCCCCTCCATTCCAAGGACTCCTCCCCTGCAGAAGAGGCAAAACGCAAGATAGCGCTGCACCACCTCGCCCGAACCGGAAAACTCTTCCTCCGATATCATCTTAAGGAAATCTGGCACAAGCTGAGCGGCAGGTGCCCCAGCTGCTGTGAGAGCCTTCGCTGCAAGGATCCGCAACCAGGGATCTTGATCCCATAGAAGCTCCCGCAGGGGTTTCACTGCTGGCAATCCACGTGCTCCTAGTATCGCGATTGCCTGGCATGCTCCATATCGTGACTCATAGTCACTCGCGTCCAGCCTTTTAATCAACTCTTCGAGGGGGAGCTCCTCCTGCTCGGCTAGAATCCTCGCTGCTCTTTGCCTCACCACTGGCGACCAGCTCCTCAATGCTTGCAACAACTGCGCCACTGAAAGCGAGCGATACGATCCTGCTCCCTTGTCCCAGGAATTGAATTCCCGTCCTGCTGCAATGGTATCAGTAAGCGCTTGCCCCACCAGCGCGTTCCGGACTTTCACACCACGACCCGTCATGAACAACCGCCCCTCTGGCAGGAGGTAGGACAGGATAAATGCTCCTGTACAGTCCCAATTGCTGTAAAGATGCTCAGATTTCGAGCTTCCCGCTCCCCCCTGATAGGGAAATTGACCATTGTGACTCCGGTTTAAGTCGAGATACCATCGCTGTTTTTTAAGATATGCCGATACTGCCTCGGGACCAGCTCTCATAGCACCAAGGGCACCCCAGAGATAGCTGAAGTAGTTCCCTGTATGCCCACGTTCGCGCTCTCCGTAGGAGGCGACTGCCATCCGAGAGAAGAACTGAGCCTCCTTCTGTTTATCCTGAGCATCGAAGAGGAGTGCCGCGATTCCATTTTTACCATTGTCATCATGGAAGCTCATATCTGGCGGATTGTCCCCATAAGGGATGGACCCCTTTCCAACATAGAACCCGAAGAACAGGTTTCCACGTTCTATCGCCTGGTCTACCTGAGGCGCGGACACTCCGCATTTCTTGCCAAGGATGAGCGAAAGCTGACATATCAACCCAGCCTGATTAAGAGCGCCGTATCCACCTAGCCGTCCATGCTCTTTTCCATCATTCCATTGAGGCCAAGCCATTGTGTGACCCCAACTTCCAACTCCGCTTTGCCCTTCCGCCAGCCGGATTGTATATTCACGGATCGCAGGCAGAACCTCACGATCACCTGTAGCAAGAAAGTACTCAGTAAGAAGTAAGTTCGTATATCCCCAATGCCACGATGCCATCGAACTCGCAGGAGACATTTTCAGGCGAAGGTCACTGGGAGCCAGCCTTCGCGCATAGTCTCTCACGATTGGCAGAAACTCCTCTTTCCCGGATGCAAGTAAGGCGAGAACATTGATCTTCCCATCCACTCCTTCCTTCAGATTATTGACGATGTATCTACAGCCAACATCCACAATCTCAGCAGACTTCCTGCACTCCCACGGAGAAGCATCGTGATAGGCACCGAGAACCCGAAGCTGAATGACCACAGATTCTGTTTTTCCATCCCGCCAACGGAGCACGTTCAGTCTGCCCGCTTTCTCCTCAGTCTCAGCATCGGTGACGGCATTCCCAAATAGCTTCCTCGCATCGGCATCAAACAATTTGCCATTCGTTCCAAGAATGACGTCCCCTTTTCTGAGGACTCCAAATGCGGGCGTATCCTCCTTTACTGATGTGATCAGAATTTGCCGACTATCGGTAGTCTCAAGATTCCATCCCCAGATCCATCCTCTGGCTCCGGTTGGCCCGAGATTCCAGTCGTGAAAAGCATCCGGCAGTTCTCCCTTGATTAAATCGGGCACGACCGGCTTCCGAGCCGCTTCGCACGCAATCGAACCCGCGAGGATAAGAGTAACTAGGATATGGAGGGATGGGTTTCGCATTCTCCCAAGGAGACTTCACAGCTTCCTACGTTTGAATTAGCGCGTTCATATCAAGATAGTTGAAAAATCCCAAGAAAGGTCCCCTTTGCTTATTCACATCTATTCACATGATTGATCGTCCGGCACTACTCCTTCATGGATCTCCCCTGAAAAAAGAAGCAATCGTTACTCCCCGACACTTCGCCTCGTGATCAAGTAGTTATCCCGGTAGGATTATTCCGATGCCTCACCTTCTCCGCATAGTAGCTTTTGTATTAGCAACTGCTGCACCTGCCCTTCTGGCAACACCTGTGGATACGAATTCTTCTCTTAAGGACTGGATGGTGCGCCTGATTAAACCCGGTATCCGGAAGGCCGACGCTCGTCTGGCCCGGATTGACCAAGAACTTTCAGAGCTCCCCAAGCTCTACACCGGCCCAAGAGGGTCACGGTTTGGCTTTCATAGCGAAACCATCATCCAGCAGACGGAGCCGCATTATGTGCAAATCGACCTCGGAGAGGTACGCCCCCTCGATTCTGTGGTATTGCTCCCGGTCCACCTTCCCACCCTTGGGCCCGCGGGAGAAGGATACGGTTTTCCCATACGGTTCAAAATTGAAGTCTCTAAGACTCCTACCACTGGATTTCGTTCGATTGCGGACCACACCGAATACGACTTCTCCAATCCTGGCCGGTATCCTGTCAAATTTTCTGCATCTGGATTTCGGGGTCGCTTTGTTCGGCTCACCTCGACAAAACACGTTCCGGCAAAAGGCGGCTTCGTCTGGGCTATGGAAGAAATCATGATTTTTTCCGGGAATTACAACATCGCCACGGCGCGACCACGTACTGCAACCAGTACTCAGGAACTGTTTCCAAATTGGTCATTACAACGCATCAATGACGGAATCAGTCGGGCTGGAAACCCTCACGAGGCAAAGCCAAGTCCGACCAATGGATTCCTGAGTGCTCGATCAGCATCAGCAAGTGATCCTAAATGGATTATCGTTGATCTTGGACACTCTCTCCCAGTTGATGAAATCCGTATTATTCCTACGTCCTCCGATCATCCGGAGATCATCGGAGGTAGAGGTTTTCCAAAATCACTTACGATCGAGCTCTCTAACGACTCCAAATTTGAAACGACAGTGTGGAGAACTAGGAAATACAGACACCCTTTGGGGTTCCCCTGGGACTCGGCCCTGGTTTTACGTTGCAACGGAGAAGCCGGACGCTATCTACGACTCGCTTCGAGAGAGCTTTTTGCACGGGGCGATATGCATAGTTTCGCTATCTCGGAACTTCAGGCATATCACAAGGGAGTTAACGTCGCTCTCCACAAGAAAGTGACTGTAAGCGATCAAAGCACCGACCCAGGTACTGCCGGATGGTCTCCACAAAATGTAGTGGATGGCTTCTCAAGTTCCTCGAGTTTGATCGAGTTGCCCGATTACATTGATGTCATCATCGACCGCGGAGCTCTCGAGGACGAACGCACCCAGCTGGTCAACCGTCAGAGCAAGGATACTGATACAGCTCTCACCAGGTTGACGATAGGAGTAGGAACCATCGGAGGTATTGCTCTCGTTGGATGGATCTGGATGATTTTCAGGCAACGGTCCGTGCGCATTAGGGATTCAGAAAAGTTACGCAAACAGATCGCGAGGGACCTTCATGATGACATCGGGAGCAATCTTGCCGGAATCGTGCTCATCAGCGAAGTAGGCAGCACAAACCAAGATGCCTGTGAGACTGCACGTGATGACTTCAGAGAAATCCAAGAAACAGCCGAACAGACAGCAGAGGCCATGCGTGATATTGTATGGCTTATAGACACCGGGGAGGCTACCACACGGGATCTTTTCATGAGAATGAGGGAATCTATTGAGCTGATCGTAGGTCACCTCGACACTTCGGTGCATTCTATACCTCCATCCCAAAAAAGTAGGCCGATTGGACTTCAATCCCGCCGTCATTTCTTCTTCGCTTTCAAGGAAGCACTCAACAACGTCCAGAAACACGCGAATGCTGCCAAAGTCCGGGTAGTTTTTGAATTGACACCCAGTCACGTGACATTCGAGGTGTCGGATGATGGCGTTGGGTTTGAACCTGAGGAAGTCAAGGGTTCAGGCCACGGCTTGAAAAATTTTCGCCGTCGGGCAAATCGAGTGAACGGACAGTTGAAAATTGACAGTATTGTAAACAAGGGGACGACCATCCGGTTCTCCGCACCGCTGAACCACAGAAACTTATGAGCGAATCACATTCCGAAAAAATTCAAGTCTGGCTGGTTGAAGACAACGAAGTCTTCCGGCGAAACGTTCAGCGAGTTATTAACAGTCTCGAGGGGATGACTTGCGAAGGCAGCTTTGACTCTGCGGAGGCTACTTTCAAAGCACTTCAAACTAATCCGGCTCCAGATGTCATCCTGTTGGATGTTCAACTTCCCGGAGTCGATGGCATTGCAGCCCTTACCGAGTTCCGAGAAGCCATTCCTGAGACCCGGGTGATCATCCTCACTGTTTTTGACGATGCGGACAAAATCTTTCGCGCTGTCTGTGCTGGGGCTTCAGGTTACGTCCTCAAAGCGTCGGGTACCGACAAAATTGGGGAAGCCATCCGTCAGGTCATGGGTGGTGGGGCGCCTATGACCCCGGAAGTCGCAAAAAAGGTTCTCGATGCTTTTGCCAACTCCGATTTGTTACCAGGTGAAAAAGGGGACTACGGACTGACCGCACGAGAGCAGGAAATTCTGAGACTTCTCGCCGAAGGACTCCTCAAGAAGGAAATAGCAGACGCCTTGAGTATCAGCGTGAACACAGTTTCGACCCACCTCCGCCGCGTTTACGATAAGCTTCATGTCAACACGAATACCGGCGCGGTTGCAAAAGCACTCAGGGAAGGAATTATCTAGCAGTCCTCTCCAGCGTAACTTGCGAGGCTCCCAGCAAGTTACGATTCCTCGTCGAAGCCAGTTCGGGCGGAAAGATCACGCAGATATTTAAAGGGATAGATGCCGGTCGCATGACCATCCTCAAACCGGACAAGAAGCGCGTAACCGCCGACAAGCTCGTAGCTATTTAGCATAAAACTACGGCTCGTATAAGTAACCTCAGGGCGTACTACCCGTCCGGTAGCATCAGGTTCACCCTGACAACTCGCGCAGGGACATGCCCTCCGCAGCCTTTCAATAGGTATAAAACTTTCTTCCCCATCAGACCACGCAATAGCGAGTTCGTTTTGTACGAGACCGATATTTAAAATCGATAACATGCTTTCATCTCACGCTAAGATAGACCCTTCTGGCTTCTTGGACCAAAAATGGATGATCCAACCCGGACAATTGTTGCGCCCTCTTCAATGGCCACTTCAAAATCATGACTCATGCCCATACTGAGCCCCTCGATTTCAACTCCGGCATCACTTTCCAGACTGTCCCGAAACTCCCTTAGTTTTCGGAATGAGCATCTAGCATTCTCCGGATCCTCGACGGCCGGGGGAATACTCATTAACCCTGCAATATACAGATGCGGCATCGAAAGCAGTTCTGGCAAATCCTCCCGCAGTTGGCTCACGCTGAATCCTCCTTTGCTCTCTTCGTGATCCAGATTAACCTGCAGATAGATTCTGGAAGTCTTACCCATTTCCCCTGCAATTCGGCTTAAATGAGCTGCAAGACGAAGCGTATCGACACTGTGAATAGCGTCGAACAGGGCCAAAGTCTTACGAGCCTTATTCCGCTGCAGCCGCCCGATGAAGTGCCAGCGCACCGAAGGCGGCAAACCCGGTATCTTCAACTCAGCTTCCTGCAGTTTATTTTCTCCCAGAAGCTCGTGACCGGATTCTACGACATGAGAAACGACCTCAGCAGGCCAAGTTTTTGACACCACCAGCAATTCCACTGCTGAGGGAGAGCGCCCAGATCGTCTGGCAGCTTTCGCTACTCTTTGCCTTACAGTTTCGAGGTTGGAGACAATTTCGCTCCTCTCCATAGCACCAAAGGCCCGGGTTCTGCTACTCAGCCGCAGGGAGAATGCCTACTGTCGCGGCCTTGTCGATTTGCTCGACGAGATCCGCCACGATCGAAAGAGCTTCCCTCTTCACTGGATCCAAACCACTGGGCCAAAGCGGCGTGTCGTCCAAGGCATCCTCCTTATCCTTCGCACGGCGCATAAAAGCTTGTGCATCCTTCTCGCGATCTACTTCCGGAAGACTATCCACTTCGAGGTTATCGAGAGTGAGCCGATAGAATTTGAAATGCTGGCGATCGGCGGCTTCCATTTGCGCAAACCGCTCCCGACGCTCTACATTCCGATCTTTCCTCCGCTTTTCGGAATCCGACAATTCCGCTTCCCGCTTGGCACGGTTCAAAGAAACCGCATTGGCAACGATCCGCTGCTTGGTCCTGGCAACATCCTCAACGACATATTGGAAGTCCTTCGCCTTCTTGACTCGTGCTTCATTGCGCTCCTTCAATATCGGAATAAAAAGGTCCTTCCTGTTTCGCGGTTTGAAGTTTGGAGCCTCCCGAATTAAATCATGATCAAGAGGGTGATTGAGATAGGCCTCTCCAATTTCCAGGGCATCGGTTACCGAGGGGAGAACGATATCAGGCTCGACTCCAAGCTTCTGAGTTGAGCTTCCAGAGACCCGGTAGAACTTCTGAATTGTCGTCTTGAGATATCCAGCTCTGGTGTTGTCTTCAAAGAAACGGAAGTAGCGCCCGATTTCCATTGGCTGCTGCACAGTTCCTTTCCCGAAAGTTGAACTATCTCCCACAATCACCGCACGGTTGTAATCCTGCAAAGCTCCTGCGAGAATCTCACTTGCTGAGGCGCTCGATTTGTCGGTAACGACCATGAGAGGTCCTTTGTAAACTGGCACCCTTAACAGCGCCTCCTTGGACTCGATCCGCCCGATAGTGTCCTTAATCTGCACGACCGGGCCCCTTCCAACAAAGAACCCCGTGATCCGCCGGACTTCCTCGAGGGATCCTCCACCATTGCGCCTGAGATCCAGAACCAGACCATCAATCTTCTCCTGGTTGAGTCTGTTCAGCAACTTCTGGACATCTGCTGAGACACTCGGATCACCATCATCAAAATCCATGTAGAAAGAGGGAATTTGCAGCCAACCAATCCTGCGCTGTCCCGCGCCATGCTTCATCTCAATTACTTCTGCGCTGGCAAGCTCGTCCTTCAACTCAACCCGCCCCCGCTTGATCGTAATGAATCTCACTTCCCCCGGCGCACCATCAGAAGGCTCAACCTTAAGCCGCACTTCGGTATCCACCTTCCCCCTGATCATCTCTACGACATGATCAATCTTCATATACATGATATCAACCACGTCACCCTTGTTAAGGGAGTCCACCCCGACGATCCGATCGTTGAGCTTCAATTCACCCTGCTTATCTGCAGGACCGCCGACTACAATACCCATGATCTTGGTCGCGCCATCATCCTCCGCCTGGAGTAGGGCGCCAATTCCCACAAGGGAGTTGGACATTCCAGACCGGAACCGCTCCATTTCCCGGGTGCTCATGTAGTCTGTATGTGGATCATGAGCTGCAGCTACCGCGCTCAGGAAATAGTTCGCAACGTCCTCCTCATCAGCTTCTCCAATACTTCGTAGAAAGCGGTCGTAACGCTGAGCGATTTTCTCTTGAGGGCTCTTATCGTCTGCAAGGGGATCTTTCTTTCCCTGCTCTTCTGCAAGCCGTTTGACTGCATCTCTTCGAAGAATCTCAGAAAGAAGTGCCTCCTCTATCTGTATATTCCATAGTTCTTCAGCTGCCTGCTGACTTGAGGGCCAATCCGCGTCCTTTCGTGTCCGCATCACCGTCTTTGTAGAATCAAAACTGAACTCCGCGGTCTTCAGCAGCTTCTTGGCGTAATCTACTCTTTCTCCAACACGTTGGGAAAACACCTTGTAGATCTCATTGGCCGGCTCCATGCAGCGTCCCTTGATAAGGAGCTCGTGGAGACGCCTCCCGTATTTTTTTTCAAACGCATCCACATCCTGCTGCGTGAAGTAGAGCCTCGCAGAATCAAGATCAGCCAGATAATCCGTGAGGATCTTGTTACTCAAATCCGCGTTGAACTGGATTCGTGCATAGTGACTGTTCTGTAACATTCCCGCCATTTCCCGGCCCACGACATTGAAGTCGGTCTTGGCATGGATCGGCAGGGAAACTGTGCCGATCAAGGCAGCTGCCAGAGCTACCATGGTGGATGAATTACGAACCATGTTCATTGTGCCGTTTACCAGATTCGGAAGGATTTGATGGTGCCCTACACTCTACGATGGCGGATGATTTGTCGATTTCTTTCCCCAACCCAGAGAGGCAGGAAGCCCTTTCTGCTCAACCTTTAGGAGAGTTTCTATCCTTCTTCCTCTGTTTCTTAAGCCATTCTTGAAAGTAATCTTCATCCATCTCAGTTTCCTGCGGCAAAACAGGAAGCACTCCCCACTGGACGATTTCGTCGAGGGCGGCGGGACGCCGCCGGAGAGACGCCGTGAGCTCGAGATGCTCCTTTCCACGCTTCACCTTGAGTGTGATTTTATCCCCCGGACCTTTCGATTTAATGTAGTCGGCAAGACGCCGAGTCGGAGCCAAATCATCGAACTGCACGTCATCAAGCCCAGTAATCAAATCGTCAGCCTTGAGTTTGGCAAGGTCTGCTGCTGTTCCCTTCCGAACCTCTGTAATGAGCACGGCCGGCCGCATCATGCCTTCCTCATCTTTCCATCGAGCAGTATCCATCTGTATACCCAGGTATCCTTGGCCCGGAAGAGGCTGTTTGAGGATAACCAACGCCTTTAAAACCTCTCTGCTCCGAAGGCGCACCTCTGGATTGTCTGCCTCCCTGTAAATGCGGTACAGCACCTTGATACTTCCTTGAAGATCTTCCTTGCCCCACATAAGCAACTCCCTCTGCCCCGCATGGCGCTTCTTAAAGTCCTCGTGTCCGAGGGACTCGATTATTCCTTCCGGCAATTCCGGCAATTCATCTTTTTCCGGTCTATCAGGAGCTTCAACCTGAGCAAATATTTCTCCTCCTATTACTGCAGTGATGATCGGCAAGCACACTAGGAGCGCCTTTCTCTTGAAGCAATTTGTCTTCATTCCATCAGCGTAAGATTGCGACTTGGAGTACCACTGGACTGGCAGCCGCCAAGGACACCCAGATTCAATGAATCCACGAACCCCTGTGCGCCTCCCTAATTACCAAATACCGTTTTCTGAGGAATATCCAACGTATCCTTCGGATAAAGCTTGAGCAGTTTGTGCTCTCCCTTGTTCAGATCATAGACATAGCGCTTTCCATTTCGGAAAAGACTGATCCTGTTCACCGCGCCAAACTCAGTCGGTCCCCCTGCTGACATGACTGCCTGATACAAAGTCATCCCCTTTCTGTAGGGTTTTGGCCCTGGCGCCCGTACTTTCCCCCCCACCGTTACCATCTGGACTGTGATGCTGTCACCTGAGTCGGCCAAAATCTGAATCACGGGGCTGGTATAGATTTCAGCGTCTCTGTAAGCTGCCTCTATTTTGCGTGCCAACACGTCCGTTTCACTTCCCACGACCTTGATAGTGCCAATCTTCCACATCGTGATGTAGCCCTTATCGGAAACCGGATAGCTGCCATTGATCCTCCCCTGCTCTCCGACGGGAACTCCTTGGATGGCAATCTTGATTGCTCCTCCAGCTTCAATCTGGGCATGGAGAGATGCAGGGAAAAGCATCAGGAGGACGATGGCATACTTGAGAAGAGTTTTCATAAAGGAAATAAGGTTAGTGAAAGACGATAGGAGAAAGGCGAAATGGGTTGTCAGAAGTTCTACTAGTAGGTGAGCCCTTCATCTTTATCCTCATCACTAGTCGCCACCGTAGATTCCGTTGCTGCGCTAGTTCCCGAGGCCGTTGCCCCAACCGAAGGCACTGGATCTGAGTCTGCAGAAGGAGCGTAATAGGTATAATAGCTGGTGTAGTACTGATACTGGCTGTCACTCCGAACATCCACATTGTTAAGAACAACTCCGATGACATGACCGCCGACGTTTTCAACCGCTTCCTTCACCCTTACCAGCATGTTCCGCGGAAGCTTACGGTGCTGTACCACGATCATCGTGAGATCCACCTCTGAGGCTAATACTGATGCATCACTCACTCCAAGAATTGGCGGAGAGTCAACCAGAACGAGATCGAACCTCTGTTTCACATCTTGGATGAGTTCTGACATCCGCCGCGAGTTCAAAAGCCCAGCTGCATCCGCAGGGAGAATCCCCGACGGCAGAAAGTAGAGGTTGTCCACCGGAGTTTGAAGGATCACATCCTCCAACATCAGATCCGTGGTGAGATAATTACTGAGGCCAACCGAGTTGTTGATATCGAAAAAGGTATGAACGTTCGGCCTGCGAAGGTCCGCGTCGATCATAAGCGTCGTATAGCCACCCTGAGCACAGACATACGCCAGATTGACCAGAGTAGTCGATTTTCCCTCTCCAGCTCCTCCAGATATTATGGTAATACTGTTATCCTCGGGATTATTACGATTAAACTCAATATTGGTTCTTAAGATTCGGTAGGCCTCTGCATCAGGACTCATTCCGCTCTGCTTGTGCAACACACCAACATCGGTGGGAATCACGGCCAGAACCGGCACCTGCAAGTAACGCTCCACGTCTTCAAGGGTCTTGACCGAGGTATCGAGGTATTCAAGAGAGAACGCTATCGCGATACCGAAGATTAACCCCACCGCGGCACCCAGAGAGAGAAACAGGGTGACCTTTGGGTATACCGGGTCCATTCCGATCTTGGCTTCCTCAAGAATGGTAATCGGAGTCTTGGGGATTTTTAGTGCAATCCGCCGCGCCGAATTCGTTAACTTCATCTGGGACAGCATCGCCTTTGCTGTCTCGTAATCCTGTTTTGCCTCGACGTAGTCCTGCGATTGCAGCGCTTTGTCAACTGCATCGAAGCGTCGATCCTCTACCCTGTCCTTGATTTTGTCCAGCTGCCCATTCACCAGATTCAGCTGCGTTTTCAGCAATTCCCTGAGAACAACTACCGAGGACTTAAGATCCTCGCTCAATTTTTCCTGGGCGATATAGGCCATTTCGACAGATGGATGCTTCCTCCCCAAGCCTGAGGCCTCAAGCGCCGCAATATTCACCTTGCCCTCCTGATACCGGGCCCGCAAGACGGGCACTTGGCTTCCCGGTAACTGAAGCCCCTCTGCAAAGTCAATAAGCTCTTCATCCCGCAGGGTCAGCAATTGTGCAATTTGGTTCTCAAGCTGACCTTTCTTTTCCTCAGCGGTAAACTGCTGCATTTCAGCAGTTCTAAGAATTGTTTCCTCACTCTGGCCCATTCGACCACTCGTGAGCACTCCCTCGATATAAGGAATCCCTACAGCTCTCACAATCGAGTGGAAATGGCGACGCTTGTCCTCAACGAGGTCCTCCTGCGATCGCACCTCAGACTCCAAGGCGTCCAAGGCATCACCAGCACGTTTACGTTCATCCTCATTTCGCCCTTCCTGGTAGGACTTCGCGATCGCCTTGGCTATGTCGCGGGCGTCATCACGGTTCTGGTGACGGATTCGGATTTCGATATGATCTGTATTTCTAATCTGCTCGGTCTTCAGAATCGATTTGAGCTTGAGCACCGCCATATTCCGGTCGAATCCATTCCAGCGGGTGGGCAGATCGAGCTGCTCAACAACCCGGAGCAAGGTCTTCTCCGACTCGATAATTTTAAACTGGTTCTGTATGTATGCGTGAGACGGCGAAGCCCCTGTCATTGGTTGACCGACGGACCCATTGAGCGGATCCAGTTCGATAAAGGAATGGTTAACCTGCAGGAGCGCAGTGCTTTCGTATTTCTTAGGCAGGACGTAAGTGATTACGGCCGCCGTCATGAAAATAAGAAGGAATGTCAGGAGGATGACGCCATAGCGATTTTTCAGGACCTGCCAGTAATCAACCGCGTGGAGTGCGGCTTCGCTGGCATTTGTTTGGCGTTCGGGTCCGTTTCGCATATCTTTAGAGTTTCAATAAACTAGTAGCTTTCCGACTGTAAGGCCAGAAGTGGAGGAAATCCAGTAGGCAGAAAACCCCCGCAATGAAAAAGGCATTGCGAGGGCTGCTATTTCGAAGGGAGTTTTGTGGCCCAATCTTCAGAAGGAGGACTGAAGTCCCACTTGAACACGGCTACGATCGTAGTCCCGTATGTCCGCATCCGAAGAGGACTTCGTATAGTTGTAGGATCCGGTTACGAAAAGATTGTCAGAAACTTCATAACTTGCACCAACATTGAAGTTCAGGATTCTGTCATCCAAGCTATCTGGAGCGGTTCCGCCACCGACTTTGCCGTCATAGCCAAGCATGATAACGTTCAGACCGCTGAAGTATGTGAGCTTAGGAGATGCAACGTAAGAACCTTGCAAACCAAGGCGGAAGGTTTGCCGCTCTTCGTATCTACCTAGTTCGAATGGCTCGCCACAATCATGAGTCGAAATCAGCCTGTTACGATCTTCCAAACCGTAGCGGGCAAATGCGCGAATCTGAGTGGACTCCGAGAGAGATGAGCGAACAGTCGCCTCCAAGTAAGGTGACGAGTTGCTGGCGCCACTGTCGACCTCCTGAATCTGGGCACCCGCCCGAATCACGGCCACCGTGGTGGGGCTGAGCTCAGTTTCCGCTCCAAGAAGGAAGTAGTGGGAATTTGAATCTGCTGAATCATCGTTCTCCTGGGACTGGTAACGGTAGGCCGCAGTCCAGACTGTAGTAGAACTAGTCCGATAACGGAACTGGTTGTAGAAAAGATGCCTGACGTAGTCGTTCCCATCAACCTCGTCAAAAGTCACACCGCTGAAGCGATATCCTGTGTTAGTACCGAGACGCTCAGTCCAACGGTATCCCACGCTGTTGTCAGAACTGTAGCGCAGGTAGCTACCTTGGCGGCGATCGGAAGCGATCCCAAAGTCATAATCGGGCTCCTGCTCGTAGGTGAGATGATTACGGCTCCGCAGACGCAGGTTCTCATTAACCCTGTGCACGAAATTCGCACCCGCACGGAACTGCGGGAAATAGTCTTCACTGACCCCTACTCCGGGAGCAAATCCGTTACTCCGGGTGATCTTGTCCATATAGTAAGTAGCTCCAGCCCTTCCCCAAATGTCGATTGTGGTCTGCGGAGTCTTACTAACGAAATTGGCTTGCGCGAAAGCAGAGATGTAGCCCACGTCTTGGCTTCCAACTCCATCACAGTCCGAAAACAGTGGAGAAGCGTTGGAATCCCACCCCAAGCTCGCACCGGCAGTCCAGTGCAGCGGCAAAGAATCGGTAGGTTCGTCATCAAAGGGCATGATGTTATAGAGGCCCTGAGCGGAGAGCAGGCCACCCGTTGCTAATCCAAGGGCGGAGGTGAGGAGGATGTTCTTCATGAGATCTTTAAATGCTGTGCGTTGTAGTGGATCGATTTGGTCCTTTAAGCTGTCGGTTGGACTCCAAGCAGTGAAGCGCGACGCAGCCTTGCGTTCACTTACTCAGCCAAGGTGACGTCCGAACTACTCGGCGTGCTGATTGCGGGTACGATAGGCGGGTGAATCGGGGGAAGTCCTGGAATAAGATAGGGGCCATCGAGAGGATTCTTAACCTTTTCACCCACAATGACTGTTTTGCCGTCCTTGGCGCTCGCAGCAGCTGGATCATTACCCTTCTTTGCAAGAGCTCTCGGGTTGAGCTTGGCCAGAACAGCTTTGATTTCGGACACGGCATCCGGCGCTACCGCAACTGCGCAGGAGGCGATGAGGTCCATCTGCTCTGGAGCCGCCTCAATCGCAGTAGCAACGATCTGTCCCACAAGATTCTTATCAGCTTCTGCCGCTAGGATCGCAGCTTTAACAACCTCACAAGAGCAGGAAGGGCTAGTAGCCGCCTGCTTCTCAACAATCTTAAGAATATTGTCAGTATCTGCCTCGACCTGCTTTTTCACGGCGTCTGCCACTTTGAGACAGTCAGCCTGATCCGCCTTCAGGGCAGGGGCCAAAACTAGCGCACATGCGGTTAATGCGGAGTATAACGTTGCTTTCATTATGCTGATTTTTGTTTGGAGAATGATCTAACTTGGAGCGGGTAAAGGGAATCGAACCCTTATGGCCAGCTTGGAAGGCTGGGGCTTTACCATTAAGCTATACCCGCTACTTCGAGAAAAATGTAGGGTCCATCCCTCGCCCCGCCAAGGATTTTCTCGGGAAATACAAAAGAAACTGCCAGCCCCTCAATCCCCAAATTTTATGGGTTTATCGCTGTTTTTACGCTTTTATTGCATGAGAAACAAGCTACCCGTCTCTCCCTGTCGAGTGGCGGGTGTAGTTCAGTGGTAGAATGCGAGCTTCCCAAGCTTGAGGCGAGGGTTCGATTCCCTTCACCCGCACCACTTCAGATAGGGGCACGAAAACCCTTTTTTTAAGGGTTTAAACGATCCTTTCCTGGGACCCTTTATCCCAAGAGGCGGCCGATTAGGGGTTTTCGCGACGAAATACCCGAAACCCGAACCGCCGCACCCGAAACGAGGCATCCGGGCTTCACTCTGCCCCGGGTCCTACGCTCAGGCAGGAAGACCCCGCTAAAACAAAACGCCATTTCCGATCTATTTCCCTCGAAATTCCAACGCGCCGGCATGCGATGGTATTCGCCCTCACCCGGCGCGAACATCGGGAAAGCGATAGCCCGAGACCATGGACGAGTTCCATTCCGTGCATTGAGTGGTCAATTCCTAACGCCTGAGTCAATTTTCCGGGACCTGAGCACAACTCGGTCTCCCTCGTCCTACGCCTGCGCAACCGCATCTGCTCCAAACCCTCGCTCGGAGCCAGTGCCCGAATCAGGACAAAGCCATCGGCGTCCCCTCCCTTGACGAGAAAATTCAGCAACCAGTGCACTCCATAATTCAGATACACGTAGGCGCTTCCCGCCGGATGCTCTGCGATGAATCGTCGTGCACTAGGTCGAAAGTGCGTGTGACACGCCTCGTCTCCTTCAGCCGCATAAGCTTCCGTTTCCACGATGACCCCGGCGCAACCCTTCCACTCAAGACGACAACCAATTAAATCTCGCGCGCAGTCCTCTGGACTCTGTTGGAAGAATGTCGGATTAAGAGATTCACCAAACTTCTTCATGGAACCACATGAGGGACGACTTGCCTTTCGTTCGCGCCTTACATTCCGGTAGGGTGATCAATGAACTCTGTCCCAAGACGAAATCTTTCGGACAGTAGATCTGCAACGGCTTTCACTCCTCCTGTTTCTGTCAGGTAGTGCCCTCCATAGATCATGTTCATCCCGAGTTCCTCAGCTTCCGTATAACTCCAATGAGGACCCTCTCCCGTAAGAAAACTATCGATCCCCGACTCTCGAACCGCAACAACTTCAGATCCAGCTCCTCCGGTAATGATGCCCACTACTCCCGCATCCTCAGAACCTGCAGAACATACATGGGGCTCCTCACCAAGCACTTCACTCACCCGACTTACCAATTGATTCAACGAGCCCCCGAACCTGCCGCGAATTCCCAAAAGAATTCCCTTCCAATCAAAAAATGGCCTGGGCTCTTCAAGTTCCAGGGCAGAGGCAAGACATGCGTTGTTTCCGATAACAGGGTGAATATCGAGAGGAATGTGTGCACTGTAGATGGCGAGACCAGCTTCCATCGCCAACTTGAATTTTTCATACATTGCTCCGGTAACCCTGCGACTTCCATGCCAGAACATCCCATGATGTACAATCAGGAGGTTTGCTCCTGAATCCACCGCTTTTCTCACAACAGGAAGGGACGCGTCCACGGCAACTGCCACCCGCTCAACCTTTTGCTGCCCTTCCATCTGCAATCCGTTCATGGCGCCCGGGTAGTCAGGCACTTCCTTTATCCGCAACTCGCTATCAAGAAACGAGACAATGTCATCGAGAGTGGCCATCCCTCAATGTCACCCTTCAGCCTCACCTAGCAACTCTTGATCTCACAAAATTCCCTGAATGCCGAGGGCATCGACGAACTCCAATCGAGCCCACCAGTGTCATCAGGTATTGCCAGTCTACTTGCATGCAGGGCATGACGGGGAAGGTAGAGGAGCTCTTCCAAACCACGGCTCCAGCCAGTCTCGATAAACTCGAGATAGCAATCTTCAGATGGACCATAGATCTTGTCTCCTACGATAGGATGTCCAAGGCAGCCGAGATGAACTCGTATCTGGTGCGTTCGTCCCGTCTCAGGCATGGCGCGCACAACAGCGAAACAACCATGTGCGTTTTCGAATCGGCGGAGCACCTTAAAATCTGTTGCCGCATCTCTGCCATCGGGATGAGCAACCTGCTTTATCCAGATTCGTGATTCCCGCACTTCGCCCTGCCGGAGTATCGGCTCGGCCACCCTCTGGCGGTCCCACTCAGGCCACCCGGACACTATCGCAAGGTATTCCTTCTGGACCTCTCTCCGCTCCATCGCTCGCCCAAAACGCCTCGCAGCCTCCCTCGTCCGAGACATTAGAACCAGCCCACTCGTCTCTCGATCAAGACGATTAAGAATACTAAGAGTCGCACAATCCTCGCCTCTGCTGGAGAGCCAGGTCTTCACCTCTCCGAGTAAAGTCGGTTCAGGCCGAGCGTTGGTTGGGTGAACGATAAGAGGCGCAGGCTTATTGACTACCAGCCAATCCTTCACGACCTCCACCATGCAGATATCGGTCGATACTGCGATCGGGCCTCTCCCCGCGCTTATCCCGTCGGCAGACACCCTTTCCTCATATCTTAATTGGCAGGGAACCCAATACCCAATAACGCCTTGCCAGAGGCTACGCTCCTCCTACCCTGCGCACATGCCCGCTCCCTCCGCCCATTCGGAAAGAGAATGCACTCTTGCAGGACCCGCTACCCTTGAGGGCACCTCTCTCCACACAGGTCAGAAGGTAACCCTTACCATCAGACCCGCCCCGGAGGGTCATGGCTTCAAGTTCCGACGGATCGACCTCCCGGACAAGCCACTCATTGACGCCGACGTCGACAAAGTCGAAAAAGTTGAGCGCGCTACCACCCTTGCCTCAGGCTCTGTCCGGGTTCATACCGTGGAGCATATCATGTCCGCGCTCACAGGAATGGGAGTTGACAACGCCCTGATTGAGATGGACGCCAACGAGCCCCCTATCGGTGATGGCTCAGCGAAGCCTTTCGTAGAGCTCATTAAAAAGGCGGGCCTTGAGGAGCAGGAGGCTCGACGAAAAACTTGGGAGATCCGCGAGCCCATTCACTTTCAGGACAAAAGCGGATCCCATATTACGATCGTGCCCTACCGAGGATTCCGGGTCTCCGTTACCAACCTCAGCCACATTGGGAAATTCACTCAGTATTTCTCGAGCGAAATCACTCCTGAAATATATGAGAAAGAGGTCTCCCCTGCTCGAACCTTTACCTTCTACGAAGACATAAAGCCATTGCTCGACCAGGGCTTGATCAAGGGTGGATCTCTCGAAAACGCAGTCGTGATTCGGGACGAAGAGATCCTTTCCAAAGAGGCCATGCGCTTTGACAACGAGTTTGCCCGCCACAAAGCGCTCGATCTCGTCGGCGACCTTGCTCTCGCTGGAAAACGGATCACGGGTCATGTCATCGCAGTTGCTCCAGGTCACGGACCCAACACCCAAATGGCAGGCATGCTTAAACGGGAATACCAGAGAATGCGCTCCATGGTCCCGCCCTTCCAACTTCCCGAAAATGAAGCGGTTCTCGATATCAAGGATATCTTCCGAATCCTTCCTCACCGGGCCCCTTTTCTTCTCATTGACCGGGTGATCGATTTCTCCAGCGAGTTAAAATGCACCGCGGTAAAGAATGTTACCTTTAACGAGCCTTTCTTTGAAGGGCACTTCCCCGACCACCCGGTCATGCCCGGGGTCCTTCAACTCGAGGCCATGGCTCAGGCCGCATCGGTTCTTGTCCTGCGACTTCCTGATAACGAGGGGAAAATCGGCTATTTCATGTCTGCCGACAACGTCAAGTTTCGCCGACCCGTGCTCCCGGGAGACACCCTTTTCATCGAAGCAGAGATTGTGAAAATGAAGCGCAGCGTTGGCCTCGCTGTCTGCCAGTGCCTCGTCAACGGCCAAGTCGTTTCTTCCGCTGAGTTAAAGTTCGCAGTAGTTGATGCCTGAGATGCTCTACAACCGGCACACCGCTCCTCTTCTTTGGATGACCTTCGTTGCGCTGATTGCCAGCCTGCCCAGTTGCCATCTGTTCGTGAAGCCCCCTGAAAAAGCGGCCGCTATCCCTCCTTCTCCCGACATCAAGCCTGCTGTCTCTACGCCCTCTGTCACTCAAAGATTTATCCCCAGCCTTAGCCGTCTGGAATTCCAGATAGATTCCAGCGTATCCACCGGCACCATAGACCTTGCCCTCGACCACGAATCCCTAGCTCCACGCCGTTCGGTGTGCGAGTGCCCCCTCAAGGGAAGCATCACAGCAACTCTTCAAACCTCAGAATCGGGGGTGCGAACTCTGACACTTGAGAAGGTCGAACTTGTAACCGCAGGAGAAGGGAAACTTGAATTCGCATGGTCCCCCATCATTGGCACAGTTAGGATGCTGATTCCTGCAGGTCTGCTAAAGATCAGCAACAAATCTCCGGACCCGGTGATGCAACTCGGTGAAGGTGGTGAATGGTCGCACCCCGGCTATACCTTTCAGGTCAACGGAACCGGTCAGGTGGAAACCACCGGGCTGGTCCTGCGAAAAAAAATCGGGGATACCGAGACCGACCTTACCATTGAAGAAACCGAACCGGTAACATTGGCGGGCACGCTCAGGCGGGAGGAAAACAGGTGGCATCTTGACCTACCAGGCACGGTCATGAAGGACAGCTTCGAAATCGACGATGAGGGCACCACCCTCAATCTCATTTTTACTGGCAACATCGCCTCGTTCGAAAAGTAGCCACGCTATTTTGAACACGAGCCGAAATCTCTCAAAAGCCAGATCGATCAGGAAAGGATTCCCTTCACTACTTTGCCGTGCACGTCGGTCAGTCGCCTCTCTATTCCGTTATGGTAGAAGCTGAGACGCTCATGATCAATGCCTAGCAGATGCAGAATAGTCGCGTAAAAATCGTGCACCGTGACCTTGTCCCCTACAGCCTCATAGCCGAAGTCATCCGTCGCGCCGTAACTGAAGGGAGTTTTCACGCCAGCCCCGGCAAGCCAGGTCGTAAATCCCCGTGGATTATGATCTCTACCGCTAGCCCCTTTTTGGAAGGTCGGCATGCGCCCAAACTCAGAGCAGAAAACCACCAGAGTGTGCTCGAGGAGCCCCCGCTCCTTAAGGTCCTTGAGCAGCGCGGCCGTCGGCTGATCCAGCACAGAGCCATGAACTGAATATTGCTTCTCGAGTGACTTGTGACCGTCCCAGTTACTCACCCCTTCCCCTCCGGTCTGGTAGGCCCCATTGAAAAGCTGAACAAACCGAACTCCTTTCTCAACCAACCTGCGAGCCAGGATACAGTTTCTACCATATGCGGCACGAAGGTCAGCGACCTTGCTCCCGGCATCGTTTGCTCCATAAGACTTAAGAATGTGGGCAGGCTCTTTACTAAGGTCTGTCACATCCGGAATACTCATCTGCATTCGAGCGGCAAGCTGATAGCTGGCAATACGAGCCGCCAATTCTGAATCTCCCTCATAGGATCGCAGGTGCCGCCTGTTCTGACGCTCAAGAAAAGCGCGGGTCGCCTCATCAGTTCGTTTTGGCACCCCTCCGGGTATGGCGAGGTTCCCAAGGGGCTTCGATGCATTAAACGCCGTACCCTGAAAGGCCGCCGGGAGAAATCCTGGGCCCCAGCAATTCACGCTCGACTGGGGTGTGCCACGGACATCGGGAATCGCGACGTATGCGGGCAAATCTTCCGTTTCGCTTCCCAGGGCATAAGTGGTCCATGCCCCGGCACTCGGAAACCCATCGAGTGTGAAACCCGTACACATATAATTCTCTCCTGGTCCATGAGTATTGGTTTTTCCAACCATGGAGTGAATAAAGCTCATTTCATCCGCCAGCTCTCCCAGCTTCGGCAGGAGGTCGGAAATCATCTTCCCTGATTGGCCCCGTGGTCTGAAACGCCACGGGCTCCGGGTAAGGTTTCCTTGCTGCCCTTGGAAGGTGATCAAATTCTCTCCTCCAGGCATCGGTGTCCCGTGTCTCCTGATGAGCTCGGGCTTGTAATCAAACGTATCGACCTGACTGATAGCCCCCGAACAGAAAATCATCAGCACTTGCTTGGCTCGCGGTTGAAAATGCGGATCACGAGCCGCATGGGGACGACCTGAGTTAATAGCCGGACGGACAGGAACTTTGCCCGGCGCGCTCTCCCTCTGAGCTGCAAGCAGCCCATCCCGACTTAACAGCGACGCAAGTGCGACACTTCCCAGCCCACTTGCAGTGTGGGAGAGAAAATTACGACGATCGAGGAATTCAGCGGTTTTGATCATTGCTGGAGTTGAAGTGGGAAGCCGGAATTCGTCAGAAGACAAACAGGAACTCATTCGTATTTAACATCGCTCGACAGAACGAAGTCATTCCATGCTCCTCGACGAATTTCACAGCGTCTGAAATTTCTTCCTCTGTCGCAGGTCGCCCGTAAAGAATCCCATACGCCTTGACGATTCCCTCTCTGCCGCGGCCGATGCGCTGAGCCATGCGGCCAGCTTGCTGCATGGTGAATTTGCTATTCAGAAGATTGAGAGCCTGCAACGGCGTTGTGGAACGACTCCTCTTTGGGATGACCTGGTTACCATCGGGACAGTCAAAGGCCCCGAAGACCAGATCCTGCTCCTGACGAATCTTGAACATATAGATCATGCGGCGCCATTCGGATGGCCCAACATCCTCCTTCGGGTGATAGTGCACAACGTTTTCCCGCTCGACCTCCAACAGGTAAAACCCCGGTCCGCCCATCCTTTTATCAATGGTCCCTGCAGCTACCAGAATTCCATCCCGGATAGCTTCAGCCTCGAGCCGCCGGGGTGGGAAGCGCCATAAAAGACGACTCTCCGCATCAACGACTTCTGCCTCTTTGTTCGGGAAACTGGACTGCTGAAAAGCTTCTGAATTTAACAGAATGCGCATCATTCCCTTAACGGACCAGCCTCCCTCGACAAACGTAGTCGCCATCCAATCCAACAGCTCGGGATGCGAAGGCTCGGTCCCATTCGACCCAAAATCACTGGGAGTATCCACCAATCCGGTTCCAAAAACAAACTGCCAGAGACGGTTCACTGCCACTCTCGCAGTGAGGGGGTTTTCCGCACTGGCAATCCAGTTCGCCAATGCCTTTCTTCGCTCTCCCTCAGGACTACTGATTTCCAGATCGAGCGTAGAGATAGCCGGGATCGCATCCGGAGCAACTTCCTCACGGACCGCGAGCGGATCACCCCGGTAAAGGCGATGAGTTGGGCCAGGTTGGGAGAAATTTGCAACCCATGCTTTCCGAGCAGGAGACAGCTCGGCCAACCTGCGTTGAGCCTGCGCAATCTCCAACATCAGAGCCTGTCCTCGTGCCGCGGCCTCGAGAGGAAGCAGCCGAAGAAGGGCATCCCGGTCAATATCCGCGCCCGGGCTTTGCCTGCGGCCCCTGTGACTGGACACTTCGGACCAATTCTTACCGTCGACGGACAACTCGATAGTGTATTTTACAGGAACTCGATCCTTGAAAAGCCCCTTTCTGTCTCGCGCCCACTCGACACGGTTGATCTTCTCAATCTTACCGAATTCCAGCTGGACCCAGCCTGTTCCTTTCGTATTCGAAATCCAACTCCTTGAATTCCCGTCATATCCATCATTGATGTGCTCGAGCTTGTGGATGTCATAGCCAGGGAGGGTTCCGGAAGCAGAGGGCTTTGCTTCCCGGCCTACATTCGCCTCCTCTGGAGAAAATACAGCGAGCTCATCGATGCAGGGCTCTCCGCCGTTAGTCTGTAAAATAGTAAACCGGACGAAGCGCGCCTCCATCGGCTTGAAACGATCGACATTGCCCTCCGCCTTGATCGCCGGGCGACTTTTGTCATTGTGGCGACTCGCCGAGATCGCCCTGCCCCTCGACAGCAAGCCCTCCAACTCTACCTCCATCCCTTTAATTCGCTTACGTAGATCCGATATTTCCTGCCGCCCGCGGGAATCTTTCCTCTCAGGCAATTCTCGCTCCCCAAATTTCACCCCGGCAAAGACGGCCTGCATGGCATAATAATCCTTCTGCCTGATGGGATCGAACTTATGATTATGACAGCGGGCACACCCAATGGTCATTCCAAGAAAAGCGGTCCCCGTGGTATTGATCATGTCGGCAAGCTCATCCTGCCTCTGCATCAAAGTCAGCGCCTTGTCCGGGCTCTTCACTACATCATGCGGGCCAGCAACGAGGAATCCTGTCGCAACCGTTTTTCCCATCATGTCGCCCGCGAGGTGCTCCTTGACGAACTGATCGTAGCCCTTGTCCTCATTGAACGATTCAATCACATAGTCACGGAAATGATATGCCGTCAGCCTTTCCCTGTTTGTCTCAAACCCGTTTGTCTCCGCAAAGCGAACGATATCGAGCCAGTGCCGGGCCATCCGCTCCCCGTAATGAGGGCTGGCCAGCACTCTCTCGATGAGATCCGGCCACGCCCGGGGAGACTCATCTGCAACGAAGGCCTCCACCTCCTCCAATGATGGAGGAAGGCCTAAGACCACAAGGTATAACCTCCGGATCAGAGTACGCCGATCCGCACGAGCCGAAAACTGCAGCCCCTTTTTTCTGAGAGCGTCCCCAAGGTAGGCGTCAACGCTATCGCGCCTGTGCTCACCAGTCACTGCTTGAAACGACCAGTGGTCTGTTTTCAGGAAACTCTCCCCTGCGGACTCCGGTAGTTTTGCTCCCGCATCAATCCATGATCCGATTATTTCGATCTCATCACGCGAAAGAGCATCTTTTTCCCGGGGCGGCATAGCCTCATCCGGATCTTGCCTGCTGATCACCTTGAAGAGGAAACTTTTCTCTCGCTTACCAACCACGAAAAGAGGCTCTCCGGAATCACCGCCCCGCAGGATTGACCCCGGGCTATCGAGCCGGAGCCCTCCCTTTTCCTTGGACGAACCGTGACAACTGAAGCAATTACTCTCCAGTATTGGCCGAACATCCTCTCCAAAGTCTACCACTCGTTTCCCGGCGCATGGGTCTGCAGCCAAAAACAGGAAAACGAGGCTTCCGAGAAGATTTCGCACCCTCCACATGACACCTGCTCATAGCCTTTCCCGTCCCCGACCACAACCTCGCGAATTATCACTCCTATGAACTACGATGGAGAACGGCTCCACAATTTAGTGCACTAAAATCAAATTACGCCTAGCCAAGAGGAATTCTCGGTTGAAAATTAAAGCAAGGTCTCATGAGCGTCAGAACAATCTACCACGTCCTCGCAGCCGCGGCAGGGCTCCTGCAGGCGGCCAGTGGTCAGCCGCAGGTTGAATTCAACCGGGATATCCGACCCATCCTTGCCGAAAACTGCTTCGCCTGTCACGGCCCTGACCCCGGAAGCCGGGAAGCCGACATGCGCCTTGATACCAAGAGTGGTTTTTTTAGCGGCGTAAAGGATGCTCCCCCGGTAGTAGTCCGAGGAAATCCCGATGAGAGCGAACTCTACCTTCGTCTTATCACGGACGATGTGGACGAAATCATGCCTCCGCCGGATAGTCACAAGAAGCTCGAACCGGGACAGATTTCGCTGATCAAACAATGGATCACTGAGGGCGCGCCCTGGCAGGCACATTGGTCTCTCCGCCCTCCAACGAAGCCCGAACTTCCAGAAACGAAATTGGACACATGGCCCAGGAATTCTATCGATCACTTTATCCTCTCTAAGCTCGAAGAACAAAACCTCACCCCGGCCTCTGATGCCGACCCTTACACCCTCGCGCGGAGACTGTCCCTAGACCTGACTGGCCTGCCCCCCGACCCTGCACTCACTGCTGATTTTATTAACACCCCCAGTGAAGAATCCTACGGCAAGCTCATCGACACTCTTCTCGCCTCAACACACTATGGAGAGCATCGCGCTCGCTATTGGCTGGATGCGGCTCGCTACGGAGACACTCACGGCCTTCACTTTGACAACTACCGGGAGATGCATCCTTATCGCGACTGGGTGATACGTGCGTTCAACCAGAATATTCCCTACGACGATTTTACAGTCTGGCAACTTGCGGGAGACCTTCTCCCAGAACCCACCCTCGACCAGCTCATCGCAACGGGATTCCAGCGCTGCAATATAACCACCAATGAAGGTGGGACGATCGCGGAGGAAAATCTGGCCAACTACGCTGCGGACCGCGTTCAGACCTTCGGATGGGTTTATCTTGGCCTGACTACCAATTGCGCCCAGTGCCACGATCATAAGTTCGATCCCTTTACCACCAAGGACTACTACGCCATGGCAGCCTTTTTCCGTAATACCACGCAGGGCGCAATGGACGGCAATTCCTCAGATGGCCGTGGACCGGTCATCAAGGTTCCCTTCAACCAAGACCGGGAGAAACGAGACCTGCTGGACGAGCAGGTGGCCGAGACTCAGATCCTGATCGAGGCACGGCGAACGGAAGCGAAGCCTGCTTTTGAAAAATGGGCGTTAACAGCGGATTCAGATCAACTCGCTGAAGCTCAGCCCCAGGAGAGCCTCATTCTTCACGTGCCGCTCAATGAGGGCCTTGGAGACAAGGTGAAGTCCTCCGTCAACGGAGAAGCTCAAACCTTTAAATCGAAGGGTTTCCTTACCTGGGACCCGAAAGGAAAAATTGGGCCGGCACCTCGCATCAAACGGGGACGCACCTTCGACCTCGGTGACCTTGCTGACTTCAAGGCTGATCAGTCATTCAGCTATGGCGCATGGGTACGATCTCCGCAACGCCTCAATGGATCGGTGTTTGCTCGAATGGACGGCGCGAAGAAGTTCCAAGGCTGGGATCTCTGGCAGCAAGGCGGCCAATTTGGAACTCATATCGTAGAGAGCTGGCCTGAAAATGCCATCAAGGTCGTCACTGAAAAAAACGTACTGAAGCCGACGCAGTGGAATCACATTTTCGTTACCTATGATGGAAGTGGAAAAGCCGAGGGGATTCGCCTGTATTACAATGGTGCCGAGCAAGCTAAAAAAATTGAGACTAACACTCTCAAATCCAATGCCGATATCTCCGCCGAGACGCCCCTGCAGATTGGCCAGCGGAGTAATGGTGCCTACTTCGAGGACGGCTTTCTTCAGGACATGCGAATCTATTCCAGAGCCCTCTCGGCTGGAGAAATCATGGCTCTGGCTGATTCCGGGCCACTACGTGCCATTCTCGCCACCTCTCATCAGGAGCGTAGTCTCGAGCAGAACAAGGTCCTCTTCGAAAATTTTCTCCACACACGGGACAAGCAATTCGCAACCCTCAACGATACCCTTGCCAAACTGAAATCTCAACGTGAGGCGCTGAACGGCAAGGCCGCAATCACTCATGTCCAGAAGGAGAAACCCGGCATGGCTATGGCCCACATTCTGATGCGGGGCCAATACGACAAAAAAGGAGAGCAGGTAACGGCCAACACGCCCTCGGCTCTCCCACCCCTTCCGCAGGACGCGCCCCGCAACAGGCTGGGCCTGGCTCGCTGGGTGGTGGACCCCGGGAATCCGCTTACAGCCCGTGTCACCGTCAACCGGCTCTGGCAGGAGATATTCGGGCAGGGCATCGTGGTAACTTCGGAGGATTTCGGAATCATGGGAATGCCTCCGACCCACCCTGAGCTCCTTGATTGGCTCGCTGTGGAGTTCCAGGATTCCGGCTGGGATCTGAAAAAACTCATCAAGCTCTTTGTCACCTCCCGCACCTACAGGCAGGCCGCCGTCACTACCGCAGAAAAGCTTGCCAAGGATGAGGACAACCGCTTTTTGAGCCGTGGCCCACGCTTCAGAATGGACGCTGAAATGGTCCGCGACTACGCCCTCGCCGCCAGCGGCCTGCTCTCCTCATCCACCGGAGGCCCCGGAGTTCGCCCCTACCAGCCAAGCGACATATGGAATGTCGTCGGCCTTCCGGGAGGAAATACCCGCAACTACAAGCAGGACACCGGGGAGAAGCTTTACCGGCGGACCCTTTACAGCTTCTGGAAGCGAATGGCCCATCCACCGAACATGGAGGCCTTCAATGCTCCTAGCCGGGAAGTCTGCACTGTCCGCCGCGAACGCACTAACACCCCGCTGCAAGCGCTGGTCACAATGAACGATCCTCAGTTCGTAGAAGCTGCCCGCACCCTTGCTCAGGGCGCACTACAGAGAGCGGAAGGGGCAGACTCTGTCGCGCTCGAGTATGTCGCCACCCGCGCACTATGCAGACCTCTGAAACCTCAGGAAATCGCCATTCTCACAGCAAGCTTGGCAGATCATCTGACCTACTACAAAGCCAACCTGTCCGACGCTAATGCCCTTTTGAAGGTTGGAGAAAGCAAAGCGGACCCAACCCTCGACCCACGACAGCTTGCTGCGTGGACGATGCTCTGTAATCAGATCCTCAATCTTGACGAAGTGCTGACCAAATGAGGGGCCTCCTTGTTAACTAATGCGAATCCAGACCGCCTCAAAACCAACCAGGAATTTACCATGAATCTTTTTCAGGAATATCTTCAGGCTCAATCTCGTCGTTACTTTCTCTCCCAGGGGAAAAACGTTCTTGGTGGGGCTGCACTCGCAGGCCTTCTTGGACGCTCCATGGGCGCGGAAACAGACGGCCCTGGAGCGGTAAAGACCCACTTTGCTCCCAAGGCAAAAAGGGTGATCTACCTTCACATGGTGGGCGGTCCGGCCCAGATGGATCTGTTCGACTACAAGCCGGCACTCGGGAAATGGTATGACAAGGATCTTCCCGATAGCGTCCGGATGGGTCAGCGACTGACCACTATGACAAGTGGACAGAAGCGGTTTCCTATTGCTCCCTCGAAATATCAATTCGCCCAGAAGGGCCAATGCGGAATGTGGATGAATGACGAGCTCCTGCCTAATCTCCACCAGTGCGCTGATGATATCTGCTGGATGCGCAGCCTTCACACCGAGGCGATAAACCATGAGCCTGCTATTGCTGCAATGCAGACCGGGAACCAGATCACTGGCCGGCCTTGCCTGGGCGCGTGGGCATCATACGGCCTTGGCTCAACAAATGAGAACCTCCCTGCCTTCGTCGTGATGGTTGCTACCCCGAGTAATCGCGAACAGGAGCAGGCAATCTCGTCCCGCCTCTGGTCAAGCGGCTACCTTTCCGGAGAACACGCTGGGGTCTCCTTCCGGAGCAAGGGCGACCCAATCCTGTATATCAACAATCCTGCAGGAGTCCCGGATGCCATTCGCCAACGCACTATCAAGGGCATCAACGAGATGAACGAACTGACCTACAAGGAGCTTGGAGATCCTGAAACCTTCACCCGCATCAAGCAGTATGAAATGGCTGCGCGCATGCAGGCCAGCATGCCTGAACTCACTGATCTGAGCAAGGAGCCTGAACACACTTTCGAGCTTTATGGTGAAGAGGCTCGGAAGCCAGGGAGCTTCGCAAACGTAGCCTTGATGGCCAGAAGACTCGCCGAGAGAGATGTTCGTTTTATTCAGGTCTACCACAACAACTGGGATCACCACGGCAATGTAAATGGGCGGATGCCCTCTCAATGCCGGGATGTCGATCGCCCATGCTACGCCCTCATCAACGACCTTAAAGAGAGGGGGATGTTCGACGACACATTGATCATCTGGGGTGGAGAATTTGGTCGGACCATTTATAGTCAGGGCGGGCTCAGCAAGACGAACTACGGGCGCGATCACCATCCACGATGCTTCACAATGTGGATGGCCGGAGGGGGCACCAAAGGAGGATCCATCTATGGTGAAACCGATGACTTCAGCTACAACATCACGAAAGACCCTCTCCACATCCGCGACTTCCACGCCACCATTCTTCATCTTCTCGGCTACGACCACGAAAGGTTCACAGTGAAATACCAGGGTCTCAACCAACGCCTCACAGGCGTCGAGCAGGCAAAAGTCATCAAAGAACTGCTGGCCTAGCGAACCTCCTCAGCGACTTTTACCTGGGCTGCGTGGAGCGACCTTTCGGGCAGGCTCCAGCTCCGCAGGTTCAAGTTCAGCCAGCTCCAATGGCTCCGAGGGCTCTAGTTTGGCAGGCACAATCGGCGCCGAGGACTCGAGCTCCGCGAGATAAAGCCGCGCTTTAGCTTCCTCACGGGCTACGACCGGGTCCCTGCCCTGCTCAACCGCATACCGTTGTAGCTCCGCTACTTTCCTATCCGCACTGGCCTCCGCCACCAATGAACGGTGGGCCTCGTCTCCCGTCCATAGGAATCTGTCCTTCCACTCTTCTCCAAGGGCATCATGGCGTAACCGTGCACTCCCAGAGAGGTGCCTGATTTCCAGACCGACATCGGTAACCCGGCGTATTACAACCTCGCGATAGACTTTACCGTTCAGAAGACGAAGTTCCGGGTGCTTTTCGCCCTCAGCAGTCAGCCGGACCCACCGTAGATATTGCTCCCGGTACGGGATGAGTCCCTGCGAGAGGATCCGGATTTCGGGCTCGAGGAGGGCAAGATGCTCCCGGCTCAGCTTTTGCTTAAGAGTATCCACCTCGAGCTGCTTGAGAGCTGCCCGTAACTCTTCGAAACGGACTTCCGCCCCATCGACTGGAGCAAGTGACTCAAGGTGCACAGCAAGAGCCTCAACCAGAGCTGCCTGACATTCCAGTTCCGGCTGTGCCTCTCCCGGATCAGCATGCAATTCACCGAAGGCAAGGACAAGAACCTGCAGCAGGAGCATAGTTCGACTGACCTTTTCCATCTTCATGAGCTTCATAATAAATGGAGAGCCCTCCGGGGGCAAGGAGACCTGTATGCCAATCCGAAGAGAGCCTCACCCAAGCAGGTAGACTCCTCCTCAAAAAGAAGACCATTCCTCTTTCCAGCGCTCCGAGCCTGAAAAAACCTCTACTTCAGTTCCTCAAGGACCTTCTCAATCCGTTTTTCACTCACTCGCATCTCCCTCGGCTGACTTGGTGCGAACTGGGCAAGGCGCAGCTCCTCCAACATCCATCCAACCTCCCACAGCCGAACCGCCTCGGGACATTCCATCCAACGCGCAATCCATCGCTGCCAGAGAGGGAGAATCCGATTTCGCTTCTCCTCATCCCGAACCAGAGGCTGGCTTTCCAGACGGGATAAACGCTCTTCGATTCCATAAAAATAGCGGTAGTAACGAGATAATCGGGTAAACCCAGCCTTCCAAACAAACCCTTCTCTCCACAGCCACGAGATCTCTTCATCAAGGTCCTGAACCACCTCTCCTAGATGTCGATCCTGTCGATGGGCCTCCATCCACTCCGAAACCCTGTGGTAGCTTTCAACAGCCTGCTCCATCCCATTGCAAAGCAGTTGAGCTGAATCAAAAAGACGCTCTTTGGCCGCGAGAGATGCTTTCGAAAAATCTTCCCCCGAGCGGGGCATCTTTCCAAGCGCTCCGGCCGCAGCACACTGGATCAGTGCATCCACCAGTCCCCCTTCCGGAAACAACGAAGCGGCATGAAGGCGGAATGCAGGACCAAGCGGAAGCTTGCGCCTGACAAATTCTACATGATCGCATTGCTCCAAAAGAAATAGGCGCACACACCCAGCTCGATGACTTTCCTCTGCCTCCTCTCTCTCTATGAACGCCCGCATACCGACAGAGGCCCCCTCGTCAACCAGCGCCGGATACACAGGATCTGGACTCCCTGAGCCTTCAGACAAGTGAGAAATATCCTCGAAGGGCACCTCTCCAAAGCTCCAGACTTCTCCTCCAGTCATCTCCCATTGCAGGTTGGCCGCTTCTTCTTTTCTGCCCCGCAGTATGGCAGCCAAGCTATCCCTGATAGGGCCCACCTCCTCGCCGAGGCCTAATTCTTCTCCCTCGTCACCATAGACCCTGATCTTCGGTCGTAATTGCGCCGGCAACCGATCAGAGTTGAAATCCTCCTCCTTAATTTCATGGCCAGAGCGCTCGGAAAGAAACTCTGCCAATGCGGCACACAGATGACATTGAGGCTCCCAACCCTGCCACAGCGCAAGAAACTCTGCCAGCGCATCGGCAATGGGAAAGCATGCCTGTCTCTGCCACTTCGACAGCGACCGCATTAGTAAGTCCACCCGCTCCTCAAATATTCCTGGCACACCCCAGCTGACCAGGTAGCCGGGGAAGGTCGACAACTCATCAATTCCAATCTCAAAAGTGACCCCGTCATCAGGAGCTTCCAGCGCGCTACGGTAAATCACCCGGTAAGATTTCCCTTCACATTCCACTGCGTCAGGAAAAAGGCGTAACTCTTCTGCAATCTCCTCCCATACCACATCGGAGAGTCTAATCATCAAGCGCTCCTCGTTTCGATCGACGAGGCGCCACTGATGAAATCCTTTGGCGGTTGAAACTTCGACCGGAATGCGCTCAAAGAAAAAATCGAAAGCCCCTTCATCTGACCAGAGCCCTCCAACCCGCCGCAGCTTGTGTTCTGCTCGTTCCACCTCTGCCCGGACCAACGCGAGCTGGTCTTTATATCGGCATTGAGCATGGATCCCGTCCCCAAGAATGGCATCGCGCACAAAGACCTCATGGGCCGATTTCGGGTCAACCCGTCCAAAGTGGACTCTCCGCTCGGGGATAAGAGTCAGACCACCACATTGAACAGTTTCAACCCCATAGACAGCCCCCTGCTGCTCGTCCCACGCGGGAGAGTGATAACGGCTCCTGCATAATTGAGGCGCAACCTCCTCTACCCATTCGGGAAGGATTTCAGCCACTTTACGAGCCCAGAGCCTTGAGGTCTCTACAAGATCAAAACCCAACACCCATTCCGGCCGTTTCTTGCCGAAAAGACCGGAGCCCGGAAAGACCGCAAAATCACGGTTACCCGTCCCATGGTATGCACGCTTTTCCTTATCCCAGAAGCCGATCTGACGAGGCATGCCTGCAAGAATGGACTTATGGATCTCCGTAAAATCTCCCCACTCCCGCCGTTCTTCCGGAAGAGGCTTTGGCCCTTTTCCATACTGCTCTCTAACCAGACGCCCGAGCTCTCTTGCCACCTGATCCCATTCCATGATCCGGCGCATGCTGAAGAAGTTTCTCTCGCAAAAACGACGCAACTGATTGCGGTGCCATCGCCTGTGGTCCTTTCGAAACTCACGCAGCCTATGCCAGATATTGAGCAGACTCACAAAATCTGATTCAGGGTCCTCGAAGGCTGCATGCATTTCATCTGCCTTACTCTCCTTCTCCGGAGGTCGCTCGCGGACATCCATGACACTGAGCCCTGCAACAACAATGAGAACCTCTCCCAGAACCTTTCGCTCACGCGCTTCCAGCAACATCCGTCCCAGCCGGGGATCCAAGGGCAGGCGCGCCAGCTGTCTTCCAACCTCGGTAAGATCTCCCTGCCGGGATTCCAGCGCGCCCACCTCCTCAAGAGTCCGGAAACCCTCACTGACAGCACGCGGAGAAGGGGGGTCCAGAAAGGGAAATTCCCTGACATCCCCAAGCCTCAATGCCTTCATCCGCAACACCACCCCGGCAAGAGAGGACCGCCGGATTTCGGGATCGGTAAACTCGGGAGCCTGCTCAAGGTCAAATTCGTCATACAACCGCAAACATACTCCCTCCCTGACCCTTCCGCACCTTCCCCTCCTCTGACGTGCACTCGCCTGCGAGATCTGCTCAACCTGTAATCGCTGCACCTGGCGGCCGGGGTTAAAACGACTGATTCGTGCGAGACCGCTATCAATGACATAAACGATCCCGGGGATCGTCAGGGAGGTTTCCGCTACATTAGTTGCAAGAACGATCCGCCTTCTCTCACTGGACTGAAAGACCTGCTGTTGTTGCGCGAGACTCAACCGCGCATATACAGGCAGTATCTCTGTGTCTGGCAGGAACCGCCCTTCCAGCAACTTTGCGCATTCACGAATTTCCCGCTCTCCGGGAAGAAAGACTAGAACATCTCCCCGGTCATCGATTTGGGAAATCCAATCCACTGCACGAGCAACATGATGACGAAGTTCCTCCTCTTGCTCACCCGGAAGAAAATGGTCTTCCACGGGATAAGTTCGCCCCTCAACCTCCACCACTGGTGCGTTTCGATAGAACTCCGAGAATCGTCCTGCATCCAGAGTTGCCGAGCTGATTACCAGCCGGAGGTCCTTCCTTCTCTCCAGCACTCCATGGAAGTATCCCAGAAGGAAATCGATATTGAGGGAACGTTCATGAGCCTCATCAATAATCAGGGTGTCATATTGTCGAAACAGGCGATCCCTCTGCGTTTCGGCGAGAAGGATTCCATCCGTCATGAACTTGATCTCTGTCTGCTCACTGACTTTCTCCGCAAACCGAACCTGGTAACCAACAAGCCCCCCCTCTCTCTCTCTCATCTCCTCCGCAACCCTGCGGGCAACACTGGTAGCTGCAAGACGACGGGGCTGGGTGCAGCCAATCCGACCCGCCCGTTTTCCCGGATAACCCTTCGCAGACTCCCGAATCAGCTCGAGAGCCATTTTAGGAAGCTGGGTTGTCTTGCCGCTTCCAGTCTCCCCGACAACAACCACAACCCGGCTCGAGCGCATCGCCTCAAGAATCTTCTCCCTCTTTCGGGAAACTGGAAGGTCTGGATAATCCCAATCCGGCACGCTTCTGGGTCGCTCGCCTGCTCCATTGCGTCAAGCCCGGGAATGGCAGAAATTTTCTCCTAGGCTTCTGATGAAACTGGTTCCCTCCACCAGCCAAGGGCCGATGATCACGAAAAATCATCGAGAACGTCCTTCTCGACGTAACTGTTTAAGACGGATTTGATCAGAGCCTGACCACTTTCCTGTTCATCATGAAAGACATGGTCTGCCCCCTCCTCACGCAAGCGATCTGCCTCCTCCGTGAACTTCGCGCGCGCATATACGAGAATCTCGGGATTCCGCTGTCGCGCGAGTCGCATTCCCGCGATCGCGGCATCTACATCGGGAAAGGTGAACGCAATACCTCGCGCCCTTTCAACGCCAGCCATCTCAAGGGATTCCGGGTGCCGCGCATCCGCAAAAAGGCCCAGCACACCCTTTCCCACCATCTCATGAACGGTGTCAGCATTAAGTTCGAGGATGAGTGCTCCTATATTACATTTCGCCAGTGCCTGCTGCAGAACCCTGCCCACCGGTCCGTAACCACATACAATCACATGCCCGCTCAACGCTTCCCGTTCCCCCTCTGGTGTGAGCTCCAGGGGTAAGTCTGCCTTCCCGTCGAACCACCCACGCCGCTCAAGCACCGGAGCCATTCTCTCGACAAAACGCATAATCCCGGGAACCAGCCCCATTCCGATCGCGGTGGAAACCAGAAGAATCTGCTCCACTTCAGGCCAGGCATTGAACACCCCGAAATCTGCGACCCTCTCGAAAAGAACCAGAGAAAACTCTCCTGTACTGGCCAGCGCGCCAGCAGCGAGAAGACAGGGTCGCAATCCCACCCCCAGCCTTTTGGCAGCGAGAAATCCCGCTCCAAATTTAATAATCAGGATCATCAGGGTCGCGCTGGAGATCAGTGCCCAACTAGAAGCTACCTCTCCGAGGTCGATCAGGAGACCAATGGACACGAAGAAGATGGTGAGGAACAGGTCTCTGAATGGCAGGATATCCGCTAGGACCCGATGACTGTAAATCGACTCGCTCACCACCAACCCCGCAGCAAAAGCACCTAGTGCAGCACTCAGGTTGAGCTGAACCGCTCCAAATGCAACGGCCGCGCAGAGCCCTATCACAGTGACCGTAAAAAGCTCGCGGCTCCGCGTCCGCGCCACAGCATGCAGAATCTGTGGAATTCCATGCCTACTCAGAAACCAGCAGGCACACAGGAACAGAGCACCTTTTAAGACTGCCACCACTATTCCAACAGCCATCTCACCGTCGCCCTGCCCGAGCAAGGGGGGTAATATGATCATGAAGAAGATCACGAGAATATCCTGAAAAATCGCCACTCCGAGGGCCACTCGGGCAGCAGGGCTATCCGCCATGCCTAGATCGTGGAAGGCCTTAATGCTGACAGCAGTACTGGAGAGTGCGATCGCTACCGCCAGGGCAATCGCCACCGGGAACGGAAATCCGAAGAGCACGCACGCCCCTCCTGCTGCTATACCAACAAGGCCTACCTGAAGGCCCCCACCCAAAAGCGCAACGCGACGCAGATGCTTGATTTCTTTGACCGAAAACTCGAGACCCAGAGTAAACAGGAGCAAAATCACGCCCAGGTCAGCTAACCGGTCTAGGTCACCGGAATCCGCTCCGACCCAGTCAAGCAGCCCGCTATTGGCAAGAAGTACGCCGCATAGGAAATAGCCGACAAGAAGAGACTGACGAAAACGCTGAAGCACCAGCGATACGAGGACCACCCCCACCAGAACGAGCGTCAGCAATCCAAACAGAGGCGATATTTCGCCAGCACTTGCCAGCGGTATGGCTCGACAATTGAGCACACCCAACTGTGAACTGACTGCGGGAACCTCTCAATCTCAAAGCGTGGAGGAAATCCCACGTATTTCCCTGCTAGTGGCTTCCCCCCGATGGGTCTGAAGAATTTGCCTGCGCGAGCTCTTACTTCTCTCCCAATGCTCCCACGATGACGCTCACGTTATGACGGAACATCTCCTCAATAGAGCCCCCCCCATCTGCAATGAGAGGTTCTCCCACCACGACACCCGCTCCTTCAGCTACGGTCCTGAGAATTTTGGGATTTGAGCGCTGCTCTGGAAAAAGAGCACGGACCTTTTCTTTCCGGATTGCAGATACCACCTCCGCCAGAAACTTGGGAGAGTCGACTCGTTCCCGGTTAAGGCCTTGGACTGCCAGCATCTTCCACCCGTGCTCGTTGCAGAAATAGCCAAACGCGGCATGAGCGGTAGCCAGAGTGCGGGACTTTACAGGCACCTTTGCCAATTCCGTAGTGGCCCAACGCTGCAGGCCAGCCAGCTCTCTCCTCACCTCAACGGCCCTCTTCTGGTAGAATGCCGCATTTTGTCCGTCAACTGCGGATAGCTCCTTGCGCACCCGGGTGACAGCCCGTCGCCAGCAATCGATCGAATGCCACCAGTGAGGATCAATTTCTTCATGGACGTGAGCGTGGCCATCATGATCACAAAGAACCTCGGCCTTCAGAGTGGGCAGGGTCTTGCCAACCTCTACGACTTTTGCAGCGCCAGCCGCATCCCGCAATTTCGGCAAATAAGGTTCCAACCCCTTCCCGCAGGCAAAATACACTTTGGCGCCCTGCGCACGTCGCAGCTCCTTCGCACCCGGCTGAAATTGATGAGGATCACCCCCCTCTCCCATCAAATCCACTACCTCGACCCTGTCGCCACCAACCTTTTCGACGAGATCCCCAAGAAGTGGATGGAGGACCGCTACCTTGATTTGAGCCCCCGCAAGAGAGCTCATGAGTAGAAGGAGAAGAAATTGGAAGCGGAAGATCAACATATCCACGAAATGGCCCAGCCCTGCACAAAGCGCAAGTAATTTGCATTAATTTCGGAGTCGCAACTTTGGAAATACTAGCCTTTCCTTTGGTAGTAATCGCCTTTCCATTGCTAGGCGTTCACCTGATCTTCTGCATTTCACACCTCGTTACCGTGATTCATTCCACCGCAGTCGTCTCCCCCAAGGCCGAAATCGGGAATGACGTAGAAATCGGACCGTATTGCGTGATTGGTGACGAGGTCCAGATTGGCGCCCGGAGCCGCCTTCATTCTCACCTCGTCCTCGAGGGCCCTGTCACCATCGGCGAAGACAACGAATTCTATCCCTTCTCTTCCATTGGAGCGCGGAGCCAGGACCTTAAATACAGCGGGGAGCCCACTTACGCGCAGATCGGCGACCGTAATACCTTTCGAGAGTTCGTCACGGTCCACCGCGGCACCTCCCCGGAGTCACCCACCCGTATCGGATCGGATAATAACTTTCTAGCCTACACCCATGTGGCACACGATGCGATTGTGGGAGATCACTGCATTCTTTCCAACGCCGCCACTCTGGCAGGGCACGTGACCGTTGAGGACCACGTCATTCTCTCCGGGATGGCCGGTGTCCATCAGTTCTGCCGGGTCGGTGCCCACTCCATGATCGGAGGTTGCACCAAAATCGTACAGGATGTTCCCCCTTTCACCATCGCAGATGGAAACCCCGCCCAGATTCGTGGCCTCAACCTGATCGGACTGCAGCGCCGCGGCTTTGCTCCGGAGGATATCCGGGCACTCAAAACTGCCTATAAGACGCTCTTTCTTAAGAAAGGACTCAATCTCACCGCTCAGATCGAAACCCTCGATAAGCTGGACTCTGCCAGCAACGAGAAGGTCCGGCAGCTCTTAGACTTTCTCCGCTCTTCCGAGAGAGGAATCGTCCGATAGGCATTCGGAAACAAGTGGCCTGTGCCTCGCTCCATCACTTCTTTTCGTAAAGTTCTTTTCATTCTATTGATATTTTGGGATAGTTAAGCATAGAGCAACGTTCACCCATGTTGTCCGCCCTGACTTCCCCTACCCGTTCGTACGTATTGCCGAGGCCCCTGCGAGGAGCTCTTTTAGGAGCCCTCCTCTTGAGCTCGGCCACTGCTGTATCTCTCCCTGTCCCCCCGGATGGTTCTTCTTCCGGGGAGAAATCGTTCGCTGTTTCTGACACGGTTCCTGAACCAGGCTACTCTCTGCTAGGAGCCTGTATTGGCTGCGCGCTCCTTCTCCACCGCCGGCGTTCCGTAGATCTGGCAACTGCCCCCCGGGCGGGCCACGACCCACCGCGTGCACTCAGGAAGTTCTCGCCGGGCACTACTAGGGCTCCTCTCCGACGAAGAGCAGCGGCTTCCGGCCGACTCATCGACACCTCGGCCACCGGGCGGGCGTCCCTGCGACCCCTCCGTGCACGTTAAGGGTAACGCCATTCAGGCAGCCTGCCGCTGGGGGTGCTAAAAAGCTGCTGCCTCAGCAAGCAGGTCTACCACGCAAAAACGAGTGGAGGAGTGACGATGCGCACTTTGCCACCCTCGTTATTCTCGCTCTCCTCGATGGCAGCTACCACCTCATTCTCAAACTCGACCACGATCTTGCCGGTTTCCTCCTTGGTCGTATGGGAATATTGCCGGAAGACTCGTCCGGTTACAGGGTCACGCACGGCCTGATAGTGATCCTGCTCTTCGTATTCGATGAACTCCCAGACCCCGGTGCGTCCCTTTATGGTTTGCCGCACCTTCGTCTTGGTCGGTTTACCCAGCGAAGCGCTCACCTCTTCAATCGACATCCCGATGGCGACTTCATGCTTCGCTACCAGCTCTCGGATGACTTTCTGGCGCTCGTAAACTTTTTTCAGGTTTTCCACGAAATCCTTGTCCTTGGATCCCAAAAACCTGGGAGAAACCCAACCCAGCACCTGCCCGTGCGTCGCCGTTCCCCGAACCTTGTAAGCCTTCTCCGTCATCCCGATGAACATCACCTTGCTATCAGCCTTGAGAACCCCGAGTTTTCTCCCGCCTTTCTTCGTCGCAAACACCGTTGCTGGCTTCACTACTAGAAATTCAATCTCCTTCTCCGTAAACTCCTCCGAGTAAACAACATCGGGATCACTGTTGAGCAGCGAGGCCTTCGCCCGCGGCTCGGCCGCATCAAGACCACTGGTCGAGAACAGAAAACCCAGTAAGAGGAGAGACAAAAGTGGTTTCATGCTCGTATCAGGCTAAACTCCGGACCGCCAAAGAAAAGTCCTTTTCGGTCTGACGCGGGGTCCACGCTGAAAATTCAACTTTGTGTATGTTCGTCGAGTCCGGAAGCGCACGGGCACCGGAGCGACGCTACCCCTGGGACTCTTCTCCTCATCGGCTTCACTCTATGTCCTTAATCCACTCGCAAGATGGCCCGGGCTCCGAAGGTGTTGCAGCGTGTGACGGCCACAAAAAAATCCCGCCTTTATAGACAAGGCGGGATGTATACAAAGTCCAAAAAGGATATGAGCTCCTTGTTGCCTAGCTACGGCGCCGGCGGAGAAGAGCAAGACCAGCAACCGCGACCAAACTGAGGCTGGAAGGCTCAGGCACAACATCAAAGGAAGTCCAGAATGCTCCGGTTTCCCCGACCACAAAGCTTGCGTCGACTCCATTTACCGTGGTGATCACTGGAGCCCCAGCAGGCCCTTGCGCACCGAACCCGGGGCTGAAGAATGAATTGTAGTTTCCAGAGGCGATATAAAAGGTGCCTTCAACGGTTGGTTCAAAGACGATCTGACTCAAAAGCCCTATGGTATCATCATTGCTGCCAAGCAAATCGCCGGATGCGCTGAAGAGTCCCAACTCTGTGTCACCAAGGGAGTTAAAGGTATTGATATCGATCAGGTCGCCCACCACACCGATGGTGCCAAACGACGCTGCGGTTTCGGGAGAGCCACCAGAATCTGGACAGGTGACAGTGAGGTCTATTGGACCACCTAAATCGGAGGGGGCTATGATCGCCCCGTGGAGGGGCGCTGCGCCCAACCCAATGGCGGCAAGGGCGGCGAGGGCAGCGCGTGCGGCAACAGAAGAGCTTGGAGATTTCACAACAAATAAGCAGCAATCGCCGTTCCTCCTCAGCGGATTTGATCAAGAAATTTACTTTTTTTTTCGTGTTTTGCGCGCTCTAGGAGAGCATGTGGAACTTGTCACAACCCGGAGGCGGCTTCATCGTGTGGCAGCCGAAAACAGACAACTCATTTCCGCAAAAGGCTTTAGGCACTGCTGCATTGCCCAGAAGACAGCCGTTTTCTCGGACCTCGCGGAAGACTTCCGCCAAAGGGAACGGACAGTGAAATTATTACGGATTTCTCATATCCTGTTACAAATCGACTCCTGCCGCCGGCGAATCAGGACCGGAATCCCACCCGTAAGAGCCACAGGTCATGATTTTCGCCACGATCCCCGAGACCAGTTACCTGGAAGGACCGTAGGACTTTTAGTCGGCAATTTCTTCCATAGCCGTATAGTCCGGCCGGAAGCATGCAGGGCGAACTCTCCAAAAAACTATTCAAAGCCGCTAAGGCAGTAATTCCCGGCGGAGTGAACTCCCCCGTCAGGGCCTTCCGTAACGTCGACGGAGATCCCTTCTTTGTCCGAAGAGCCAAGGGATGCCGGATTGAGGATGTCGATGGCCGTAGCCTGATTGACCACATCGGAACCTGGGGGCCTGCCATTCTGGGTCACGCCCCGACCGTTCTGACTAACACCGTGCACGAGGTCGCCAAGAATGGCCTCTCCTTTGGAATCCCCAACCCATTCGAGGTGGAAATGGCCAAGGTCGTCAGCGAGTGGGTCCCCTCGGTCGAGAAAGTTCGCATGGTCAACTCGGGAACGGAGGCCACAATGTCCACGATCCGGCTGGCCCGCGGATTCACGGGTCGGGACAAGATCATCAAGTTTGAAGGGCACTACCATGGACACGTCGATTCGCTGCTCGTGGCGGCAGGATCAGGCGCTCTCACTCATGGCGAACCGGACTCCGCAGGGATTCCCCGATCTCTCGCCGCGGAAACAATCACCCTCCCATTTAATCTTCCTGAGCGCGTGGAGGAGGTCTTCGCCGAATGCGGCGAGAAGATCGCCGCGGTTATTCTGGAACCCTATCCGGCCAACGCCGGTTTTGTCTTTCCCCACCCGGGCTACCTCGCGCTTCTGCGCAACCTTACCAGCAAACACGGGGCTCTCCTGATCTTTGATGAGGTCATGACGGGATTCCGTCTTGCGAGGGGAGGCGTGCAGGAACTTTCAGGAATCACTCCAGACCTTTGCGCTCTCGGAAAGGTGATTGGAGGCGGCCTGCCCGTGGGAGCCTTCGGAGGTCGGGCGGACATCATGGATCACCTTGCCCCGGATGGCCCAGTCTATCAGGCCGGCACCCTCTCGGGCAACCCAGTGGCCATGGCGGCCGGACTGGCACAGCTGAGAGAGCTGGAAAAACAAAATGGCTATCAAAGGCTGGAAGAGATCGGGCAGCGCTTCGAAAATGGTGTGCAGAGTATCATTCGAGAGAAGGGGCTACCTTACCGCTTCAACCGTGCGGGATCTATGTGGTGCCTCTACTTTGGTGACGCCGAGATCGTGAATGTCGATTCCGTGCAGCAGGGGGACTTTGACGCCTTCCGGAAATTCTTCTGGGCCTGCCTCGAGCGCGGGATCTACCTCGCTCCTAGTCCCTACGAAACGGGATTCCTATCACTCGCACATACCGAGAGCGATATCGATGAGACTCTGGAGGTCTTTGAGGAGTGCCTGGCCTGAACACCCGCTGGTCTCCCCCCTGGCCCCTAGGCGAGCGCAGAAAGCTTCTCCTTCAGCACATCAACGGTCACTCCTTTGGTGCCGATCATCGTCTCAACGACTTCCCCCCCTTTGAAGAAGGCAATGGTAGGGAGAGACTGAATGTTAAAAGTGCGAGCCAGTTCCTGCTGACTGTCGACATCAACCTTCCCAACTTTGGCGCTGCCCTCGGTATCCGAGGCCACCGCATCAACGAGAGGACCGATCATCTTGCAGGGACCACACCACTCCGCCCAGAAATCCACAAGAACGGGCAGTTCAGACTGCAGAACTTCTGCGTCAAAATTCTCACTGGTAAATTGAAGAGCCATGTTCAGACCTATTATGTTTCGTTGCAGGCTGCACCTTCATGCAAGGCACTTCCTGGTAAGGAACTCTGCCTGCAGGATTCAGGTAGGTGAGTTCCCTGTGAGGATCAAAATAGCAAGGACGATCCCTGCGACTACAGTTGTTATAATGGGAAAAGCCATGAGTGTAATTTATTCTCCTAACAGTGCTGCGCTCCATCCGGGACCTTCCACTGGTGATTGCTCGTTCGCCCAAGTCCCTGTCGTCATCAACTGGACAACAAGAACCACGAGCGCGGCGGCAAAGGCCACACCGGAAAGAATATTAGACATCGTGTCCGGCGCCTCCTCTTCCTCGGCCCCCGACGTTTGCAGTGAGGGTGGTCCGGCCAGGGCGGTAGGAGCTCCTAATGCCTGAGTCGCGCTACCGAGCTGCACCGTCGCCTTGGGCAGCTCTTGAGTAGCATCCGAGTCACCAGCAAGCGGCTGAGTTTTGAGAGGGGTCGTCTTGGGTGCGCTACTTGCTCCCGGAGCCTTCAACTGCACGGTGGGCGCAGGGGCAGCCGGTGCAGAAGGGGCAGCCGCGTCGGAGGCGGGCTTGAGGGGAATGGTAGGTGCAGGTGCAGGAGTCGTAGGTGCGCTTCCAGCAGGCTTCAACGGGATTGTCGGCGCCGGAGCTGCGGGGGCGTTGTCAGCCTTCTTCTCAGAAGAGTCGGGAGCTTTCTTGTCGTCTTCACTCATGGCGCGTGTTGTTGAGATTCTGGCGTCAGCCGGTCAATGAATGCCGGCGTTTGCCGATGGACAGGATTTAAGGGAAGCCCGCCATAGGGTGTCAAACCCTCAAGAGGAAAAATAAGGCCCTAATTTGGCCATTCGGCACTTTTAGACCAAATTTGGCCCAAATCTACTCCTTTGAGGGGAGCGACCCTTCACTAAACTGCAACAATTTTGAAACGTCGCATTTTTGTGTCGTAAGGATCAATTTGCGATCCATATAGGACCAGTTGTGAGTCACTCAACCCATCCTAAAGGCTCTGCTTCGACTGGTCGCAGAACATTTCTGCATCAAGCGGGCTGGACCGCGGGCTTTCTCGGCCTCGGTCGCTACCTCCAAGCCAAAGAAACTTCCTCTTCTTCCCAGAGAGTTATCCAACCTTACGGTCCTCTCGTCCGCGATAAGGCTGGCCTTCTCGACCTCCCAAGGAATTTCACCTACGATGTGATCTCACGGAGTGGCACTCCCATGGCGGACGGCATGAAGGTCCCGGGAAAGTTTGACGACATGGCCGCCTTTCCCGGAGACAACGGCAGGATCATTCTGATACGTAACCATGAAGTCGCCCTCGACCAACCCAACTTTGGTCCCTTCCCCGAAAAGGAGGTTCCTTCCCACCTCGACAGCGATCTTCTTTACGATGCCGGAGGGAATAACGAGCCCCCCCACCTCGGAGGGACAACGACCATCATTTACAACCCTGCCTCAGGGAAAACTGAGAAGGAGTTTCTTTCTCTTGCTGGAACGGACCGGAACTGTTCTGGCGGAACCATGCCATGGGGTTCATGGATCACATGCGAGGAGCCTGCAGACCTCGACAAAGGTGACCGAACACGTCAACATGGCTATTGTTTTGAAGTAAGGGCCGATCCCGAACTCGGTTTGCAAAAAGCTGTCGCCCTTAAGGCAATGGGGCGCTTTCGCCACGAGGCAGTCGCCTACGATCCCGGAGATGGATCAGTCTATCTAACCGAGGATCGCGACGACGGCTTGCTATATCGGTTTGTGCCTGATCGTAAAAACGACCTTTCAAGCGGAAAGCTTCAAGCCATGTGCCTGAAGGATCATGCCGCAGCCGACTTGAGGAATTACCAGCCCAAGCCAAAGCGCGTGATAACCGAAGGACAGGATAAACTTATTTCCTGGGTAGACCTTGAAGATCCTACCTCACCGAAAGACGACCTCAGAATTCAGGGGTTCAAAAAAGGCGCTGCCAAATTCGCACGAGGAGAAGGCATCTTCTACGACAAAGGGGCAATTTATCTCTGTTGCACTAACGGTGGCCCCACAAAGCGCGGTCAGATCTTTCGGATCCTTCCCAGCAGTCCCCAGCACCCAGCAGCTTCAGTGGAGCTGTTTCTTGAGCCGGGCAAGAGCGATCTTCTGACCAGTGGGGACAACCTCTGCGTAGCACCGAATGGGGATCTCATCATCTGCGAAGACCTCGTCAGCCCGTTTTCAAAAGAGCAACTACCGCACTTGCGCGGAGTCACTCCCGAAGGGCAGATATTCACATTTGGCCGCAATCCGGACGCGAAGAACAAAAACGAATTCTGCGGTTCTATCTTTTCACCTGACGGAGACATCCTTTTTGTGAACATACAGAACCTTGATCACACCTTCGCGATCAGGGGTCCTTGGCGTACCTAGAGCAGGATTCAAGCTTGTTCACCATGGCGTCTCCAGTCTCAATCAGGCACCCTGAACGGTGATGTGTCCACAGACCTGACCCAAGCATTGGAGAAGCACTTCGGCTTCTCCTCCTTCCGCGACGGACAGCGCCGTGTCATCGAGTCGATCCTGTCCGACCGCCCCACCCTTGCGGTCTTTCCCACAGGCGGCGGAAAGTCGCTCTGTTATCAATTGCCCGCAGTCCTCTTGGAGGGACTGACGGTGGTGGTGTCGCCTCTCATCGCATTGATGAAAGACCAAGTCGATGCTCTGGTAAGCCACGGTGTCGCTGCAGCAAGACTGGACTCCTCTCTGTCCCTCGAACAGGTTCAAACCGTTCAAGCTGACATACTGAATGGGCGCCTCAAACTTCTTTATGTCGCACCCGAGCGTCTTGCTAATGAGAATTTCAGGAATCATCTCCAGCGCGTGGATATCTCACTTCTCGCAGTCGATGAGGCTCACTGCATCTCTGAATGGGGACACAACTTCCGACCCGACTACCTCAAATTATCACACTTTGCACGGGAGTTGAAGGTATCCCGTATTCTCGCCCTCACGGCTACTGCCACTCCACCGGTGGCCGAGGATATCCGCAAAAATTTTGGGATCGCTGAACAGGATCATGTCCAACTCTCATTCCACCGGCCGAACCTCGAACTTCACGTCACACCATGTCTCGAGGAGGAAAAGCGACCCATTCTTCTGGAGCGCCTGCGGACGGACCTCGAAGCCCCCACCATTATCTATGTGACCAGGCAGGAAACCGCCGAGGGCCTTGCGGCCTATCTCAAGAGGGAGGGTCTATCCGCTCGCCCCTATCATGCCGGTCTTCGCGACGAAACTCGGGCCGCCTGCCAGGAAGCCTTCATGTCAGGAGACGCTCCCATCATTACCGCCACGATTGCCTTCGGCATGGGAATCGACAAAGCCGATATTCGCCGGATCATCCATTACAACCTCCCTAAATCTCTCGAAAACTATACCCAGGAGACCGGGAGAGCAGGCCGTGATGGACAACCTGCCTGCTGTGAGCTCCTCGCCTGCCGAGATGACTTACTGGTCCTTGAAAACTTCATCTATGGCGATACCCCCTCGCCGGAAGCGGTGAGCAGAGTACTTGAGCAGATCCTCATGCGCGGCGCGAACTTTGACCTCTCCCGTTACGATCTCGCGGTCTCAAATGACATTCGTCCACTGGTGATTAGCACTCTGCTCACCTACCTCGAGCTCGAAGGCTATATTGTTGCGGCCTCGCCATTTTACAGCTCTTACCGCGTCCGCCTGTTACGTGACATCGACCAGATCAACCTTGGGCTCGAGCCAGGTCAGAGGAAATTTTTTGCCCGGATCCTCGCCACGGGAAAGCAAGGGCGTACGTGGGTTACGATTGAACCCGCAGCTGCAGCGGAACAAATGCAGTGTGATCGAGACCAAATAATCCATGAGCTTTCCTCTCTGGAGACCCATGGCGACATCTCCCTAAAGCCTACCAGAATCCGACACTCCTATCGGCGGCTCAAATCTCCCGAAAAGATGCAGGACCTCACCTCCCGGGTTCAACAACTCTTTCTAAAACGGGAAGAACAGGACCTTCATCGCCTCGAAAAGGTCCTGTCCTATGCAGAAGAGGATCGCTGTCTGAACCAGCATCTGCTGAACCATTTTGGAGAGGCTCAACCGGATCCCTGTGGGCACTGCGGGACATGCCTTGGATCCTCAGGCGGCAAGGCGCCCGGGGCTACCTCCCCTGAGATCACATTGGAGCACGCAGAAATCATTCAGGGCCTTCTCGACGAACGACATGGTCCTCTCCGCACCGCTCGCCAACTTGCCCGTTTTCTCTGCGGCCTGAACAGCCCGGCCACTTCCCGCACCTGGGTCGTCCTGCCAACTACGGGCAGACGCGCCCGACTGACGACCCATGACGCCTTTGCTCTATTGCAGGACCATTCATTTAACAACGTTCTGGCGTATTGCAGTAGCCTGATCATCCCCTGATCAGACAGCTCACCGAGTGTTTGCCCTTTGCTCTTCCCCTCTCTAGGATCTTGCTCATGCGAAAACCTGCCTTGCTTGCTGCTCTTACGCTCACCCTTCTCCTCTTCACGCCAGCTAAGGCTAAGGACCAGCGATTGGTTCTCCTCGGTGTCTCATACGGAAAAAATATTGTGGCCATCTGCGAGATGGATGGCTCTGTCCTGTGGAAGCACGACACTGCCGGCCCCCAGCGGGGGCACACGGGCCATCACGACATCCATCTCCTCGATAACGGGAACGTCCTCTTCCACGATACCTGGACCAAGACCCAGGAGATCACTCTGGCCAAAAAAGTCGTCTGGGAATACGAGTCCGCTCGGGAGAATGGCAACGAGGGCAAGAGAGTGGACGTCCACGCCTTCAAGCGCTATGCGGATGGCTCCACCATGATCGCGGAAAGTGGCGTGGGACGCTTTCTTCACGTCGACAAGGATGGAAAGAAGATCAAGGAGGTTCCAATGGGTGAGGGCGGACGCAGGAACACCCGCCTCGTCCGTGTTCTGGACAACGGCCACTATCTATCCTGCGCAGAGAGCCCGGGCGTAGTCACTGAATACGACAAGACCGGAAAGCTGGTCTGGGAATACAAGGTCGGGTCTCGGGTCTACGGCGCCATCCGCCTCAAGAACGGCAACACCCTGATCGCCTCGGGAAACGGCAAGAGCATTCTGGAGGTGAGTCCAGCCAAGGAAATCGTGTGGGAAATCAAGGGCAAGGTTCCAGGCACCGCGATCAGTCTAGGATGGATGACCTGCCTGCAGGAACTCTCTAATGGCAACTACGTGATCGGCAATTGCCACGCTGGGGACAAGAACCCTCAGATCTTTGAGATTACCAAGGAAAAGAAGGTCGTCTGGCAGTTTGATGAATGGGACCTCGTGGGCAACGGCCTCGCCTGCTGGCAGGTCCTCGAGGGAGAGCAAGCCAAGATGGTCCGCGAGAAACTCAAGGAGCTGAAATAGGCCCTCTCGGCCCCGAATCGTTAAGCACCAGTCCCCGGAAAAGGACATCAGGGTGGATAGCGTCTCCTAGTAGGCTCGACCCCAGAGAGCTCGCACGCTGGTTCCCTGACCTGTCAGGAAGCAGGGCGCCTCGGGGCCGTCCTGCTGGCCGTTCGGAAGGCAACGAATCGTAATCTTATGCTCCTTTGAGAGCTTCTCTTCCTCCTCGGTCGAACCGGCCCACGGAGTAAGAAGCCACCCAGGATTACCCTCTCCCTCCCAGTGAGACTTGAAGTCCTCCAGGCTGCTGCACTCACTGATATTCTCATCCCGAAACACCGAGAGGCGTTTGAGGAGGGCCTGCTGAATTTCCAAGAGAATCTGGGCTGCGGTCTGAATGAACTCCTCTCGATCAACAAAATCCTTTTCGTTTGGAGCTCGATCTCGACGCTGCAGGCAAACCTTCCCCGCATCAAGATCCCTCGGGCCAATCTCGATTCGGATCGGGACGCCTTTCTTCACCCACTCCCATTTTTTTACCCCTCCACCAAGATCGCGGGTATCAACATGGACCCGGAGAGGAGCTCCCGCATAACTCTGTTCTCGCCTGAGTGTTTCTGCCAACGCCTCGCAGGACTCGATTATGGCCTCTCGCGTCTCCTCCTTGGGGGTGACAGGAACGATGACTATCTGCTGGGGGGCGACCATCGGCGGAAGGACCAATCCATCGTCATCCGCATGAGCCATGATGAGCGTTCCAATCAGGCGGGTGCTTACTCCCCATGAAGTAGTATGAACATACTCCTTACCTCCCTCACGACCAACAAAGGTAATTTCCTGAGCTTTGGCAAAATTCTGACCCAGATAGTGTGACGTTCCTGCCTGAATAGCCTTCCGGTCCTGCACCATGGCCTCAACCGTGTAGGTGTTAAGTGCACCCGGGAAGCGCTCGGCCTCCGTCTTTTCACCGGGCACCACCGGAATCGCAAGATGATCACGGAGGAAGTCCTCATACAACTTATGAATCAAGCGCGTTTCCTCTTCTGCCTCTGCTTGCGTCTCGTGGGCA